>NZ_JBSGUA010000009.1:83357-363327 GCF_053607685.1 Streptomyces sp. NPDC055099 | reverse complement strand
GCGGGGGCGGGGCCCTACCCCCGCCCCCACCACCGCTTCCCCTACTTACGGAGCCCTCATGGGACGTTATGTGATCCGGCGTCTGCTGCAGATGATCCCGGTCTTCTTCGGCGCCACGCTGCTGATCTTCCTGATGGTGAACGTGATGGGCGACCCCATCGCGGGCCTCTGCGGGGACCGGAAGTGCGACCCCGCGACGGCCACCCAGCTGAAGAAGGAATTCGGCCTCGATAAGCCCGTGTGGCAGCAGTACGTGACCTACATGGGCAATGTCTTCACCGGCGACTTCGGTACCGCCTTCAACGGGCAGAAGGTCACCGAACTGATGTCGACCGCCTTCCCGCTGACCATCCGGCTGACGCTCGTCGCCATCGTCTTCGAGATCGTCATCGGCATCTCGCTGGGCGTGGTGACCGGGCTGCGGCGCGGGCGTCCCATCGACACCGTCGTGCTGCTCCTGACGCTCGTCGTCATCGCCATCCCCACCTTCGTCACCGGCCTGCTCCTCCAGCTGCTGCTCGGCGTCGAATGGGGCGTGATGAAACCCTCCGTCTCCTCGGAGGCGCCCGTCAACGAACTCATCGTGCCGGGACTCGTGCTCGCCTCGGTGTCCCTGGCGTACGTCACCCGGCTCACCCGGACCTCTATCGCCGAGAACCGCCGCGCCGACTACGTCCGTACGGCCATCGCGAAGGGCCTGCCCAGGCGCCGCGTCATCACCCGGCACCTGCTGCGCAACTCACTCATCCCGGTGGTCACCTTCATCGGCACGGACATCGGCGCGCTGATGGGCGGCGCGATCGTCACCGAGCGCATCTTCAACATCCACGGCGTCGGCTTCCAGCTCTACCAGGGGATTCTCCGCCAGAGCACCCAGACCGTCGTCGGCTTCGTGACCGTCCTCGTCCTGGTCTTCCTGGTGGCCAACCTGATCGTCGACCTGCTGTACGCCGTACTCGACCCGAGGATCCGCTATGCCTGAACCCCGAGAGCCAGACGGAGCCATCGCCCCGACCGGCGCGGGCGGCGCCATGGACCTCGCGGCGACCGAGGGGTCGACGCTGGAGAAGGCCCCCACGGGTTCCGGCGGCCCCGGCCCCTCCGCCCCGGCCCGCAGCCTGTGGTCCGACGCCTGGCGCGAGCTGCGGCGGAACCCGGTCTTCATCATCTCCGCCCTCATCATCGTCTTCCTCGTCGTCATCGCGATCTGGCCCTCCCTGATCGCCTCCCGCAACCCGCTCGACTGTGACCTCGCCAACGCCCAGAAGAGCTCCACGGCCGGCCACCCCTTCGGCTTCGACGGACAGGGCTGCGACGTCTACACGCGGACCGTGTACGGGGCCCGCGCCTCCGTCACCGTCGGCGTCTGCGCCACGCTCGGCGTCGCGATCCTGGGCAGCGTCCTCGGCGGGCTCGCGGGCTTCTTCGGCGGGGTCTGGGACGCGATCCTCTCCCGCATCACCGACGTCTTCTTCGCCATCCCCGTCGTACTCGGCGGCCTGGTGCTCCTGTCGGTCGTCACCAGCAACACCGTCTGGCCGGTGATCGGCTTCATGGTCCTGCTCGGCTGGCCGCAGCTCTCCCGCATCGCCCGCGGCTCCGTCATCACCGCCAAGCAGAACGACTACGTGCAGGCGGCGCGCGCCCTGGGCGCCTCCAACTCGCGGATGCTGCTTCGGCACATCGCGCCGAACGCCGTCGCCCCGGTGATCGTCGTCGCCACCATCGCGCTCGGCACGTACATCGCCCTGGAGGCGACCCTGTCGTACCTCGGCGTGGGGCTGAAGCCGCCGACCGTGAGCTGGGGGATCGACATCTCGGCCGCGTCGCAGTACATCCGCAACGCCCCGCACATGCTGCTCTGGCCCGCGGGAGCCCTTGCGATCACCGTGCTCGCGTTCATCATGCTCGGCGACGCGGTGCGCGACGCCCTCGACCCGAAGCTGAGGTAGGCGCCCATGGCAACCGTGGCATCCGAGGCGTCCGTCAACCAGGCGCCCCCGCTGCTCGAAGTGCGTGATCTGCACGTGGAGTTCAGGACCAGGGACGGCGTCGCCAAGGCCGTCAACGGCGTCGACTACACCGTCGGCGAGGGCGAGACGCTCGCCGTGCTCGGCGAGTCCGGGTCCGGCAAGTCCGTGACCGCGCAGGCCATCATGGGCATCCTCGACATGCCGCCCGGAAAGATCACCGGCGGCGAGATCCTCTTCAAGGGCCAGGACCTCCTCAAGCTCAAGGAGGAGGAGCGGCGCAAGACGCGCGGCGCCGGAATGGCGATGATCTTCCAGGACGCCCTGTCGTCCCTCAACCCAGTGGTCAGCGTCGGCCAGCAACTCGGCGAGATGTACGTCGTCCACCAGGGGATGTCCCGCAAGGACGCCAGGGCCAAGGCCGTCGAGCTCATGGACCGGGTGCGCATCCCGGCCGCCAAGGAACGCGTCGGGCAGTACCCGCACCAGTTCAGCGGCGGCATGCGCCAGCGCATCATGATCGCCATGGCGATGGCCCTCGAACCCTCGCTGATCATCGCCGACGAACCGACCACCGCCCTGGACGTGACCGTGCAGGCCCAGGTGATGGAACTCCTCGCCGAGCTCCAGCGCGAGCTGCACATGGGCCTGATCCTCATCACCCACGACCTGGGCGTCGTGGCGGACGTCGCCGACAACATCGCCGTCATGTACGCGGGCCGCATCGTCGAGAAGGCCCCCGTCCACGAGATCTACAAGGCCCCGGCGCACCCGTACACGCGCGGTCTGCTTGAGTCGATTCCCCGGCTCGACCAGAAGGGCCAGGAGCTCTACGCGATCAAGGGCCTGCCGCCCAACCTCATGAACATCCCGCCGGGCTGCGCCTTCAACCCCCGCTGCCCGATGGCACGGGACGTGTGCAGGACCGACGAGCCGCCGCTCTACGAAGTGGCCTACGAAGGTCTGACCGCCGACCGCCGGAGCGCCTGCCACTTCTGGAAGGAGACGCTCGATGCCTCACGGTGAGCACATCAGCAAGAAGCAGCTGGAGGACGAGGGCGAGACCGCGCGGCAGCTCATGCACAAGGCGCGGGCGGAGCACGAGTTCGCCGCGCACGGCTCGGCGTCGGGCCGCGAGCCGATCCTCCAGGTACGGGGCCTGGTCAAGCACTACCCGCTCACCCAGGGCATCGTCATCCGCAGGCAGATCGGCGCGGTCAAGGCCGTCGACGGCGTCGACTTCGACCTCGGGCACGGCGAGACGCTCGGCATCGTGGGGGAGTCCGGCTGCGGCAAGTCGACGGTCGCCAAGATGCTGGTGAACCTGGAGCGGCCGACGGCGGGCGAGATCCGCTACAAGGGCGAGGACATCAGCAAGCTGTCCGGGCGCGCGCTGAAGGCCGTGCGGCGCAACATCCAGATGGTCTTCCAGGACCCCTACACCTCGCTGAACCCCCGGATGACCGTCGGCGACATCATCGGGGAGCCGTACGAGATCCATCCTGAGGTCGCGCCCAAGGGCTCGCGGCGGCAGAAGGTGCGGGAACTGCTCGACGTGGTCGGGCTGAACCCCGAGTACATCAACCGCTATCCGCACCAGTTCTCGGGCGGTCAGCGCCAGCGCATCGGGATCGCGCGGGGTCTTGCGCTGCGGCCCGAGATCATCGTGGCGGACGAGCCGGTGTCGGCGCTCGACGTCTCGGTCCAGGCGCAGGTGGTGAACCTGCTCGACCAACTGCAGAGCGAGTTCGATCTGTCGTACGTGTTCATCGCGCACGACCTGTCGATCGTGCGGCACATCTCTGACCGGGTGGGTGTGATGTACCTGGGGCGGATCGTCGAGATCGGCTCCGACCAGGAGATCTACGAGCATCCGACGCATCCGTACACGCAGGCGCTGCTGTCGGCTGTGCCGGTGCCGGATCCCGATGCTCGGGAGCATCGGGAGCGGATCATTCTCTCCGGGGACGTTCCGTCGCCCGCCAATCCGCCCTCGGGGTGCCGGTTTCGTACGCGGTGCTGGAAGGCGAGGGAGCGGTGTGCTCTGGAGGTGCCGCTGCTTGCCGTTCCGGCGGAGTTCCGGGGGGTCTCGGGCCCGGCGGCCCATGACTCGGCGTGCCACTTCGCCGAGGAGAAACAGGTGGTGCCGTAGGGGCGGGGCCCTGCGGGGCTCTCCCCAATCCCGCCCTTTCCCGAAACTGGGGCTCCGCCCCAGACCCCGCTCCTCGAACGCCGGAGGGGCTGATAGAGCCCGTCCGGCGTTTGAGGACGAACTCGGCGGAGCCGGTGATTGCGGCACGCAAGGCTCCCGCGCCGAACGGGTTTTCGGGAAGGGGCGGGGTTGGGGAAGAAGCCTGTTCGTGCTTTACACGCGGGCAATCGCTCTGTCGCGTCAGCGATATACGCACCCGGCAGGCTGAGCCTCGTACGGCCGTGCGGGTGCCGTAGGTCGGCCGGGGCAAGCCATGTCGCCCCGGCCGACCGTCACTTGCGGTGCATGCCCAGGGACCGCTTCAAGAAGTCCACCTGAAGCAGCAGCAGGTTCTCCGCCACTTGTTCCTGCGGAGTCATGTGCGTCACCCCGGACAGGGGGAGGACCTCGTGCGGGCGCCCTGCGGCAAGCAGCGCCGACGACAGGCGCAACGCGTGCGCCACCACCACGTTGTCGTCCGCGAGCCCGTGCACGATCATCAGCGGCCGGTGCGGGTCCTCCGGCGCCACCAGGCCCTCCTCGGTGACGAGGGAGCTCAGGGCGTACGGCGCCGGGTCGGTGCCCGGATCGCCCAGGTACCGCTCCGTGTAGTGCGTGTCGTACAGCCGCCAGTCCGTCACCGGCGCCCCCGCGATGCCCGCGTGGAAGACATCGGGGCGGCGCAGGACCGCGAGCCCCGCGAGGTAACCGCCGTAGGACCAGCCCCGGATGGCGACCCGGGAGAGGTCGAGGGGGAACGACTCCGCGAGGGCCTGGAGCGCGTCCACCTGGTCGTCCAGGGTGAGCGTGAAGTCCCGGCGGATCTCCTTCTCCCAGGCGGGGGAGCGGCCCGGAGTGCCCCGGCCGTCCGCGACGATCACCGCGAAACCCTGGTCGGCGAACCACTGGGACGTGAGGTACGGATTGTGGGCGGCGAGGACCCGCTGACCGTGCGGGCCGCCGTACGGATCGAGGAGCACGGGCAGCGGGCCCGAACCCTCCTGGTAGTCCGTGGGGAGCAGGACGGCGCACGGGATCTTGCGTGCGCCCCCCTCGGTCAGTGTCACGCGCGGTGTGAGCTCCGGATGCCGCGCGTACGAGGCGACGGTCGCCACCTGCTTGCCGTCGCGCAGTACCTGGACGCGTGAGCCCGGCTGGTCGAGCGTGGCCGTCACGAGGACCGTGAGGCCTCCCGAGCGGACCGCCGAGTGCACCCCGGGTTCGGTCGAGACGCGCTCGACGCCTAGTTCGTTGACCCGGTAGACGTGCACCTCACCGGTCTCCGGAGCCGCCGCGGCCGCACCCGCCGACGCCGAGATCAGCACGTCGTCGTCCGCCACGTCCAGCACGGCGCGGACGTGCAGCTGCGGCCCCGTCAGGGGGCGTTCGCCCACCGCGAGGACCCGTGCGCCGCCCTCGTCCACGATCCGGACCAGGCGTCCGCTGGGGGACCAGGAGGGGGCGCCGGGGAAGAGTTCGAGCCACTGCGGGTCCTCCTCCGCGTGCACCATGCGGGTCGAGCCGTCGTCCGGGTCCACCGCCAGGTAGAGCTGGCTGAGCTGGTCCCTCGACTGCACGAGGAGCAGGGGAGCCCCTGCCGACGACCAGTGCACGCGCGCCAGATACGGGTAGCGGGCGCGGTCCCACATCACCTCGGTGCGGGCGCCGTCCAGGGTCACGACGAAGAGGCGTACGTCCGCGTTGGCCGTGCCCGCGGCCGGGTACGCGACCCGGGCGGGCTCCGTCTCCGGGTGCGCGGGATCGGCGATCCACCAGCGCCGTACGGGGGCGTCGTCGGCGCGCGCGACGAGGAGCCGGTCCGACTCGGGCGACCACCAGAAGCCCCGCGAACGCTGCATCTCCTCGGCCGCGATGAACTCCGCGAGGCCGTACGTCACGGTCTCCTTCTCGACGGAGTCGGGCTCCGGCGCCACCAGGGCCCGGTCGCCCTCGCCGTCGGCGCCCGTCACCCGCAGGGCGCCCCCGGCGACGTACGCGATGTGGCGGCCGTCGGGGGAGGGACGCGGGTCGATCACCGGTGCGGGGGCGGGCAGTTCGCGTGCCGTGCCCACGCGCAGCTCCGCGGCGAAGAGCCGCCCGGACAGCGCGAAGGCGGCGAGTTCCACCGCCGCGTCCGTGGCGTAGCCCACGATGCCCGCGCCGCCCTCGCGGCTGCGTTCACGGCGGGCGCGCTCCTCGGCGGAGAGGCGCTCGACGGCGCCTTTCAGCAGGGCCTCGGGGTCGGCGGCGACACGCTCCGTGGCGCCGTCCGCCAGGTCCAGGACCCAGAGTTGGTTCGCCCGGTCCGTGCCGGACGACGAGCGCAGGAAGGTGACGCGGGACCCGTCCGGCGCCACCGTGAACGCGCGGGGCGCACCGAGAGTGAAGCGTTGCGTGCGGGCGTGCAGGCGGGGGAAGGAGAGCCGCTGCGCGTGACTCTCGGCGGGCCCGGCGGTTCCGTGCGTCTCGGTGGTCATCCCCCGAGCCTATGGGGCATGCGCCCCCTTGTGCTGCCGTGCTCCGACTCATGCGGACCCACGGATAGTTATGATCCGTAGCGCTTAGTGGGTATGTACCTGCTGGCGTCCGCACTGGTGCAGGGTCTGGGACTTGGAGGTGAGCCGCCGTGGCACTTTCGATTTCGGTGGTGGTGCTGCTGGCGATCATTGTCTTCTTGCTGGTCAAGAAGTCAGGGTTGAAAGCGGGCCACATGATCGTCTGTGTCTTGCTCGGCTTCTATCTGGCGAGTTCCTCCATCGCCCCGACCATCAACGAGCTGACGACGAACGTGGCGGGGATGATCGGCGACATCAAGTTCTGACCCGCGCGCATCACGTTCTGATCACTGCGCGGGGTGCTCGTAGGGTGGTCCCATGACGGAACTGCCCGCCCGGCGTCTGCTGCTCGTGCACGCGCACCCCGACGACGAGTCGATCAACAACGGCGCGACGATGGCCAAGTACGTGGCCGAAGGCGCCCATGTCACCTTGGTGACGTGCACGCTGGGCGAGGAGGGCGAGGTCATCCCGCCCGGCCTCGCCCATCTCGCGCCCGACCGCGAGGACGCGCTCGGCCCGCAGCGCATCGGTGAGCTGGCCGCCGCGATGAAGCAGCTCGGCGTCGCCGACCACCGCTTCCTCGGCGGTACCGGCCGCTACCGCGACTCCGGGATGATGGGCGTCGAGCAGAACCACCGGACGGGCGCCTTCTGGTCCGCCGATCTCGACGACGCCGCCGCGCACCTCGTCGAGGTGATCCGCGAGGTGCGTCCCCAGGTGCTCGTGACGTACGACCCGGACGGCGGGTACGGCCACCCCGATCACATCCAGGCCCACCGCGTCGCGATGCGCGCGGCGGACCTCGCGGCCGAGAGCGCCTTCCGCGCGGATCTTGGCGAACCTCACACCATCGCCAAGATCTACTGGAACCGTGCGCCGCGGTCCGTCGTCGAAGAACGGTTCCGGTGGATGGAGGGGGCCCTGCGGCACTCACCGTTCACGACCCCCGGCGTGGTCGCGGACGTGCCCGGTGTGACGGACGACGAGCGGATCACGGCGGAGATCGACGGGACCGCCTTCGCCTCGGCGAAGGCGGCGGCGATGCGCGCGCACGCCACGCAGATCGAGGTGCAGGGACCGCTCTTCGTCCTGTCGAACGGGCTCGCGCAGCCGATCTTCGATGTGGAGTACTACGAACTGGTGCGAGGAGGAAGCGGTGCGATGGACGGCGAGCGTGAGACCGATCTGTTCGCGGGGCTCGCTGACGCGGGGCTCGAAGGGCTCGAAGGGGTGACGACGTCGTGAGTACTCGTTCGCGTGCCACGTCGGCATCGTCGCCGGCTTCCGGTTCGTCGTCCGCCGCGTCCCCGCCGGGCGGCAGCGCCCTCGCGCAGCCGCTGGACTTCGGCCGGCTCGCCTCGTACGGAGGTCTCTTCGTGCTGGGAGCGGTCGTCGGCGCGGCGGGCGCCCTCGTCCAAGGGGCCTGGTTCCCCGGCGGGTTGCTGCTCGCGCTCCTCGGGGCCGCCGGGCTCTTCCACGGAGGGACGCGCGCCCTCGGCACCAGAGCGGGGGCGGTCGCGCCGGCGGCGGGCTGGCTCGTCTCCGTCATGCTGCTCACGGCCAGCCGGCCCGAGGGGGACTTCCTCTTCGGGGCGGGACTCGGCTCGTACGCCTACCTGCTGGGCGGGATGGCGGTCGCTGTGATGTGTGCCACCCTCGGGCAGTCACCGCAACCAGGCGGGCCCGCCGCCCGACTTGGCAAGTGACGTACTACTTCAACCCGTGTCCCGCACGGGTTTGACGGCGGTCACAGGATGAGTGCCGACGGCGGCCAGTATGGTGGTGCGCGCCGCCGAGCCTCCCCCAGCCTCCGGCCGGAGGGAAATCTCCTCCGCGCGGGGAGCGCACGGGCGGCGGAGCCAACCGGGAGAACCTGCCTTGAGTCGTGAAACTGACAGTTCGTCCTCCGGGCCCCAGGGGCGCGGTGGAGCCGCTTACCCCTCGGGGACGCCGCCGTACGGCTCCCCCGCGCAGGGTGCCGCGTCGGACGGCGCCGTGGACGGCGCGCAGCGGCAGACCGCCGACGAGCGGCCCGACGAGCCCAAGACCGAGACCACGCTGACCACGCGTATCCGGATCAACATCCCCGGGTCGCGGCCCATCCCGCCGGTCGTCATGCGCACGCCCGTCGCGGACAGCGACCCCGGTGCGTCACGTCCGCTGGACGGGGGCCGCGCGGCGGCCGACGCCGCTGACGGTGCCGGACGCCAGGGGTCCGCGAACGGCGCGGGCGGACCTGGTTCCGCCGGGCTTCCCGCGTCGGGCTCCGCGCCCGCCGGGCCTGCCGCTGCCGCGCCCTCGTCGCCTTCCGCTCCGGCGGAGGAGAAGACGAGCGACTGGTTCGCGCCGCGCAAGAGCGGTCCGGCGACGAGCGGCGGAAACACCGCGTCCGGCAATGCCGCGTCCGGTTCCGGCAATTCGGGTGGCAACGGCTCCGGTTCGGGTACGGGCTCCTTCGACGTGTCCGGCGCCGTGGCGGCGGGTCCGCTCGGCACGGGTGCGCCGCAGGGCGGTGACCCGCAGCGCGGGGACCTGCCGTACTTCTCCGGAGGTGCCGCGGGCGAGGGTGGCCGTGGTCCTTCGGGGCCGACCGGCGGACCGGTGACCGGCGAAGGGCCGCTGGCGCCGAAGCCCTCCGACCCGTCGCACCCGGCGAACCAGGCCAACCCGGCGGGCCGGGCGAACCCGATGGCGGCGCCGAATCAGGGCGCACCCGGCAACCCCAGCAACCCCGGCAACCCCGGCAACCAGGGCATTCCCGGCAATCGACCCAACCCGGCCAATCCCGCGGCCCGTTCGGGCGCGGGCGCCGGTGCCCCCGTCATGGGCGACGACACCGCCATCCTCACGCCGCAGAAGGCGGGCCCGCTCCAGGGTCCCGGCGGTGGTCCGCGGCCCCCGGCCGCGGGCGGTCCGGTCCCCGGCGGCCCCGGCTCCATCCCGGGCGGCCCGAGCGCGCCCTCTCCCGGGACCAACGTCTCCGGCGACACCCTGACCAGCGGCATCCCCGTGGTGCCGCCCGCGCAGAACTCTCCGTTCGCCACGGCCCCGCAGTCCGACGGGCCCGTGCCGCACACCCCGCCCAAGCTGCCCGAGCCGGTGCAGCCGAACGTGCCCGTCGCCGCGGCCCCGCCCAAGAAGAAGGGGCGCAACAAGCTCGTCCTCGTGGCCGTCGCCGTGGTCGTCGTGGCCTGCGGTGCTTACGGCGCGGGGCTGTTGATGAACCACGCCGACGTGCCCAAGGGCACCACCGCGCTCGGCGTCGACATCGGCGGCGGCACGCGCGACGAGGCCGTCAAGAAGCTCGACGCGGAGATCGGCGAGCGCGTCGCCAAGCCCCTGAAGCTGTCGGTGGACGGCGAGGCGGTCACGCTCAGCCCGGACCAGGCGGGCCTGACCCTGGACAGCCAGGCGACCGTCCGCGAGGCCGCGGGCAGCGACTACAACCCCGTCTCGGTGATCGGTTCGCTCTTCGGCGGCGCGCGCGTCGCCGAGCCGGTCATGCCGGTGGACGAGGAGAAACTGGCGGCCGCCCTGGAGCGCGCCGCGGGCGGCTCCGGCTCGGCCAAGGAGGGCACGGTCAAGTTCGTGCCCGGCAAGGCCGTCCCCGTGTACGGCAAGGCGGGCAACGGCATCGACGTCGCCGCGTCGACGAAGGCCGTCTCGGAGGCGTACAAGAAGCAGGTCGAGACCGGCAGCGCCGGCACCGTCGAGCTGCCCGTCACGACCCGCAAGCCGACCGTGCCCAACGCCGAGGTCGACAAGTTCATGACGCGCTTCGCCAAGCCCGCCATGTCGGCCAACGTCACGATCAAGGCGGGCAACGCGTCGATCCCGTTCGGCCCGGCGAAGTCGCTGCCGAAGGTGCTCGAGACGAAGGTGCTCAAGAACGGCACGCTGCAGGTGCACTACAACACCGTCGAGCTCAAGAAGCTCTACGGCAACGTCTTCGACGGCATCCTGATCCAGCGCGGCAACGGCGAGAAGACCCCGGTCCAGCCCACGGACGTGGCCGCCGCGATGAACAAGGCGCTGATCGGCAAGACACCGGCGGAGCGGATCGGCGTGATCGAGACCGACGCCAGCTGATCCCCCTACGCCCACGAAGGCCGGCCGGCTCACGTCAGTGATCCGGCCGGCCTTCCGCGACCATCCTGAAGCCTCTCGCAGCGGCTCAGTTCAGCATCGCCCGCGCCCCGTGTGCCTCCTGCCGCAGCCGTACCGCGGCCGCCTCGTCCGTCGCGGCCAGGGCATCGGCGTACGTCTCGATCTCCACGGCGCCCGCCAGGAAGTCGCCGCGCTGGACCAGGAGTTGGGCGCGGTCGTAGTGCAGCCGGTCGGAGTGCGCGGGCAGCAGCAGGGAGAGTTCCACCGCCCAGAGGGCGACGTCCGAGCGCTCGGGGCGGGCCGCCGCCCACGCGCGGATGTTGTTGAGGACGCGCAGGACGATGTCCAGGGGCCCGGCGGGGCTCAGCATCGACGGCACGAGCGGCGCGCCCGTGGCCCCGGCGACCAGCAGCTCCGCGTCCATGGGCGTCAGCACGTCGCCGCCCGCGAAGGGATTGGCGAGGACCTGCTCGTCGTGGGTGCCGAAGCCGACCACGAAGTGGCCGGGCAGGGCCACCCCGTGGACGGGCACGCCCGCACGGCGGGCTACCTCGATCCACACCACCGAGAGCAGGATGGGCAGGCCTCTGCGCCGCCGCAGCACCTCGTGCAGCAGCGCGGACCGCAGGTGCTGGTAGTCGCCGGGCCTGCCCTTGAACCCGTAGCGCGCGCCGAGCAGTTCGGCGAGCGCGAGTGCCCAGGCCAGGGGGCCGTCGGCCTGGTCGGGCAGCCGCTCGGCCAGTTGGTCGGCAAGGCGGTCGAGGATGCGCCGTGCCGCGCGCATGCCCGCGTCGTCGAGGTCCGGGTCCGCCTCCGCGCCGATCAGCAGGCACAGCAGCGCGAGATCGGGCCGCGCCGCCCGTGCCTGATCGGCGAAGAGACGTCGCCGCTCGGGGGATTGGGGGTGCATAGGAGCTTCGTGCCCTGCCGGACCGATCGATAGCGCTCCGATCTCACCCCTTGGTTCCGGCCCCGTCGGTCAAGGGTGCATCCGGGCCCCTTTGAGGACCTTGTCGACGGCGTTGCGCGGCCCGTGCACGAGGAGCCCCACCAGGTCGAGCTGGTCCGTCGGCACGGCGCGCACCGCGGCCCGGTTGTCCCGGTCGTTGCCGGTGGTGAACAGGTCGGACGTGAACACCGCCCTCGGCAGCGCACGCGAGAGAGCGCGCCTGTGCGCGGCGCTCATGGTCTCCTTCGTCCCCTCGAAGACCAGGACGGGCTGGCGGATCATCGACAGGTAGGGGGTGCCGTCGGCGTCCTCGTACGGCTCGCCGATCACCTCGGGTGCCGCCGTGCCAAGCCCGCTGACCAGGAACGCGGTCACGTTGAGGCGCTGCCAGGGCTCCAGGTCGTCACGGAGCAGGACGGCGATCTTCGTGTCGAAGCGGACCGGGGCCTCGTCCGTCGTCGCGGCGGCGGAGGTGTCTGTCTCAGCGGTAGCGGTGGTTCTCATGCACTGAGACTGCCGAGTGGACCGCCGCCACGTCTTGTACGTTCTTAGCATGGTGGCCCGGCAGGAAATTTCCGCATGGCGCCCGCCGGTCGCGGGTGTCGTGGAGGTCTTCCACGCCCACTTCACGGAGCACGCGTACCCGATGCACGTCCACGACGCGTGGACCCTGCTGATCGTCGACGACGGAGCCGTCCGCTACGACCTGGACCGTCACGAGCACGGCACCCCCGGTGACACCGTCTCCCTGCTGCCGCCCCAGGTCCCGCACAACGGCTCGCCCGCCACCCCCGACGGTTTCCGCAAGCGCGTGCTCTACCTGGACATGACACAGCTCGACGCGAGCTACATCGGCCCCGCGGTGGACGGCCCCGACCTGGTCGACCCCGTCCTGCGCACACGCGTGGGCCGGCTCCACGCGGCCCTGGCGTGCCGGGGCGACGAACTGGAGGCCGAGAGCCGCCTGGCCCTGATCGGCGAGCGGCTGCGCGGCCACCTGCGCCCCAGGGTCACCACCGAGACCCCCGGCGACACGGGACGGAGTGTCGCCCAGAACCTCCGTGACCTTCTCGACGAGCGGCTGCTCGACGGTGTGACCCTGGAGGAGGCGGCGCGCCTGGTCCACGCCCACCCCACGCACCTCGTGCGCGCCTTCAGCGGGGCCTACGGCATCGCGCCGCACCAGTACGTGATGTCCCGCCGCGTCGACCGCGCCCGCCGTCTCCTGCTGGCGGGGCAGCCGCCGGGAGAGGTGGCGACCGCCGCCGGTTTCTACGACCAGTCGCACCTCAACCGGCACTTCAAGCGGGTGGTGGGCATCGCGCCGGGGCGCTATGCCCGCACTGCCAGAACCCTCAGTTGAGCATCGCCCTGGCGGCCCGCGCCTGGTCCCGCACGCGGTCCGCCGTGGTCGGCTCCACCGCCGTCACCACGTCGGCGTACTCCTCCAGCTCGGCGGCGCCCGCGAGGAAGTCCCCTCGCTGCACCAGGAGTTGGGCCCGTTCGTAACGCAGCCGTGCCGGGTGGGCGGGCAGCAGCAGGGAGAGTTCCACGGCCCAGAGCGCGACGTCCGAGCGCTCGGGGCGGGCCGCCGCCCAGGCGCGGATGTTGTTCAGGATGCGCAGCACGATGTTCAGCGGATCGGCGGGCGTCAGCATCGACGCGGACACCGAGCCGCCCGACGACCCGGAGACGAGCAGCTCCGCGTCCGCGCCCGTGAGCAGCCGCCCGCCCGCGAAGGGGTCGGTGAGCACCTGCTCCTCGCGGGTGCCGAAACCGACCACGAAATGACCGGGAAGCGCGACGCCGTAGACGGGTGCTCCCGCCCGGCGGGCCACCTCGATCCACACCACCGACAGCAGGATCGGAAGGCCCCGGCGCCGCCGCAGCACCTCGTGCAGCAGGGAGGACTCCAGGCGCTGGTAATCGGCGGGCGTACCCATGAACCCGCACCGCGCGCCGAGGAGTTCGGCGAGGGCGGCCGCCCACTCCCGGGCCCCGCC
This sequence comes from Streptomyces sp. NPDC055099, assembly GCF_053607685.1. Classification (NCBI taxonomy): domain Bacteria; kingdom Bacillati; phylum Actinomycetota; class Actinomycetes; order Kitasatosporales; family Streptomycetaceae; genus Streptomyces; species Streptomyces sp. NPDC055099. The sequence goes on along the minus strand of NZ_JBSGUA010000009.1, from coordinate 349,549 downwards.
GGGGCGGTAGGGGAGCTGCCCGGCGAGCCGGTCGAGCTCGATCTGCGCCGCGTCGATGCCGTCGTCATCGAGCCCGGGGTCCGCCTCCGCGCTCACCAGGAGGCACAGCAGGGACAGGTCGGGCCGCTCGGACCTGGCCTCCTCGGCGAACCGCCGCCGGGACGCGGCCGTCCTTGACTCCTCGTGCATGCGTGCCTCGTGCCTTACTTACCGAGCCGACCGGTAGGAGCTACCGAGCCGACGGGTATCGATAGTGGTGGTACGTGTGGTGCGCGGCGAAACCAAGACCGCCGTACAGCGCCCGCGCACCTTCGTTGTCGTCCTCGACCTGCAGCCAGGCCGCCGAAGCGCCTTCGGCGAGCGCCTGCCGGGAGAGCGCGGCCATCACCGCCGTCGCCAGCCCCTGCCTGCGGTGCGCCGGATCCACCTCGACCGCCATGAATCCCGCCCAGCGTCCGTCCACGACGCACCGGCCGATCGCGGCGGGCCCCGCGTCAGGAGAGGCCCCGGGCACGGAAGCGAACCACACCGAGGGGCCGCCCGCCAGCACCTTGCGCACATGAGGCCCCGGGACCTTGAATCGCTTGTACCGGCGCAGCCACGCCTCGTCGAAGGAGCGCGCGAGGAGCACCTGCTCCGCCCCTGCTCCGGGCACGTCCGCTTCACCGAGGGGTGCCAGAGCGCCGACGTGGATCGCGGAACTCACCTCGCGCTCCCAGCCCCGGTCCTCGAGCTCGGCGCAGAGCAGCTCCTGGGTGTCCTCGGCCCCGGTCGCGGTCTGGATGTACGCGGGCAGCTCCCGCTCCGCGTACCACTGACGTACGTACGCGAGGGCCTCGTCCAGCGGGCGTCCGGGATCGCCCAGCGGCAGCACCGAGTTGGCCCGCCGGGTGAATCCGGCCGCCGCGCGCAGCTCCCACGCGCCGAGCGGCTCGCTCTCCACGGGCGGCCAGGCGCGCGCCGCCACCCGGGCCAGCTCCCGGTAGGAGGCCGCAGGGCCGCGCCTGCGGGCCGGGGCGGAGGGGACCACCTTGCCCGCCACCAGGGAACTTTCCGCGATGTGGACACGCTCGCCGTCGCGGCGTGTGATCAGTACCACACCGTCGTTCCACGATGTGAGAACACCCACCGTGTCAGTGAACTTGCCACCCGCCCCAGGCCCTTCGTTCAGGCGGCGTACCGACACCCGTTTGCCCACGTCAGCAGGGCTGATGCGCACCTCAAGCCGTCCGCCCGCAGTGAATTCCACAGCTCTGTACGCCCCTCCTGTTCGGATCATGCCCGGGAACGGAGATACTAGAGGCGGGCATCGACGACGCCGCGCTCCCGCGCGCCAGGCGAGCGGAGCCTGAGGACGGCCCGCCAGCGCCCGTATCGAGGAGGAACGACAGCGTGACCTACGTCATCGCGCAGCCTTGTGTCGACGTCAAGGACAAGGCGTGCATCGAGGAGTGCCCGGTCGACTGCATTTACGAGGGCTCCCGGTCCTTGTACATCCACCCGGACGAATGCGTCGACTGCGGAGCCTGCGAACCGGTCTGCCCGGTCGAGGCGATCTTCTACGAGGACGACACTCCTGAAGAGTGGAAGGACTACTACAAGGCGAACGTCGAGTTCTTCGACGAGCTCGGATCGCCCGGTGGTGCCAGCAAGCTCGGCCTGATCGAGCGCGACCACGCCTTCATCGCCGCATTGCCGCCGCAGAACCAGTAACGGCGGCTTGAAGCGCCGCCCCGGTCCCGTACGGCACATGTCGCCGTGCGGGACCGAGGCATTTCCCCATACACGCAGTACGTACACGCAGTACGGGAGTCAGCACGTGTCCGTAGTCTCCGGTCTCTCCGGCCGCCTTCCCGCCTTCCCCTGGGACAAGCTCGAGCCGTACAAGGCCACGGCGGCCGCCCACCCCGGCGGCATCGTCGACCTGTCGGTGGGCACCCCGGTCGACCCGGTCCCCGAGCTGATCCAGAAAGCGCTGGTCGCGGCGGCGGACTCGCCGGGCTACCCGACGGTGTGGGGCACGCCCGAGCTGCGTGACGCGATCACCGGCTGGTGCGAGCGGCGCCTCGGCGCGCGCGACGTGACACATCGGAACGTGCTGCCGGTCGTGGGCTCCAAGGAACTGGTGGCCTGGCTCCCGACGCAGCTGGGCCTCGGCCCGGGTGACGTCGTCGCCTACCCGCGCCTCGCCTACCCGACGTACGAGGTGGGCGCACGGCTGGCCCGCGCCGAGTACGTCTCGTACGACGATCCCACGCAGCTCGACCCGACGCACCTCAAGCTCCTCTGGCTCAACTCGCCCTCCAACCCCACCGGTCGCGTCCTGTCCAAGGACGAGCTGACCCGCACGGTGGCCTGGGCTCGTGAGCACGGCGTCCTGCTGGTGAGCGACGAGTGCTACCTGGAGCTCGGCTGGGAGGCGGAGCCGGTCTCGGTCCTGCACCCGGACGTGTGCGGCGGTTCCTTCGAGGGGATCGTCGCCGTCCACTCGCTCTCCAAGCGGTCGAACCTGGCGGGCTACCGCGCCGCGTTCATCGCCGGCGACGCGGACGTCCTCGGCGAGCTGCTCCAGATCCGCAAGCACGGCGGCATGATGACGTCCGCGCCGACGCAGGCGGCGGTCGTCGCGGCGCTCGGCGACGACGAGCACGTGCGCGAGCAGCGCGAGCGGTACCTGGCCCGGCGCACCGCCCTGCGCGACGCCCTCCTGAAGCACGGCTTCCGCATCGAGCACAGCGAGGCGAGCCTCTACCTCTGGGCGACCCGCGACGAGTCCTGCTGGGACACCGTCGGCCACCTCGCGGACCTGGGCATCCTCGTGGCCCCCGGCGACTTCTACGGCCCGGCGGGCGACCGCTTCGTGCGCGTGGCCCTCACGGCGTCGGACGAGCGGGTGGCGGCGGCGGTCGAGCGGCTCGCCTGATCCGCTGACCGCAGCCCCGGGGCGAGGGCGAGCGTGACGGCGACGGACGCCATGGCAAGGACGGCCATGGCGGCCGGAGCCGATGTCAGCTGGGCGACGCCGCCCGCGAGCGCGGCGCCCACGCCCTGCATCGTCAGCATCCCGGACGTGTGCAGGCCAAGGGCGTGCCCGCTCAACTCGTCCGGCGTCAGGGCCATCAGCTGCTCCTGGAGCAGCAGGCTCGCCGAGAACCCGACCGAGGCGAGCGTCACCGCCGTCAGGGCCAGGGGCAGCTCGGGCCGCAGCGCGAAGACGAGATACGGGACGGCGAGCAGCAGCCGCAACGGCGCCCCGAGCCGCTCCCGCCACCGGCGCGACAGGAACCGCCCGGCCAGCACGTCCCCCGCGAGCATCCCGAACGCGGCGAAGGCGAACAGGAGCCCCGCGTGCTCGGGGTCGAACGGCACGAAGAGCGACTCGCACCCCACGATCAGGCCGTTGGGCACCCACAGCGCGAGATAGACCGAGCGCCGCGGCCGGGACGACCAGAGCAGCGCGTTCGTACGCCACGTCGCGCCGATCGAGGGGCGTCCTTCGGCACGTGGCGCCCTGCGGGTGAGCCCGGCGCGGGCGGCGACCGCGGCGGCCAGGTACAGCGCGGCGCCGGCGAGCAGCGTGCCGCGCGGCGAGAACACGGTGACCATGACGCCGCCGAGTCCGAAGCCGCAGATCTGCATGGTGCCGCCCGACATGTTGATCACCGAGCGGCCCAGGAGGTAACCCTCCCCTGAGCGAGGCCAGGCTCCCGAGCACCAGGAGCAGCGCGAAGGCGGCCCACAGCGGCAGACCGGGGGCGGCCTGGGCGGCGGTGGCGACGGCGAAGAGCAGCGCGAGGCCCGCCGTCGCACCGCGCGGCGGCAGCCGGTCGGCCGCCGACAGCAGACAGGCGGCGCCCACGACCTGGGCGAGCGCGGGGCCGAACATGCCGAGCGAGGAGAGCAGGGGCGAGCCTGTCCTGTCGTAGATCAGCGTGCCCAGGGCCAGGCCGCTCACCGTCTGGGCCGCCGCCAGGAACGAGGCGGTCAGGAAGAACGGGGTGAACTCCGGGGTGCGGAAGAGCTCGCGGTAGGTGCGCATGCGCGGAGTCTTCGGGGGCCTCACGCAGGGGAGTTAATGTTTCGCGCGGCGGCGAAAGGTGCCGGGGGGAGGGGCGGTGGCATGGGCTGGTGGCAGATCAACGCGGACACCCTCGCGGGCAGCCGCTTCGTCGTCTCGCCGCTTGCGGAGGCGACCGCGAGCCTTTTCTCCCTGGAGCGGCGCACGGTCACACACCCGGGGGAGCGCGCCTGGCTCGACGCCCATCTGCCCGCCTACCGCGAGCGGCTCGCCGCCGATCCCGGCCTCGCGGAGCTGGTGCGGGCGGCGCTCGGTGAGCGGACGCGCTGGATCGCGGACTTCCTCACCCCGACGCCGACGGGCGAGGGCGAACCGTCCTTCTCCGAGGAGCTGGAGCGCATCCGTGAGACCCCCGACGAGGCCGCCCGCGCACACCTGACGGTGGCCCACGGCGGCCCGCTCCCCGAGAAGCTCAGGTGCCCCGGCGTCCCGGACCTGATGGCGGACCTCCTGGAGTGGGTGTGGACGCGGACGGTGCTGCCGCGCTGGCCCCGGATCCGTACGGTCATAGAGGCCGATGTCATCGCGCGCACCGCCCAGTTGAGCCAGGGCGGCTGGGCCGAGGCGCTGAACGGCATGCGGCCGGGGATGCGCTGGCTGGGGGAGAGCAGGCTCCAGATCAACACCCACGAGTACCCGCCGCGCGAGATCTCCGGGGCCCGCCTGCTCTTCGTGCCGGTGACGCCCCGCCAGGGCTGGGTCTCGTGGGACGCGGCGGACCGGTACGCGGTGGTGTACCCGTGCTCGGGGGTGCTCGCCGACGCCGACCGGCCGACGGCGGTGCCCGAGGCGCTCGGTCGACTCCTGGGCCCCGCGCGGGCGGGCGTCCTCGTGCTCCTCGCGGCACCGAAGAGCACCTCGCAGCTCGTGGCGCTGACGGGCCAGGGGCTCGGCTCGGTGGGCCGGCATCTGCGGGTGCTGCTGGACGCGGGGCTCGTACGCAGACGGCGTACGGGACGGGCGGTGCTGTACTTCCGTACGGCGGCGGGGGAGGTCCTGATCGAGGCGCAGCGGGACGGGTGAGGCGTCAGGTGGGCGACGCGCGAGGAGGGCCCGGAGCCAGTGGCTCCGGGCCCTCCTCTCAGATGCGCGGCGGTCAGCCGATCGGCAGGCTCTTGACCGGCAGCTGGTCGGTGGGCAGTCCGCCCTTGGTGACGGCGTCCGTCGGCAGACCCTCGCCGACGGCGTCGGTCGGCAGGCCGCCCTTGGTGGCGGTGCCCGCGGTGTCGCCGACCACGTCACCGGCGCTGCCCGCGAGGTCGCCCGCGGCCTTCTGCGCGGCGGGAGTCGCGGTCTTGGCGCCCGACCCGACGACCTTGCCCGCGGTCGGCACGCCCTTCTTCACGGCCTTGCTGCCGGTCTCACCCGCGAGACCGGTGGTGTTCTGAGCTGCGCCGTCGACGGTGTTGCCCAGACCGGCGGTGTCCAGGGCGGAGACACCGCCCAGGTCGGGGGCGGCCGGAAGCTGGGCGGCGCTTGCGGAGCCGGCCGCACCGACCACGGGAGCCGCCCCCGCTGCGATGAGCAGCGCGGCGCGGGCGATCCTGCGGGTCAGGGGGAGGGACATGATGCTCCTTCAGACGGGAGAGAACGTTGGTGTGTCCGGCCGGATGGGGCCCGGCGTTCGGACGCAGTGACTACCGCTCGAAGCCCTTGAAGGTTGCGGTGGGCCAACGCAAAGAATTGGCAATGCATCGCATAATCGGCTGTGGATAAAAACGGGCAAAACGATCAGTTCAAGCGGGGCTGCTGAAACGTCAATGCGCTGTGCGGACAAGGGGTCCGGTGGATGCCCACGTGAGGGCGCGAGCCTCTGGGCGGCACTTCGACCATGAGTGATCAGCGTGACTCGATCGGGTGATCCGCCGTACTACTGCCCAAGGACGATTCGGACGTCGCCCGCGCCCGTTCCGCCGTCCGCGGGCCGCCCGTCCCCGCCGGTCGCGCCCGCCTTGCCCGGCTTGCGCCATTCCTTCCCCGAGCCCTCGGCGCTCCACTCCCGGCCGCCGTACGAGACGCGCTCGATGCCGAGCGCGGACGCCTGGGCCACCGCCCAGTGCGCCAGCTCCCAGCCACGCTGCTCGCCGCCGCCCCCCACGCCTGACGCCGTGGAGTTCACCGGCACGGTGACGGTGTCCCCGCTCTTCCCGCTGCCGCCCTTCGGCACCACCTCGCGGCCGAAGTCGCGGACCAGGGCGGCCCGCACCTTCGCCGGATCGCCCGGCTCGTCCGCCGTGCGGCCCTCGCAGGTGAGGGTGGCGGGGGCGCGGCCGGTCAGCGCGGCGGCGAGCAGCACGGCGTCCGGCTCGTGCTTCGCGTACGCCTGGGGGTAGCCGCTGCGCTGCACGCGCTGCGCGGCGACGGTGAGGGGGAGCCGTGAATAGCCCGGGACATCCTTGAGGTGGTCGTAGAAACGCGCCGCCGAGTACGCCGGGTCCATGATCTGTTTCTCGTTGCCCCAGCCCTGTGAGGGCCGCTGCTGGAAGAGGCCGAGAGAGTCCCGGTCGCCATGGCTGATGTTGCGGAGCCCCGACTCCTGCAGGGCCGTCGCCAGGGCGATGGTGACCGCGCGCTCCGGCATGCCGCGGGAGGTGCCCACGGCGGCGACCGTCGCCGCGTTCTGAGCCTGCTCGGCGCCGAATTCGTACGACGCCCCGTCGCCGTTGCCCGAGACGACCTGGCAGCGTGGCGCCGCCTTGCCCCCGAAGACGTACTGGACGACCACATAGCCCACGAGCGCGAGCAGGACCGCGACCGCGGCCCCGATACGGAGGAGGCGGCCGCGCCGGACGAGGGTGGGGGGCTCAGGCACGCGACCAAGGTACTGGAGGCCACCGACAGGGCGGCGCGCCGAGGGGCGTTAGGGTCGAAACCATGGCTCAGACCTCACACGACGCGTCGCTCGACCTCACGCTCGACGCTGCCGCGCTCACCGCCCAGCTGGTCGACTTCCCGTCGCCGAGCGGCCAGGAGAAGGTCCTCGCGGACGCGATCGAGACGGCCCTGCGCGGTCTGCCGCACCTCACGGTCGACCGGCACGGCAACAACGTGGTGGCCCGCACGAACCTGGGCCGGGCCGAGCGCGTGATCCTCGCCGGGCACATCGACACCGTCCCGATCGCGGACAACGTGCCCTCGCGCCTGGACGAGGACGGCATCCTGTGGGGCTGCGGCACCTGCGACATGAAGTCGGGCGTCGCCGTCCAGCTGCGCATCGCGCAGACCGTGACCGAGCCGAACCGCGACCTCACCTTCGTCTTCTACGACAACGAAGAGGTCGCCGCCCACCTGAACGGCCTCGGCCACGTCGCCGAGGCCCACCCCGACTGGCTCGCGGGCGACTTCGCGGTCCTCCTGGAGCCGACCGACAACCAGGTCGAGGGCGGCTGCCAGGGCACCCTGCGGGTCTTCCTCAAGACGAAGGGCACGCGCGCGCACTCCGCGCGCGCGTGGATGGGCTCGAACGCCATCCACAAGGCCGCGCCGATCCTCGCGAAGCTCGCCGCCTACGAGCCGCGCAAGCCCGTCGTCGACGGCCTCCAGTACCACGAGGGCCTCAACGCCGTACGCGTCGAAGGCGGCGTCGCGACCAACGTCATCCCCGACGAGTGCACCGTCGTCGTCAACTTCCGCTACGCGCCGGACCGCTCCGAGGACGAGGCGCTCGCCTTCGTGCGCGACTACTTCGCCGACTGCGAGATCGACGAGTTCATCGTCGACGACCACACGGGCGCCGCGCGCCCCGGCCTCGACCACCCGGCCGCCGCGGCCTTCATGGCGGCCGTCGGCGGCACGGCGCAGCCCAAGTTCGGCTGGACGGACGTCTCCCGCTTCAGCGCGCTCGGCGTGCCCGCCGTGAACTACAGCCCGGGCAACCCGCTGCTCGCCCACAAGATCGACGAGAGGGTGCAGGCCTCCCTCATCCCGGAGGCGGAGAAGCGGCTCAGCGCCTGGTTGACATCCTGAGTTCTGTTGAGGATGCGACGCCTGTAACGCCCGTAGACCTACGCTGAAGCGGCACGTCGAGCAAGAGTGTCAGCGGAAGGGGATGTTCATGGGTAGTCCAGAAGGGCAGGGCCCGCGGGACGAGCAGCACTTGGGGCCCGTGGTGCGGCGGCGTGAGCAGATCACCCCGGGCACCACAGACCAGCGTCTCCTCGACACCGACGGTGAGGGTCAGTCGGAGTGGGTGCACACCGACCCCTGGCGCGTCATGCGCATCCAGTCGGAATTCGTCGAGGGCTTCGGCGCGCTCGCCGAACTCCCCAGCGCCATCAGCGTCTTCGGCTCGGCACGCACGCCGGTCGGTTCGCTGGAGTACGAGGCGGGCATCCGCATCGGCAAGGCGCTCGTCGACGCGGGCTTCGCCGTGATCACCGGGGGCGGCCCCGGCGCCATGGAGGCCGCCAACAGGGGCGCGCGGGAGGCCAAGGGCGTCTCCGTGGGCCTCGGCATCGAGCTGCCCTTCGAACAGGGCCTCAACGAACACGTCGACATCGGCGTGAACTTCCGCTACTTCTTCGTGCGGAAGACCATGTTCGTGAAGTACGCCCAGGGCTTCGTGGTCCTGCCCGGCGGCCTCGGCACCCTGGACGAGCTCTTCGAGGCCCTCACCCTCGTCCAGACCCGCAAGGTGACCCGCTTCCCGATCGTCCTCTTCGGCTCCGCGTACTGGGGCGGGCTCGTCGACTGGCTGCGCGACACCGTGGTGGCGGGCGGCAAGGCGTCCGAGCACGACCTGCACCTCTTCCACGTCACGGACGACGTGGACGAGGCGGTCGCCCTGGTCACCAAGGAAGTCGGCCGCTAGGGCCCCAGACCCTCTGCCGGGCGGGCCCACACCTGGCCCGCCCGGTGGCCGTACGCCCCGCTACGCCAGTCCCCGGCGGGCCACGGCCGGGTCCCGGTGCCCGGCGATGGTGGCGACCATGTCCAGGACCTGCCGCGTCTCGGCGACCTCGTGCACCCGGTACACCTGCGCCCCCAGCCAGGCCGACACCGCGGTCGTGGCCAGCGTCCCGAGCACCCGCTCCTTGACCGGCTTGTCGAGCGTCTCGCCCACGAAGTCCTTGTTGGACAGGGACACCAGGACGGGCCACCCGGTGTCGACCATCTCCCCGAGCCGCCGCGTCGCCTCCAGCGAATGCCGCGTGTTCTTCCCGAAGTCGTGCCCGGGGTCGATCATCACGGACTCACGCGGCACCCCGAGCGCGACCGCGCGCTCGGCGAGGCCGAGGGTGACCGAGAGGATGTCGGCCATGACGTCGTCGTACGCAAGGCGGTGGGGGCGGGTCCGCGGCTCGGCGCCACCCGCGTGCGTGCACACCAGACCCACGCCGTAGCGCGCGGCGACCTCCGCGAGCCGGGGATCGACTCCGCCCCACGCGTCGTTCAGGAGGTCGGCGCCCGCCTCGCAGACCGCCTCGCCGACCTCATGCCGCCACGTGTCGACGCTGATGACGACATCGGGGAACCGCTTGCGCACGTCGGCGACGAAACCGACCGTACGGCGCGCCTCCTCCTCGGCCGTCACCTCCTCGCCGGGACCGGCCTTGACCCCGCCGATGTCGATGATGGCGGCGCCCTCCGACACCGCCTGCTCCACGCGGGCGAGCGCGGGCTCGTCACGGAACGTGGCGCCCTGGTCGTAGAAGGAGTCAGGGGTCCGGTTCACGATCGCCATGATCACCGGCTCGTGCGCGTCGAATTCACGCCTGCCAAGCCTGAGCATCCCCGGTGAGCCTCCTTCGTCGGTGCCGTGGTCCGGCCGCCTGCGACCTTAACTGTCACAGGGGCATGGCACGATCAGAGCCTGACAGTTTCAGCACGGCAGTCGAGCGTGGGGGCCTGAAGAGATGGTCTTGTTCTTGTTCCTGGTCATCGCCCTCGTCGTGGTGGTCGGCGCGGTGACCCTGGCCGTGGTGGGCGGCGGGGAGCGCGCCGTGCTGCCCGACGTGCCGGCCGAGCGGTTCACCGACCCGCTGCCGCCGGACCGCGCCCTGCGCCGCGCGGACGTGGAGGCACTGCGCTTCCCGCTGACCGTGCGGGGCTATCGGATGGCGGACGTGGACGACGCCCTCGGCCGCGTCGCCGCCGAACTCGCCGAGCGTGACGCCCACATCGCGGAGCTGGAGGCGGCCCTCGCGGGCGCCCAGGCCACCGCGGTCGGCGGCCCCGGCCTTCTCAAGACGCACGCCCCGGCGATGCCGGAGGACCGGGCGGCCCCGAAGTCCCCGCAGGCACCGAAGCACCTGAAGGACGCGGCCGAAGAGGAGAACGGACGGTGAGCGGCGACGCGGTGGCGGGCCCGGACGGCAGACTGCGCTGCCCCTGGGGCCTCTCGACCGAGGACTACGTGGCGTACCACGACGAGGAGTGGGGCCGCCCGGTCCGCGGGGACGACGCGCTGTACGAGCGGCTCTGCCTGGAGGCCTTCCAGTCGGGCCTCTCCTGGATCACGATCCTGCGCCGCCGCGAGGGATTCCGTGCCGCCTTCGCGAACTTCGAGATCGCCGAGGTCGCGCGGTTCACGGACGCCGACCGGGAGCGGCTCCTCGCCGACCCCGGCATCATCCGCAACCGCGCCAAGGTCGACGCGACCCTCGCCAACGCGCGCGTGCTCGCCGGCTGGTCCGAGGGAGAGCTCGACGAGCTCATCTGGTCGCACGCGCCGGACCCGGCGTCCCGCAAGGCCCCGGGCGCGCTGGCCGACGTACCGGCTATCACGCCCGAGTCCACGGCCCTGTCCAAGGCCCTGAAGAAGCGCGGCATCCGATTCGTCGGCCCCACCACGGCGTACGCCCTGATGCAGGCCTGCGGCCTGGTGAACGACCACCTGGAGGACTGCGTCATCCGCGTCCCCCAGGACGGCTAGAGCGGCCTAGCGGCCCAGGTACTTGGGCTTCGCCTTGTCCAGGAACGCCTGGACGGCGATCGCGTGGTCCTCGGACGCGCCCGCCTTCGCCTGGAGCTCGTCCTCCTTCTCCAGGGCCTCCTCCAGGGTGTGGCCCGCCGCGTAGGCGAGAGACTCCTTGAGGGCCCCGTAGGCGAGGGTGGGGCCCTCGGCCAGGGTGCGGGCCACCTTCTCGGCCTCGGCCGCCAACTCGGCCTCGGGGACGACCCTGTTGGCGATGCCCAGGTCGTACGCCTCCTGTGCGCCGATGTTGCGCGGGAACAGCAGCAGGTCGCTCGCGCGGCCGGGCCCGATCACGCGCTGCAGCGTCCAGGAGACGCCCGAGTCGGCGGTCAGCGCGACCCCGGCGAAGGACGTGTTGAAACGCGCGGTGTCCGCGACGATCCGGTAGTCGGCGGCGAGCGCGAAGCCGAGCCCCGCGCCCGCCGCGACGCCGTTGACCCCGGCGACGACCGGCTTGGCCATCCCGGTCAGCGCGCGCAGGACGGGGTTGTAGTGCTCCCGCACCGTGCTCATCGTCTGTCCGGTGCCCGCGGCGCGGTCCGCCATGAGGGAACCGACGTGTTCTTTCAGGTCCTGCCCCACACAGAAGGCGCGCCCGGTCGCGGTGAGCAGTACGGCACGGACGGCGGGGTCCGAACCGGCCGACCGCACCGCCTCCCGCAGGGCGACCTTGGCCTCGATGTTCATCGCGTTCATCGCCTCGGGGCGGTTGAGCGTGATGGTCGCGAGCCCGTCGCTCACCTCGTAGAGCACGGTGTCGGCCATGGTGAATCCCCTCCAGTGGTCCTGCGCCGGTCATCTTTGTCCGAGCCCAGCATGACGGAGATCATCGGGCTCCGACATGAGGGGAGATATGTGACCTGCGTCAAAGAATTCCTGGCCATGGAGGCGTAAGAGGCGGCGAAGTATCGCAGCCACATCGCCGAATTGAGTGGTTTTGCGGGCGCGCGTTGCGCAAGCGATGCAGACCGATGTTGGTCATCGGGTCCTGCCATGCGGGATAATGGCCTGGAAGCAATGTGTTCGATGCCGGTGACACCTGGGTTGTCGGCTGCGATGAGCTGGTTTCAGGAAGGGGAACGAGCATGGCGGCCATGAAGCCGCGGACGGGCGACGGCCCGCTCGAGGTGACCAAGGAGGGGCGGGGCATCGTCATGCGCGTTCCGCTCGAAGGCGGCGGACGACTTGTCGTCGAACTGACTCCGGACGAGGCCGATGCACTCGGCGACGCCCTGAAGAAGGTCGTCGGCTGACGCGGAAGCGCCCACACTTTTTCACTGCCCCGGCATCGTCAAGACATGCCGGGGCAGTGCTATGTCCGCTGCGGGAGCGATCAGCGCTTGACGGCGCAGAGAAGGCCGTCGCCCACCGGTAGCAACGCCGGCATCAGGTCCTGGCTCTCGCGCACGGTCCGCAGGAGCTCGCGGATGCGCAGCACCTCGACGGGCTGCGGGCCGGAGTCCACCGTCCGGCCGTCGGAGAAGGCGCCCTCGAAGCAGACGAGCCCGCCGGGGCGCAGCAGGCGCAACGATTCAGCGAGGTAGTCCAGGTACTCCGTGCGGTCGCCGTCACAGAACACGAGGTCGTAACCGCCGTCCGCCAGGCGCGGCAGTACGTCGAGTGCGCGGCCGGGGATGAAGCGCGCGCGGTTGCCGGCGAACCCGGCGGCGCGGAAGGCCTCCCGGGCGAACTGCTGGCGCTCGGGCTCGGGGTCGACGGTGGTCAGCACGCCGTCGGGTCGCATTCCGTGCAGCAGGTGGAGCCCGGACACGCCCGTGCCCGTCCCGATCTCGGCGACGGCCTTGGCGTCCGCCGTGGCGGCCAGCAGGCGCAGCGCGGCGCCGGTACCGGGAGACACCGAGGGCAGGCCCGCGTCCTGGGCCCGGTCACGGGCCCAGCGTGTGGCCTCGTCCTCGGCGACAAAGGCGTCGGCGAACGCCCAGCTCGTCTGCCGGTTGCCGGTAATGGCCCTCTCCTGTCCCCGTGGATGCCTGGCCGTGACTGTATCCGTAAGGGGTGGGAACCCGCAGATGGGACCGGGCGTTTAGTGGGGGTAGGCGGACGCCGGGGGTAACGAATGGATCAAGACTGGCTGCGGGCCCTGCGACCAGGCAGGACACCTGGCGGGAAGCCCGTACCAAATTCCAGTAAAAACGCTTATCCGGAGCTAACGGGCGAGGTGGTTATGGTAGGGGCTCCACTGGACACCACCAGAGCCGACAGGGGAGGTGCGGCTGCGTCCGCGGATCGGGGAGGAGCGCTGAGGCGCTTTCTCGGGTTGGCGGGTGAGCCGAAATCCGTGACCGACACCGCTGACCGATTCCACACCGCCAACTCCGCTCAGACCGCGACCTTTGCCGCTGATGCGGAATCGCAGGCGTGGACTCCGCCCACCTGGGAGGAGATCGTCAGCACGCACAGCGGACGCGTCTATCGCCTCGCCTATCGCCTGACCGGCAATCAGCACGACGCCGAGGACCTCACGCAAGAGGTCTTCGTCCGTGTCTTCCGGTCCCTGTCGACGTACACGCCCGGCACGTTCGAGGGCTGGCTGCACCGCATCACCACGAACCTCTTTCTGGACATGGTGCGCCGCAAGCAGCGCATCCGTTTCGACGCCCTCGGGGACGACGCGGCCGAGCGCCTCCCCAGCCGTGAGCCGTCGCCGCAGCAGGTCTTCAACGACACGCACTTCGACGCGGACGTGCAGCAGGCGCTCGACACCCTCGCGCCCGAGTTCCGTGCGGCGGTCGTCCTGTGCGACATCGAAGGTCTCTCGTACGAGGAGATCGCCGCGACGCTCGGCGTCAAGCTGGGTACGGTCCGCAGCCGTATCCACCGCGGCCGTTCGCAGCTGCGCAAAGCCCTTCAGCACCGGTCGCCCGAAGCCCGCGCCGAGCGCCGCTCGCTCGCAGGAGCCGTGGCGCTGGGAGGAGGGGGCGCGACCGCGTGAGTGGATCACGGTCGAATCCTGCCGAGCGGCATCTGGCCGAGCAGCATCTGGGGGACCGACTCGCCGCCCTGGTGGACGGTGAGTTGGGCCATGACGCGCGTGAGCGGGTTCTCGCTCATCTCGCGACCTGTCCGAAGTGCAAGACCGAGGCCGACGCGCAGCGCCGGCTCAAGAGTGTCTTCGCCGAGGCGGCGCCGCCGCCTCCCTCCGAGAGTTTCCTCGCCCGGCTGCAAGGCCTTCCCGGCGGTGGCAGCGAGCCTCCTTCCGGCCCCAGGACCCCTGGAAGCGGCGGCTTCGCCACCGCGGACAGTGAGTCGGGGCTGCCGCCGAGCGGTGTCTTCGGCGTGCGGCCGGAGACCTTCGGCTATGCGCCGTCGGGCAGCCATGCCGCGGTGCTGCCGGGGTCGGGGCGCGGTTTCCGCTTCCATGACGTCGACCGCCGTGACGTGGGCCGCGATGTCGGTCGTGCCGAGGCCGAGCGGTCGCTGTGGCGCGGGCGGCGGTTCGCCTTCGCCGCCGCGGGCGCGGTGTCGCTGGCCGCGATAGCACTGGGCGGTGTCACGACGGGCATTCCCGCCGACCCCGGTGACCCGCGCGCGGGCTCTGGCACGAGCAACAGCTCGGGCAGCAACACCTCCGGCAACGGCACATCGGGCAACAGCAAGAGCAACGCGTCGCCGATGCGTTCGCCGGGCTCGGGGGTCACCGCGGCTCCCGATTCGGTGCGCCGCCGTGGCAGCGGGCCGCTGTCGGTGCAGGGCCAGCGTCCCGGGGTCCTCGCGGCCCCGGTCGCGCCCACGCAGGCGACCGGGCCCCTGCTGCCCGGAGTGCCCGCGCGGGGTCCGCGCGTCCAGCCCGAGCCGGTGTACGCGGGGCATCAGGTCGCGGCGCCGATGCTGACCGGCGCGGCGATCATGTCCCCGCTGATCCGTCCCGTCCCTCCCGTCGTCCAGGGCAGCGCGTCCCCCGCGGGCACCGTGCCGACGGTGGGCGGCGCGGACCCGGAGCGCACCGCGGCGGCCTCGCCCGTCGAGGGCACGCTGCGGGGCGCTTCGCAGATACGCTGACGTGCTCTGCGCTTCGGCGCGGGAACCTGGTTGAATCCTCGGTGGGCCGTGCCTGCCCGAGGTTTGTGGCGGGCGCGGAGATGAGCACGTGATCGGCGTCCGCCGTAGGCCAGGTGTGGGGAGAGCATGGACGAGGGCAAGCCCACGAAGGCGAAGTGGTGGAGCCGCCCCAGGTCGGCCTCCGCGCCTGACGGCGCGGGGCGACCGGAGGGTACAGGCGCCACCGGCCGAGCGGAGGACGCCTCGGGCGACTTCACCCTGGCCGCGGCAACTCCGCCCGACCCGGCAACGGCAACCCCCGCGCCTGCCGAGCCCGGCGCTGCGGCTCCGGGGGCTCGCGCCCAGGCGGGCATGGCTTCCGGTGCGGTCGCCGACGCCGCTCCGGGTGGTCCGGCTGGGGACGCTTCGGCCCCGGCTTATCCCGCCGACGCTTCGGCGACTCTGCCCGGCGCGACCTCCGCGCCCGCCGAGCCCACCGCGCCCGGCGCCGCGGCTCCGGCCGCCCCGGGGGTTCCCGCCCAGGCCGGCGTAGCTTCCGGTGCGGTCGCAGAGTCTGGCTCAGGTCCCCTGACCCCGTCCGACCCGGCCACCGCCCCCGGTGGCCCCGCCGAGCGCCCCCGCCCCCTGCACGACCCCGATCCGTACAGCACCCCGCCCTACGGCGAACCCGGCCCCTGGGCCCCCGCCCCGCCCGTACAGCACCCGGCGGCGACCCCGGCGCACGGCACGCAGCTCCCGGCGGCGAATCACGGCGGAACCCCGCCCCACGGCACCCCGGGCCCGCAGCAGCCGCCGCAGGCCCAGCCTCAGCCGCACCCGACTCCGCAGCAGCAGCCGCAGGCCCAGCCTCAGCCCCACCCGGCCCCGCAGCAGCAGCCGCAAGCCGTTGCCCCGCCCCGGCAGCCCTATGACCCCTGGAACGCGCCCCTGCAGCAGAGTGGTGCCGTTCCTGTCGATGAGGGGAAGCGGAAGAAGCAGGCGCGGCGGCTCGTTCTGGTCGGGATCGTCGTCATCACCCTCGTGGCCGGTGGGATCGGCGGAGCCATCGGGGCCTATGTCGAGCGGAACGCCGGCGTCTCGGACATCGAGCTGCCGCAGGCGGACTCGCAGGACAAGACCCGCGCCAAGGACAGCGTCGCCGGCATCGCGGCGAGCTCGCTGCCCGGCGTCGTGACGCTGCACGTCAGCGGCGACGAGGCGCAAGGCACCGGCACCGGCTTCGTGCTGGACGGCAAGGGCCACATCCTCACCAACAACCACGTGGTCGAGCCCGCCGGGACGGGCGGCGAGATATCGGTGACGTTCAGCGGCGGTGAGACCGCCAAGGCGGAGGTCATCGGCCGCGACGCCGGTTACGACCTCGCCGTGGTCAAGGTCTCCGGCGTACGCGGACTCAAGCCGCTGCCCCTCGGCAACTCCGAGAACGTGCAGGTGGGCGACCCCGTGGTGGCCATAGGAGCCCCCTTCGATCTGGCCAACACCGTCACCTCCGGCATCATCAGCGCCAAGGAGCGCCCCATCACCGCGGGCGGCGAGAAGGGCGACGGCAGCGACGTCAGCTACGTCGACGCGCTCCAGACCGACGCACCCATCAACCCCGGGAACTCCGGCGGCCCGCTGGTCGACTCCCAGGCCCGCGTCATCGGCATCAACAGCGCCATCCGCTCCGCCGACGACAGCTCGGCCCCCGGCGGCGGACAGGCGGGTTCCATCGGCCTCGGCTTCGCCATCCCCATCAACCAGGGCAAGCGCGTCGCCGAAGAGCTGATCAACACCGGCAAGGCCACACATCCTGTGATCGGTGTCACGCTCGACATGGAGTACACGGGCGACGGCGCCCGCGTCGGCGAGAAGGGCAAGGACGGCGGCCCCGCCGTGAACAAGGGCGGTCCGGGCGATGTCGCCGGGATCGAGCCCGGCGACGTCATCACCGAAGTGGACGGCCAGCGCATCCACTCCGGCGACGAACTCATCGTCAAGATCCGCGCCCACCGGCCCAAGGACCGCCTTGAACTGACCGTCCAGCGAGCAGGAAAGGACCGGAAAGTGACGCTGGTGCTCGGCGCCTCGGACGGGAGCTGATCCACGTCTGTCGCCCGGCGGCTACCGGACGGACAGGAACGCCGGGTACCGTGGACCCGGTCCGGATGGCAAGGAGCTCAAGGTGTTCTCAGACATTGGCCCGCTCGAGGTAGTGGCGCTGATCATCCTCGCCGTGCTCGTTTTCGGCCCGGACAAGCTGCCCAAGCTCATTCAGGACGCCTCGCGGACCATTCGTAAGATCCGTGAATTCTCTGACAGCGCCAAGGCGGACATCCGCAGTGAACTCGGCCCGGAATTCAAGGACTTCGAGTTCGAGGACCTGAATCCGAAGACCTTCATCCGCAAGCAGCTCGACAACGACGAGCTCGGCCTGAAGGAAATCCGGAACGGCTTCGACCTGAAGAAGGAGATGGCCGAGGTCACGGACGCCGTGAACGGGCGGGAGAGTGAATCCTCCGACGCCGCGTCCGACGGGGGTGGCGGCCGCGTAGACATGGCCAAGAACGACGGTCGTGTCGACATGGACAAGAAGCCCGAGAACGCCGCGCCCGCCGACCGTCCGCCGTTCGACGCGGACGCCACCTGACCTCCTCCGAGGCGCACCCGGTACGCCCCTGAGCACGCCTCTTGGCGCGTCCTGTGAGACACCCATCTGCCCACCGGTGTCCCGGCTTCCGGAACGGGTGTGGCTATCCTGCCTTGTTGTCCGGCTGAGGACGCCCGAGGGGGGCGGGCCCTGCGGACCGATGAGAACGAGGAGGCGGCCGGGTACATGGAGACGACAAGTCGCGTAGGCGCACAGGCGCCGGCCGCGGACGGCACCGCACAGGCGATGCCCTCCGCCCGGCGCACGGTCGACAGTTATCTGCTGGCGCCCTTCCCCTGGTACGGCCTCGACGAGGCCTTCACGGGCGAGCGCTGGTTGATGCAGGTCGGCACCGCCGCGGACGGCACGGTGGAGCACGGCTCCATCGGGCACGGCGATGAGCCGTCGGTACGGAGTGACGGGCCTTTCGGCAACAACGACAAGGAGCGCTTCGCGGCCGTGGTGACCGTCGCGGCCAACCCGGTGCGGCGCAGCCCGGACGGCACGGGCCTGCTCGAGGCGACATCGGTGTCGTCCGCGGCCTGGCTCGCCGGAGTGGGGCTGCTGTCCTTCACCTGGCCCAGCCAGATGGACCACAGCCTGCGTGACGACTGGCTGGACCAGCAGACCGAGACGGCCTGGGTCCTCGCGGACGACCTGCAGGGCGAGGACTGGTCGACGCTCTCGCTCCCGGTGGACGGGGTGCCGACCTCGTTCCACTACCGCGAGTCCGAGTTCGGCTGGGTGCTCGCCGGGTCCACGGAGGAAGGCGTCCACCTGGGTGCCTACGGCCGCGGCATGAGCGCGTACGGCCTGGGCTTCTCCGTGGTCAAGGACATCCACGACTACGCGGCCGGTTAGGACGCGGCCGGCCGGTCCGGCCGCCGCACACATACGCCGATGGGGGCGCCGCTCATGACGAGCGGCGCCCCCATCGGCGTACGGCAGAAGCCCCGGAGGGCCTCAGAACTTGTTGCGCGGGGTGATCCCCAGGGTCATGCCCGCGAGGCCGCGCTGACGGCCGCCCAGCTTGCCCGCGATCGTGCGCAGCGCCGAGCCCGCCGGGGAGTCCGGGTCCGTCAGGACGACCGGCTTGCCCTCGTCGCCGCCCTCGCGCAGGCGGACGTCGATCGGGATGGAGCCGAGGACCGGGACCGTGGCGCCCGTCGTCTTCGTGAGGCCCTCGGCGACGCGCTGGCCGCCGCCCGTGCCGAAGACGTCGACCATCTCGCCGCAGTGCGGGCAGGGCAGCCCCGCCATGTTCTCGACGACGCCGACGATCTTCTGGTGGGTCTGCACCGCGATGGAGCCCGCGCGCTCGGCGACCTCGGCCGCGGCCTGCTGGGGCGTCGTCACGACGAGGATCTCGGCGTTCGGGACCAGCTGGGCCACGGAGATCGCGATGTCGCCGGTGCCCGGCGGCAGGTCGAGCAGGAGCACGTCCAGGTCGCCCCAGAAGACGTCCGCGAGGAACTGCTGGAGGGCGCGGTGGAGCATCGGGCCGCGCCACACGACCGGGGCGTTGCCCGGCGTGAACATGCCGATCGAGATGACCTTCACGCCGTTCGCCGACGGCGGCATGATCATGTCCTCGACCTGGGTGGGCTTGCCGTCCGCGCCCAGCATCCGGGGCACGGAGTGGCCGTAGATGTCCGCGTCCACGACGCCGACCTTCAGGCCGTCCGCCGCCATCGCGGCGGCGAGGTTCACCGTCACCGAGGACTTGCCGACGCCGCCCTTGCCGGACGCGACCGCGTAGACCCGGGTCAGCGAGCCGGGCTTGGCGAAGGGGACCTCGCGCTCGGCGGTGCCGCCGCGCAGCGCGCTCGCCAGCTCCTTGCGCTGCTCGTCGCTCATCACGTCGAGGGTGACGTCGACGCGCGTGACGCCCTCGACGGCGGCGACCGCGTCGGTCACGTTCTTCGTGATGGTCTCGCGCATCGGGCACCCGGAGACCGTGAGGTACACGGTGACCGCCACCACCCCGTCAGGGGAGATGTCTACCGATTTGACCATCCCCAGCTCGGTGATGGGTCGATGGATCTCGGGGTCGTTCACCGTCGCCAGTGCTTCACGCACCGCGTCTTCCGTAGCCATAAGACCGATAGTACGGCGCGGTAACCCCGCCCCGGAAAGAGCCGTCAACGGTCGCCTACGTCACGCCCGCCGCTCTCCTCGGCCGGGAATACGACGCGGTGGCCCCTGCGCTGCTCCTCCAGCTCCTTGACCAGGTCCTGGAGTTCGCTGCGGATCCAGTCGCGGGTGGCCACTTCGCCCAGACCCATGCGCAGCGAGGCGATCTCACGGCTCAGATACTCGGTGTCCGCGATGGACCGCTCGTTCTGTTTGCGGTCCTGTTCGAGATTGACCCGGTCCCGGTCGTCCTGTCGGTTCTGCGCCAGCAGGATCAGCGGCGCCGCGTAGGACGCCTGGAGGGAGAGCGCGAGGGTCAGGAACAGGAAGGGGAACGGGTCGAAGCGCAGCATCTCGGGCGCCCAGACGTTCCAGGCCACCCAGACGATGATCGTGACCGTCATCCAGACGATGAAGCGCCCCGTGCCCAGGAACCGCGCGATCCGCTCCGAGAGCCGCCCGAACGCCTCGGGGTCGTACTCCGGCAGGAACTTGCGGCGCGGCGGCCGCGGCTGGTCGAGCCGGAAGCGGGGAGCGGTCCGCTGCTCGGCGCGGTTGTCCCGCTCGCGGTCAGCCGGTGGCACGTGGCACCTCCTCCTGGTGGAACTCGGTCTCGCGCCAGTCGTCCGGCAGCATGTGGTCGAGGACGTCGTCGACGGTGACGGCGCCGAGCAGCGAGCCGCCCTCGTCGACGACGGGCGCCGCCACCATGTCGTACGTGGCGAAGAACCCGGCGACCTGGGGCAGCGCGGTCTCCGGCGCGAGGGTCTGCAGATCGTCGTCGAGGATCGAGCTGACCAGCGTGTACGGGGGATCGCGCAGGAGTCGCTGGAAGTGCACGGTGCCCAAGTACTTGCCGGTCGGGGTCTCGTCCGGCGGGCGGCACACGTAGACCTGTGCGGCGAGGGCGGGGGACAGGTCCTGCTGGCGCACCCGCGCGAGGGCGTCGGCGACCGTGGCGTCCGGCCTGAGCACGATCGGCTCGGTCGTCATCAGACCGCCCGCGGTGCGCTCCTCGTACGCCATCAGGCGCCGTACGTCGGCGGCGTCGTCCGGCTGCATCAGCGTGAGCAGCCGTTCCTTGTCCTCTTCGGGGAGCTCGGCGAGCAGGTCGGCGGCGTCGTCCGGGTCCATCGCCTCCAGGACGTCGGCGGCGCGCTCCTCCTTGAGCTTGCCCAGGATCTCGATCTGGTCGTCCTCGGGGAGCTCTTCGAGGACGTCGGCGAGCCGGTCGTCGTCGAGGGCCGCGGCGACCTCCGCGCGCCGTTTCGGCGTCAGGTGGTGCAGGACGTTGGCGAGGTCGGCGGGGCGCAGTTGTTCGAACGTGGCGAGCAGGCTCTCGGCGCCCTGGCCGTGCTCCTCCAGCGAGAAGCCGTCGACGGCCGACCACTCGACGGTCAGCGTCTCTCCCTTGCGCCGGAAGGTGCCGCCCTTCCCTTTGCGCACGAAGACCCGGTCGATCTCCCAGTCACGGCGGGCCGGCAGTTGCTGCACCGCCACGTCGAGGACGGTGACCTCCTCGCCCGTCTCGACGAGCTTGACCCGCCGGTCGAGCATCTCGCCGAGCACCAGCCGCTCGGTGGGCCGCTGCTCGAAGCGCCGCACGTTCAGTACGCCGGTCGTGATGACCTGGCCCGACTCGATGCCCGTCACCCGGGTCATGGGCAGGAAGATGCGGCGCCGCGTGGACAGCTCGACGACGAGGCCGAGCAGCCGGGGCGGCCTGCGGTTCACCCGGAGCATCGCGACCAGGTCGCGCACCCGGCCCACCTGGTCGCCGTTCGGGTCGAAGACGGCGGTACCGGCCAGATGGGACACGAAGACCCGGGAGGCGCTTGCCGCCATTGCACGCCCCCTCCTCTGCTCGTGACCTTTTCATGCCGTTCTGTCAGTCAATGCGGGCTTCAGGCTAGCCCGTCCCGGTCGGATACGCCCCGGTGGGGCGTCCGGCCGGACTGGCGACAATCTACCTAGTCAGCACGGGTACGCTGCCGTACTGCCGTAGCCGTAGCCGTCGTCCCCACGAGAGGCAGCGCCCCCTGTGTCAGCGATTCCCCCGGTCCGCCGTATCCGCAAGACGGCACTCGTGAGCGCGATGTGCGCGGGTCTCGTCCTGGGGGTCACCGGTCTGACCGGGTGCAGCAGCGAAGAGGATCCGGACGCGGGCACGAACGGCATCGGCAAACTCTCCGCCGCGAAGATCCAGAGCAAGTCCCGCGCGGCGGCCGACGCGGCACCCGCGGTGCGCCTCTCGGGCACGCTGGTCAGCAAGGGCCACACGTACAAGCTCGACATGCGGCTCAAGGACGACGGTGGCAGCGGCTCGGTCACCTCCAAGGGCGAGACCTTCAAGCTGCTGCGCATCGGCAAGCAGCTCTTCCTGATGGCCGACTCCGCCTTCTGGACCCACGAGGACGCCAAGGGTGGCGAGAAGCCCGGCAAGGCGGACGAGGGCGCCGCGGCGAAGCTCGACGGCAAGTACGTGAAGGTCCCCGAGGAGGACGCGTCGTACCAGCAGCTGAGCGGCTTCACCGACAAGGACCTCCTCCTGGAGGGCATGCTCACCCTGCACGGCGACCTCGCCACCGGCGAACGCGGCACCACGTCGGGCAACCCCAGCATCAAGATCACCGGCGACAAGGGCGCGGGCGGCACCCTGGACGTCTCCCTCAAGGGCAAGCCCTATCCGCTGCGCCTGCAGCGCGCGGGCGACGCGGGCACGCTCCGGCTCAGCGACTGGGGCAGGGACTTCCCCCTGGAGGAGCCGGCCAAGGACGAGATGGTGGACTACGGCGAGCAGCTGCCCGACTCGTAGGTAGAGGCGCGGTTCGGTGCCCGGTTCGAGGCCCGGTTCGAGGACCGGTCAGCCCCGCCGCTTCTTGCGCTTGAACAGCAGCCGGGGCAGCGCCTCGGGCACCGGCTTGCGGGTGGTCGCCCCGGTCGGCAGGGGCGGGGCCGCGAGGGAGCCGTCGGGCAGGTCGGTGATCGTCTCCAGCGGGGTGAGCCGCACGACCCGGCACTCGTCCGCCCAGCGCTGCGGCATCCGCTCGCCGTCGGGCGCGTTCAGCCGCTTGCCCTTGAGCTCGGCGACGGCCGCCTCCCACGCCTCGGAGCGCGGCGCGAGCTCGGTCACCTCCGCCGTCCAGGCGATGAGCCGGCCGCCCTTGTCCTTGCTGCGTACGGTCACCTCCGCGGTGCCGCCGTCGACGAGACCCGGCAGCGGCTGCTCGCCGGGCCCGTCGCCGATGAGGCACGCCGCGCCCTCGTGCCACACGTGCCACAGGGCACGGGCGGGGCCTTCGCCGCGCACCCAGATGAGGCCGGACTTCTTGGTGGCCTCCTCGACGAGGGCCTGGGCGAGCAGCGTGTCTGTCATGCGCGCAGCCTATCGAGCCGCTCGCCGCCTGCGCCGGGGTACTAGAGCCAGCCGTTGCGCTTGAGGGTGCGGTGGATGGTGTAGCAGGCTCCGGCGATGAGACCGAGCACCATCGGGTAGCCGAACCGCCAGTGCAGCTCGGGCATGTGGTCGAAGTTCATGCCGTAGACCCCGCAGACCGCCGTCGGCACGGCGATGATCGCCGCCCAGGAGGTGATCTTGCGCATGTCCTCGTTCTGCGCGACCGCGGCCTGCGCGAGGTTGGCCTGAAGGATCGAGTTGAGCAGTTCGTCGAAGCCGACGACCTGCTCCTGGACGCGGGCCAGGTGGTCGGCTACATCGCGGAAGTACTTCTGGATGTCCGGGTCGACGAGCCGCATCGGCCGCTCGCTCAGCAGCAGCATGGGCCGCAGCAGCGGCGAGACGGCCCGCTTGAACTCCAGGACCTCCCGCTTGAGCTGGTAGATCCGCCCGGCGTCGACACCGCGCGCGGAGCCCTTGCCCTTGCTCGGGGCGGAGAACACCTCGGTCTCGACCTCGTCGATGTCGTCCTGCATGGCGTCGGCCACCGCGAGATAGCCGTCGACGACGTGGTCGGCGATGGTGTGCAGGACGGCCGAGGGCCCCTTGGCGAGGAGCTCGGGCTCCTCCTGGAGCCGGCGCCGCAGACCGCGCAGCGAGCCGTGGCCGCCGTGCCGGACCGTGATGAAGAAGTCCCGCCCGGTGAAGCACATCACCTCGCCGGTCTCCACGATCTCGCTGGTCGCGGTGAGTTCGGCGTGCTCCACGTAGTGGATTGTCTTGAAGACGGTGAAGAGCGTGTCGTCGTAACGCTCCAGCTTGGGCCGCTGGTGTGCGTGCACCGCGTCCTCGACGGCGAGGGGGTGCAGCCCGAACTCGGCGGCGATACCGGCGA
This sequence comes from Streptomyces sp. NPDC055099, assembly GCF_053607685.1. Lineage (NCBI taxonomy): Bacteria > Bacillati > Actinomycetota > Actinomycetes > Kitasatosporales > Streptomycetaceae > Streptomyces > Streptomyces sp. NPDC055099. The sequence goes on along the minus strand of NZ_JBSGUA010000009.1, from coordinate 325,481 downwards.
ATTCGGCCTCCGTCGGCTCGTGCAGGCCGATCCAGGCGAAGCCGCCCTCGCGACGCACCTGGAGCATCGCCTCGTGCGGCGTGAGCGTGTCGTCACAGGCCGCGCGGCGGCCGTCGCGGTAGACGGCGCAGTCGACGACGGCGGAGGCGGCGGTGGGGTCGCGCGTGGTGTCGTACGAGCTGTAGGCGCTGCCGTCCTTGCGGAGCGAGGGACGGACGGCGGCGCGAAGGTCACGGATCATCGACATGGGCAGGCTCCTTCGACGGAGGCGGCCTGCGACGGTTGGAACTACCCGGAATGGGGACGTCCTGCTGAGGATGTTTGGCACGTCCACAAAGCGGGGAGCACCGCACCATCGCGGTGGCAGCTTCGCTACTGACTCAGATCAGGGAACACAGAGAGATCAGGTGGAAACGAAGTGCTCTTCCGTCGCACGCGAGCACGGGGAGTACTGGCGCACAGTGGCAGCTACAGGGCTGCGTGAGGTGTCAGACGGAAGAACGGGTGGTACTGCACGGTCGACTTCGATCCATGGCAGCCCCACCTCCTCCGGCCGGTCCCCCGTAGGGGAAGTCCCAAGCGCGTAGCGCGCCAAGTCATCTGCCCGGGCTGAAAGCGCGCTCTGCGTGCTGCCCGGAACCAGCGGCCAACACTATCAGCCGACTGAAGTGTCAAGCCCCGTCTTTACCCTCCCGCCCGTCGCCCGATCACCACCCCCCAACGACAACGCTGTGCGCTGACAGGAACTTTTTCTACGAGTTCTATGCTCGCGTCATGGCTGATGTTCTTGCTCTGGTCGAGGCCCGTCTCCGCACTGGCCTCGGTGAACCGGACGCCCGCGCCGCGGTGACCTTCCTCGGCACCGACCGCGTCGAAGTGCTGCGTTTCACGGACGGGGACCTGGTCAGGTACGCCACCCTCGGCATGTCGGCCCAGCCGATGGCCGATCCCACCGCCGCCCTTGCCGACCCCGTCAAGGGCCCGCGAGCGGAGCTGATCCTCACGGTGCGAGGCGGGGTCGCCGACACGGACAAGGTGCTGCGCCCGCTCGCCGTACTGGCCGCGTCGCCGCAGGTCGAGGGTCTGATCGTGGCCCCCGGCGCCTCGCTCGACGTGGGTGAACCGCTGTGGCCCGGCGCGCAGTTCACGTCGGTGCTCGTGGCCGAGCCCGGCGGTCTGGTGGAGGATCTTGAGCTGGACGCGCCGATGGAGCCCGTACGGTTCCTGCCGCTGCTGCCCATGACGCCGAACGAGGGTGCGTGGAAGCGCGTGCACGGCGCGGGGGCCCTTCAGGAGCGCTGGCTGAACAGCGGGACGGACCTGCGCGATCCGCTGCGCAAGTCCGTGTCCCTGGACTGAAGTCCGCTACCGGTAGCCCTAGTTGGCGAAGACGGTGACGCCGTCCTCCGTCGCGTGCTGCGGTTCGAGCTCCTCGGCTTCGTGCGTGAGGGCGTCCTTGCGGACCCACACCACGACCGCGCCGAGCACCGCCGTGACGGCCGCGATCACGAAGGGGACGTGGATGTTGCTCCACTCCTCGATCTTCGGCGCGAAGAACGGGGCGGCGGCTGCCGCGAACCACCGGACGAAGTTGTAACCGGCGCTGGCCACCGGGCGCGGCGCGTCCGAGACGCCGAGCGCCAGCTCGGTGTAGACGGTGTTGTTCACGCCGATGAAGGCACCGGACAGGATCGTGCAGACGATGGCCGTGGCGTGGTCGCCGTATCCGAGCACCAGCACGTCCGCCGCGAGCAGCACGAGCGAGCCGCCGAGCACCTTCAGCGAGCCGAACCTCGCCTGCAGCCGCGGCGCCACGAGGACCGAGAAGACGGCGAGCAGCAGACCCCAGGCGAAGAAGATCGCACCCGACTTGTACGGGGTCATGTTCAGGACGAACGGCGTGAAGGCCAGGACCGTGAAGAACGTGTAGTTGTAGAAGAACGCGGAGGCGGCGGCCGACGCGAGCCCGCCGTGACCGAGGGCCTTGATCGGCGCGAGCAGTGAGGTCTTCTCCGCGGGTTTGGGCTGCTCCTTCAGGAACGCCGTGATGCACAGGAAGCCGACCGCCATCAGGACGGCCGTGCCGAAGAAGGGGTAGCGCCAGCTCGCGTTGCCGAGCACCGCGCCGAGCAGCGGTCCGCACGCCATGCCGAGGCCGAGCGCCGACTCGTAGAGCAGGATCGCCGCGGCGCTGCCGCCCGCCGCCGCGCCGACGATGACCGCGAGCGCGGTCGACACGAAGAGCGCGTTGCCGAGCCCCCACCCCGCGCGGAACCCGACGAGCTCGCCGACCGACCCCGAGGTGCCCGCGAGGCCCGCGAAGACCACGACGAGCGCGAGGCCGAGCAGCAAGGTCTTCTTGCCGCCGATCCGGCTGGAGACGAACCCGGTCACCAGCATCGCGACGGCGGTGATCAGGAAGTACGAGGTGAAGAGCAGGGAGACCTGGCTTGCGGACGCGTCCAGGCCCTTGGCGATGGAGGGGAGGATCGGGTCGACGAGCCCGATGCCCATGAAGGCGACGACGGACGCACCGGCGGTGGCCCAGACAGCCTTCGGCTGCCGCAGGAGGCTGGTCGCTCCCTCGTCGAACGGATCCCCTGCGGCGGGTCCTGCGGCGGACCCCGCGACGGGCCTTCCTGTGCTGCTGTTCATGCCTGCTCCTTCGCGGCTGCGTAAGCGGCTTCCGTCGAGATCGTTGACGTATACACACATTAGTTAGCCAAGCTAAAAGATGCAAGCTACATCTAGTTTCCCTTGGTGACAGGGCCACCGGACGGGTGATCGTCCTTGACGGGGCGACGGCCGGGGAGGACCGTTGGTCGCTATGAGGGGCGAACCCAGTTGCCCGAAGTGTGGTGGCCGGGTCAGGGCTCCCGGCCTCTTTGCCGACTCCTGGCAGTGCGATGTGCACGGGACGGTGCATCCGCTGCAACCTGTGATCCCGCCGAGCGTCGAGGCGCTCCAGGTCGTGGTGCATCGCGCGCAGGTGCCGGTCTGGATGCCGTGGCCGCTGCCGGTCGGCTGGCTGTTCACGGGCGTGGCCTGCGCGGGCGACGACCGCAGCGGCGGCCGTGCCACCGCCGTGGCCTGCTCCGGCCCCGCGCCGCTCGGCGGCATGGGCGAGCTGGTCCTGGTCGCCGAGGAGCTCGGCGTCGGACTCGGCGCACGGTATGCCGGAGTCGACGGCCCGGACCCCGGTCCGTATCTGAACGTCGAGAAGCCACCGCAGGCCAAGCTCCTCGCGGCAGGCAGGCCGACCCCGATGTGGCATGTGGCGGGCACCCCGGACGACCGCGCGGTCTTCGCGGGCGAGGCGCGCGGCCTGTGGCTGTGGGCGATCGCGTGGCCGGAGCAGTCGGGGCTGTTGATGTACGACGAGCTGGTCCTCACCGATCTGCGGGACGCGGGCGCGGAGGTGGACCTGCTGCCGTGCGGGGCGCTTTCGCCGCGGATCTTGATGCCTTGAGGTGTGGGGGTTGGGGGTGTGAGGGTGTGTGGGCGTGGGGGGCTTTGCGGGGTCGGTGGTGCGTCGGTTGCCATCGCGCCGGTGGAGTGAGGGGTGTCTCCCTTGCGGCGGGCGGCGGAACGTGTCGGTCCCGTTATCCTTGAGCGTCCCCTTCGCGGCCCCTTCCTCGTGGATCGGTCCCGCGCCCGCCCCGTCAGAGCCTGGAGTCCGCGTCGTGCGCATCGACCTGCACACCCACTCCACCGCCTCCGACGGCACGGACACCCCGGCGCAGCTGGTGCGCAACGCGGCCGCCGCCGGACTCGACGTCGTCGCCCTCACGGACCACGACACCACCCGCGGATATGCGGAGGCCGTCGCGGCCCTGGACGGGCTCGACCGGGATCTCACCCTCGTCACCGGCGCCGAACTCTCCTGCCGCCTCGACGGCGTGGGCCTGCACATGCTGGCCTACCTCTTCGACCCCGACGAGCCCGAGCTCGCCCGTGAGCGCGAGCTCGTGCGCGACGACCGCGTGCCCCGCGCGAAGGCGATGATCGGCAAGCTGCGGGAGCTCGGCGTTCCGGTCACCTGGGAGCAGGTCGCGCGCATCGCGGGCGACGGCTCGGTGGGCCGCCCGCACATCGCCGAGGCCCTGGTGGAGCTGGGCGTCGTGCCCACCGTCTCGGACGCCTTCACGAAGGACTGGCTCGCCGACGGCGGCCGTGCGTACGCCGAGAAGCACGAACTGGACCCCTTCGACGCGATCCGCCTGGTCAAGGCCGCGGGCGGCGTCACCGTCTTCGCGCACCCGGCGGCCGTCAAGCGCGGCCAGGTGGTGCCGGAGGCCGCGATAGCGGCGCTGGCCGCCGCCGGACTCGACGGCGTCGAGGCCGACCACATGGACCACGATCCGGCCACCCGCACCCGGCTGCACGGTCTCGCCGCCGACCTCGGCCTGCTCGCCACCGGGTCGAGCGACTACCACGGCAGCCGCAAGACCTGCGTGCTCGGGGAGTTCACCACCGACCCCGAGATCTACGGGGAGATCACGCGGCGCGCGACCGGGGCGTTCCCGGTGCCGGGCGCGGGCGGACGCGCCGGCGCGTAGTCGGCGCGCGGCTGGCCGGCCCACGGCTGACTGGCCCACGGCTGGTGTGCGGCTGACTGGCCCGCGGCCGGTGCGCGGCAGGTGTGCGGTCGGCGTGCAGCCGGTGTGCGGCCGGCGTGCAGGGCTCACTTGCCGCATTTGCCCCCCCGCCACTTCCTGAGCCCCTATTTCTCCCACTGTCCGCCGCGCCCGTGCGGCATTTTCGTACGCTCACTTCACTGCAAGGCCATCACTGTGTTCGACGTCGCCGTCTTCGGCTCTCTCTTCCTCACTCTCTTCGTGATCATGGATCCGCCTGGGATCACGCCGATCTTCCTCGGACTCACCTCCGGCCGCCCGGCCAAGGTGCAGAAGAAGATGGCCTTCCAGGCCGTCTGCGTCGCCTTCGGCGTGATCGCGGTCTTCGGTGTCCTGGGGCACCAGATCCTCGACTACCTGCATGTCTCCGTCCCCGCGCTGATGATCGCGGGCGGTCTGCTGCTCCTGCTGATCGCGCTCGATCTGCTCACCGGCAAGACGGACGAGCCGAAGCAGACCAAGGACGTGAACGTCGCCCTCGTGCCGCTCGGCATGCCGCTGCTCGCGGGACCCGGCGCGATCGTCTCCGTCATCCTGGCCGTCCAGGACGCCGACAGCGTCGGCACGCAGCTCTCCGTATGGGCGGCGATCGTGGCCATGCACGTCGTGCTGTGGCTGGTGATGCGCTACTCGCTGCTGATCATCCGGGTCATCAAGGACGGCGGTGTGGTCCTGGTGACGCGGCTCGCGGGCATGATGCTGTCCGCGATCGCGGTGCAGCAGATCATCAACGGCGTGACCCAGGTGATCAACGGCGCCTAGGGCCCCGTAGGTCCCGGGAGTGCTCGGGCATGCCAAGGGCCCCCGTACCAAAGGTGTACGGGGGCCCTTCAACCTGTGCGCGCAGCCGGTGCGCGCCAACTTAGGTGCACGCAGCCGGTGCGCGCCGACTTAGGCGTGCAACCTGCGACCTGGCGTTACGAGGCCGGGGATTCGGCCGGTCGGATATAGATGCGCTGGCCGATCGCTGCGGCCTGCTGCACGATCCGATTGACGGAGGCGGCGTCTACGACGGTCCGGTCCACGGCGGCGCCGTCGACGTCGTCGAGTCGCATGATTTCGAAGCGCATAAGGCTTCTCCCTTCGTCTGGTCATCCTCCTGAAGGAGAACTACTGGTGTGGTGGCCACCGGGACAGCTGTGTCCGGCGTTCCATACGGGTACAACGAGTTGCCCCCAGCAAACATTCCCTACGCTAAGGAAATTTTTCGACAGACTAATTACTCACGAGTAGCGGAACCAGTTGTGTTCGCTGCGTGACCAACGGGACAATGGCACCGATGAACGACGAGATCGAGCTCAGCTCCCAGGACGGCTCCCGGATCAGCGCGCAGATCAGCACTCAGATCAGTGCCCAGATCAGTGCTCAGCTGGAGCGCGCCACCAGCCTCCTGGAGCGCATGCTCGCCGAGGTGGCGAAGACGCCGTCCACGCACGCGATCTTCGTCGACGCCGGATACGTGTACGCGGCGGCGGGACGGCTCGCGGTCGGCACCGAGGACCGGCGCTCCTTCGACCTGGACGCGGAGGGGCTGATCGAGGCGTTCATCGACAAGGCGCGCACGATCTTCGCGGACAGCCGTCTGCTGCGTGTCTACTGGTACGACGGTGCGCGGCGGCGTATCCACACGGTGGAGCAGCAGTCGATCGCGGAGCTGCCCGACGTCAAGGTCCGCCTGGGCAACCTGAACGCGAACAATCAGCAAAAGGGCGTGGATTCCCTCATCCGGACGGATCTGGAGTCACTCGCCAGGCACCGTGCCATCAGCGACGCGGCCCTGATCGGCGGCGACGAGGACCTGGTCTCGGCGGTGGAGGCGGCGCAGGGATACGGCGCGCGGGTGCACCTGTGGGGCATCGAAGCCCCCGAGGGCCGCAATCAGGCGGAGCCGCTGCTGTGGGAGGTCGACAGCCAGCGCACGTTCGACCTCGACTTCTTCAAGCCGTACGTGTCCCGGCGCTCGGTCACGGCGTACGCGACGTACGAGGCCGCGGGCACGCCGCGGCCCGCGCGCGAGGACGTGCGTTTCGTGGGCGCGCAGATCGCCGCCAAGTGGCTGGCCGCGCGGGGGCGTGCGGCACTGGTGGACCTGCTGCCGGGGCATCCGTACCTGCCCGGGTCGGTGGACCAGGAGCTCCTGGTGGAGGCCGAGAAGCTGCTCGCGTACTCGCTGCGGGGGCAGTCGGATCTGCGGCGGGCGCTGCGGGACGGGTTCTGGGAGCACTTGCAGACGCAGTACTAGGCGCTTCCTTCGCTGCTGTCGATCCGGTCCCAGAAGGCGATGAGGGCGGCGGCGGTTTCCTCGGGGCGGTCGGTGTTGGGGGAGTGCTCGGCGCCGGCGATGACCGTGCGGTGGGCGTGCAGCCGGGCCGCCATGTCGTCCAGCCAGGGGATGGGCCAGGTGTCGTCGCGCTCGCCGGAGATGACGTGCTTGGGCAGGGGGAGCGCGGCGAGCTCCGCGACGCGGTCGGGCTCGACGCAGAGCTGCTTGCCGGTGGCGATGAGCTGGGCGGGACTGTGCCGCAGCCAGCGGGCGCGCAGGGCGTCACCGTCGAGGTCCGTCTCCTCCGGGGGGTCCATCGCTTGAATGGCCGCCCATGCCTCGTCCATCGACAGTACGCCGAGCGCGTCCGTCAGCATCTTGGCGCGGGCCTGCTGCGAGGGGGCGATATGGGCGGGGCCTGACGCCATCAGGGTGAGCGAGGCGAAGGTGGGGGTGGGAGTGAGGGCGGGGGCGCGGAGGGCTGCGGCGCGGGCGATGAGGCCTCCGAGGGAGTGGCCAAGGAGGTGCGGGGGGTGGGGGTCGATTTCGTCGCCGAGGTGGACGTGGGCGAGGGCGTCGACTTGGGCGAGGACGTCCTGGGCCAACTCGTCCTGGGCGTAGGGGAGTTCGTCGTCGGTCGGCCCCTCGGACTCGTACTGGCCGCGTCCGTCGACGGAGACGGCTCGGTACCCGGCATCTGCGATGGGCTTGAGCAGCGCGATGAAGTCCTCCTTGCTCCCGGTGAAGCCGGGCAGCAGCAGGACGGTGCCCTTGGCCTTGCCGGCCGGGCGGGCATCGAGGGCAGCGAAGTCGCCGCGCGCGGTCCGGAGACGCCGGGCGTCGACGCCGGGGGGCGGGGTGAAGGTCGGGGGCCTGCTCATGCCTTGAGGCTAGCTGGCGGGCGGGGTGCGCGGATTGCGGGTGCGGGGCTTCTGCGGGTGCGGGTGTGGGTGCGGGTTCAGGTGCGGGTGCGGGGTCCGGGCTGGGGCTTGCGGGCGGGCTCCTGCTGGTGCGTTGCGGTGAGGTGCGTCTGCGGGGTCCCGGCGGCCTGCTTACCCCGCGCTGCGCGCGGATTTCTCCCGCCCCGAGGGGGTGCGGGGCTGTCCGACTGACGCGCCACGGGCGGGCACCACACCCGCGCTGCGCGCGGATCTCCCCCACCCACCCGCCCGATTACCCCGCAGTTGCAGGGGGAGGGGCCTGTTCGGCCAGCGCGCCGGCAGTCTCTTGCCCGCGCTGCGCGCGGAACTCCCCCACCCACCCACCCGAGCACCCCGCGGTGGCAGGGGGGTGGGGCTGTCCGGCTGGCGCGCCGCGGCGGTCCTGCCCGCGCTTCGCGCGGATTCTCCCCACCCACCCGCCCGATTGCCCTGCGGTGGCAAGGGGTGGGGCTGTGCGGCTGGTGCGCCGGGGGTCTTGTGCTTGCGCTTCGCGTGGATTTGCTCTGGCCGGTCGGACGAGCAGCCCCCGGTGGGGTAGGTCCGCTGGGGCTGTTGGTGGGGTGTGGGTGTCTTGCCCGAACCCTCCCGCAATTTTTTCCCGTCCGCCTGCCCGATTGCCCTATGTCGGCGCGGGGTGGGTGGGATTTTTTTGCGGGGTGCGCCAGGTCTTGGGCCTGCCTGTATCCCTCACCTGTGCTTGTTCGTCTTGTCCTTGGATTCGGGGGGATTTGGGGACCGGTGGGTGGGGGTAGGCCGAAGGCCCGGTCCCCCAATGGGGGACCGGGCCTTCGGGTGTTGCGGCTTGGGGGAGGGCGTCAGCTCTCCTCGGCCGGTGCTGCCACCGCCTTGCGGGTCCTGCGGCGCGGCTTGGTGACCGTGGCTTCCTCGGCGGCGGCCGGAGCCTCCGCTGCCTTGCGCGTACGGCGACGGGGCTTGGTCTCCTCCGTCGGCTGAGCGGGGATTCCGGCCTCGGTCACCTCTGCCACCGGCGCCTCCGCAGCCTTGCGGGTCCTGCGGCGCGGCTTGGTGGAGGGTGCCTCGGCTTCGGTGGTCTCCGGCGCCTCTGCCTTCGGTGCTTCAGCTGCCTTGCGGGTCCTGCGGCGGGGCTTTTCCGGCTGTGCCTCGGTGGTCTCGGCCGTGTCGAGTGCTGTCTCCGCTGCCTTGCGGGTGCGGCGGCGTGGCTTGGTTTCCTCCGCCGGGGTTTCGGCGGTCTCCGTCACCTCTGCCAGCGGCGTTTCCGCTGCCTTGCGGGTCCTGCGGCGGGCCGGCTTTACCGTCTCGGCCTCGGCCTCGGCGGTCTCGGCCGTGTCGACTGCTGCCTCTGCTGCCTCTGCTGCCTTGCGGGTGCGGCGGCGTGGCTTGGTTTCCTCCGCCGGGGTTTCGGTGGTCTCCGTCACCTCTGCCACCGGAGCTTCGGCTGCCTTGCGGGTCCTGCGGCGGGGCTTTTCCGGCTGTGCCTCGGCCGTGTCTGCCGCGGCCTCCGCTGCCTTGCGGGTGCGGGGCTTTTCTGTCGAGGGCTCGGCGGTCTCGGCCGTGTCGACTGCCGTTTCCGCTGCCTTGCGGGTGCGGCGCGGCTTTGTCGTGAAGGCCTCGGGCTCGGCCGGGGCGACCGTCTCGATCGCTGCCTCCGCAGCCTCCGACCCGCTTCGCGTCCGGCGGCGGCGGCGCGGCGTGCGCGGCTCCGTCGGCTCGGACTCGGGGGCGGCCACCGGCGTCGGTGCGGCGGCCTCGGCGACCGCCACCGCCGGAGCGTCCAGCGGCGTACCCGAACGGGTGCGGCGGCGGCGACGCGGCGTACGCGCCTCACGCGGCTCGCGCTCCTGCTCGGGAGCGCGCCCGCGGTCACGGCCGCCGTCGCGGCCGCTGTCACGCCCGCGGTCGCGGCCTCGCGAGCCGCCCTTGCCGCCCGTCTCGCCGAGGTCCTCGATCTCCTCGGCGCGCAGCCCGGCACGGGTCCGCTCGGCGCGCGGCAGCACACCCTTGGTGCCCGCCGGGATGTTCAGCTCCTCGTACAGGTGAGGAGAGCTGGAGTACGTCTCGACCGGGTCGTTGAAGCCGAGGTTCAGCGCCTTGTTGATCAGCTGCCAGCGCGGGATGTCGTCCCAGTCGACCAGCGTGATCGCGATGCCCTTTGCGCCCGCGCGACCGGTGCGGCCGATGCGGTGCAGGTACGTCTTCTCGTCCTCGGGGGACTGGTAGTTGATGACGTGCGTGACGCCACCGACGTCGATGCCGCGCGCGGCGACGTCCGTGCAGACGAGCACGTCCACCTTGCCGTTGCGGAACGCGCGCAGCGCCTGCTCGCGGGCGCCCTGCCCGAGGTCACCGTGCACGGCGCCCGAGGCGAAGCCGCGCTTCTCGAGCTGCTCGGCGATGTCGGCGGCGGTCCGCTTCGTACGGCAGAAGATCATCGCGAGTCCGCGGCCCTCGGCCTGCAGGATGCGCGAGACCATCTCGGGCTTGTCCATGTTGTGCGCGCGGAAGACGTGCTGCTTCGTGTTCGCGACGGTCTGGCCCTCGTCGTCCGGCGCGGTGGCGCGGATGTGCGTGGGCTGCGACATGTAGCGACGGGCCAGGCCGATGACCGCGCCCGGCATGGTCGCCGAGAACAGCATCGTCTGGCGCTTGGCCGGAAGCATGTTGATGATCCGCTCGACGTCGGGCAGGAAGCCCAGGTCGAGCATCTCGTCGGCCTCGTCGAGGACCAGGCACTTGATGTGCTTGAGGTTGAGCTTCTTCTGGCCCGCGAGGTCGAGCAGACGACCCGGCGTGCCGACGACGATGTCGATGCCCTTCTTGAGGGCCTCGACCTGCGGCTCGTACGCACGGCCGCCGTATATGGCGAGGACGCGGACGTTACGGGCCTTGCCGGCCGTCAGGAGGTCGTTCGTCACCTGCTGGCAGAGCTCACGCGTGGGGACGACGATGAGCGCCTGCGGGGCGTCGGTCAGCTGCTCGGGCTTGGCCCGGCCCGCCTCGACGTCCGCGGGGACGGTGACGCGCTCCAGGAGCGGGAGTCCGAAGCCGAGCGTCTTGCCGGTGCCGGTCTTGGCCTGGCCGATGACGTCGCTGCCCGAGAGCGCGACGGGGAGCGTCATCTCTTGGATGGGGAAAGGGCTGGTGATGCCGACGGCCTCAAGGGCCTCGGCCGTCTCGGAGAGAATTCCGAGATCGCGGAAAGTCGTAGTCAGAGCATTGCCTCTTCTGTGAGACGCGGCCCGAGGCGAACGCTGGGGGGTCGTGACCGTGCCACTACCGCCGGCTGCTTGGGGGGCGGGGCCGGGGGCGCGGGACCACTGCCTGCGCTCGAGCGCTCGTACCGCTGAGGTTCCCTCCTCGTGCCGTCCGCACTGTGCGGGCCGCCTGGAGGGCTGTCGGGTCGGAGCCGATCGGGCCTCCGACCGGGCATCCTCATTCATACGGCCCGTCGAATATTCGGCGGGCGCATTACCACTGTACCCCGGAATCTCGCAGCCGTGTCTGGCGAATTCGTCACGTCACCGTCGTCACAGTCACTGACCAGGCCCTTACACGTTGCTGCGCGCGGGCTATTGTGCGGTTTATGGAGACGCCTGACACCGCCGCTGACACACCTGCCGAACCCACGGGAATCGCTGCCCAGGACTGGACGACCGCTTCCGCCGACCCGAACTACCGCGCCGCGGTCGTGGACCTGCTCGGAGCGCTCGCCTACGGAGAGCTCGCGGCGTTCGAGCGGCTCGCGGAGGACGCGAAGCTGGCGCCGACGCTCGGCGACAAGGCGGAGCTGGCGAAGATGGCGTCGGCGGAATTCCACCACTTCGAGCAGTTGCGGGACCGGCTCTCGGCGATCGGCGCGGACGCGACCGAGGCGATGGAGCCGTTCGTGGCAGCGCTCGACGGCTTCCACCGCCAGACGGCGCCGTCCGACTGGCTCGAGGGCCTGGTCAAGGCGTACGTGGGTGACTCGATCGCCAGTGACTTCTACCGCGAGGTCGCGGCGCGGCTCGACGGTGACACCCGCCGGCTCGTCCTCGGCGTGCTCGATGACACGGGGCACGCGAGCTTCGCCGTGGAGAAGGTGCGTGCCGCGATCGACGCGGATCCGCGGGTGGGGGGACGGCTGGCGCTGTGGGCGCGGCGGCTGATGGGCGAGGCCCTTTCGCAGTCGCAGCGGGTCGTTGCCGACCGGGATGCCTTGTCGACCATGCTGGTCGGGGGCGTTGCCGATGGGTTCGACCTTGCCGAGGTCGGCCGGATGTTCTCGCGGATCACTGAGGCGCATACGAAGCGGATGGCTGCGTTGGGGTTGGCGGCGTAGTCGCAGGGGCTCCGGGGGGCGGGGCCTTGGGTGCGGGTGTGTGGGGGTTCCTCGCGCCGTTCCCCGCGCCCCTGACGGGGCTTGTGCGCTGTCGGCGGCTGCGGGTGTGTTGTGGCTTGTCGCGCCGTTCCCCGCGCCCCTGGCGGGGCCCGGTGTGGTCAGCCCCGCCCTACGCCGTCGCTGAGCGACGGCGTAGGTGGCCGCGGTTGGGGCGGAGCAGGAGTGAGAGCAGGGCCGTTGCCACGGCTGCCGCGCCTACCAGGGTGCCCAGGGCGTGGCCTGCGCCCAGGGCCATGTGCGTGACGAACGCGCCGATCACGGCGCCTGCCGCGCCGGTCGACAGGACCAGCTTGCGCGCGGGGAGCCGCGCGGCCAGTCGGTGGGCCGCCGCCCATGCCAGGGCGAAACCGAGCAGTGCGGAGCCGAGTGCTTCCAGAATCACAGGGTGTTCCCTCCCTCGCGGCCAGGTGCAAAACGGTCGTAGCCGGTCTTACCCCTGGCGGCCGGAATGCAATCCTCCAGAGCTTCCTCCACCGTCTTCCCCCGCTGGTCGCGCCAACGCATCGCGACTGATCACCAGGCATCACGACGCATCAGCACGCACGGGAGCGGCCCGGTGGTCCAAGACCACCGGGCCGCTCCCGTGCGTTGCTTTGCGTGCAGCGCCCTGAACTACAGGGCGCTGAAGCCCACCTTGCGTGCGGTCGGCTCGCCGAGCTCGACGTACGCGAGGCGGTCGGCCGGAACCAGGACCTTGCGGCCGTGGTCGTCCACGAGGCTCAGCAGCGGCGACTTGCCGGTCAGCGCCTCGGACACCGCGTGCTCGACTTCCTCGGCACTCTGGCCGCTCTCCAGCACGATCTCGCGGGGCGCGTACTGCACGCCGATCTTGACCTCCACGGCTTTGTCCCTCCGACGGTCAGTGATGTGCGCGGCCTGCCGCGCCGTACTCAGCACACATTAGCCCGGTGAGGCGACCTGCATGCCTGCGCCGCTGCACGCCAGTAGCGAACAGAGATCGGGAACAGAAGTCAGTGGCCTTCCAGGCCGTGCAGCGGGAAGCCCGCGATGCCGCGCCAGGCCAGCGACGTCAGCAGTTCCACCGCCTTGTCGCGCGGGACCGTGCTGCCGCTGGCGAGCCAGTACCTCGCGACCACCTGGGAGTAGCCGCCGAGGCCCACCGCGAGCAGCATCGCCTCGTCACGGGGCAGGCCCGTGTCCTCCGCGATGACCTCGCAGATCGCCTCCGCGCACTGCAGGGTGACCCGGTCCACGCGCTCGCGGACCGCCGCCTCGTTCGTCAGGTCGGACTCGAAGACCAGGCGGAAAGCACCGCCCTCGTCCTCCACGTACGCGAAGTAGGCGTCCATCGTGGCCGCCACCCGCAGCTTGTTGTCCGACGTGGACGCGAGCGCCGTACGCACGGACTGCAGCAGTGATTCGCAGTGCTGGTCGAGCAGGGCGAGATAGAGGTCGAGCTTGCCGGGAAAGTGCTGGTAGAGCACCGGCTTGCTGACTCCGGCCCGCTCGGCGATGTCGTCCATCGCCGCCGCGTGGTACCCCTGCGCGACGAAGACCTCCTGCGCCGCGCCCAGCAACTGATTGCGTCGGGCACGACGCGGCAGGCGTGTGCCCCGCGGGCGTGCTGCCTCTGTCTGCTCGATGGCTGTCACGCCGCCTCCCATGATCGTGAATGTGCGGTGTGCGCCGCGCGGCCATCGTACTTTTCGGTAACCGCGATGTGCGCGGTACGAGCGGAGAATTTCACGGACCGGACGACCGTGAAAGCCGTGCGTAGCAGGGCAAACACGGGCAGCTCAGCGGTAGTCGTCTTCGTCGAGGCTGACGACGCGTGCCTGCTCGGCCAGGTCGGCCTCGTTGGCCGCGTCCGTGTCCACACCCTGCAAGGAGTCGTCCTCGCGCGGTGCGAGGTCGGTCTGCTGCTCCGCGGCGTCGGCCTCGGGCGCTTCTGTGCTGGTGTCGGTCGTTACCTCGGCCTCGAAGGTCTCGGGGTCGGTCGGGTCGACGGTCATCGTGGCTCTCTTCCGTAGAGGACTAGTGGTGCGAGTGCCCTGTCCGCCTTCTCCTATGAGCGTTTTCGCCCTCTTCTATGAGCGTAGGAGACTGCCGAACCGGGCGCTACGCGATCTCCGGGCGAGATCGGCCGGATCTGTGACGGCGAACACATGAACCACCGTGTGATCGTCTCGTAACATTGCCGCATGTCTTCGACCGAGCTGCCGAACGTGATCGCCGCCACCGTCGCCCCCAAGCCGGGCGTCGTGGCGGTCGCGGCGGGCGAGCGGCTCGACTCGGTCACCCTCCCCGGGCTCACGCTCTCGGTGCGTTCCAGGCCGTCGGTCCGCGAGGGGCTGCCCTCCGCGGTGTACGTGCACGGGCTCGGCGGTTCCTCGCAGAACTGGTCGGCCCTGATGCCGCTCCTCGAGGACGTCGTCGACTGCGCGGCCCTCGACCTGCCGGGCTTCGGCGACTCGCCGCCGCCGGACGACGGTGACTATTCGGTCACAGGGCACGCGCGCGCGGTCATCCGCTATCTGGACTCGCGCGAAGACGGGCCCGTACATCTGATCGCGAACTCCCTGGGCGGCGCGGTGACCACCCGCGTCGCCGCCGTGCGCCCCGACCTGGTCCGCACGCTGACGCTGATCTCGCCGGCGCTTCCCGAGCTCCGGGTGCAGCGCACGGCGGTGCCGACCGGGCTCCTCGCGGTGCCCGGCGTCGCGTCCCTGTTCACCAGGCTCACCAAGGACTGGACGGCCGAGCAGCGGGTCAGCGGTGTCATGGGGCTCTGTTACGGCGACCCGAGCCGGGTCTCGCCGGAGGGGTACAGCGCGGCGGTGCGCGAGATGGAGCGCAGGCTCGCCCTGCCGTACATGTGGGACGCGATGGCCCGCTCGGCGCGCGGCATCGTGAACGCGTACACGCTGGGCGGGCAGCACGGCCTGTGGCGGCAGGCGGAGCGGGTGCTCGCGCCTACACTGCTGGTGTACGGCGGCAAGGACCTGCTGGTGTCGTACCGCATGGCCCGCAAGGCCGCCGCCGCGTTCCGTGACTCGCGGCTGCTCACCCTTCCGGACGCGGGACATGTGGCGATGATGGAGTATCCGGATACGGTGGCCACGGCGATCCGCGAACTCCTCGCGGACACGGGCGAGTTGCATGCATCCGGTCAATCGGGCGCGGGGAGCTGAGGCGGCGAGTGGGACGTCATAGCCGCCGGGGTTCAACCGACCTCGCCGACAACACGGGCAACACCGGCAGTACGAGCAACACGAATACCGACGACATACCGCCACCGCAGGGCGCACGCCCGCCGGGCCCCGGCACGGGGCGCCGCCGACGCGCCCCGGGGGACCCCGGCACGCCCGCGCACGGTGTCCCGCAGGCCACCCCGCCCCATGGCTTCCCGCAGGCCACCCCGTCGCACGGCACGCCCCAGGCCACCCCGTCGCACGGCACGCCGCACGTCCGGGGCGGGCACCCCGAGCAGCGTGAGCCAGGTGGGGCGTGGGGAGCCGGGCCCCGGATGGGCGCCGCCTACGGAACGCCGGGAGCACGGACCGCGCCGCCTCGCATGCCGGGGCCGCGTCGCGAGTACGTGGATGCGTTCGGCGACGAGTCGTTCGGCGACGAGTTCGCCGGCGAGGACCTCTTCGGGAGCGGCGCGACCGGTGCCACGCGTGCGCCGACCGGGCCTCCGCCCCCGCGGACACCCCAGCCCCGCGACCCGTACGCCTCCGTCACCGACTGGGACCGCTCGGTCGACGAGGACGAGGAAGAGCGGGGAGAGCTCTGGGCCGACGGAGCCGACGGAGCGGATGGGGCCGACGGTCCCGGCGCCTTCGCGGATGCGGATGACGACGCCCAGGACGGCAAGGGCGGCAAGGGCCGCGCCTTCACCGGGATCGCCGCCGCCGCTGTCACGACCGTTCTCGCGGTCGTGGTGGCCGGGCAAGTGGCCAGCGGGGCAAAGGATTCTGCGCCCGAGGCCGCCCCGCGGGCCGCGAAGGGCCAGGACAGCCGTGCCGCGGGCGAGGACGCGTCCCGCTCGGACGACCGGCCCACGCCTCCGGAGTCCGCCCCGGCGACGTACGAGACGAAGATGGCCAAGAAGTACCCGCTCGACGCCAAGCTCATGGCGTCCGGCGAGTTCGAGGCGATGGCCGGGTTCGAGAAGGCGCCGGGCAAGGGGCAGTTGTTCCGCTACCGCGTGGACGTCGAGAAGGGGATGGGCCTGGACGGCGAGCTGTTCGCGTCGGCCGTGCAGAAGACCCTGAACGACGAACGGAGCTGGGCGCACGGCGGAGGCCGGACCTTCGAGCGGATCTCCTCGGGAAAACCCGACTTCGTCATCACGCTCGCGAGCCCCGGGACGACCGGGAAGTGGTGCGCGAAGTCCGGGCTCAACACGGTGGAACAGAACGTCTCCTGTGACTCCGCCGCCACCGAGCGCGTGATGATCAACGCCTACCGGTGGGCGCAGGGCGCCAAGACCTACGGCGACCGCATCCACCCGTACCGGCAGATGCTGATCAACCACGAGGTCGGCCACCGGCTCGGCTTCAATCACACGGACTGCACGAAGGACGGCGACCTCGCGCCGGTCATGCAGCAGCAGACGAAGTTCCTCGACCACGACGGAATCAAGTGCAAGGCCAACCCCTGGGCGTTTCCCAAGAGTTGAGACAGAAGTGACCGCCATGCGGTCATTTCCGGATGCGCAGCTTTGACATCTGTCGCAAGTTCGTTCATATTTCTCCGCATGTCGCCTCGTCACGCCTCCTCGCGCGCAGCCCTTGAGCTGGCGCTCTTCGGCGTGACCGCGCTCTGCGTGTCCGACATTCACTGTTGCTGACGCCCGCCCCTGGCGCGTGCGTCGCTTTCGCATGACCTTCTGCGGTCCTGACCTTCTTCGGCGACCCCGGGGCGAGCTCTGCTCATTTCCTGTTGATTGCTGCCCCGCGCCCGTGTGCCGTGCAGCGCTCCCGAGAGGTCCTTTCCCATGCGTCAATCGTCCGTCATGGCCCGCCGTGTGGCAGCGGCATCCGTCAGCCTCGTCCTGGCAGCGGGCGCCGCCGCCTGCGCGGGCCCCGAGGACAACGGCGCCGGCGGCAGCGCCGACGGCAAGCCCGCGAAGGGTGGCATGCTCACCGTCCTCAACAGTGACCCGCAGGTCGACTTCGACCCGGCGCGGCTCTACACCTCCGGCGGCGGCAACGTCCCCTCGCTCGTCTTCCGCACCCTGACCACCCGCAACCGCGAGGACGGCGCCAAGGGGTCGGAGGTCGTGCCGGACCTCGCCACGGACCTCGGCAAGTCGAGCAAGAACGCCACGGTGTGGACGTACACCCTGAAGAAGGGGCTCAAGTACGAGGACGGTTCGCCGATCACCTCCGCCGACATCAAGTACGGCATCGAGCGTTCCTTCGCCGGTGAACTCTCGGGCGGGGCGCCCTACTTGAGGGACTGGCTGATCGGCGGCGACAAGTACGCCGGGCCCTACAAGGACAAGGGCGGGCTCGACTCCATAGAGACCCCGGACGAGCGGACGATCGTCTTCCGGCTCAACAAGCCCGAGGGCGAGTTCCCCTATCTGGCCACGCAGACGCAGTTCACGCCCGTCCCCAAGAGCAAGGACAAGGGCACGAAGTACGAGGAGCACCCGGTCTCCTCGGGCCCGTACAAGGTCGTCAAGAACGAGAACGACGGTGAGCGGCTCACTCTGGAGCGCAACCCGCACTGGTCGGCGAAGACCGACTCCGAGCGCAAGGCCTACCCCGACACGATCGACGTGCGGTCCGGTCTCAACTCCTCCGTCATCAACCAGCGGCTCTCGGCGGGCCAGGGCGCGGACGCCGCCGCCGTGACCACCGACACGAACCTCGGCCCCGCCGAACTCGCCAAGGTCACCGGCGACAAGGAACTCGCGTCGCGCGTCGGCACCGGGCACTTCGGATACACCAACTACCTGGCCTTCAACCCGAAGGTGAAGCCCTTCGACGACCCGAAGGTGCGCCAGGCCATCTCGTACGCCGTCGACCGGTCGTCCGTGGTCAACGCAGCCGGCGGTTCGTCCCTCGCCGAGCCCGCGACGACGTACCTGCCGAACCAGAAATCCTTCGGATACACGAAATACGACCACTTCCCGGCGGGCGCGAACGGCAACCCGAAGAAGGCCAGGGAGCTCCTGAAGGAGGCCGGCCACAAGGACGGGCTCACCATCACGCTGACCCACTCCAACGCCAAGGACTTCGAGACGAGCCCGGAGATCGCCTCCGCGATCCAGGACGCCCTGAAGAAGGCCGGGATCACCGTCAAGCTCCAGGGCCTGGAGGACAACGACTACTCGGACAAGATCCACAGCGCCGAGGACGAGCCGGGCCTCTTCCTCGCCCACTGGGGTGCCGACTGGCCCTCCGGCGGCCCCTTCCTCGCCCCGATCTTCGACGGGCGACAGATCGTGAAGGACGGCGCCAACTTCAACACCGGCTTCCTGGACGACAAGGCCGTCAACGACGAGATCGACGCGATCAACAAGCTCACCGATCTGGACGCCGCCGCGAAGCGCTGGGGCGCCCTCGACAAGAAGATCGGCGAGCGGGCCCTGACCGTGCCGCTCTTCCACCCCGTCTACAAGCGGCTGTACGGCAAGGACGTCAAGAACATCGTGATCAGCGACTGGACGGGCGTCCTCGACGTCTCCCAGGTCGCGGTCAAGGTCTCGGGCAAGTAAGGGCTACCGGTCACATCACCATGAGCGAGGCCCTGTTGGCCTCGGGAGCGGGGACGGGCGTCACGGCGCCCGCCCCGGCTTCCGGAGCCCGTCAGTTCTGGCGGCGGCTGCGTGCGCAGCGTGCCGCCCTCGTCGCGGCGGCCGTCGTCGCGCTGCTCGTCCTGGTCGCGCTCGCCGCGCCGCTGCTCGCCGCCGCCGAGGGCCAGGACCCCAGTACGTACCACCCCGACCTCATCGACTCCGGCCGCGGCGGCGTGCCGATCGGGCCGTTCGGCGGGATCAGCGCCGACCACTGGCTCGGCGTCGAACCGCAGACCGGGCGCGACCTGTTCGCCCGTCTCGTGTACGGCGCGCGGGTCTCCCTTGGCGTCGCGCTCGCCGCGACCGTCGTGCAGGTGCTGATCGGTGTCGCCGTCGGCATCGCGGCAGGGCTCGGCAACCGCCTGGTGGACCAGGTGCTCAGCCGCGCCACCGACGTCATCGTCGCCATGCCGCTGATGGTGCTCTCCCTCGCCCTGATGGCGATCGTGCCCAGCGGTTTCCCGCGCCCCGTGCTGGTCGCCCTGGTCATCGGGCTCGTCGCCTGGGGCAGCACGGCCAAGATCGTGCGCGCGCAGACCATCACCCTCAAGGAGCTCGACCACGTGGCCGCCGCCCGGCTCAGCGGCTGGAGCACCTGGCGCATCGCGCGCCGCGAACTCCTGCCGGGGCTCGCCGCCCCCGTCATCACCTACGCGGCGCTGCTCGTCCCGATGAACATCACGGTGGAGGCCGCGCTCTCCTTCCTCGGCGTCGGCGTCAAACCGCCGACCGCGTCCTGGGGGCAGATGCTCACCTCGGCCGACATCTGGTACCAGGCCGCGCCGCAGTACCTACTGCTGCCGGCGGGGGCCCTGTTCGTGACGGTGCTCGCGCTGACCGTCCTCGGGGACGGCATCCGGACCGCGCTCGATCCACGGGCCGCCTCGCGGCTGCGGATCGGCACCGGGCAGAAGCGGGAGGGCACGGCATGAGCGGCTCCCCGCACGGCGTGAGCGGCTTCCTGGGCTTCTTCCTCAGGCGCTCGGTGGGCGCCCTCGTCACGCTGCTCGCCATCTCCGTGATCATCTACGCGGTCTTCTACATCGCTCCCGGCGACGTCGCCCAGATCACCTGCGGGCCGCGCTGCTCTCCGGCTCAAGTGGCGCAGGTGTCCGAGCAGTTGCGGCTCGACGATCCGGTGTACATCCGCTACTGGGACTTCCTCCAGGGCATCTTCACCGGCCAGGACTACTCGACGGGCACCGGCGTGGAGCACTGCGACGCGCCCTGCCTCGGGCTCTCCTACCAGAGCGATCAGCAGGTCACCGCGCTGATCCTGGCGAAGCTGCCGGTCACCGGGTCGCTCGCGCTCGGCGCCATGGTGATGTGGCTGATCCTCGGCGTCGGCACCGGCGTCCTGTCCGCCTGGCGGCGCGGGCGCGTCACCGAGCGCGTCCTGACCGCCGTCACGCTCGCGGGCACGGCCACGCCCGTCTTCGTCATCGGCCTGCTGCTCATGATCGTGGTCTGCGGGCAGCTGAACTGGCTGCCCTTCCCGCAGTACGTACCGTTCACCGACGACCCCCAGCAGTGGGCGTGGAACCTGCTCCTTCCCTGGCTGTCGCTCGCCCTGATCGAGGCCGCCAAGTACGCGCGCCTCACCCGCGCCTCGATGCTGGAGACCCTCGCAGACGACCACGTGCGGACGTTTCGCGCGTACGGCGTCGGGGAGCGCTCGATCATCGGCAAGCACGCCCTGCGGGGTGCGTACGCGCCGGTCATCGCACTCAGCGCCAACGACTTCGGGTCGATGTTCGGCGGCGCCGTGCTCAGCGAGACCCTCTTCGGGCTGCCCGGCATGGGGCGCGAACTCGTGCACGCCGTCAAGGTCGTCGATCTGCCGGTCGTGGTCGGCATGGTCCTGGTGACCGGCTTCTTCGTGGTGCTCGCCAACGCCGTCGCGGACGTGCTCTATGCGGTGGCCGACCGAAGGGTGATCCTGTCATGAGCCTGGTCCCAAACCTCGTCCAAGTGGACGGCCTGGTGGTCGACTTCGGGGAGACCCGAGCCGTCGACCGGCTCTCCTTCACCCTGGAGAAGGGCGCCGCCCTCGGTCTCGTCGGCGAGTCGGGCTCCGGCAAGAGCACGGTGGCCTCGGCGCTGCTCGGGCTCCACCGGGGCACGGGGGCGAACGTCGGCGGCGCGGTGCGGGTCGGCGGCATCGACGTACAGGAGGCGTCCGGTGCGGAGCTGCGGCGGCTGCGCGGCGGGACGGCGGCCATGGTCTTCCAGGACCCGCTGTCGTCCCTCGACCCCTACTACGCGGTGGGCGACCAGATCGCCGAGGTGTACCGCGTGCACACCGGAGCATCCCGCCGGGCGGCACGCGCGCGTGCCGTCGAGGTACTCGACCGGGTGGGCATCCCGGACGCCGTGCGCAGGGCGCGCTCCAGGCCGCACGAGTTCAGCGGCGGCATGCGGCAGCGCGCGCTCATCGCCATGGCCCTGGCCTGCGAGCCCGAGCTGTTGATCGCCGACGAGCCGACGACCGCCCTGGACGTCACCGTGCAGGCCCAGATCCTCGACCTGCTGCACGTGCTGCGGGCCGAGACCGGCATGGGGCTGCTCCTGGTCACCCATGACGTGGGCGTCGCGGCGGAGAGCGTCGACGACGTCCTGGTCATGCGGTACGGGCGGGCCGTCGAGCGGGGGCCCGTGCGCGAGGTCCTCGGGGCGCCCGCGGACGCGTACACGAAAGAGCTGCTCGGGGCGGTGCCCCGGGTGGACTCGCCGCGGCAGACGTCCACGGCCCGCGCGCAGGGGGACGTCGTCCTCGAAGCGGTGGACCTGCGCAAGGAGTTCGGCCGCGGGAAGCGCGCCTTCGCCGCGGTGGACGGGGTCTCGCTCACGGTCCGCCGGGGCGAGACGCTCGGGGTCGTGGGGGAGAGCGGCAGCGGCAAGACGACCCTCGGCCGGATGCTGGTGGGGCTCCTTGAGCCCTCGGCAGGGGCTGTCCGCCACGGGGGCGCGCGGGAGCCGGGCGAGAAGGCGGCGGGCGGTGACGCGCGGGGCGGTGTGCAGATGGTGTTCCAGGACCCCGTCTCCTCGCTCAATCCCCGCCGCTCCATCGGTGAGTCCATCGCCGACCCGTTGCGCGCGCGGGGCGAGCGCGACGCGGTGGTGCGCGCTCGCGTGAGCGACCTCATGGAGCGCGTCGGGCTCGATCCGGCGTACTACGGGCGCTACCCGCACGAGTTCAGCGGCGGCCAGCGTCAGCGCGTCGGGATCGCGCGGGCCCTCGCCGCCGAGCCGCGGGTCATCGTGTGCGATGAGCCGGTCTCGGCACTCGACGTGACGACGCAGGCACAGGTGACCGCGCTGCTCGCCGAACTGCAGCGGGAGCACGGGCTCGCGCTCGTCTTCATCGCCCATGACCTCGCGGTGGTACGCCAGGTCAGCGACCGGGTCGCGGTGATGCGGCAGGGGCGGATCGTCGAGCACGGCTCCGTCGACGAGGTGTACGGGACGCCCCGACAGGCGTACACCAAACAGCTGTTGGCGGCCGTGCCCGCGCTCGACCCGGAGGCCGCGGCACGGCGCCGTGCCGCCCGCAGGGAGCTGGCCGCAGCTTAACCCTCCGTAGCGAAAGAGCGCTCTCCCGGCTCCATAGCGCGACAGAACGCTACCGGGGCGAGAAAGTTACTGCCGTTCACCCCTTCTGGTGGCGCGATGGACAACCGTCCGTCGCGCCACCGGCATGTCCGCATACGTTCGTCCCGCTGCGAGCCGCCGGTCCAACGGCGGCTCCCCACATGGGAGATCGGGGGTGTACGCGTGCGCATCGGATTGCTTACGGAGGGTGGTTATCCGTATGTGAGCGGTGAGGCCAGGCTCTGGTGCGACCGGCTCGTGCGCGGGCTCGAGCAGCACGAATTCGACATCTACGCACTCAGCCGCAGCGAGCGGCAGGAGGCGCAGGGCTGGATCGAGTTGCCGCCCCAGGTGAACCGGGTGCGGACGGCGCCCCTGTGGACCGTCGACCGGACCGACGACGGAGTGTCCTTCGGGGCCGGGTACGGACGCCGGGCGCGGCGGCGCTTCGCGGAGATCTTCGGCGAACTGGCCGCGGCGGTGTGCGAGTCCGGAACGGGGGCCTCAGACGGCGCCTCCGGCGACTCCGAAGCGTTGGCGGACCGTTTCGGCAGTGCGCTCTACGGCCTCGCCGAACTCGCCGATGATCAAGGCGGGCTCGTAGGTGCGTTGCGTTCCGAGACCGCCGTGCGCGCCCTGGAGGGCGCGTGCCGCGCGCCCGGCGCACTCCGCGCGGCGCGCACCGCTCGCGTACCCGACCTGCTCGCCGTGGCGGGCCTCCTGGAGCGCGCGCTGCGACCGCTCTCCCTCGACTGGTACGGGGCCGACGGCCTCGGCGCGGTCGACCTGTGCCACGCCACGTCCGGCGGCCCGGCGGCGCTCCCCGGCCTCCTCGCCCAGCACTTCTCCGGAGTGCCCCTCCTCGTCACCGAATACGGCGTGCAACTGCGGGCGCACTACCTCGCGACCGGCGACGAGGCCCTCAGTGCGCCGGCGCGGGCACTGCTCACCTCCTTCCACGGCAAGCTCGCCGCCGAGGTGTACCGAAGGGCCACCGTCATCACCCCCGGCAACACGCACGCCCGCCGCTGGCAGGAGCGGTGCGGGGCCGAGCGGTCGAAGCTGCGCACGGTCTACCCCGGCATGGAGGC
The DNA here is from genome assembly GCF_053607685.1 of Streptomyces sp. NPDC055099. Lineage (NCBI taxonomy): Bacteria > Bacillati > Actinomycetota > Actinomycetes > Kitasatosporales > Streptomycetaceae > Streptomyces > Streptomyces sp. NPDC055099. The sequence goes on along the minus strand of NZ_JBSGUA010000009.1, from coordinate 301,823 downwards.
GTCCCGCTTCGCGGAGGTGGGCGAGCGGGAGGACCCGGGCGACCCCGACACCCTCCTGTGGGTCGGGCGCATTGAGCCCGCCAAGGACCTGATCTCCCTGCTGCACGCCTTCGCGGAGATCCGCAAGGAGGAGCCCAAGGCGCGGCTGCGGATCGTCGGGGCGCCCGCAGAAGGCCCCGATGCGGCCGCGTACCTCACCCACTGCAAGGCGCTCGCGGCGCAGCTCTTCCCCGACGAGGCGGACGGCGCGCACGCCGTCGGCGACAACCCCGTGTCCTTCGAGGAGATCGGCGCCCCCGAGGTGCCCGAACTCGCCGACGCGTACGCCGCGGGGAGCGTCGTCGTCCTTTCGAGCGTCGTCGAGGGCTTCCCGATCAGCCTGGTCGAGGCGATGTTCTGCGGGCGCGCCACGGTCTCCACGGACGTCGGAGCGGTCGTCGAGGTCATCGGCGGCACCGGACTCGTGGTCCCGCCGCGCAATCCGCGGGCGCTCGCGGAGGCGTGCGTGGCGCTGCTGCGCGACGCCGGGCGGCGCGAGCGGCTCGGTGCGGCGGCGCGTGCGCGGGCGCTCGAACTGTTCACCGTGGAGCAGAACACCGAAGCCTTCCGCGGCATCTACCTGGAGATCGTCTCGCACTGCCCGGTGCGCAGGGAGGCGCTCGACGACGCGGGCGAGCCGGTGCCCTTCGGCAACCCGGCGGAGGCGTACATGCCGGGCCGATGGGCGGTGGCCTCGGGTGGCGGGGACGCGGGCAGCGGCGCGGGAGGCGCTGGTGGCGCGCCCAGCTGGGCCCAAGAGGCGGACGGACCTGAGCGGTTGAAGGAGGCGGGCGTATGAACAAGGAACAGCAGATCGACGCGCCACGGGCTCCGGGGAGCCCCGGCGGGTGGGACGCGCGGTCGGAGGAACTGGTGGCCGACGCCGCCCTGGTGCGGGAGCCCGCGGCCTGGCGGGGCGCGGGGGGTGGTGCCGGGACGGACGCCAGGCCCGCGCGGCGCGGTGGCGTCGACCCCGTCAAGGCACTGATGCACCGGCATCGAGAGTTGTGCGAGCGTGCCGTCGACCCGCTGGAGATCGCCGCGGGCCTCGAGGCGCACGGAGTGACCGACCGGACCGCCGCGCGCTTCAGGCACCGGGACGTGTTCGCGCTCGCCGAGGAGATGTACGCGCGCGTGCCCCGCGACGAGGAGGAGCGCGCCACCTCCCAGCCGGCCCCCGCACGCCGAGCACCCGAAGTGCCCGCTGGATGGGCGCTGTTCGCCCTGCTGCCGGGCGTGGCCTGCGGGCTCGCCGCCGTGGGGATCGAACTGAGCGAGGGGCGCGCGCGGTACGCGGTGGGACTCGGCGGAGCACTCGCCGTGGCCGTCGCGCTCCGGGTGGCCCTTCGGTACGGGCCGCTGCGTTCCGCGCACCATGTCGTGCCGGCCACGCGCGCGTGGACGTGCTTTCTCGTCGCGTACGCCCTCTTCGGCGACGGGCTCACACGGGCCGCCGTATCGGGCGGGCCCGACGGTCCGTGGGCGCCGTCGATCGCCGCCGCCCTGGGGCTTTCGCTTGCCGTGGCCCCCGCCATGTGGTGCGTGCGGCTCTTCGCCGTGGGGGCACGGCGACGGCTCGCGCTCAGCCGCGGGCTCGCCGAATTCACCGCCTCCGTACGGCCGTTGCTGCTGGGCGTCGTCGCGCTGTACCTGTGCGCTCTGGGGGCCCTGCTCGTGGGAGCCGCCGCCGTCCATGGCGTGCCGGCCTCCGCGGGGGCCGCCACGCTCGGCGCGCTGCTGCTCCTCGCCCGGCTGCTCTCCTCGTACGGGTTTACGCGGGCGCCCCTGCTGATGCTGGGTGCCGCGGGCGCGGTGGAGGCGGTCTCGCTCGTCTCCGTGTTCGCGGGGCGCCTGCCCGGATGTGCGTGGCTCGCGGCTCCGGTGGAGGGCGCGGTCCGGGCCGGGGGGCCCGGAATCGTCCCCCTCGTCGCGTGCGGCGCCGCCGCGTGCGTGCTGTTGCTCCACTGCCTGCGCGTGCTCAGCCGGGCCTCCGCGCACGGCGACGGAGCGCCCTGAGGATGCGCACCGCCAGTTCCCCCTGGCCCCATTCGAACTGGCCCCATTCGAAAACTCACTCTCCCGCGGGGCCGACACCGCGGGCCTTACCCCGTGCATTACGGCAACCCCCTGAAGGAGAACGCCAGATGAGGACCCCCAGCATCCGAGAATCCGATCCGGGAGCCGCCCGATGAGGGTGCTGCTGATCGGAGCCAACGGATACCTCGGCCGGTTCGTCGCCGACCGGCTGCTCGCCGACCCGGCGGTGCAGCTCACAGCGCTCGGCCGCGGTGACGACTCGGACGTACGGTTCGACCTCGCGAGCGGCAGCCCCGGCGCGCTCACCCGCTTCCTGGACGCCGTGCACCCGGGCGTCGTGATCAACTGCGCGGGCGCCACCCGTGGCGGTGCCCGCGAGCTGACCCGGCACAACACCGTCGCCGTCGCCACGATCTGCGAGGCCCTGCGCCGCAGCGGATGCGGGGCGCGGCTCGTGCAGCTGGGGTGCGGTGCCGAGTACGGGCCGAGCCAGCCGGGGTCCTCCACCGCCGAGGACGCCGTGCCCAGGCCCGGCGGGCCGTACGGCGTCAGCAAGCTCGCGGCCACCGAGCTGGTCCTCGGGTCCGGTCTCGACGCGGTCGTCCTGCGGGTCTTCTCGCCCGCCGGGCCCGGTACGCCCGCCGGATCACCGCTCGGGCGGCTCGCCGAGGCCATGCGGCGGGCCATGCAGGCCGGTGACGGCGAGCTCAAGCTCGGGGGGCTCGGCGTCCAGCGGGACTTCATCGACGTACGCGACGTGGCGCGCGCCGTGCACGCCGCCTCGCTCTCCGCCGCCCAGGGCATCGTGAACATCGGCGCCGGCCGCGCCGTACGACTGCGTGACGCGGCGGCCGTCCTGGCGCGCGTCGCGGGGTACGGCGGAGCCCTGCACGAGCTCGACCAAGGGGCCCTGCGGCAATCCATCGGGCACCCGCGCTCCGAATCCGACCACGGGAGCCCGGCCGCCTACCCCTATCCCGACGGGTGCGGAAGCTGGCAGCAGGCCGATGTGCGCACCGCGCGCGACCGGCTCGGCTGGCGCCCCCGCATCAACCTCGAGGAATCACTCGCCGACATCTGGATGGAGGCGGCATGCCGCATCTGACAAGGACCGGCACAGACACCGCGCAAACCGACGTACGGCTCGGATTCGGCATCCCCGGGTTCGCGCACCCCCTCGTCGCGCCCACCGAATGGTCCGAACTCACCCGCCCTGGTGCCCCTTTGCACTGGGTCGTCCTGAATGTGAGTAGGGGCCCGGGGGACCGGCCCGACCCGCACTGCCTGGAGGCGGCCGGGCGGCTGCGGAACGCGGGCGTACGTGTTCTCGGTCACCTCGACGTGACGTACGGGGCGCGCGGCTTCGGGGAGCTCATCTCCGAGGCGCACCGCTACCTCGACTGGTATCAGGTCGACGGCTTCTCCCTGGACCGCTGTCCCACGGAGCGGGCAGCGCTCCCGGAGGTGCGCAGGACGGTCACGACGCTGCGCGCGCTCTGCGACGACGCGCACATCGTCCTGGGGCACGGCACCCACCCGTATCCCGGATACGCCGAATCGGCCGACCAGTTGGTGACGTTCTCCGGCCCCTGGAGCGATTACCGCTGGTCACAGGTGGCCGAGTGGACCGCGGACTATCCGCCCGAGCGCTTCTGTCACTTCGTGCACGGAATGCCCCGCGGTCATCTCGACGAGGCGCTGCGCATCGCGCGCTGGCAGGGCGCGTCGACGATCTACTTCACCGACCGGGTGGACGGCGGGGGAGGGGACGAGCCCTGGGAGTCGATGCCCGGGTACTGGGACGAAATCGTCTCGCGCATCGGAACGGGTGTCTCGGAATGAAGTAGGGCGTGGCAGTGTTACGGACAGAACAACCGTTTCCACATACCGACCAACGGAGTCTCCGTGTCGCTGCCACCCCTGGTCGAGCCAGCATCTGAGCTCACCGTCGACGAGGTCCGCAGGTACTCCCGCCACCTGATCATCCCCGACGTCGGGATGGACGGGCAGAAGCGGCTGAAGAACGCCAAGGTGCTGTGTGTCGGCGCCGGCGGCCTCGGGTCACCGGCGCTGATGTACCTCGCCGCGGCGGGCGTCGGCACGCTCGGCATCGTGGAGTTCGACGAGGTCGACGAGTCGAACCTGCAGCGCCAGATCATCCACAGCCAGGCCGACATCGGCCGCTCCAAGGCGGCGTCGGCGAAGGACTCCGTCCTCGGCATCAACCCGTACGTGAACGTGATCCTCCACGAAGAGCGGCTCGAGGCCGAGAACGTGATGGACATCTTCAGCCAGTACGACCTGATCGTCGACGGCACGGACAACTTCGCCACGCGTTACCTGGTCAACGACGCCTGCGTGCTGCTCAACAAGCCGTACGTATGGGGTTCGATCTACCGCTTCGACGGCCAGGCGTCCGTCTTCTGGAGCGAGCACGGCCCGTGCTACCGCTGCCTCTACCCGGAGCCCCCGCCGCCCGGCATGGTCCCGTCCTGCGCCGAGGGCGGCGTGCTCGGCGTGCTCTGCGCGTCGATCGGCTCCATCCAGGTCACCGAGGCGATCAAGGTCCTGGCCGGCGTGGGCGACCCGCTGGTCGGCCGCCTGATGATCTACGACGCCCTGGAGATGCAGTACCGCCAGGTCAAGGTCCGCAAGGACCCCGACTGCGCGGTCTGCGGCCCGAACGCCACCGTCACGGAGCTCATCGACTACGAGGCCTTCTGCGGCGTCGTGTCGGACGAGGCCCAGGAGGCGGCGCTCGGCGCGACGATCACTCCCAAGCAGCTCAAGGAGTGGATCGACGCGGACGAGAAGATCGAGATCATCGACGTGCGCGAGCAGAACGAGTACGAGATCGTTTCGATCCCCGGCGCCAAGCTGATCCCCAAGAACGAGTTCCTCATGGGCACCGCCCTGGAGAGCCTTCCGCAGGACAAGAAGATCGTCTTGCACTGCAAGACGGGTGTCCGGTCCGCGGAGGTCCTCGCCGTCCTGAAGTCCGCGGGCTTCAGCGACGCGGTGCACGTGGGCGGCGGCGTGATCGGCTGGGTCAACCAGATCGAGCCCGAGAAGCCGGTCTACTAGGCGTAGCGCCTGAACGGATCAGAATGGGGCCCGCACCTTTTGGTGCGGGCCCCCTCTGCTTGAACCGCTCGCTCAGTTCTCGCAGACCTTGCCGTCCTTCGGGGTCTTGCCCTCCAGCAGGTAGGCGTTCACCGTGCTGTCCACGCAGTCGCTGCCCATGCCGTACGCACCGTGGCCCTCGCCCTTCCAGGTCAGCATGGTGCCGACCCCCTTGCCGAGCTCGTCGGCCATCTTCCGCGCACCCTCGTACGGCGTCGCCGGGTCACCGGTGTTGCCGACGACCAGGATCGGCGCCGCGTCGGGGGCGCTGACCTCGGGGGAGTCGTGCAGCCCGGCCACCGGCCACTTGTGGCACCAGCCGGCCGTGTCCCAGCCCATGAACTCGCCGAAGACGGGCGATATCTCGCGGAAGTCGGCCAGTTGCGCCTTCGCCTGCGCGGGCGTCGTCCGTGCCTTGGCGTCGCGGCAGGCGATCGAGCGCTGCGAGTGGCTCTGCGTGCTGTAGCGTCCGGATTCGTCCCGTTCGTTGTAGGCGTCGGCCAGCTGCAGCAGGGCCGAGCCGTCGCCCTTCTCGGCCGCCTCCAGGCCGCGGGTCAGGGCGGGCCAGCTCTGCTGGCTGTAGAGGGTGACCGTGATGCCGGTGAGGGCCAGGGACTGGGTCAGCTTGCGGTCGCCGGAACCGGGCAGCGGCTCGGCGTCGAGGCGCTTGAGGAGGCGCACTATCTTCTGCGAGCCGTCCTTGGGGTCCTGGCCCGAGGACTTCAGGTAGTTCTCCAGGGCGCGCTGGAAGCCCCGCGCCTGATTCCTGGCGTGGCCCACGGAGTCCGCGGTCGGGTCGACGACGGCGTCCAGGGTGAGGCGCCCCGCCTTCTTGGGGAACAAGTGGGCGTACGTGCCGCCCAGTTCCGTGCCGTACGAGATGCCCATGTAGTGCAGCTTCTCGTCGCCGAGGACCTGGCGCATCACGTCCATGTCCCGGGCGGCCTCGACCGTCGAGACATGGCCGAGGAGCTTGTCCGCGTCGTCGGCGCAGCCCGCGCCGAAGTCGGCCGCGTCCTTGAAGTACGCCGCTTCCTCGGCCGGGGTGTCGGGGGTGAGGTCGACGGCCTCCGCGGCCTCCGTCTCCTTGTCGCTGCGGCAGCGGATGCCCTCGCTGCCCGCGACCCCGCGCGGGTCGAAGCTCACCAGGTCGTAGCGCTCGCGGAGCTTGTCGTACATGTCCGCGAACGACGGCAGCATGGAGACACCGGAGCCGCCGGGTCCGCCGAAGTTGAACAGGAGCGAGCCGATGCGCTTGCCCTCGCCGGTGGACCTGGCGCGGATCAGCGCGACGTCGATCGTCTCGCCGTCCGGCTTCGCGTAGTCCAGGGGGACCTTGAGGGTCGTGCACTGCCACTCGGAGCCGGGGGCGGGGTCGCCGCCGGTCGCCTTGCAGCCGCCCCAGTCGAGCTTCTGGGTGGTGAGCGAGGCGGGCAGGGTGGAGGAGGGGTCGGGCTTCGGCGACTGCTCGGGTCCGGTCGGGGCGGGCTTGGCGTCGTCCTTGCCGCCGTCCCCGTCGGAGCCACCGCAGCCGACGGCGAGCCCCGCCACCAGAACCCCTGCGGCGGCCATGGCTGCTGACCGTACGAAACGCGGCATGGAGCGCTTCCCCCCTCGGAAGACAGTCAATCCATAGTAGGCGGGACCACCGACAGTCCCCTGGGCGGGTTGATCACCCCGTCACGAGCAGACCGTGCCCTCCTTCGGCACCGCGCCGTCCAGCAGATAGCCGTTCACCGCGTCGCGCACACACTTGTTCTTGCTGTCGTACGCCCCGTGCCCCTGGCCCTTGTACGTCAGCTCGACGCCGACGCCCTTGCCCAGCGCGTCCGCCATCTTCTTCGCGCCCTCGTACGGGGTGGCCGGGTCGCCCGTGTTGCCGATGACGACGATGGGCGGCGCGCCCTGCGCGCTGACGTCCGGGTGCTCGGCGGCGCCGTCCACCGCCCAGTCGGTGCAGCCGACCATGCCCCAGGCCAGATAGTCGCCGAACAGCGGCGACGCCTCACGGAACCCGGGGAGCTTCTGCTCGACGTACTGAGGGGTGTAGCGCTCCTTGTCGTCCGCGCAGTTGATGGCGATGTTGGCTGCCTGGATGTTGCTGTACGTGCCGTCCTGGTTGCGGCCGTTCATGGAGTCGGAGAGCGCCATGAGGATCTTGCCGTCGCCGTCGTACGCCTCCTCCAGGCCCTCGGTGAGATACGGCCAGAAGTCCTTGGAGTACAGGGCCTGCGCGATGCCGTTCGTGGCGGCGGTCTGGGTCAGTTCGCGCGGCGCGATGGCGGGCAGCGGCTTGGCGTCCAGGTCCTTCAGGAGCGCCGCGATCTTGCCCTTGACGTCCTGCTCGGTGTCGCCGACGGGACAGTCCGCGACCTTCGACGTGCAGTCCTTCGCATAGTTGTCGAGCGCGAGCTGGAAGCCCTCGGCCTGGCCGAGCGAGCCCTGTTCGGCGGTCTCGGTGGGGTCGACGACCGCGTCGAAGACGGCACGGCCCACCTTCTTGGGGAACAAGTGCGCGTAGACGCCCCCGAGTTCGGTGCCGTACGAGATGCCGAAGTAGTGCAGCTTGTCGTCGCCGAGCACCTGGCGCATCAGATCCATGTCGCGGGCCGCGTCGGTGGTGCGTACGTGCGGGAGCACCTCGCCGGAGTTCTTCTCGCAGGCTCCGTTGAAGCCCTTCACGTTGTCGACGAGCTTCTTCTGCTCGGCGTCGTCGTCGGGCGTGGAGTCCTGCTGGAAGTACGTGTCGAGTTGTTCGTCGTCCTCGCACCGCACGCCCGCGCTGCGCCCGACGCCGCGCGGGTCGAAGCTCACCAGGTCGTAGCGGGTGCGCAGCTTGGCGTAGTCCTCACCGAAGGCGGGCAGCGTGGTGATGCCCGAGCCGCCGGGGCCACCGAAGTTGAAGACGAGCGAGCCGATCCGCCGGTCCTTCTCGCCGCTCGCCGCGGCGCGGATCAGGGCGATGTCGAGGGTGTCCCCCTTGGGCTTGTCCCAGTCGAGGGGGGCCTTCATGGTGGCGCACTGCCATGCGACGCCGCCGGGCAGCGGGGACGGGGCCTCGCCGCCGCCCTCGGAGGCGGCGGGCGCGGGGCAGTCCTTCCAGTCGAGCTCCTGGGCCGACAGGTTCTCGTCCCCGGAGTCCTTGGAGTCGTCTGTGCCGCAGGCCGCGAGGGTCGCGGACAGCAGGACGACAGTGGCGGCGGCACGCGCCTTGAGGTTGGGCATGCTCCCCATCCTGAGGGGGGCGTGAACGGGGCGCACGGCTGGCTCGGCCTTCCGTGAACAGGCCTCCTTCTTAAAGAAGACTCCAGGAAGACCCCTCGTTCTAAAGAAGGCCCTTCCTTGTCAGGTGGTTGAAGAACAACCACCCGGGGAGCACCGGCAGCCACAGGGTGAGGAGGCGGAAGAGGAGCACGGCGGGCGCCGCGACATCCTTGGGCACGCCCACCGCGATCAGACCGAAGGTGAGCGTCGCCTCGACCGCTCCGACACCGCCGGGCGTGGGCGCCGCGGAGCCGAGCGCGTTTCCGGCGAGGAAGACCACGGCGACGCTGGCCAGGGTCAGCGGCTTCATCTCCGTGGTGCTGAAGGCGCGTACCGAGGCGTCGAGGCAGAGCACGAACGTCAGCGTCAGGAGGAGCATGCCGCCGATGCCGGTGAGCAGCTTCTGCGGGCGCTGCAGCACGTCGAGCATGCGCGGCACGACGCCCGCGAAGAGCGAGCGCACGCGCGTGACGACGAACTTCCGAAGGAACGGGATCGCGGTCACCACGAGCACGAGCACCGCGACCGACAGGAGACCGGCGATGACGGTCCGGGACGGCGACAGGGAAGGCGTCTTCTCCGTACCGGTCACATAACCGAAGATCATCAGCAGCATGATGTGCGAGCCGAGCCCGAAGAGCTGCGAGGCGCCGACGCTCGCCACCGCGAGGCCGGAGCGCACCCCGGAGCGCTGCAGGAAGCGCGTGTTGAGCGCGACGCCGCCCACCGCGGCGGGCGCCACGATCTTCACGAACGACCCGGCGACCTGCGCCTGCACGGCCCGCAGGAACGGCACACGCTCCGGCACGAAGCCAAGCAGGCTCATCGCCGCCGCGAAGTAGCTCAGCGCCGAGCACGCCACGGCCACGGCCACCCAGCCCCACTCGGCCTCGCTGACGATCGTGTTGAAGTCGACGTGGGTGAGCTGCGAGAGCAGGAAGTACGCGCCGATGGCACCGGCGATGAAGCTGATGAGCGTGCGCGGCCTGATCCGCTCCAGCTGGGCGGGCTCGACGGGCGCCTGCGGCCGGATGAGCAGCACCTGGTGGCGGATCTGGGTGAGCAGGTCCTCCTCGCGGGCCTGGTCCAGCGCGACGTCTATGGCCTGCTTCTCGGCCTGCTTCTCCGCGCGCACGGTCTTGCGGTCGGGGCCCTTGGCGCCCCCCTCGGCGGTCTCAAGGGCTTCCGCGGCCGCGTCGGCGTTCGCCTCCGCCGCGCGGGCCAGCTTGTCCTTGCGGGAGGCCTCCAGGACCGCCTCGCGCTCGCGCTGGGACCTCTCCCTGGCCAGCTTGCGCAGGGTTCCGCGGGTCGAGCGGGTCAGCGCGATGGGCTGGAGCAGCGGCAGACAGTCGGCGACCGAGTCGGGGCCGAGCACGTCGACCGCGGTCGCCACCGCGCGTTCGGCGCCCACGCGCAGCCCGAAAGCGGTCAGGAGCTGGGCGATGTCCATCCGCAGGACGAGGTCGCCCGCGGCGATCTCACCGCCCCTGAGGTCGGTCAGGATCACCGTGCCGGAACGATCCACCAGAATCGCGTCGCCGGCGAGCCTGCGGTGCGCGATCCGCCGCGACTGGAGCGCCTGCACCTGTCGCCAGGTGTCGCACAGCAGTTCATCGGTGATGACCTCGTCCGGCAGGGAGTCCAGGGTGCGGCCGCCCGTGTGCTCGTAGACGAGGATGACGGCGTCGGGGCCGAGCTCGGAGGTGGCGATCAGCTTGGGCGCGTTGGCCCCGGCCGCGATCGCCGCGTACGCGAGGAGGGCCTCCTGCTCCAGGGCCTGGCGCAGCGACTGGAGGCTGCGGCGCTGGGTGATGCCGCGCAGCGTGAGTCTGCGCCAGGCGCGGTAGAAGAAGCCCTGGGCCTGCTGTTCGCGGTCGATGACCGTGACGTCCAGGGGCGGGCCGTCCTCCAGGGTGACGAAATAGCGGCGGCCCCGGTCGCCGTGCTCGCTGTCGGGGGAGTCCTCGCGGGCGGCGCTCACCGGGTGGAAGCCGACGTGCCGCAGACCGGCGAGCAGCGTCTGGCCGGTGGGCCGCACGTTCGGTGAGCCGACCGCGTACAGCGTGCCGTAGGCCACGCTCCAGCCGAGGAGGACGGTCAGGAGGATCGAGAACGGCGTCGTGTAGCCGGTGACCAGCATGGTGAACGCGTCGAGCAGCAGCACCACCCACAGGACCACGCGCCAGCGCGGTCTGCGGGACATCCCCACGGCTGTCATATAGGCGATGACGGGGGCCAGATAGCCGTGTACGGGGTCGGTGAGCGCGTGCAGATCGCCGGGGGACGGCCGGGTCAGCGCCTCCTGGATGGAGCCCGGCGCCGCCTTGGCGACCCAGAGGTCGGTGGCGAGCGTGACGCCGTGCGCGAGGACGGCCGCGAGGACGCCGTCGGCGATGCGCAGCCCGTCCCGTTTGACCAGTCGCTCGATGGCGAACGCGACCGGCACGAGCAGGACACCGATGCTCGCGGTGAGACCCGCGAACTTGATCAGGAGGTCGGGCGCCTGGTCGGTGCCCTTGTCGATGTCCTGGGCGAGACCCGACGTCGTGCCGTGCGCGAACGCGGCGATGGCGAGGACGACGGCGATCCCGAGGATGCCGACGAGCAGCCGCATCAGGTCGGAGGGACGGTGTACGCGCGCGGCGAGCAGCGGTTCGTCACCGGCGACGCGGTCGGTGTGGGCTTCCTCTTCGTCGGCGCAGTCGTCGGGCACGAAGGCGTCGTGGATGTCCTGCCCGGCTCCGGACAGGCCGGCTCCTGGCAACTCGGCTCCTGACAGCCCGGCCCCGTCCTTGTCGGAGCCGACCGACTTCTCGAACTTCTCGTGCTTCTTCAGGGAGTGCCCACCGGTGTCCGGGTGCGCCTCGGCCGCAGGGGTGCCCGCCGTCTCATCGGGGTGCACATCCTGCTGCTCCGTCGCCTCTTCTTGATCTCGTATCACCAGTCACCGCCCGCACGATGGTGGCATGTCCCACCGACAGAGGGGGGCATCAGGGTGCAATGCGGGGGCGCAAAGTGTTCGCCGAGCTCCAGTTTGTCTCGTACCGCACACTCTGTCGCGGGCCGCTCACTGTGTCGGTGGGGTACGGCAGGATGGACCGGATGAGCGAGGAGAGCGGACCGGAGCAAGGGCTTCCGGAGTACCCGGAGTACGCGGAGCGGGTCCTCGAGGTCGCGGAGCTGATCCCTCCGGGGCGGGTGATGACCTACGGGGACGTCGCCGAGTGGCTGGAGGAGGGCGGTCCCCGGCAGGTCGGTCGGGTGATGGCGCTCTACGGAGGGGCGGTTCCGTGGTGGCGCGTGGTGCGCTCGGACGGCGTGCTCCTGCCCGGCCACGAACTGCGGGCGATCGACCACTACCGCGCGGAGGGCACACCGCTGCGTGAGGCGAGCCGCGCGGCCCAGGGCCATGTGCCGCGCCTCGACATGCGACGGGCACGCTGGGACGGCGCCGGTCCGCACGGGGGTAGCGCCGGTCCGCGCGGGGGCGGCGAGGCGGCGGGCGACGACGCGGCGGGAAGCGGCGAGGCCGCTCACCCGCGGGCTCCGGAGGCTCACACCTGACAGCTTCGGCCATCGCGCGCGGTCGCGGGGGACCGGTGGCCCGTACGGGGGAAGCCACGCGTCCCGCACGCCCGCTGGCGTAGCGTCGACCGCACGCATCTCCCTCACCCCGCTCTCTCATCCCGCGGCCACCGCGCAGCCGTTTTTCACCACGTACACCCACCAGGACCGGCGACCCACGTGAGCTCCACTTCTTCCGCCCGGCACACCCGGCACCCGTCGCACCCCCAGGGGCGACAGGGGAGCCAGGGTGCCTATCGGCTGGTGCGTACCCCGCCGGTCCGCGTGGACCCCCCTCGTCTTGACGCACGGCAGCGTGCGGTGGTTGACCACCCGGGAGGGCCGCTGCTCGTCCTGGCGGGGCCCGGCACGGGCAAGACGACGACGCTCGTGGAGTCCGTCGCCGCGCGGGTCGCCAAGGGCACGGAGCCGGAGCGGGTCCTGGTCCTCACCTTCAGCCGCAAGGCCGCCGTGGAACTGCGTGACCGCATGGCGCTGCGCATAGGAGCGGCCAACGCCCCGCAGGCGACGACGTTCCACTCCTTCTGTTACGCCCTCATCCGCGCCCACCAGGACGCCGACCTGTTCGTCGAGCCGCTCCGGCTGCTCTCGGGCCCCGAGCAGGACGTGGCCGTACGCGAGCTCCTCGCGGGCCAGATCGACTTGGCGGGGGAGGGGCGCTCGCACGTCCGCTGGCCGGACGAACTGCGCGCCTGCCTGACCACGCGTGGCTTCGCCGACGAGGTGCGCGCGGTGCTCGCCCGGAGCCGTGAACTGGGTCTCGGTCCCGATGCCCTGGACGCCTTCGCCCGGCGCGCGGGGCGCCCGGACTGGGGCGCGGCGGCGGCGTTCCTCGCGGAGTACCTGGACGTACTCGACATGCAAGGAGTGCTCGACTACGCGGAACTGGTGCACCGCGCGGTGCTGCTCGCGCGCCGCCCCGAGGTCGCGCGGGCGCTCGGAGCGCAGTACGACGCGGTGTTCGTGGACGAGTACCAGGACACGGACCCGGCGCAGGTGCGGCTGCTGCACGCGCTTGCCGGGGGCGGGCGGTCTCTCGTCGCGTTCGGCGACCCGGACCAGTCGATCTACACCTTCCGGGGTGCCGACGTGAACGGCATCCTGGAGTTCCCCGACCGCTTCCCGCGCGCGGACGGCACCGCGGCGCCCGTGGAGGTACTGACGACCTCGCGCAGGTCCGGCGCAGCCCTCCTGGCGGCCACCCGCCTGCTCACCCGCCGCATGCCGCTCACCAGGCTGCCCGCGGACAAGGTGCGGGCCCACCGGGAACTGGCCGCGGTTCGCGAGGGCGGCCGCGTGGAGACGTACACCTACCCGACGGCGGGCGCCGAGCTCGACAACATCGCGGACATCCTGCGCCGCGCGCACCTGGAGGACGGTGTTCCGTGGGGTGAGATGGCGGTCCTGGTCCGCGCGGGTGCCCATACGATCCCCGCGGTCCGCCGCAGCCTCACCGCGGCCGGCGTCCCCCTGGACATCGACGGCGACGACATCGCCCTGCGCCACGAACCGGCGGTCACGCCCCTTCTGACGGCGCTGCGGGCGGTGGCTACGGCGGTGGTGTCGGAGGTGCCGTCTGCGGAGCCGGAACCGGAACCGGAGCCAGAGCCGGAGCCGGAGCTAGGGGCCGAAGCCGAACCCGGAGCCACCGCCTCCCCCTGGCTCGACACCGAGACCGCCCTGACCCTCCTGACGTCCCCCCTCGCCGGCATGGACGCCGCCGATCTCCGCCGTCTGGGGCGTGCCCTCCGCGCGGAGGAGCGCGCCGCGGGGAACCACCTTCCGCCGCCCTCCGACGACCTCCTCGCGCGTGCCCTTGCCGAACCGGAGCGGCTCGTCGCGCACGACCCCGCGTACGCGCGAGGCGCCCAGCGGCTCGGCGCGCTGCTCCGCAAGGCCCGTGAGCGGCTCGCGGGCGGCGGCACCGCCGAGGAGGCGCTCTGGGAGCTGTGGGACGGCACGCCGTGGCCGCGCCGCCTGGAGCGGACCGCGCGGCGCGGAGGCGCCGCGGGGCGCAACGCGGACCGCGATCTCGACGCGGTCTGCGCCCTGTTCGCGTACGCCTCCCGCGCGGAGGAGCGCACCGGAGGGCGCGGAGCCCTCAACTTCCTGGAGGAGACCGAGGCGCAGGACATCGCGGCGGACACCCTCATGCGCAGGGCGGTACGCCCCGACGCCGTACGCCTGATGACGGCGCACCGCTCCAAGGGCCTGGAGTGGCGGCTCGTGGTGGTCGCCGGGGTCCAGGAAGGCCTCTGGCCCGACCTGCGCCGCCGTGGCTCCCTCCTGGAGGCCGACCGCATCGGCAGTGACGGCCTGGCCGAGCCCCTCACTCCCGGAGCGCTCCTCTCCGAAGAGCGCCGGTTGTTCTACGTGGCCGCCACGCGCGCGCGTGAGCGCCTCGTCGTCACCGCCGTCAAGGCGCCCGCGGACGACGGCGACCAGCCGTCCCGCTTCCTCACGGAACTCGGCGTCGAACCCAAGGACATAACGGGCCGCCCGCGCCGCCCCCTCTCCGTCTCCGCGCTCGTCGCCGAGCTGCGCTCCACCACCGTCGACCCCCGGGTCTCGGAGCCGCTGCGCGAGGCCGCCGCGCACCGCCTGGCCCGGCTCGCGGCGCTGAGCGACGCCGACGGGCGCCCCCTCGTGCCGTCCGCGCACCCGTACCGCTGGTGGGGCATGTACGAGCCGACGGCCAGTGAAGTCCCCCTGAGGGACCGCGACAAGCCCGTCGTCCTGTCCGGAAGCGCCCTGGACCAGCTCGCCAACACCTGCTCCTTGCAGTGGTTCCTGGGCCGCGAGGTGAAGGCGGACGCCCCCGCGACCGCCGCCCAGGGCTTCGGCAACGTGGTGCACGTCCTGGCCGACGAGGTGGCCTCCGGCAGGACACCCGCCGACCTCGCCGTCCTCATGGAGCGCCTCGACTCGGTCTGGGACGCGCTGGCCTTCGACGCCCCCTGGAAGTCGGCGCAGGAGAAGGAGCACGCGCGCGTGGCGCTCGAACGGTTCCTGCAGTGGCATGTGATGGACCGTGCGACCCGCACCCCGGTCAGCAGCGAGCACGACTTCGACGTGACCCTCGAAGCGGGGCCCTACGAAGTACGCGTGCGCGGCTCCATGGACCGCGTCGAGCAGGACGCGCAAGGGCGTGCCTACGTAGTGGACTTCAAGACCGGCAAGCAGACGCCCACCGCCGCCGAGGTGGCCCGTCACCCGCAGCTCGCCGTCTACCAGCTCGCCCTGCGCGAAGGAGCGGTCGACGACGCCTTCGGAGGCGTACGTCCGCAGGCGGGCGGCGCGGAACTGGTGCAGCTGCGCCAGGGCGCCGCCAAGAAGGACGGCGGCGAGACCCTCCCCAAGGTGCAGGCCCAGGAGCCGCTGGCCGGGGAGTGGGTGGGCGACCTGCTCGCCACGGCGGCCGGCAAGGTCCTGGACGAACGCTTCACACCCACCACGGGCCAGCACTGCACGCACTGCGCTTTCCGCGCCTCGTGCAGCGCACGGCCGGAGGGCCGACAGGTGGTGGACTGATCTACCCCGGGGTGCCAGTGGCCAACGTCACCCTTCTCCGTGCGCGCTCATAGCAGCCGCACAGGCCATCTAAAGTCGCGGCAAAGCTAAACGTCTCATGAGGAGAAACACACATGGCAGCCAACCGGAAGATCCTGGCCGCGGCAGTCGTCTGCGCCGCCGCGTTCGTGGGCATCACGGGCTGCTCCAGCGAGGAGAAGGACCCCTTCGAGGGGATGAGCGCCGACAAGATCGCCAAGAAGGCGTCCAACGCGTCCAAGGACGCGGGCTCCTTCCGGGTGGCCGGCGAAGGCAAGCAGGACTCCAAGACGGTCAAGGTCGACTTCTCGGTCGCCAAGTCGGGGGACTGCAAGGGCAAGATGGACGGTGGCACGGGAGGCACCGCCGAACTGCTCGTGTCCGGCGACACCCAGTACATGAAGGGCGACGAGGCGTTCTGGAAGGACGCCATGGGCGGCAGCGGCCAGGCCTCGGCCCTCAAGGACAAGTGGGTGAAGACGCCGAACCCGAAGGGCGAGGGTGTCTGTGACGCCGACGCCATGTTCCAGTCCAAGGACCTCAAGGACCTCAAGCGCGGGGAGGACTCCGAGGTCGACGGCAAGAAGGCGGCCGTCCTCACGAAGAACAAGTCGGGCAAGAAGACCACCTTCTACGTGGCCGCGGAAGGCAAGCCGTACTTCCTGAAGGTCGTCACCACGGGCAAGGAAGACCCGGGCACGATGAACTTCTCCGACTACGGCAAGCCCGTCGCCGTCAAGGCGCCGGCGCCGGGCGACGTCATGGACATGGAAGAGCTCATGAAGTCCTGACGCCTTGACACCATGAGCGACGGCGGCCACTGACGACCGGGAGACCCCGATTGTCAGTGGCCGCCGCTAGCCTCTCTGACGTGTCACCTCGCATCACCGACCCCGAGCAGCTCAAAGAGCTCCTCGGCATCCCGTTCACCCCGGAGCAGACGGCCTGCATCATCGCGCCGCCCGCCCCGCAGGTGATCGTGGCCGGAGCCGGGTCGGGCAAGACGACGGTGATGGCGGCCCGCGTGGTGTGGCTGGTCGGCACCGGGCAGGTCGCCCCCGAGCAGGTCCTCGGCCTGACGTTCACGAACAAGGCGGCCGGTGAACTGGCCGAGCGCGTGCGCCAGGCGCTGATCAAGGCCGGGGTCACCGATCCCGAGGCCCTTGACCCGGACCACCCTCCGGGCGAGCCGGTCATCTCCACGTACCACGCCTTCGCGGGCCGCCTCCTGACCGACCACGGGCTGCGCATAGGGCTCGAACCCACCGCCCGGCTGCTCGCCGACGCCACCCGCTTCCAGCTCGCCGCGCGCGTGCTGCGCGAGGCACCGGGCCCGTATCCCGCGCTGACCCGTTCCTTCCCCGACCTCGTCAGCGACCTCCTCGCGCTCGACGGCGAGCTCGCCGAGCATCTCGTACGTCCCGAGAAGCTCCGCGCGTACGACACCGAGCTGCTGCGAGCCCTGGAGGGCGCCAAGCTCTCCAACGCCGACCTGCGCAAGGTGCCGGAGACGGCCGCCGCCCGGCTCGAACTGGCCGAGCTCGTCGGCCGCTACAGGGAGGCGAAGAGCGCCCGCGATCTCCTCGACTTCGGCGACCAGATCGCCCTCTCCGCGACGCTGGCCCGCACCCGCGCGGAGGTCGGCGAGATCCTGCGGGACGAGTTCCGGGTCGTCCTGCTCGACGAGTACCAGGACACCTCGGTCGCCCAGCGCATCCTCCTGGCGGGCCTCTTCGGAGGCGGCACGGGCCACCCCGTGACGGCGGTCGGCGACCCCTGCCAGGCGATCTACGGCTGGCGCGGCGCCTCTGTGGCGAACCTGGACGACTTCCCCGAGCACTTCGCGCACGCCGACGGGCGCCCCGCGGCCCGCCACGCCCTCAGCGAGAACCGCCGCAGCGGCGGCCGCCTCCTGGACCTCGCGAACGGCCTCGCGGAGCCCCTGCGCGCGATGCACGCGGGCGTGGAGGCACTGCGGCCCGCGCCCGGCGCCGAGCGCGACGGCATGGTGCGGTGCGCCCTCCTTCGCACGCACGCCGAGGAGGTCGACTGGATGGCCGACTCCATCGCGCACCTCGTGCGCACCGGGAAGGCCCCCGGCGAGATCGCCGTCCTGTGCCGCACGGCCACCGACTTCGCGCAGATCCAGGGCGCGCTGGTGGCCCGCGACGTCCCCGTCGAGGTCGTCGGTCTCTCCGGGCTTCTGCACCTCCCGGAGGTCGCCGACCTGGTCGCCGTCTGCGAGGTGCTCCAGGACCCGGGCGCCAACGCCTCCCTGGTGCGCCTGCTGACCGGCCCGCGCTGGCGCATCGGCCCGCGCGACCTCGCCCTCCTCGGCCGCCGCGCGCGCCTTCTCGTACGCCACGGGCACGCGGCCCCGGACGACGACCCGGACCGGCGGCTCGCGGAAGCGGTCGAGGGGGTCGACCCCGCCGAGGTGATATCGCTCGCGGACGCGCTCGACACGTTCCTGGAGACGCCTCTGGAGGAGGACACGGAGGACGACGGGCTGCCTTTCTCGCCGGAGGCGAGGGTGCGCTTCGCCCGTCTCGCGGCCGAACTCCGTGATCTGCGCCGCTCCCTGGCCGACCCGCTCATGGACGTCCTGCACCGGGTGCTCGCCGTCACGGGCCTCGAGGTCGAACTCTCCGCGTCGCCGCACGCCCTCGCGGCCCGCCGCCGCGAGACCCTCTCGAACTTCCTGGACGTCGCCGCGTCCTTCGCGGCGAACGACAGCGGGGCGAGCCTGCTGGCCTTCCTCGCCTTCCTGCGGACGGCCGCGCAGTACGAGAAGGGCCTGGACAACGCCCTGCCCGGCGGCGAGAACACGGTCAAGGTGCTCACCGCCCACAAGTCCAAGGGCCTGGAGTGGGACGTCGTGGCCGTCCCCGGCCTGGTCACCGGGACGTTCCCGAGCACGCAGGGCCGCGAGAAGTGGACGGCCCAGGGCAAGGTCCTTCCGCACGCGCTGCGCGGCGACGCGGCGACCCTGCCGGACATAGAGACGTGGGATTCCCGGTCCATGAAGGCGTTCCATGAGGACATGAAGGAGCACCAGCGCACCGAGGAACTCCGGCTCGGCTATGTGGCGTTCACCCGGCCCCGCTCGCTGCTCCTGGGCTCCGGCCACTGGTGGGGTCCCTCACAGAAGAAGCCGCGCGGCCCCTCGGACTTCCTCCGGGCGCTGTACGACCACTGCGCGGTGGGCCACGGGGAGATCGAGGCCTGGGCGGACGAACCGGAGGAGGGCGAGGAGAACCCCGCCCTGGCGGAAGGCGCCGCGGAGCACGCGTGGCCGCTCCCGCTGGACGACACGTCCCTCGCCCGCCGCAGGGCCGCCGCCCAGACGGTCCTCACGCAGCTGGACCGCCTGACCGCGGAACAGGCGGGCGAGGGAGCGCGGGACGATGCCCGCTCGCACGAAGAGCCCCACCCGTCGGCGTACGACGACGTGCCCCCAGCCGAGGACCCTGACTGGCCCCCGCCTCCGGAGGACGAGGAGCCGCCGTTCGACGAGGCCGGCTTCCCGGACGTCGCCCCGGACGACTGGGACGACCTGCCCCAGGAACGCCCCACGCTGCCCCACGCGCGCGTGCACCTCCCCACGGGCCCGGAAGGAGTCCCGCAGCGCCCCGAAGGAGTCCCGCAGGGCCCCGAAGGAGTCCCGCAGGGCCCCGAAGGAGACCCGCACCAGGCGGCCGTCCCGCACCAAGCGCCCGAGCCGGAGGCCCGGCAGCACCCGCCGGAACCCGAAGCCATCCCGGAGCGCGCCCGCCTCACCCCGGAGGAGGCCCGCACGCTCGCCTCCTGGGACCGTGACCTGGACGCCCTCACCGGCGAACTCCTGCGCGCCCGTGAAGCGGTCAGGGACATCCCCGTACCGGCATCGCTCACGGCGTCCGAAGTGCTGCGTCTGGCCGCCGACCCCGAGGGCTTCGCGCAGGAGCTCGCGCGCCCCATGCCACGCCCGCCGCAGCCCGCGGCCCGGCGCGGCACCCGCTTCCACGCCTGGATCGAGACCCGCTTCGAGGAGCTGCGCCTGCCGCTGCTCGGCCCCGAGGACCTGCCGGGCGGCGGCCCCGGAGAGGCCGAGATCGCCGACGAACGCGACCTGGACGCGCTCAAGGAAGCCTTCGAGCGCACCGAGTACGCCCACCGCACCCCGCACCGCGTCGAGGTGCCCTTCCAGCTGACGCTCGCCGGCCGCGTGGTCCGCGGCCGGATCGACGCGGTCTACAAGGAGGTCGACGGCGACGACGTGACGTACGAGATCGTCGACTGGAAGACCAGCCGCACCCGCACCGCCGACCCCCTCCAGCTCGCCGTCTACCGCCTGGCCTGGGCCGAGCTGCACGATCTGCCCCCGGAGTCCGTGAAGGCGTCGTTCCTGTACGTGCGCAGCGGCGAGACGTCCCGCCCCGCGCACCTGCCGGGCCGGGCCGAGCTGGAGCGCATCCTGCTCGCGGAACCGGGCGGGCAGCCGGGTGACGAACCACCGGACGA
This sequence comes from Streptomyces sp. NPDC055099, assembly GCF_053607685.1. NCBI lineage: Bacteria > Bacillati > Actinomycetota > Actinomycetes > Kitasatosporales > Streptomycetaceae > Streptomyces > Streptomyces sp. NPDC055099. Next base: position 281,723 of record NZ_JBSGUA010000009.1, on the reverse strand, counting down.
TCCGGCTCCCGGGGGCGGCTAGGCTCGTGACCATGAGCCAGTCCGTTGACAGTGACGTCAGTGGCGTCAGCGCCGTTCGTACGTACATCCAGACCCACCGTGCCGCCTTTCTCGACGACCTCGCCGAGTGGCTGCGCATCCCCTCGGTGTCGGCACAGCCCGACCACGCGCAGGACGTGCGGCGCAGCGCGGACTGGCTCGCCGCTCAGCTCAAGGAGACCGGCTTCCCGACCGCCGAGGTCTGGCAGACGGCCGGCGCTCCCGCCGTCTTCGCCGAGTGGCCCTCGGGCGACCCACAGGCCCCCACGATCCTCGTCTACGGCCACCACGACGTGCAGCCCGCGGCCCGCGAGGACGGCTGGCACACGGACCCCTTCGAGCCCGTCGTCCAGGGCAACCGCCTCTACGCGCGCGGGGCCGCCGACGACAAGGGCCAGGTGTTCTTCCACACACTCGGCGTCCGTGCCCACCTCGCCGCCACCGGCCGCACCGCCCCCGCCGTGAACCTGAAGCTCCTGATCGAGGGCGAGGAGGAGTCGGGCTCCCCGCACTTCCGCGCGCTCATCGAGGAGCACAAGGAACGCATCGCGGCCGACGCGGTGATCGTCTCGGACACGGGCATGTGGGCGGAGGACACCCCCACGGTGTGCACCGGGATGCGCGGTCTCGCCGACTGCGAGATCGAGCTGCGCGGCCCTGACCAGGACATCCACTCGGGCTCCTTCGGCGGCGCCGTCCCGAACCCGGCGACCGCAGCCGCCCGCCTCGTCGCGGCGCTGCACGACGAGCACGCGCGCGTGGCCGTACCGGGCTTCTACGAAGGCATCACCGAACTCACCGACCGCGAGCGCGAACTCTTCGCCGAGCTGCCCTTCGACGAGGAGCGCTGGCTGCGTACGGCCAAGTCCCACGCGACATACGGAGAGGCGGGTCACACCACTCTGGAGCGCATCTGGGCCCGCCCCACCGCCGAGGTGAACGGCATCGGGGGCGGCTACCAAGGGCCGGGCGGCAAGACGATCGTCCCGTCGTCCGCGTTCCTGAAGCTCTCCTTCCGCCTCGTCGCGGGCCAGGACCCGGACCGCGTCGAAGAAGCCGTACGCACCTGGGTCGCCGACCAGTTGCCGAACGGAATCAGCCACACGATCACCTTCGGCGCCGCCACGCGCCCGTGCCTGACGCCGCTCGACCACCCCGCCCTGCAGTCCGTCGTACGGGCGATGGGCCAGGCCTTCGAGCAGCCGATCCGCTTCACCCGGGAGGGCGGTTCGGGCCCGGCGGCCGACCTCCAGGACGTACTCGCCGCCCCCGTGCTCTTCCTGGGCATCTCCGTGCCGTCCGACGGCTGGCACGCACCGAACGAGAAGGTCGAACTCGATCTGCTCCTCAAGGGAGTCGAGACGACGGCCTACCTGTGGGGCGATCTCGCCGAGCACTGGCGCGATGCACACTGAACACGCCCTGCCGCACCACCCATTCCATCGGGGGAGTTGGAAGCACCTGTGACCACCTGGACCGACCGCACCGCTGACCGTCCCGTCTCGCTCACCGCACCGAGCGGCATCGACCGCGCGGCCCACCACCGGCTCGACGAGGCCTGGCTCGCCGCCGCCTGGAGCCACCCCACGACACGGGTCTTCGTGGTCTCCGGCGGCCAGGTACTCATCGACGAGACGCCCGAAGGCGCCACCGAACTGGTGATGACGCCGTCCTTCGAGGCACCCCTGACCGAGGCCCACCGCTACTTCCTGGGCACGGACGACGACGGCGTCAGCTACTTCGCGCTGCAGAAGGACTCCCTGCCGGGCCGCATGGACCAGCAGGCGCGCCCCGCGGGCCTGCGCGAGGCCGGACTCCTCCTGTCGCCCCGTGACGCGGGCCTGATGGTGCACGCCGTCGCCCTGGAGAACTGGCAGCGCCTGCACCGCTTCTGCTCGCGCTGCGGCGAGCGCACGGTCATCGCGGCGGCCGGCCACATCCGCCGCTGCCAGGCGTGCGGCGCGGAGCACTACCCGCGTACGGACCCGGCCGTGATCATGCTCGTGACGGACGACCAGGACCGCGCGCTCCTCGGCCGCCAGGTGCACTGGCCCGAGGGCCGCTTCTCGACGCTCGCGGGCTTCGTGGAGCCGGGCGAGTCCATCGAGACGTCGGTGCGGCGCGAGGTCTGGGAGGAGGCCGGTGTCGTGGTCGGCGACGTCGAGTACGTCGCGAGCCAGCCCTGGCCGTTCCCCTCCAGCCTGATGCTGGGCTTCATGGCCGAGGCCACGTCCTCGGAGATCAACGTGGACGGCGAGGAGATCTCCGAGGCGCGCTGGTTCTCCCGGGAAGACCTACGGGCCGCATTCGAGTCCGGGGAGGTCCTGCCTCCCTACGGGATCTCGATTGCGGCCCGACTGATCGAGCTCTGGTACGGAAAGCCCCTGCCGAAGCCGGGCACCGTCGGCTAGGCCAGCTTCTGCTTCACCTGGGCCAGCGACGGGTTCGTCAGCGTCGAGCCGTCCGGGAAGAGAACGGTGGGAACCGTCTGGTTTCCGCCGTTCGCCTTCTCGACGAAGGTCGCGGAATCCGGGTCGTGCTCAATGTTGATCTCGTTGTACGTGATGCCCTCGCGGTCCATCTGGCCCTTGAGCCGGCGGCAGTAGCCGCACCACGTGGTGCTGTACATCGTCACAGTGCCCGGCATGTGTCTCGCGCTCCTTTGTTGCTCGGGGTGCGTCATCGCAATGACCTGAACGTACGTGACCCGGCCACCATTCCCGCATTAGTACGACCGCAGCCGCCTCCCTGTGGACAACCGGCTCACGCGCCTCCGGCGACCTGGCAGCATGGCGGGGTGACAGCAGCAACGCACTCCACCCTCTTCCCGCAGGTCCCGGACTCTGCCGACGCGGTGCTCGCCGGGCTCGACCCCGAGCAGCGCGAGGTGGCAACCGCCCTGCACGGGCCGGTGTGTGTCCTGGCGGGCGCCGGGACGGGCAAGACCCGGGCGATCACACACCGCATCGCCTACGGCGTGCGCGCCGGAATCCTCCAGCCGGCCAGCGTGCTCGCCGTCACGTTCACCAACCGCGCGGCGGGCGAGATGCGCGGGCGTCTGCGCCAGCTCGGCGCCTCCGGGGTCCAGGCCCGCACGTTCCACTCCGCGGCGCTGCGCCAGCTCCAGTTCTTCTGGCCGAAAGCAGTCGGTGGTCAGCTGCCCCGGATCGTCGACCGCAAGATCAAGCTCGTCGCGGACGCGGCGGCAGCGTCCCGCATCCGCCTCGACCGCAACGAACTGCGGGACGTGACGAGCGAGATCGAGTGGTCCAAGGTCACCCAGACCGTCCCCGCCGACTACGCTGCCGCCGCCGCCAAGTCCGGCCGCCTCGTCCCCCGCGACGCGGCCGAGATCGCCCAGATCTACGGCGCGTACGAAGATCTCAAGCGCGACCGCTCCGTCATCGACTTCGAGGACGTCCTGCTCCTGGCCGTCGGCATCCTCCAGGACCGCCACGACATCGCCGACCAGGTCCGCGCCCAGTACCAGCACTTCGTGGTCGACGAGTATCAGGACGTCAGCCCGCTCCAGCAGCGCCTCCTGGAGCTGTGGCTCGGCGACCGGGACAGCCTCTGCGTCGTCGGCGACGCCAGCCAGACGATCTACTCCTTCACCGGCGCGACCCCCGACCACCTGCTGAACTTCCGCACCCGCCACCCCGGGGCGACGGTCGTCAAGCTCGTCAGGGACTACCGCTCCACGCCCCAGGTCGTCCACCTCGCCAACGGCCTGCTCTCCCAGGCCCGCGGCCGCGCCGCGGACCACCGCCTCGAACTGATCTCCCAGCGCGACGCCGGGGCCGAGCCCTTCTACACGGAGTACGCGGACGAGCCCGCCGAGGCCGAGGGCGCCGCCCGCCGCATCCGTGCCCTCATCGCCGACGGCGTCCCGGCGAGCGAGATCGCCGTCCTGTTCCGCACGAACTCCCAGTCCGAGATCTACGAACAAGCGCTCGCCGACGCCGGCGTGCCCTATCAGCTGCGGGGCGCCGAGCGGTTCTTCGAGCGCACCGAGGTCAGGGAGGCGGGCGCCGCGCTGCGCGGCGCGGCGCGCTTCGGGGGCAACGACTCCCTGCTCGATGATGTCGTCGACCTGCCCTCGCAGGTGCGGGCCGTCCTCTCCACGAAGGGCTGGACGACACAGCCTCCGGCGGGCTCCGGCGCGGCCCGCGACCGCTGGGAATCCCTGGCGGCCCTGGTGCGCCTCGCCGAGGACTTCGCGCGGGCCAAGCCCGGCGCGACGCTCGCCGACCTCGTGGGGGAGCTCGACGAGCGCGCGAACGCCCAGCACGCGCCGACCGTGGAGGGCGTCACCCTCGCCTCGCTGCACGCCGCCAAGGGCCTGGAGTGGGACGCCGTCTTCCTGGTCGGTCTCGCCGAGGGCATGATGCCGATCACGTACGCCAAGACCGACGAGCAGGTGGAGGAGGAGCGCCGCCTCCTGTACGTGGGCGTCACCCGGGCGCGCTCCCACCTCTCCCTCTCCTGGGCGCTGTCGCGTTCGCCGGGAGGCCGCGGGGGACGCCGCCCCAGCCGCTTCCTTGACGGGCTGCGACCGGGCTCGGGGGCGGGCACCGGAGCCCGGTCGGCGGGCGGCGGGCCCGGTGGCGTCGAGCGCGGCAGCGGCAGCGCCGGCGAGGAGAGCGGCGGTGGCGCCAGGAGCCGCCGGCGGACGAGCAGGTCCCCGGCCCGGTGCCGGGTCTGCGGGCGGTCCCTGACCGACGCGGGCGAGATGAAGCTGATGCGCTGCGAGGACTGCCCGTCCGACATGGACGAAGGGCTCTACGAACGCCTGCGGGAATGGCGCGCGGGCCAGGCGGAGATCCTCGGACAGCCCGCCTACTGCGTGTTCACGGACAAGACCTTGATCGCCATCGCGGAGGCCTCGCCCGACGAGGAGGGCGAGCTGGCCCGGATCCCGGGCGTCGGCGTGCGCAAGCTCAACCGCTTCGGATCTGATGTCCTCGCCATTTGCGCAGGTGAGGAGCGTGTAAGGGGCGCCGATGGCAACTGATTCAAACTCGTCGAGAAAATAGTTTGCGCATGCGCAAGGAAGACCCATAGGTTCTTAAGCACGGGAACGGCGGCTTCTCCGAAGCCCTCGCTCCGTGCTGTACTTAATAGTCCGCCCGCAGGATCGGTTTCGATCGATCCCATAGACGCCGAGAGGAGGCGATTCCAGTGATCAGCATCAACGAGAGCTTCGTCAGCACCGCCAAAATGACCGATCGCTCGGTCGTCGCTTCCTGCCTGCTCGGCTTCTCGAACCTGGGCACCGGTCTGTCCGGTGGCATCGCTGCCGCCGCCGTCCGTCCGGAGTCCTCTGCCCTGCCTCTGTCCCCGCGCGCCGCTCACATCGCTCTCAACGTTCTTCCGATGCGTGAGGTCAATGAGGGCAGCGAGCGAGCGACCAAGGCACCGGAAGCAGTAGCGACGGCACAGGCGCAGGCCTATGCCTTTGCGGCAGCCGGTGCCGGATCCAAGAAGCAGACGACGCAGCACCACACGATGTGGGCCTTCCGTGGGCTCGAACCCTGGAGTGATCCAGTCTGATCCTCGATCAGACCGGCGCCTTCAGGGCCGCGGAACCCCACCCGGGATCCGCGGCCCTTCTGTTTTCCCCAAAACGGGATGACGGAGCGAAGGGGCCGAGCAAGACCCGGTACCAGCCGCCAACCGGCCGACCCAGGCCGGCACGACCAGACGAGGAAAACACCACCGTGCAACTCGAAGCGCACGCCCCGTCCGTACCGCCTTCAGAGACTCTCCCCCCGCCCGCTCCCACGGAGGACCCGACCTTGACCCCCCTGACCGCGCTCACCGCGCTCGACGACGCCATCGAGAACCTCGGCGTACCCGTCCCCTGCCGTGCCTACGACCCCGAGGTCTTCTTCGCCGAGTCGCCCGCCGACGTCGAGTACGCCAAGTCCCTCTGCCGTACCTGCCCGCTGATGGAGGCCTGCCTGGCCGGCGCCAAGGAGCGGCGTGAGCCGTGGGGCGTCTGGGGCGGCGAGCTCTTCGTCCAGGGTGTCGTCGTCGCCCGCAAGCGGCCGCGTGGCCGTCCGCGCAAGAACCCGGTTGTCGCCGCATGAACGCCATCGGAACGATCGATCGCCCCCTGACGCACGACCCCAAGAAGCAGGCCCCGATGAAGGCAGCCACCGCTGAGCCCGCAGGCTCCGCCACCCCGGACTTCACCACCACCGGCGCGAACGACTCGCGTCAGAACAGGACCCGCGAGATGCAACTCATCCCAGAAGCCCTGGCTCGTGCGCATATGCACGAACGCATGCGTGAGGCCGAGGCCCAGCGCCCGGCCGCTCGCCTGATGGCCGCCCGCCGGATGCAGCGCCGCGCCGAGCGCGCGTCGCTGCGTGCCAGGCGCGCGCTCGCCATCGCCGTCATGCAGTGACGAGTCGGCGGACGCGCTGACAGAGCCACACCACGATGCCCGCGGGGGCCGGTCCGAACGGACCGGCCCCCGCGGTGCGTTGTGCCGGGCGAACCTCTGGGAGCGGCGATAGGGTCGCCGAGTGGACCAGCAGACTCCTCAGCCCTCGGGCAGCGAGAATGCCGAGCATCTCGTGTGCTCCCGCTGCGGCACGGTTGCCGAAGACACGCCGCCCACCTGGACCTGTTCCGTGGAGAACGGCGTCAGACGCTACTTCTGCGACTCCTGCGCCCGCGAGAACCTCAGGGCCATCGAGGGGCGACTCGACTCCCCGTGGTGGTGAATTCCGGTGGTGAGTCCTACCGGGCGGTGAGGCCTGCCGGGCGGTGAGGCCTACCCGGTGGTGCGGTCCGCCTCGGCCTCCGGCTCCTCCTCCAGGAAGCCCGGCAGCCACTCATCGAGCTCGTCCCGCATCCGCACCGTCGCCCCCAGCTGACACAGCACCCCGATCGTGCTCAACGTCACCCGGTGGATCAGCAGATACGACGGCGGGAGGTTCAGCCGCTTGCCCAACTGGTAGGCGGGGGAGCGGGGGTCGGCCACCCGCGCCGCCTGTCCGCGCATCCAGCCGCGGGTGAAGGTGAACTCCTCCACCAGCATCGGTTCGATGATCGGCAGCAGATAGTCGAGGACCGCGTCCGGTTCGAGCTCGACCGACTCCTGGACGAAGCCCTCCTCGCACAGCATCGCGTAGACCGCGTCGGCCTCGCCGTCGAGCGTCATCCGCAGGGAGTGGCCGATGGTCGGGGGGAGCCCGCCGGGCAGCCGGTCCACCGTGCCGAAGTCCAGGACCCCGAGCCGCCAGCCGTCCTTCTCGTCGGGCAGCAGCCGGAAGTTGCCCGGGTGCGGGTCGGCGTGCAGCAGGCCCGTGCGCGCGGGACCCGAGAAGAGGAAACGGGCAAGCAGCTGTCCCGCCCGGTCCCGCTGCTCCTGGGTGCCGTCCGCGATCACATCCGAGAGGGGTATCCCGTCGATCCACTCGGTCACCAGGACCTGCTCGCACTGATGCACCACGCCGGGGACCACGACATCCGGGTCGTCCGCGAACTCCTCGGCGTGCGCACGCTGCGCCTGGGCCTCCAGGCTGTAGTCGAGCTCCTCGGAGACCCGGTCGCGCAGCTCCGCGATGAGCGGCTTGATGTCCATGCCCGGGATCAGCGGCCCCAGGAGCTTGGCGAACCTGCTGAGTTGATTCAGGTCGGAGAGCAGCGCCTCGCCCGCCCCGGGGTACTGCACCTTGACCGCGACCTCGCGCCCGTCCCCCCACACCGCCCGGTGGACCTGGCCGATCGAGGCGGCGGCGGCCGGCTTGTCCTCGAACTCCAGGAACAGCTCGCGCCAGTCCTCGCCGAGCCGCTCGGCGAGCACGGCGTGCACGGTGCGCGTCGGCATCGGCGGAGCCGCTTCCTGCAGCTTCGTCAGCGCGGCGCGATACGGCCCCGCCACCTCCTCCGGCAGCGCCGACTCGAAGACCGACAGCGCCTGGCCGAACTTCATGGCCCCGCCCTTGAGCTCGCCGAGCACCTTGAACAGCTGCTCCGCCGTGCGCTGCTGCAGCTCACGGCCGACGATCTCCGCCGACTTGCCCCCGATCCGCTTGCCGAGCCCCCAGGTCGCCCGCCCGGCGAAGCCGAGTGGCAGCGCGGCCAGTTTGGCGGTACGGGTTACCGCCTTCCGGGGAAGATCAGACATGCGCCCCTCCAAGTCCCAGACAGCCACGCCTTCGCAGGCGGTTACCCGGCCATTGTGTCGTGCGGCTTCCTGTCCCCGGCGGGGTGTTCCCCCTTATCCACCACACCCGCCCCACACGGGCACGTCAGATGCGGTGGCACCGGCCGTGCGTGCCAGTCGAATCCGGGCACGGACGCCTCCCAGCGAGCCCCCGCGCTCGCCGGTGCCGCCCCGTCCAAGAACGCCAGGGCGTGCGCCGCGGCGAGGCCGGCGACCGTGGTCGACAGCGCCAGATCGCACGCGTGCACCTGACGTGCCCGTCCCGAACGCCACTGCGCCAGCAAGCGCGGCCAGGTCGGATCCCGGTCGGCGCGATCCAGTGCAAGACAGTTGGCGCAGGCTGTCGTCCCCGGCAGGACGAGCGGCCCGACCACTCCGGTTCCTTCGATCACCCCCGCGTAGAGATGGGGTGTCCCCGACGCGACGAGTGGCTCGGCGGCGCGCGGGTCGGGCGCGTGGACGTCGAGTCCGTCCCGCGGCGCGATGATCACGAGGGCGAGCCCCGGATCTTCCGCGCCCGGCTCGCGCGGCGCACCCGCTTCCTTCCTGCCGCGCCGGGGTGGGCGGTCCGGAGCCGACTGTCGCACGATCCGCCGCGCCGCCGTGTCCCTGCGGCCGCCGACCGCTTCGGCGGGCAGGCCGCCCGGCGCCACGTCCCAGGGTTCGACGACCCCTCCCTCCATCACGTCGACCTGCCCCACACCCGCCCCGGAGAGGACCGAGGCCACCACCGCCCCCACCCGGCCCGCTCCCCGGACCTGCACCCGCATCGCGCGGCGCGCCGCCAGCTTCCGCATCCCGTCGCCCGGCCCGGGCGTCACGACCGACAGGGTGGCCAGATCCGGGCGCAGCCGGTCCATGGCCGATGTCCTCTTGCGCAGGGCGTCGGCCGCCGCGCCGCCGCCCGTCGCGTCGTCGATGAGCCCGGCCGCGGACAGCCGCCGCACGAGCTTGTCCACGTGCTCGTCGGGCAGGCCCATCCGCTTGCCCTCGTCGCGCAGGAGCGGCAGCCCGCGTGTCCCGTCCAGGAGCTGGAGAAAGCTGCCCGTGGCCGTGTCCACCGGACCGAGCACCAGGGCATGAGCGGGCGCCACGCCGAACTGGATCGTGTTCAGATCGCGCCAGCCGCGCCGCAGCGCGGGTTTCAAGATCGGATGCATGGCCTTCGTCCCCCGTCAATCTTCCGGCGCTGTCCCCGTCCGCAGCCGGTCGACAGCCAGGATGCCCGGCCCGGCGGACAGCCGCGCGGCGTTGTCCACAGGCAGGGGGTATTCGTCGTACTAATCGATCGCACGGGGAGCGATACCCCGCCGAACCGTCCCGGAGGCGGGACTTCCCCCACACCCAGCGGGTAACGTCGTGGCGTGCCCGCCGACCCACTGCACCGCGCCGGAAACCCACAGCGCAGCATGACCAGCCCGCCGTCACCCGGCTCGGTGGCGAGCGCGGTCGAGGTCAGACGGAGCGCCCGCCGCCGCAGAACGGTCTCCGCGTACCGCGAGGGCGATCGCACCGTCGTGCTCATCCCCGCCCGGATGTCCGAGGCCGAGGAGCAGCGCTGGGTCAACGTCATGCTCGACAAGCTCGCGGCCCAGGAGAGCAAGCGGGTCCTGGGCGACGCGGAGCTCGCCGAGCGCGCCGAGCGGCTCTCCGAGCAGTACTTCGACGGCCGGGCCAGGCCCACTTCCGTTCGCTGGGTCACGAACCAGAACACCCGGTGGGGATCGTGCACCCCCTCCGAAGGCAGCATCCGCCTTTCGCACCGGCTGCAGGGAATGCCCGAGTACGTCGTCGACTACGTCCTCGTCCACGAGCTCGCGCATCTCCTCGTCCCCGGGCACGGCCCCAACTTCTGGCAGCTCCTCGAGGCGTACCCCCGGACGGAACGGGCGCGTGGGTACCTCGAAGGTGTGGTCGCGGCCGACCGCCTGCCCCATCTGCCAGCTGCCCGCGACGAGTGATCTTCCGCCGCGCGCGGTGGTTGTGTACCGGGTCTGTACCGGCTTGGTCCGCTGTCACGGATTGCGGTTAGCCTGGCGCGACGCATTTACATTCGGGATGGGGGACGGTCGTTACGTATGGCCAGGGAATTCCAACGCGGCCACAAGGCCAAGATCAGTGACCTCACCGCGGGTACCGATCTGTACGTAGGTGTGCAGATCTCCGCCCCCGGACTGAGCTTCGACATCAGCTGCTTCGGCCTGGACGCGGACGAGCGCCTGTCGGACGACAGTTACTTCATCTTCTTCAACCAGCCGAAGTCGCCCGAGGAGTCCATCCAGCTCCTGGGCGCGCAGGCCGGCGACACGGAGTCCTTCCGGGTCACGCTCGACCGGATCCCGCCGCAGATCAAGAAGCTGTCGTTCACCGCGACGATCGACGGCGCCGGTCAGATGTCGCAGGTCGCCCCCGGGTACATCCGGATCGTCGCGGGTGGCGAGGAAGTGGCCCGCTACTCCTTCAACGGCGCGGAGTTCTCCACGGAGCGTGCCGTGATGCTGGGCGACTTCTACATGAAGGACGTCTGGCGGTTCGCCGCGATCGGCCAGGGCTTCGACGGCGGTCTCGACGCGCTCCTGAAGAACTTCGGCGGCGAGGTCGCCGAGGAGGAGCCCGAGCCGCAGGCACCGCAGGCCACCGGCGCTCCCGGTTTCGCCCCGCCCGGCCAGGCCGCCGCACCGCCCGCGTTCGGCGCCCCCGCCGGACCCGCGCAGCCCCCGGCCCCCGCACCGGCCCCCGCTCCCGCACCCGCCCCGGCTCCGGCCCCGGCCCCGGCCCAGAATTTCGCGCCGCCCGCCCCGGCCCCCGCGGACCCCTCGGTGCACGCCGCGCAGACCATCGTGGCGCCGATGACCCCGCCGCAGGGCGGCACGGTCCCGCCCCCGCCGGCCCCCTCCCCGTACGGGCAGCCCGGCCAGCCGCCGCCGCCGCAGCAGCCGCAGTTCGGCCAGGTCCCCGGCCAGCCGGCGCCCCTGCCGCCCGGTTACGGGCAGCAGCCGAGCGCCCCGATGCCGCCCGGCTATGGCCAGCAGCCCCCCGGCCAGTTCCCCGGCCAGCCCGCCGCCCCGCAAGGCGCGGCCCCGCAGGGCGCCGGAGTGGCCGCCGCCCTCCAGAAGTACCGCGAGGCCCCCACCGGGCAGCGCTGGACGCAGCAGAACGAGAAGATGATCCGCGTCGACCTCGGCGTCAGCGAGCAGGCCGTGCTCGCCCGGCAGGGCAGCATGGTGCTCTACCAGGGCAAGGTCGAGTTCAGCTACAAGGGCGCGGGCTTCGCGGGCCGGGTCGTGGGCAACGCGACCGGCCAGGAGATGCAGCTGATGCGCTGCTCCGGCCGCGGCCAGGTCTTCCTCGCCGAGGAAGCCACGTATCTGCACCCCATCGAGCTCCAGGGTGACGCGATCTGTGTCTCCGCGGAGAACGTCCTCGCGTTCGACGAGTCCCTCCAGCACGAGGTCCGCCGGATCGAGGGCCACGGCATCCCCGGTGGCGCGTTGTTCGTCATGCAGTTCCAGGGCACCGGCACCGTCATCGTCAAGACGCACGGTGTGCCCGTCGTCCTGCCCGTCACCCCGACGACCTTCGCCGACTGCCACGCCGTGGTCGCCTGGTCGGCCGCGTCCCAGGCGATCGTCTCCAGCCAGGTGCGGCTGCGCGCCAACGCGTCCGCGGGCTCCACGGGGGAGAGCGTGAACCTCCAGTTCCGGGGCGCTCCCGGCAACTTCATCATCGTCCAGCCGTTCGAGGTCTGAGGGAGCCCGTCATGAATCAGCAACTCGCGGGCTTCGCCCCCGCACCCGTCGCCGCCCGTATGGAGAACCACGGCCACCACATGGTCAAGGTGGCGATGCAGACCGGAAACGACCTCCTCGCGCGCGTGGGATCGATGGTCGCCTACGAAGGGTTCGTGCAGTACGAGCCCAATCCGCCCGCCGTGCGGCAGATCGCGCGGGAGTGGATGACCGGCGAAGGCGCACCTTTGATGAAGTGCTCCGGAGACGGCCTGCTCTATCTCGCCGACTACGGAGCCGATGTCGTCGTCATCAATCTGGCGGGCGACTCGCTCTCGGTGAACGGCACGAACCTGCTGGCCTTCGACGCGAACCTCCAGTGGGGCGTCGAGCGGGTCAAGGGCCTCGCCAAGTTCGCCGGCCAGGGCCTGTGGAACATCAAGATCTCCGGCCAGGGCTGGGTCGCGCTGACCTCCCGCGGCACCCCGGTCGTCGTCGACTGCGGCCGCGGCGACGACGAGACGTACGTCGACCCGGACGCCCTGATCGCCTGGTCCCCGAACCTCAAGGTGAAGGGCAAGCGCAGCTTCAAGGCCGGTTCGCTCATCGGGCGCGGCAGCGGCGAGGCCTACCAGATGGGCTTCTCCGGAGAGGGCATCGTCGTCGTACAGCCCAGCGAGGACAGCACCGACCGTCTCCGAGCCCGGGGCTGAGGGGGAGCAACACACCATGCAGAGCCCACTTTTCGCGCACACCGAGCAGCAGACTCAGGAGCGCTACACCGTCCAGAACCCGCAGCTGCTGCGGGTCGCCCTCGCGGGCCACGACGACATCCTGGCCCGCAAGGGCGCCATGGTCGCCTATCAGGGTCTGATCGAGTTCGACGCCGAGTACCAGAGCCAGGGCAACCAGCGGGCCCGCGCGCACACCGGCGAGGGCCTCGACCTGATGCGCTGCCACGGCCAGGGCACGGTCTATCTCGCCAACCTCGCCCAGTACATCCACGTGGTGGATGTGGACCAGGACGGTCTGACCGTGGACAGCAGTTATGTCCTCGCGCTCGACTCGTCGCTGACCCACCAGGTCATCGCCGTGGACAGCCAGTACGGAATCTCCGGCTCCGGCAAGTATCAGCTCAACATCACGGGCCGCGGCAAGGTCGCCCTGATGACTTCGGGGCAGCCGCTGATGCTGCAGGTCACTCCCGATCAGTACGTGAACGCCGACGCCGACGCGATCGTCGCCTGGTCCAACGGACTGCGGGTGCAGATGCAGGCTCAGACGCACTCCTCCGGAGTGTGGCGCCGCCGCGGTAACACCGGTGAGGGCTGGGAGCTCAGCTTCATGGGCCAGGGTTACGCCCTCGTCCAGCCGAGCGAGCTGCTGCCGCCCCAGAACGCGGTCATCGGGCAGGGCGCCAGGGCTCAGTACGGCATGGGCCAGCAGGGTGCCCGGGGGCAGAACCAGGGCAACGTCTGGAGCTAGCCCCTGCTCGGGGGGCGGGAGCGGTGACAGGAGCGCGGGGGACTGCGGGCCGGCTGTGGCTGAGCGCGCAGTTCCCCGCGCCCCTTACGGGGCACCCCTGAGGGACCCTCTCAAAGCCGGGCCCTCGTTGCTTCCACCAAGCGCACCACCGACTCGTCGGCCACCCCCGCCACCTCGTCGTACGCGAACCAGCGCAGGTCCAGTGACTCGTCGCTGATCGCCTCGACGGCGTCCCGCGGGGCCAGCGCCGCGTACTGCACGTCCAGGTGCTGGGTGCAGGGGCCCGGGATCGGGTGGCGGTCCAGGCGGACCGGGCCTCCCGGGAGGAGCGTCAGGCCCGGGACTCCCGACTCCTCCGTGGCCTCACGCAGCGCGGCGGCGGCCAGGGTCGGGTCGCCCGGCTCGCAGTGGCCGCCCATCTGCAGCCACATCCGCAGCTTCTTGTGCAGGGTCAGCAGCACGCGACCGCGCTCCGGGTCGATCACCAGGGCGCTGGCCGTCACATGGCCGTCCGTGCACGCCTTCCACATGCCGTTCTCGGGGTGGGCGGCGAGGTGGTCCAGGTAGTACTGACGCAGCTCTTCCTGGTCCTCGTCCTCGTACTCCTTCAGGACGAGGACCGCGTCGTCGTACAGGCTCACTTCTCGTCGTCGCCCTTGTCGTCCGTTTCCTCGGTGGCCTCGGCCGCCCCGGTGTCCTTCTTCAGGTCAGGCTTGGCGGAGCCGCCGCCCGCTGCCTCGCCGAGCATCTTGTCCAGCTCGGAGAAGTCCAGCTGCTCGTGGTGCACGAAGCCGTCCGGGTCGTCCAGGTCCGAGGCCGTCGGCAGCATGTCCGGGTGGGCCCACAGTCCGTCGCGGCCGTCCACGCCGCGCGCGTCCGTGAGCGAGGCCCACAGGCGCGAGGCGTCCCGCAGCCGGCGCGGGCGCAGCTCGAGGCCGATCAGCGTGGCGAAGGTCTGCTCCGCGGGGCCGCCCGTCGCGCGGCGCCGACGCAGCGTCTCGCGCAGGGCGTCGGCGGACGACAGGCGGGGCTTGGCCGCGGCGTGCACGACCGCGTCCACCCAGCCCTCGACGAGTGCGAGAGCCGTTTCCAGGCGGGCCAGGGCCGCCTTCTGCGCGGGGGTGTCCTCCGGCTGGAACATGCCCTGCTGGAGCGCTTCCTGAAGCTGCTCGGGGTTCTGCGGGTCGAGCTGGCCGACCACGTCCTCCAGCTTGGCGGTGTCGACCTTGATGCCGCGGGCGTACCCCTCGACCGCGCCGAACAGATGCGAGCGCAGCCACGGCACGTGCGCGAAGAGCCGCTGGTGGGCGGCCTCCCGCAGCGCCAGGTAGAGCCGGACCTCCTCCTGGGGGACGCCCAGGTCCTTGCCGAACGCCTCGACGTTCACCGGGAGCAGGGCGGCCTTGCCGGCCGGGCCGAGCGGCAGGCCGATGTCCGTGGAGCCGACGACCTCGCCCGCGAGCACGCCCACGGCCTGGCCGATCTGCTGGCCGAACATGGCGCCGCCCATGGAGCGCATCATCCCGATCAGCGGGCCCGCCATGGCCTGCATCTCCTCGGGGAGCACGTCACCCATGGCGAGACCGACGCGCTCGGCGACCGGGTCGACCAGTTCCTTCCACACCGGGAGGGTCGCCTCGACCCACTCGGCGCGGCTCCAGGCCACGGCCAGGCCGGAGCCGGACGGGAGGGACGTCGCGTCGTCGAGCCACAGGTCGGCGAGGCGGATGGCCTCCTCGACCGCGCCGCGCTCGGTGGGACCGACGCTCGCGTCCTTGGTGCCGTCGGGCGTCCCCTGGGAGACGGTCTGGCGGGCGATGTCCTTGGCCATGTCCCAGTTCACCGGTCCGCCCTCGTACGAGAGCATCTGGCCGAGCTGCTGGAAGGCGGCGCCCAGGTCGTTCGGGTTCATCGAACCGAACATCGCGGCGAACGGGTTGTCACCGCCGGGGCCGCCGGCGCCGGGCAGGCCGCCGAAGCCGAAGGGGTTCGCGGGGCCACCGGAGCCCTGTCCTCCGCCCTGTCCCCCTCCGGGGGTGTCCTTCTTCTTGCCCTCGTCGCCGTTCTCCGGCTCCTCCGGCGGAAGGCCGAATCCGAATGGGGTGTCACTCACGGGATTCCTCGGCTCGTCAGGCCGCCGGTACGGTTCCGGCGGCGGCTGCCTTACAACACCACCCAGCGTAGACACCGTGACGGGATCGGGCCTCAGTGCTCCGCCGACTCATGGCCTGCGGCAGGATGGATGCCACCTGGTACGTACGCGTCATTCGCGTATCTACTGAAGACAACCGCTGGAGACGCCTGGTGAGTTCCCCAGATCCACAGGTTCGCGCAGCGCGAAACCTTTCTACACCGGCCCCTGTCCGAGGGCCCGTGGTCGCCGTCACCGGCGCCGCCTCGGGCGTGGGTGCGCTGCTGACCGAGCGCCTGGCCGCGTCCGAGGAGATCAAGCAGGTCGTTGCCATCGACGAGCGGCGGGGCGAGTGCGCCGAGGCCCAGTGGCACATCCTGGACGTCAGGGACCCGGCCATCGCCGAGAAGCTGCGGGGCGCGGACGTCGTGGTCCACCTCGCGCTCGATCTCGACCTGGAGACGGACCCCGCTGCCCGTACGGCGTACAACGTGCGGGGCACGCAGACCGTGCTGACGGCCGCCGCGGCGGCCGGCGTCCACCGCGTCGTGCTCTGCACGTCGGCGATGGTCTATGGAGCGCTGGAGGACAACGAACTGCCCCTCTCCGAAGACGCCGAGCTGCGCGCCACCGCGGAGGCCACCGGCGTCGGCGACCTCCTGGAGGTCGAGCGCCTCGCGCGGCGCGCTCCCCGGGCCCACCCCGGCCTGAACGTCACCGTGGTGCGGCCCGCGATCCTGGTGGGCGGCACGGACACCGCGCTCACGCGGTACTTCGAGTCGCCCCGGCTGCTCGTGGTGGCGGGCTCACGCCCCGCCTGGCAGTTCTGCCACGTCGAGGACCTGTGCAGCGCCCTGGAGTACGCCGTCCTGGAGAAGGTCGACGGGGAGCTGGCCGTCGGCTGCGACGGCTGGCTCGAACAGGAGGAGGTCGAGGAGCTCAGCGAGATCCGGCGCATGGAGCTGCCCTCCACGGTTGCCCTGGGCGCGGCCGCGCGGCTGCACCGCATCGGTCTCACGCCGTCCCCGGCCGGGGACCTCGCGTACACGATGTACCCGTGGGTGGTCAGCGTCAGCAGGCTGCACGAGGCGGGCTGGCGTCCGCAGTGGACCAACGAGGAGGTCCTCGGGGAACTCCTGGAGGAGGTCGCGGGGCGCCGCACCGTCGCAGGACGCAGGCTCGGCCGCAAGGACGCGACGGCCGCGGGTGCCGCTGGTGCGACGGTCGCTCTGCTGGGCGCCGCGGCGGTGGTGCGGCGCGCCCGGAAGGCGCGGCGCCGGATCTGAGACGTACCCCCAGCCCGGGCGCGGGCCTGTAGAGAACTCCAACGCGGCACGCGCGCGTGCCGGGCGAAAGCGCTATTCCGTGATGTCCGTGCCGTGCGGCACCATGGCCGCATGGCACGCACCACGAACGACCACCCCGGCGAGCAGGCCGCACAGGACCCCATCCGGCTGCTCGCGATCCGTGACGCACCGCTCTCCCTGGACGAGGTCTTCCGGGCGGTCGGCGACGACGCCGCGGGCGGCACGGCGCTCTTCGTGGGGACCGTGCGCAATCACGACGGCGGCGCGGACGTCGACGAGCTCGGCTATTCGACCCATCCGACGGCCGAGGCCGAGATGCGGCGGGTGGCCGAGAAGGTCGTCGCCGAGTTCCCCGTGCGCGCCCTGGCCGCCGTCCACCGCGTGGGCGACCTGGCGGTGGGCGACCTCGCGGTCGTCGTGGCGGTCTCCTGCCCGCACCGCGCGGAGGCCTTCGCCGCCTGCCGCAAGCTGATCGACGACCTCAAGCACGAGGTGCCGATCTGGAAGCACCAACGATTCTCCGACGGTCAGGAGGAGTGGGTCGGCGCCTGTTGATCGTCGGCCGCTTCACCGGGCCGGTTGGTCCAAGTGGTCTCCGGTTGCGTAACCCGACCCCTGGCGTGAGCGTTGACGCAGCGGATGGTTAATCTGCTGATCAGTCAGTTGTTGTCGCTCAAGGGGTCGGGAGGTCGACATGGCATCACTTGCCTGGTTGCTGATTCCGTTCGCGGCGGCCGTCGGTGCGGGGCTGTGGGCCGCCTTGGCGGCGCGCAACCGCAAGTCCGGCAAGACCGGGGACAACACCGAGCTGAACGGCTACGCGGCCTTCCGCGAGGCGATGGAGAAGTCCCACTCGGGTACGTGAGGGGTACGTGAGGCCGCGGGCCCCCGAGGGGCCTCAGAAGGCCTCCTGAGGCCCTGTGAGCCCCGTACGGACTGGCCCCAGGGGTGCACTGACAGACAGGTCCCGTACTGTCGTTCCATGCCACGCCGCACCGCGACGATGCTCGCCTCCACCCTGATGCTGATCGCGCTGCTCTGCGCCGGAGTCCTCATCAAAGTGCCGTACTCGGAGATGTCCCCGGGTCCGACGGTGAACACCCTCGGCGACCACGGCGGCGAGCCGGTGCTGCAGATCTCCGGCCACAAGACGTATCCGACGACCGGTCACCTCAACATGACGACGGTCCGGGTCACCAGTGCCGACTACAACATGAACATCGCGGAGGCCGTGTACGGCTGGATGGCCCACGACAACATCGTGGTGCCGCACGACACCCTCTACCCGGACGGCAAGACCGAGCAGCAGTCGAGCCAGGAGAACGCCGAGGAGTTCAGCCAGTCCCAGGAGAGCGCCAAGGTCGCCGCGCTCAGGGAGCTGGACATCCCGGTGAAGTCGCAGGTCGTCGTCTCCACCGTCTTCAAGAACAGCCCCGCCGAGGGCAAGCTCCACGCGGGCGACGTCATCAAGAAGGTCGACGGCAAGCCCGTGAAGGAGATGACGGACGTCGCCGAACTGGTCACGAAGCACAAGCCGGGCCAGGACGTCGTCTTCAGCCTCGTCCCCGTGAAGGAGGCGGCCGCCGCCGAGAAGGCGGGCAAGGAGCCGACCCGCACGGAGGACGTCAAGATCACCACCGAGAAGGCGAAGGACGGCCGCGCGATCGTCGGCATCCAGGCGGGCACCGATCACACGTTCCCGTTCACGATCGACATCAAGCTCGCCGACGTCGGCGGCCCCAGCGCCGGACTGATGTTCGCGCTCGGCATCGTCGACAAGCTGACCCCGGACGACCTGACCGGCGGCAATTTCGTGGCCGGCACCGGCACGATCGAGGACAACGGCAAGGTCGGCCCGATCGGCGGCATCGGCATGAAGACGGTCGGCGCGCGCGCCAAGGGCGCCGAGTACTTCCTGACGCCCAAGGAGAACTGCGCCACAGCCGCCAAGGACGTCCCGGACGGCCTCACGCTGGTCAAGGTGGACACCATCGACGACGCGGTCGACTCCCTCGAAGCCATCCGCAAGGGCGACACCGCGGACCTGCCGCAGTGCACGGTGAAGAAGTAGCGGGACGTACGCGGGCGGGGCAGGCCCCACCCGCGTACGAGAACCGTGGTCTCAGGCGAACGTGGCGGCCAGCGCCTCCGCGAGGCCAGGAACCAGGTCGGACCCCGTGAGGACCTCGGTGGCCGAGTCCTTCTCGCGCAGCCGCAGAGCCGACTCACGCGCACCGTCACGCAGCACCGCGACGGTCATGCGGACCTCCTGGCGGTCCGGGTGCTCGGCCACCCACTTCGCGAGCTGGGCCTCGCTGAGCCCTTCGGGGACGGACGTCTCTGCGGACGGCGGCAGCATCAGACGCTCCACCGTGAGCGCGCAGCCCGCCACGGCGTCCGGCCAGGCGATGGTGCCCAGGAACTCGTCCAGCGGCTTGCCCTCCGGGATCTCCTCCTGCTCGATGGGTGTGAGGCCGGTCTCCTCGGGGGAGTTGTCGAGGCCGAGCTGCTGGGCGAGGCCGGGTTCTTGGGAGCGCAGTCGCGCCGTGTCGACGAGCGCGAAGAGGCGTGCGGGCCGGTCCCAGCCGAGGCCGGACGCGTACTCGTCGATCTCGAGAACGGCACGGGTGAGGGGGCTCGCTGCCATGGGAGTGTTGGACATGGTCACAATCCTGCCTCGTTAGTCCCGAGAAACGGGAACCGAGTAAAGCGTAGGTAAGTTGCATAGGTGTGGGTCCACGATCACAGGGCCCTGACGGATCAACAGAATCAACATCGAACTTCGAGGTGCGCACCTTGGCTTTCCAGATGCCGGACCGCGGCGGAGGCCCGACGGGGCCACGGATCAGAGTGGGCCGACCGTCCCGTCGCGTCCGGACCCTGCTCATGACACTGGGCATCCTGGCTGTACTCGCCATGGTGTTCGTCATGTTCGCGGGGTTCTGGACGGACTGGCTCTGGTACCGCTCGGTGAACTATTCGTCGGTCTTCACGACGACACTGTGGACCAAGATCGGCCTGTTCTTCGTCTTCGGCCTGCTGATGGCGGCCGCGGTCGGACTGAACATCTGGCTGGCGCACCGGCTGCGCCCGCCGCTCAGCGCCATGTCGATGGAGCAGCAGAGCCTCGACCGGTACCGCATGAGCATCGCGCCGTACAAGAAGTGGCTGCTGCTCGGCATCGCCACGCTCGTCGGCCTGATCGCGGGCGCGTCCGCGGCGGGCCAGTGGCGCACATGGCTGCTGTGGGTGAACGGCGTCTCCTTCGGTCAGAAGGACCCGCAGTTCCACCTGGACGTGTCGTTCTTCGCGTTCGACCTGCCCTGGTACCGCTTCCTGCTCGGCTTCGGCTTCGCGGCCACGGTGCTCTCCCTGATCGCCGCCGCCCTGACGCACTACCTGTACGGCGGACTGCGGGTCACCAGCCCCGGCGCGCGCGCCACGGCGGCGTCCACCGGGCACCTGTCGGTGCTGCTCGGCGTCTTCGTGACGCTCAAGGCGGTGGCGTACTGGCTCGACCGGTACGGCCTCGCGGTGAAGTCCAGTGACTTCAAGGCGACGGGCGACTGGACGGGCCTTCGCTACGTGGACGCGAACGCGTACCTGCCGGCCAAGACCATCCTGTTCTGCATCGCCGTCATCTGCGCCCTGCTCTTCTTCGGGACGCTGTGGCGGCGCACCTGGCAGCTGCCGGTCATCGGCTTCGGCCTGATGGTCCTCTCCGCCATCCTCATCGGCGGCCTGTACCCGGCCATCGTGCAGAAGTTCCAGGTCCAGCCGAACGAGCAGGCCAAGGAAGCGCCGTACATCGAGAAGAACATCGCGGCGACACGCGACGCGTACGGCATCAGCGACGTGAAGCCCGAGGACTACAAGGGCGCCGGCAAGGCCGACGAGGACCCCGAGAAGAAGCGCGACGACGCGGACTCGGCCGCCAACTACCGGCTGAACGACCCGAACATCGTCTCGCCGACGTTCCAGCAGCTGGAGCAGGAGCGCGAGTACTACCGCTTCCCGACGACCCTGGACGTGGACCGCTACAACGGCCAGGACACCATCGTCGGTCTGCGTGAGCTCAGCCTCGACAAGCT
Source organism: Streptomyces sp. NPDC055099 (assembly GCF_053607685.1). Lineage (NCBI taxonomy): Bacteria > Bacillati > Actinomycetota > Actinomycetes > Kitasatosporales > Streptomycetaceae > Streptomyces > Streptomyces sp. NPDC055099. The sequence goes on along the minus strand of NZ_JBSGUA010000009.1, from coordinate 260,760 downwards.
CGACAAGCGCAACTGGATCAACGACCACTTCGCCTACACCCACGGGTACGGCATGGTCACGGCCAAGGGCACGGAGACCAAGAAGGGCTCCAAGGGCGCCCCGGACTTCACGGAGTCCGGCCTGCCGACCACCGGCAAGCTCGGTGAGTACGAGCAGCGGATCTACTACGGCGAGAAGACCACCCAGTACTCGATCGTCGGCGGGCCCCAGAAGGAGCTCGACTACGAGGAGGACGGCGGCGGCCAGAAGACCTACAGCTACAAGGGCGACAGCGGGGTCAATCTCTCCAACCCGATCAACCGCGCCGCCTACGCGGTGTCCTTCGGTGAGCCGCAGATGCTGTACTCGGGCGCCATCGGTGAGGGCTCGCGGATTCTCTACAACCGCACCCCCAAGGAGCGCGTCGAGTCGGTGGCTCCCTGGCTGACCATCGACGGCGACACGTATCCGACGGTCGTCGACGGCAGGATTCAGTGGGTCGTCGACGCGTACACGACCAGCAACGGCTATCCGTACGCCTCGCGGACCACGCTCGGCGACACCACGGCCGACTCGCTGTCGGAGTCCGACGACGCGCGCGCGGTGGTGGCCCAGCAGAACCAGGTCAACTACATCCGCAACTCGGTGAAGGCGACCGTCGACGCGTACACCGGAGAGGTCAAGCTCTACACCTGGGACGACAAGGACCCGGTCCTGAAGACCTGGAAGAAGGCGTTCCCGGACACCGTCAAGGACAAGGGTGAGATCCCCAAGGCCCTGATGGACCACCTGCGCTACCCCCAGGACATGTTCAAGGTGCAGCGCGAGCTCCTGACGCTCTACCACGTCACGGACCCGGGCCAGTTCTATAACGCGAGTGACGCCTGGCAGGTGCCGAACGACCCGACGAAGAAGGACAACAGCGCGGTTCCGCCGTACTACCTGTCCATGAAGACGCCGGGCCAGACGCAGCAGCAGTTCGCCCTGACGACGACGTTCACCCCCAGCGGGCGCCCTAATCTGCGCGCCTTCATGACGGTCGACGCCGACGCCAGAAGCAAGAACTTCGGCAAGATGAAACTGCTGAGAGTCACGGGCGACGTGGACGGCCCGGAACAGGTCCAGAACAAGCTGAACTCGATGACCGAGGTCGGTAACTTCGTCCGGGACATGAAGGGCGCCGACTCCGACGTCCTCTACGGGAACCTGCTGACGGTGCCACTGGACGACGGGTTCCTCTACGTCGAGCCCGTGTACGTACAGGGACGCAAGTCGGCGTATCCGCTCCTGAAGAAGGTCGCGGTGTCCTACGGCACGGAGACCGCGTTCGCGGACTCCCTGAGCGACGGCCTCAACCAGGTCTTCGGCGCCGAGGGGACCACCAAGCCACCGGCCGACGAGGGCGACACGGATGAGCCGACCGATCCGGCCGAGCCGCCCAAGTCGAACGACCCGACGGTGCAGGCTGCCCTCGACGACGCCCAGCAGGCGTTCGAGGACGGGCAGACGGCCCTGAAGGACGGCGACTGGGAGGCGTACGGCAAGGCGCAGGAGGACCTGCAGGAAGCCCTCCAGCGTGCCGAGGACGCCCAGTCCAAGGCGGGCGACGACGGCAAGGGCGGCGACAAGAACAGCGACGACAAGGGCGACAAGAAGGGCGGCTGACCAGCTGCGAAACACCCCCTCCGCGCCGTGGTACGGTTGCATCACAACGGCGCGGGGTGGAGCAGCTCGGTAGCTCGCTGGGCTCATAACCCAGAGGTCGCAGGTTCAAATCCTGTCCCCGCTACTCAAGGCGAAGGCCCGGATCCTTATCGGATCCGGGCCTTCGTCGTGTGTGCGTGGGGCCCGTGGCGTCGTGCGCTGGTCTGTGCGAACCGTGCGCCGCCCGGGGGGAGTTGAGGGATCTGTGTTTGACTTGTCTCTCTGTGGGCATGTCGACAAAACGCTGAAGTGACCTCACTGGCTGCGGTATTTCAGGTATACCCAGGGTTGCAGGTGGTGCGACGATGGACGTTATGGGGGACAAGGCAACTCTGTTGGATACAGGGCGGTTTGTGCAGGCGGCCGACCGGGAGGATCCCGGGACGGCCGCCGAAGAGCTGCGCCATCGGATGGCCGCCGAGGCCGGGGACGTCGACGCGATGAGCGTCCTCGGAAGCCTTCTGCTGCGCCGCGGTGATCTCGACGGGGCCGAGTCCCTGCTGCGCGCCGCGACCGCCGAGGGCGACCGTGCCGCGGCCAACAACCTCGGGGTCCTCCTCCACCAGCGCGGGTACGCCGACGAGGCGGCCGGCTGGTGGCGGGTCGCCGCCGTGGCCGGTTCCGCCGCCGCCGCGCACGCACTCGGGCGCCACCACCGTGAGCGCGGCGACGAGCCCGCCGCCGAGTACTGGCTGCGGCAGTCCGCCGAGCAGGGCCATGCCCTGGGCGCGTACGCCCTCGCCGATCTCCTGGAGCACCGCGGTGACGTCGGCGCCGAGCGCTGGATGCGGGCCTCGGCCGAGCGCGGTCACCGCGAGGCCGCGTACAGGATCGCCCGCGCCCTCGACCGGCGGGCCACCGCCGAGCGCACCGCCGGCAAGGCCGCGGCGAAGGCCGACGTCAAAGGGGCGCGTTCCGCCGCCGCCGAGGCCGAGCAGTGGTACCGCCAGGCCGCCGCGCGCGGACACCGGCGGGCCGCGCTGCACCTCGGCGCGATCCTGGAGCAGCGCGGCGAGCTGAAGGAGGCCGGGCGCTGGTACCTGAACTCCGCGAAGGACGGGGAGGCGCGTGCCGCCTGCGCCCTCGGCTTCCTGCTGCGTGACGCGGGCGACGAGGAGAGCGCCGCCGTCTGGTGGCTGAAAGCTGCCCAGGACGGCGACGGGAACGCCGCGAACGCCCTGGGCGCGCTGCACGCCGAGCGCGGCGAGACCCAGACCGCCGAGCGCTGGTACAGGGCCGCCATGGACGCGGGGGACGTGAACGGCGCGTACAACCTCGGTCTGCTCTGCGCCGAGCAGGGGCGGACCGTGCAGGCCGACCAGTGGTACAGGCGTGCCGCGTACGCCGGTCACCGCGAGGCCGCCAACGCGCTCGCCGTGCTGCTGCTCCAGGGCGGCGACGCGGCGGGCGCCGAGCCGTGGTTCTCCAAGGCGGCCGAGGCGGGCAGCGTGGACGCGGCCTTCAATCTCGGCATCCTGTACGCCTCCCGGGGCGACGAGGACTCCGCCCTGCCCTGGTACGAGCGTGCGGCGGCGGCCGGGCACACCGAGGCCGCGCTCCAGGTCGGCACCGCGCGGCTGCGGGAGGGCGACGAGCGGGAGGCCGAGCGGCATCTGCGGTGCGCTGCCGGTGGCGGCAGCGCGGAGGCGGCGTACCGCCTCGGCACCGTGCTCGACGCGCGGCGGTCCGCCGCGGGCCCGCCCGCGCTTGGGGAGCCCGCCGCCGAGAAGACCGAGTGCGAGGAGTGGTACGAGCGGGCTGCCCAGCAGGGGCACCGGCGTGCGCAGGTGCGCGTCGGGATGCTGGCCGCGGGGCGCGGGGATGTCGTCGAGGCCGCTCGGTGGTACCGCCTCGCGGCGGACGCGGGCAGCCGGAACGGCGCGTTCAACCTGGGGCTGCTGCTGGCCCGCGAGGGGAGTGAGCCCGAGGCCGCGCTGTGGTGGACGCGGGCCGCTGACGCGGGGCATGGGCGGGCCGCGCTTCGGCTTGCGCTGCTTTACGCTCGGCGTGGGCAGTTGGTGGAGGGGCAGCGGTGGGCTTCCCGTGCGGTGGAGCTTGGGCCCGCTGAGGTTTCCGAGCGTGCCGCTCGGTTGCGTGAAGCCCTGCAGCAGGAGCTGACTGCTTAGCCCCCTGCCTTGCCCTGTTCGCCGGCCTGCATGTGCCCTGCGCCTGCGCCTGTTCCGCTTTCCGCTGTCGGGCGGGTGCAGGCCGGTGGGTGGGCTGTGCCCACCCGTTCCGCCCTGCGGAACGCCTGCCCACAGCGGCGCGGAACGCCTGCCCACAGCCAGGGCGCGGAGCGGATTTGCGCTGGTCGTCGCGGTTGACGTACGGTTGCAACACAACGGCGCGGGGTGGAGCAGCTCGGTAGCTCGCTGGGCTCATAACCCAGAGGTCGCAGGTTCAAATCCTGTCCCCGCTACTAAAGGCCAGAGGCCGGGAAGCACTAGCTTCCCGGCCTCTGGTGTGTTCAGGGCGGCGCTTGGTCAAGACCCCTTGTGGCCCACCGCTTCCTCGTACAGCCTGCGGTCCACCGCCTTCCCCTCCGGGACCCTCTCGCCCTCGGCGACGCCCGCGGCCTCGTACGCCGCCTGGAGCCGGTCCGTCGTGCCGGCTCGGATCTCCCAGTCCATGCGCAAGGACGGAGTCGACCTGAGGACCGCCTCGTCGATCTTCAGGAGCTTCGCGAGATCGGCCACGAAGGTCTTGTCCGCCTTGTAGTCACCGGCGAAGTACGTGTTCACGGTCCTGATGTACGCGCGCAGCAGGGCGACGCCCGCGTCCGGGTCCTCGGTCAGGAGATTGGGGCCGAAGAGGAGACCGCCGAGCGGCTCGCCCTGGGGCTGGCCGCCGAGGAAGGCGTACCGCTTGTCGCCGTCCACCTTGCGCCAGACCGGGTCGAGGAGCCAGGCGGAGTCGGTGCCGCCGTTCTGGAGTGCCGTCAGTACGTCCGCCGAACCCAGTTGCTGGAACTGGATCTTGTCGAGGCCGCCGCCGTGCTTCTTCAGGGCCTTGCCCATGGGGTACGAGATGACCGAACCCTTGCCGATCATGGTGCCGAGCTTGCGGCCCGCCATCGGGACGTGGTCCGCGCTCTCGCCCTTCTTCAGCTTCACCCACAGGCCGCTCTTGGACTTCGGGTCGGGGGAGAAGTTCCCGGCCGCCCATTTGATGGTGAAGCCGCCCGTGATGCCGTTCATGACGGCGGCCTCGGGGGCGGCCCACTGGGCGTCGATGTCGCCCTTGGCGAGGAGGGGGAGGGCGTCGGGGGTCGGCAGCACCTTGAGCTGGACGTTCAGGCCCTCCTTCTTGAACTCGCCTTTGTCCACGGCCATTTGGAGGGGCGCGACGTACTCGGCGCTGAGCGTGCCGGTGGCGATGGTGAGGTCGCGTTCCTTCGGCAGCGGGCGCGGTGCCGGGGCGCCCTTGTCGCAGCGGGCGGGCTTGCGGTCCTCGGCGAGGTCGGCCGGGTCCGTCCAGCTGCCCTTGCCGCAGCCGGGGACCGACTCGACGGCGCGGGGCTTCGCGGGCGCCGCCGATTCCGGGGCGTCGTCCTCCTTCGCGCAGCCCGCAGAGGCGAGCAGCGAGCCCGCGACGAGGAGGGTCAGGGCGGAGAACCGTGTGCGGGTGTGCATGGAGCCTCCGTACGCGTACGAATGGTTCATGACTGACTTCTGCCGCGGTCGCGCGGGGCCCACGGGGTGAGCAACCGGCCGGCGATCCGCACCAGTTCGGAGAAGACGACGCCGAGCACGGCGACGCAGACGATGCCGACGAACATCACGTCGTTCTGGAAAAGGGCACGGGAGTCGAAGATCAGGTGCCCGAGGCCGTCCGACGCCGCGATCTGCTCGGATGCCACGATCACCAGGACCGCGACACCCGCCGCGATCCGCGCGCCGACGAGCACGGCGGGCAGCGAGGCGGGCAGCAGGACGTGGCGGAACATCTGCCACGGCGAGGCCCCGAAGACCTGGCCCGCGTCGCGGTGTCCCGAGGGCACGGCGAGCACCGCCGCCATCGTCGAGATCCAGACGAAGAAGAAGACGGTGGCCGCCACGAGCGCGATCTGCGGACCCTCCCCGAGGCCGAACATGTTCAGGAAGACGGGCAGCAGGGCCAGCTTCGGTACGACGTACAGCGCGTCCAGGAGCGGTTCGAGCGCCGCGCGTACGAGCGAGAGCGAGCCCATGAGGAGGCCGAGCGCGTAGCCGGTGACCGTGCCGATCGCGTAGCCGGCGAGCACGCGCTTGAGCGTGGCCCAGACGTCGGGCCACAGGTCGCCGTCCGCCGCGCGCTGCCAGCCGTCCTCCAGGATGGTCTGGGGAGCGGGGTAGACACGGTCGTCGATCCAGGCCTGGGTGGCGGCGAGTTGCCACAGGAGGAGCAGGGCGAGGGGGACGGCCACGGCGAGGCCGGTCTCCAGGGTTCGGCGCCTGCGGTGGGTGCGGGCGGGGTGCAGTTCCTGGGGGCCCGGCCTGCGGACGAGCACGCCGTCCTCGGGGGCGGCCGCCTTGCGTGGGGTGGTCGTCGTCATGCCGGGACCACCTCGCCACGCAGCAGGTCCCACAACTCCCCCTTGAGGGAAGTGAATTCGGGCGTCGCGCGGACGTCACCGCTGCGGGGCCGCGGGAACGGCGGGCGGTGTTCGGCGATGATGCGGCCCGGCCGGGCGGACATGACCAGGACGCGGTCGCCGAGCACGATCGCCTCTTCGAGGCTGTGGGTGATGAAGAGGGTGGTGGTGCGGGTGGTCTGGGTGAGGTCGAGGAGCTCGTCCTGGAGGATCGTGCGGAGCTGGGCGTCCAGGGCGGCGAACGGCTCGTCCATCAGGAGGATCTCGGGCTCCACGGCCAGGGCGCGGGCGATGGCCACGCGTTGGCGCATGCCGCCGGAGAGGGTGGCGGGATAGGCCTCGGCGAAGTCGGCGAGGCCGAGGCGGGTCAGCCAGTCGGTGACGCGGGCGTTCGCTTCTTTTCGCGGTACGCGCTGGATGTCCAGGCCGAAACGGACGTTGGCCCGGACGGTCTTCCAGTCGTAGATGCCGTAGTCCTGGAAGATCATCGCGGCGGGGCGCGGGTCCGCGGTGCGGATCGTCAGCTGGCCCTGGCTCGGCCGCAGCAAGCCCGCTGCTATGCGGAGCAGGGTCGACTTTCCGCAGCCTGAGGGGCCGACGATGCAGGTGAATTCGCCTGGGGCGATCTTCAGGTCCAGCGGCCCCAGGGCGTCCACGGCCTTGGCGCCGCGGCCGAACGTTCTCGTCACTGCGTGGGCTTCTAGTTTCGGGTGCGGGTCTCCCACGGGAATCTCCTTGCGGAGGGCAGGCGGAAATCAGGGCCCGCCGACGATATGACGCACCGTCAGATTCCGGAAGAGGTTACCCGTGAGCCCGTGGCGGCGGGCCGGAGTCCTACGCCCCCGCGCAGCCGGGGCACGTACCCCTATAGGTGACGTCCGCGCCCTCGACCGAGAAGCCGAAGCGCTCCGAGTCGGGGAGGCTGCTCAGCGGGTCGCCCGTGGGGTGGACGTCGCGGATAGTGCCGCATTGCGCGCACACCAGGTGCTGGTGGGGGCGGTGGGCGTTCGGGTCGTACCGCTTGGCCCTGCGGTCCGTCGAGACCTCGATGACCTCGCCGAGGGTCACCAGCTCGCCCAGGGTGTTGTAGACGGTCGCGCGGGAGATCTCCGGCAGCTTGTCGACGGCGCGCGCGTGCACCTCGTCCGCCGTCAGGTGTACGTGGTCCCCGTCGAGGACCTCGGCCACGACGCGCCGCTGCGCGGTCATGCGCCAGCCGCGTCCGCGCAGTCGTTCCAACAGGTCGCTCATGAGAACCAGCCTAACAGGTGGGGAGCCTAACTCCCGACGAGGTGTGACTTTGGATGCTTACTTGACTTAGACAATGTCTATCGTAGGATCGAGTTCGGCAGAAGCCAACGACACGGCTGAGCCAAGGGCAACGCCAAGGGACAGGACTTGCAGGAAATGACGCAGGAGGCGCACGTGACGCAGGGACCGCTCACCACGGAGGCCGGAGCGCCGGTCGCCGACAACCAGCAGAGCGAGACCGCGGGTCTCGGCGGACCGGTGCTCGTGCAGGACCAGCTCCTGCTCGAGAAGCTCGCCCACTTCAACCGCGAGCGCATCCCGGAGCGCGTCGTGCACGCCCGGGGTGCGGGCGCCTACGGCACGTTCACGCTCACCCGTGACGTCTCGCAGTGGACGCGGGCCAAGTTCCTCTCCGAGGTCGGCAAGCAGACGGAGACGTTCCTGCGCTTCTCCACGGTGGCGGGCAACCTCGGCGCGGCCGACGCGGTGCGCGACCCGCGCGGCTGGGCGCTGAAGTTCTACACCGAGGAGGGCAACTACGACCTCGTCGGCAACAACACCCCGGTCTTCTTCATCCGGGACGCCATCAAGTTCCCCGACTTCATCCACACCCAGAAGCGCGACCCGTACACGGGCTCGCAGGAGGCGGACAACGTCTGGGACTTCTGGGGTCTGAGCCCGGAGAGCACCCACCAGGTGACCTGGCTGTTCGGCGACCGCGGCATCCCCGCCTCGTACCGCCACATGGACGGCTTCGGCTCGCACACGTACCAGTGGAACAACGAGGCCGGCGAGGTCTTCTGGGTCAAGTACCACTTCAAGACCGACCAGGGCATCAAGAACCTCACGCAGGACGAGGCCAACAAGCTCGCCGGTGAGGACCCCGACTCCCACCAGCGCGACCTGCGCGAGGCCATCGAGCGCGGTGAGTTCCCGTCCTGGTCCGTGCAGGTGCAGATCATGCCGGCGGCGGACGCGGCGACCTACCGCTTCAACCCGTTCGACCTCACCAAGGTGTGGCCGCACGCGGACTACCCGCCGATCGAGATCGGCAAGCTGGAGCTCAACCGCAACCCGGAGAACGTCTTCGCCGAGGTCGAGCAGTCCATCTTCAGCCCCGCCCACTTCGTGCCGGGCATCGGCCCGTCCCCGGACAAGATGCTCCAGGGCCGTCTCTTCGCGTACGGCGACGCCCACCGCTACCGCGTCGGCATCAACGCCGACCACCTGCCGGTGAACCGCCCGCACGCCACTGAGGCGCGCACCAACTCGCGTGACGGCTTCCTGTACGACGGCCGCCACAAGGGTGCGAAGAACTACGAGCCGAACAGCTTCGGCGGCCCCTTCCAGACGGACCGCGCGCTGTGGCAGCCCGTCCCCGTCACCGGCGCCACCGGCAACCACGAGACGCCCCGGCACGCCGAGGACAACGACTTCGTGCAGGCGGGCAACCTCTACCGCCTGATGTCCGAGGACGAGAAGGGCCGCCTGGTCGACAACCTGTCGGGCTTCCTCGCCAAGGTCTCCCGCGAGGACATCGTGGACCGCGCGATCAACAACTTCCGTCAGGCCGACGGAGACTTCGGCAAGCGGCTGGAGGCCGCGGTCCAGGCCCTGCGCGGCTGAGACTGCTTGTCGTGGAGAGACGGCGGGCCGGATCCCCTCGGGGGTCCGGCCCGCCGTCGTGTCCGGGGAGCGCTCAGACCGTGAGCGTGGGTGCGGGCTGCCGGCTCGGGGCCCAGCAGCGGATGATGTCGCGGACCGAGACGATGCCGGTCGGTTCGTTGCCGTCCATCACGATCAGGTGCCGGAAGCCGCCGTGCGACATGGCGTCGGCCGCCTCCTCCAAGGTCCAGGACGGTGCGGCGAAGACGACGTCGGTCGTGGTGTGGGTGCCTGCGGTCTCGATGTCGGGGTTCTGGCCGAGGCCCAGCGAGACGAGGACGTCGCGCTCGGTCAGGATTCCAAGGCCGATGTCGCCGTCGAGGACGACGGCCGCGCCGACGCGGCGCGCCGACATCAGCCGGGCGGCCTGGCGCAGTGTGTGGGCGGGACCGATGGTGAGGACCATCGTGCTCATGGCGTCGCGGACGAGCATGGGCTTGAGCCACCTCCTGAGTGGACCGCAAGAGAAGCGGTTCACAAGTTCACAAGTGGGGGACTCTCAGAGTCGCAGCCATGCGGGGAGTCAACAAGGGGGCGCGTGCTGCCGGTTCAGGGCGTACGCACAACGGGCGCGCGCCTCGGACGTGCGGGGCGCATGCCTCAGTAGCGCTGGTTGAGGTAGCCGAGCAGCTCCTCGTGGAGCAGGCCGTTCGACGCCGCCGCGTTGCCGCTGTGCGGGCCCGGAGTGCCGTCGAGGCCGGTGAAGGTGCCGCCCGCCTCGGTCACGATGATCGCGGTCGCCGCCATGTCCCACAGCGAGAGCTCGGGCTCCGCGCAGATGTCGACCGAGCCTTCGGCGACCATCATGTACGGCCAGAAGTCGCCGTACCCCCGGGTGCGCCAGACCGCCCGCGTGAGGTCCATGAACCCGTCGAGGCGGCCCTGCTCCTCCCAGCCCGTCAGCGAGGAGTACGCGAACGAGGCGTCCTGGAGCCGCGAGACCTTGGAGGCGTGCAGCCGCGTCGCGGAGGTCAGACTGCGCCCGGTGTAGGCCCCGGCGCCCTTGGCCGCCCACCAGCGGCGGCCGAGCGCGGGCGCCGACACGACACCCACCACCGGCTGGAAGCCGCCCTCGCCCGCCTCCATCAGGGCGATCAGCGTGGCCCAGACCGGCACCCCGCGCACATAGTTCTTGGTGCCGTCGATCGGGTCGATCACCCAGCGGCGCGGGCCTGTGCCCTCGACGCCGAACTCCTCGCCGAGGATCGCGTCGCGCGGCCGCCCCCGCTTCAGGTTCGAGCGGATCAGCTCCTCGGCCGTTTTGTCCGCCTCGCTCACCGGCGTCATGTCCGGCTTGGTCTCGACCTTGAGGTCGAGAGCCTTGAACCGGTCCATCGTCGCGGCGTCGGCGGCGTCCGCGAGGACATGGGCAAGACGCAGATCATCGTGGTAGTCGGGCATGAGTGAACAGTATCGATCTCGTTGTGCCTGAGCCACAGCGCCGTATGTCCGGGCCATTCCGGGACATGACGCATACCGTGCCAGGTCGCGCCGGGAGTATTGACACCGCTTCCGAGCACGTCAACTCTGGCCGCAGAGCCGCTTCGGCCCCGGGAGGCGACGATGCCTGCAGCACGGGAATCCTTACTGGACGCGGCCAACACGGCGCTCGCCCGTCGGCCCTGGCCGGGCGTCCGCATGGTCGACGTCGCGGCCACCGCCGGGGTGTCCCGGCAGACCCTCTACAACGAGTTCGGCAGCAAGGACGGCCTCGCGCGCGCCCTGCTCCGGCGCGAGACCGACGCGTATCTGCACGGCGTGGAGCGCGCGTTGGCCGTGGAGGGCGGCCCGGTGGACCGGCTCGCCGCGGTGAGCGCGTGGACCATCGCCGCCGCCCGCGGGAACGAACTCGCCCGGGCCATGCTCACCGGCTGCTGGAGCGAACGGCTGCCCGCGCCGACCAGGCCCGGCATCTCCTCGTCGCCCGTACCGGCACAGCGGCGCGCGGACGCGGGAGTCCCCTCGCCCGCCGAACTGCTCGCCCTCGTCCGGGACAAGGCGGTGAACGCGCTGAACGGCCGGGCGCGGCCGAAGGACACGGAGGAGCTGGCCATGGCCTGCGAGAGCGCCGTACGGATGGCCCTGTCGTACGTCGTCGCGCCCTCGCCGGCGGGGGAGGACCCCGTGGAACTGGTGCGCGGGACCCTCGGGCGCTGGATCAGCGCCTGAACCCCTGAAGCGGCGTTCTAGTGCGCGGAGCCCGAGAGCTGCAGGCCGATGACGCCCGCGATCACCAGCGAGATGGAGACGATCTTGAGCGTGGAGACCACGTCACCGAGGAAGACCATGCCGTAGATCGCGGTGCCCGCGGCGCCGATCCCCGTCCAGACCGCGTACGCCGGACCCACGTCGAGCTTGCGGAGGGCGAGCGTGAGCAGGCCGAAGCTGCCGAGGGCGAAGGCCGCGAAGGTGATCGTCGGCCAGAGCCGGGTGAAGCCGTGCGAGAGCTTGAGGCAGACCGCGAAACCGGTCTCCAGGAATCCCGCGACGATGACCAGCAGCCACGCCATGTCTGTGCCTCCGCAACCCATACGTTCGGTGACCGCTTCGCCTGCCTTGGATCAGGCTTGGTGCGATTATGCCTTTGCCGCTGAGCCCCGGGCGCAAACAACGGCGAGGTCAGTCGTCGTCGCGTCGCTCACGGGTGGCGAGGAGCCTGCGCAGCGAGTAGAGCCGCGCGGGATCCGCGTGGCCCCCTTCCACCCACGCGTCCAGCGCGCAGTCCGGCTCGTCGTGGCTGCACGCGCGCGGGCACTCCTCCGTCCCCGGCACCAGGTCGGGGAAGGCGAGGATGACGCGGGACGGGTCGACGTGATGCAGGCCGAAGGAGCGCACGCCGGGCGTGTCGATCACCCAGCCGCCGGGCGAGTCCGCCAGCGGCAGGGCGAGCGCGGATGTGGTGGTGTGGCGGCCGCGGCCCGTGACGGCGTTGACGTGTCCGGTGCTGCGCCTGCGCTCCTCGGGGACCAGGGCGTTGACCAGCGTCGTCTTGCCGACACCGGAGTGGCCGACGAACGCGGTGACCTTGCCGTCGAGCACGTCGTGCACCCGGGCGAGCTCCGCGCTGTCGGTGAACTCCTCGCGGCTGGTGACGACGTAGGGCATGTCGAGCGTGGAGTAGGTCTCCAGGATCTTGTCGGCGGACGCCAGGTCGGACTTGGTCAGGACGAGGAGCGGCGTGAGACCGCCGTCGTACGCCGCCACGATGCAGCGGTCGATCAGGCGCGTGCGCGGCTCCGGATCGGCGAGGGCGGTGACGATGGCCAGTTGGTCGGCGTTGGCGACGACCACCCTCTCGTAGGGGTCGTCGTCGTCGGCCGTGCGCCGCAGGACCGACGTGCGCGGCGCGATGCGCACGATGCGCGCGAGGGTGTCCTTCTTGCCGGAGAGATCACCGACGAGCGAGACCCGGTCGCCCACCACGGCGGCCTTGCGGCCCAGTTCGCGGGCCTTCATGGCCATGACGATCCGGTCGTCGACCAGGACGGTGAGGCGGCCCCGGTCGACGGTGAGGACCATGCCGTCGGACGCGTCCTCGTGCTTGGGCCTGATGTGCGTGCGCGGGCGGTTGCCCTTGCGGTTGGGGCGGACGCGGATGTCGTCCTCGTCGGGGTTCTTTCCGTAGCGGCGCATGTCCTGGTCCCGCCCGTCAGTTCCCGAGCATTCCGGTCCAGAGGTCGGGGAAGTCGGGCAGTGTCTTCGCCGTCGTCGCGACGTTCTCGATCTGTACGCCCTCCACCGCCAGGCCGATGATCGCGCCCGCGGTGGCCATGCGGTGGTCGTCGTACGTGTGGAAGATCCCGCCGTGCAGGCGGCGCGGCCGGATGTGCAGGCCGTCGGCGGTCTCGGTGACGTCGCCGCCGAGTTCGTTGATTTCCTTCGTGAGGGCCGCCAGGCGGTCCGTCTCGTGCAGCCGCAGGTGGGCGACGCCGCGCAGGGTCGAGGGGGAGTCGGCGAGGGCCGCGACGGCCGCGATGCCCGGGGTCAGCTCGCCGACCTCGCTCAGGTCCACGTCGAGGCCGTGGATCGAGCCGGAGCCGGTGAACACGAGGCCCTGCTCGGTCAGTTCGCAGGAACCGCCCATCTCGGTGAAGATCTCCCGCAGCTTGTCGCCGGGCTGCGTGGTGTGCGCGGGCCAGTCCGGGACGGTCACCCGGCCGCCGGTGACCAGGGCCGCCGCCAGGAACGGCTGGGCGTTGGAGAGGTCGGGCTCGACGGTCAGGTCGCGGCCGAGCAGCGCGCCGGGGGTGACCCGCCACACGTTCGGCTCGCCGCCCGACTCCGGGGTGTCCACCTGGGCGCCGACCGCGCGGAGCATGTCGACGGTCATCCGGATGTGCGGCATGGAGGGCAGCGCGGAGCCGGTGTGCCGTACCTCGACGCCCTGGTTGAAGCGCGGGCCCGAGAGCAGCAGGGCGCTCACGAACTGGGATGACGAGGAGGCGTCGATCTCGACCGGGCCGCCGTCCAGGGCGCCCGCGCCGTGCACGGTCAGCGGCAGCGCGCCGCGGTTGTCGTCGTCGATACGGGCGCCGAGCGCGCGCAGGGCGTCGATCACGCCGTGCAGCGGACGCTCGTACGAACGGGGGTCGCCGTCGAAGCGGATCGCGCCGTCGGCGAGGGCGGCGACCGGCGGCAGGAAGCGCATGACCGTGCCCGCGTTGCCGACGTCGACCGTGGCGGGGCCGTGCAGGCCGGAGGGGATGATCCGCCAGGCCTCGCCGGAGCCGTCCGGGCCGACGCCTTCCTCGATGCCGACGCCGAGCGCGCGCAGGGCGCCCGCCATCAGGAGGGTGTCGCGGGAGCGCAGCGGCCGGCGCAGCCAGCCGGGCTCGGCGGCGAGGGCGGCCAGGACCAGGCCGCGGTTGGTGACCGATTTGGACCCGGGTACATGGACCGTCGCGGCGACGGCTCCGCTCGCGTGCGGGGCTGGCCAGAGGGTGCTGTGCGCTGGGTTTACGGTCATGCCCCCACTTTAGTGGCAGACAGGTGAGGGGTCGTGGCTGCTCAGAGGCCGAGCAGCCAGCGTCCGCCGCCTATCAGCGAGCACAGTGAGACGGCATGGAAGAGGAAGAGCCACATGCCCGCGGGGACGTGCGTGAGCCGGGAGAGCTGATCCGCGTCCGAGTCACCGGCGCCGCCGCGCCTGCGCTTGGACTGCAGCTCGAAGGCGGGACGCACGCCGCCCAGGAGCAGGAACCACACCACCGCGTACGCGAAGGCCGCCTGCACCTGCGAGCTGGTCAGCCAGGAGACGAGCAGGAACGTGCCGCCGGTGAGGATCACGGTGAGGGCGCCGTACGCGTTCCGGATCATGACGAGCATCACGATGAGCAGCGCCGTCGCGATCCACAGGAACGCCGTGATGTGGCCGGCGGCGAGCAGCGCGGCGCCCGCCAGGCCGAGCAGGGGCGGCGCGGTGTAGCCCGACGCCGCGGTCAGGATCATGCCGATGCCGGTGGGCTTGCCGCGCGAGACGGTGAGGCCGCTGGTGTCGGAGTGCAGCCGGATGCCGTCGAGGCGGCGGCCGGTCAGCAGGGCCACCAGGCCGTGGCCGCCCTCGTGCGCGATGGTGATGGCGTTGCGGGCGACGCGCCAGATCCCGTGCGGGACGACGACGGCGAGGGCGATGAGGCCGGTGGCGATCACCAGCCATTCGTCGGGGGCGGCCTGCGTGCCGAAGACCCGGTCCCAGAGGTCGGTCAGGCTGGCGTTCGCGGTGATTTCCATTGCTGCAGCCATGAGCGGAACTGACTCCTCTGGGGGTACGGGGTCTGGCAGTCTGGCACGTATGTGCGGACGGTATGCATCGAGTCGTAGGCCCGAGGATCTCGCGGGAATCTTCGAGATCGAGAAGTGGGAGCCGGAGGAGGCGCTCGCCCCCGATTTCAACGTGGCTCCGACCAAAGAGGTCTACGCGGTACTGGACCGTCCCGTGAAAGACGCTGAAGACCCCCGCCCGGTTCGCCAGCTGCGCACGCTCAAGTGGGGCCTCGTCCCGTCCTGGTCGAAGACGCCCGAGGGCGGCGCCCGGATGATCAACGCCCGTGCGGAGACCGTGCACGAGAAGCCCTCCTACCGCCGGGCCTTCACCTCCCGCCGGTGCGTCATCCCCGCCGACGGCTACTACGAGTGGGTCACCGGGACCGGCGAGCGGGAGCTTGAGGTCGAGGGAAAGAAGAAGCGGCCGCGCAAGCAGCCGTACTTCGTGACGCCCGCCGACGGCTCGGTCTTCGCGATGGCGGGGCTCTACGAGTTCTGGCGTGACAAGACCCTCCCCGACGAGCACCCCCTCGCCTGGTGGGTGACGTGCACGGTGATCACCACCGAGGCGGAGACCGCGCCCCTGGCGGTCGCGCCCGAGGAGGGCCCGCGCTCGCTGCACGACATCCACCCGCGGATGCCCCTGATGCTCACGCCGGACCGCTGGGACGCCTGGCTCGACCCCTCGCGCACGGACGTCGAGGACCTGCGCACGCTCCTGGAGCCGCCGCCACACGGCCTGATGCGGGCCTTCCCGGTGTCGACGGCGGTCAGCAACGTACGCAACAACGGCCCGGAGCTGCTGAAGGAGCTGGAGGGCCCCGAGGAAGGCACACTCTTCTGATGTGACCAAGAGCGCAGTGACCAAGAGCGAGATCGTCCGGACCGATGCCGGTGAGGCGCGCATCACCTGGCATCCCGCGCCGAAGAGCAAGGCCCGCCACGTCCTGGCTCTCAGCCACGGGGCAGGCGGCGGCATCGAGGCCCGTGACCTGCGGGCCATCGCCGACGCCCTGCCCGCGCACGGCGTCACCGTCGCCCTCGTGGAGCAGCCCTGGCGCGTCGCGGGCAAGAAGCTGGCGCCGGCGCCGAAGACCCTGGACGTCGGATGGCGCGGCCTGTGGCCCGCGCTCGCCAAGCCGGGCCTCCCGGTGATCGCGGGCGGACGCAGCGCCGGAGCACGGGTGGCGTGCCGCACCGCCACCGAGCTCGGCGCCGCCGCCGTACTCGCCCTGAGCTTTCCGCTGCACCCGCCGGGCAAGCCGGAGAAGTCCCGGGCCGACGAACTGCTCGGCGCCGGGGTGCCGACCCTCGTCGTGCAGGGCGGGAACGACCCCTTCGGGAAGCCCGCGGAGTTCCCCGAGGGAACGTACGAACTAGTAGAGGTCCCCTGTGGCGATCATGGCTTCGCGGTCCCCAAGCGCGCGGACATCAGCGAGGCGGAGGCCATGACGCGCATCACGGATGGCGTCATCCGGTGGGCGGGAATGTTGGCAACGTGACCTCTGTTGTGCCGAACAGAAGCTAAACGCTGTTGGTACGAGAGGAAGTCAGCCGCATGGGTTCGACCATCTGCCCGGCCCGCTCCAGCGCCTCTGACCTGGAATGGACGGTGCTGAGCGCGCCCAAGACCGCTCCTGTTCGGGCGGCGGCGGGACCGGATCGTCGTCTATCCTCCGATTCGAGTGGGACTGCTTTTGGTCTCGCCACGTCTTTGGAGGAGGTGGGTCCGGTCACTGGGACCGACGCAGGGGCCGAGAACGGCCAGGCGGAGCGACCCGACGGAAGCGCTGAGACGTCGGCGGAGCGCACGGCCCGCTTCGAGCGGGACGCCCTGGGCTTCCTCGACCAGATGTACTCGGCGGCGCTGCGCATGACGCGCAACCCGGCGGACGCGGAGGACCTGGTGCAGGAGACCTACGCCAAGGCGTACGCGTCGTTCCACCAGTTCCGTGAGGGCACCAACCTCAAGGCGTGGCTGTACCGCATCCTCACCAACACGTTCATCAACTCGTACCGCAAGAAGCAGCGCGAGCCCCAGCGCAGCGCCGCCGAGGAGATCGAGGACTGGCAGCTCGCGCGTGCCGAGTCGCACATGTCCACCGGTCTGCGCTCCGCCGAGTCGCAGGCGCTCGATCACCTGCCGGATTCGGACGTGAAGTCCGCACTGCAGGCGATCCCCGAGGAATTCCGCATCGCCGTCTATCTGGCCGACGTAGAGGGCTTTGCGTACAAGGAGATCGCGGACATTATGGGGACACCCATCGGTACGGTGATGTCCCGGTTGCACCGCGGCCGTCGCCAACTGCGCGGCATGCTCGAGGACTACGCCCGCGACCGCGGCCTCGTCCCCGCCGGCGCCGCGTCAGAGTCGTCGAACGAAGCGAAAGGCTCAGGCTCATGAGCTGCGGAGAGCCGCACGAGACGGATTGCAGTGAAGTCCTGGACCATCTGTACGAGTTCCTGGACCACGAGATGCCGGACAGCGACTGCACCAAGTTCGAGACGCACTTCGAGGAGTGCTCTCCGTGCCTGGAGAAGTACGGCCTCGAGCAGGCGGTCAAGAAGCTGGTGAAGCGCTGCTGCGGCCAGGACGACGTGCCGGTCGACCTGCGCGCCAAGGTCATGGGCCGCATCGATCTGATCCGCTCGGGCGAGGCCGTGCCCGAGCACGACGTGACGGTGGAGACGGTGACCGCCGAAGGCAGTGTGTCCGCCAAGACGCTGCGGGCCAAGGAAGCCTGAACCGCAGGTAGTTGAGCGCGAGCAGGCCGTGACGGAATTCCGTCACGGCCTGCTTTTTTCTGTTCACCGTCACTCGTACGTGCCAATTTCCGCGGGCGGGGCTCGGAGCGTGCGGCAGTCGTTCTAGTCTCCGGACCTTGGAACGTGGTCCCTGTGGACGGACGGTCACGGGGGACCGAGGGCGGTCGCGGGGGAGGAGGCAGCGCCATGCGGTCCATCGCTCCATGGGCGCGCGCCTACATCCTGTGCGCCGCCCTGGCCGGCGCCGCCTGCGCCGTGCCCGCGGCGGGCTCGCGCACGCCGTGGGCCGCGCTCGCGCTGCTCGCCGCGCTCTACGCCGGGTGCGAGCAGATCACCCGCTGCCGCGTCATCGCCCGCCGCGCCGGCGCCCCGGCGGGCGGTCTCGGCACCTTCTTCCCCGTGCTGCTCGCCGCCGTCTTCCTGCTGCCGCCCGCGGCCGCCGCGCTCGTCGCGGTGCCGGGCGCGCTGCTCGCCCGCGTCGAGCGGCGCCCCCGGTGGGTGCGCAGACTCTGGCGCGCGTCCCAACTCGCCCTGGCCGCCTGGGCCGCCGCGTGGACACACGGCGCGCTGGGCGGGCGCGAGGCCGTGGCCGCGCCCGACTTCCCGTACGCGCTGGTGCCCGCGGGAGGGGCCGTCCTCGCCTTCTCCGTCGTACTGACCGTCCTGGACGGCGGCATCCTCGCCACGGCGGAACGGGTGCCCGTGCGCAGCGCGTGGCGCGGGCTCTTCCTGCGGTCGTTCGCGCCGGTCGCCGTGCACGGCCTTGCCGGTCTGATGATGGCGGTGCTGTGGCGCAGTCCGTACGGGCCGCTCGCCGCGCTCCTGGTGCTGCTGCCGATGGGGGTCTCCTGCTGGGTCTTCGCGCAGTACCACCGCGAGCGCGCCGCCCATCAGGCCACCATCCGGGCGCTCGTGCAGGCCGTCGACATCAAGGACCGCTACACCCGCGGACACAGCGAGCGCGTGGGGCGGGCCTCCGTGATGATCGCGCGGGAGCTGGGGATGGCGGACGAGCGCGTGGAGAGCCTGCGCTTCGCCGGAATCCTCCACGACGTCGGCAAACTCGGCGTACCGACCCGGTTGCTACGCAAGGACGGCCCGCTGACCCCGGAGGAGCGGCGGGTCATCGAGCTGCATCCCGAGTACGGGCACGAGATGGTGCGCGGGATCGGCTTCCTCGGCGAGGCACGGGCGGCGATCCTCCACCACCACGAGCGGATGGACGGCAGCGGGTACCCCTACGGGCTCGTCGGACGGCAGATCCCGGAGTTCGCCCGGGTGGTGGCCGTCGCGGACGCCTTCGACGCCATGACGTCCACGCGCTCCTACCGGCGGGGGCGGCCCGTCGCGGCCGCCGTGGCCGAGCTGTCCCGGTGCGCGGGGTCGCAGTTCGACCCCGCGATGGTCGGCGCCCTGCGGCGGGCGCTCGACCGGTACGGGTGGCATCCGGTGGTCACCTCGGACACCGGCGGGGTGCCGGGGCCCCGCGAGGGGGCGCCCGGCGTCCCCGCGGCTCCTGGAACGGCGCCACGGTGAGGGCCGTCCACGGCTCCGCCGGAGCCCTTACGCTCATCGCCCTCGGCTGGACCCTCTGGCACGGCGTCGCCGAGGGAGGCATCGCGCTCGCCTTCGGAGGGCTCGTCACGGTGGGGGAGCTGGCCCGGTGGGGCACGGGCGGCAGTGACCGGGAGCCCGCGCCGCTGGGGGCCGCGGGGGCGCTGGCGTACGCGCTGCTGGGGGAGGTCGGCGGGCGGGCCACGCACCACGGCGTCTTCCAGGTGATCGCCGTGGTCGTGGCGGCCGTGCTCGTCGGAGCCGTGCCGCATGTGGCGCTCGGCAAGGGGCCCGCCCTCGACCACGTGGCCCGGCGCGTGCTCACCGTGGGCTTCGCCGCCGCCTGTTTCCAACCGCTCTACAACGCGGGGAAGTTGAAGGAGTGGGTGGGGCAGGGGCCCGCCTTCGCCGCCGTCATCGTGGCGCTGCTCGTCCTGACCGCCCTCTGCGACGCCGTGCTCGCCGCGGCCATGGCGCACGCCCGCACCCGGTGGCCCTTCGGACCGCTCCTGCGCGACGAACTGCGGGCCATGCTCGGCATCGGGTCCGCCGTCTGCGCCACGGGGGCCGTCATGGCGCTCGCGGTGGCCGTGGCGGGGCTCTGGGCGCTGCCGGTGTTCAGCCTGCCGCTGCTCCTGACCCAGCTGTCCTTCGGGCGGTACGCGGCGGTGCGGACCACCTACCGGCAGACCATCACCTCGCTCGCCCGGTCCACCGAGATCGCCGGGTACACCCCGCAGGGCCACGCCCGCCGCGTGGCCGCGCTCAGCCGGGCCGTCGGGCGTGAGCTGGGGCTTTCCGCGCCGGACCTGACCGTCCTGGAGCATGCCGCCCTGATGCACGACATCGGGCAGCTCTCCCTCGTCGACCCCGTGCCGGCGGGCGCCACCGCCGCCCTGCCGGACGCGGAACAGCGCCGGATCGCCCTGCTCGGGGGCGCCGTGGTGCGTCAGACGGGGGTGAAGGGCGACGTTGCCGTGGTCGTGGAGCGGCAGGCCGACCCGTACCGCGACCAGCCGCTCACCGCCCGTATTGTGCGGGCCGCCAACGCGTACGACGAGATGGCCAGGGGAGAAGGCCCCGGGGGGCCTCTCAACGCTCTGGAGCGGCTGCGCCTGGGCACCGGCCGCGACTACCAGCCCGAAGTGGTGGAAGCCCTGGCCCGGGTGCTTTCGCGGGGCGGTCATAGCTTGCCGCCGGTTGGGTAACCCATGGGTAATGAGCGGCCGTCCGACCGTACGTGGTTGGATGCGAAGAGGGCCCTCGGGCACAGCGGAACACAGGAACTTATGCATCGGCAGGCGGGAATCGTGAGGATCTTCGGCAAGGGACGGCACCGGCCCTCCGCCTCATGGCGGCAGGCCACCGACCGCGCCTTCACGCTGATCGGCGACGGGCGGTACGAGGACGCGGGCGCACTCCTGACCCGCGCGGCGGATCTCGAGCCCTGGCTCTCGGAGTCCTGGTTCAACCTCGCGCTGCTCCACAAGTTCCGGCACGACTGGGAGCAGGCGCGGGCCGCGGGCCTGCGGGCCGTCGCGCTGCTCGACCGGTCGGCGGGCGCCCCCGACTGGTGGAACGTGGGGATCGCCGCCACCGCCCTCCAGGACTGGCCGCTCGC
This sequence comes from Streptomyces sp. NPDC055099, assembly GCF_053607685.1. Lineage (NCBI taxonomy): Bacteria > Bacillati > Actinomycetota > Actinomycetes > Kitasatosporales > Streptomycetaceae > Streptomyces > Streptomyces sp. NPDC055099. The sequence continues at coordinate 239,883 of NZ_JBSGUA010000009.1, read as the reverse complement.
CCGGCGCGCCTGGCAGGCGTACGGCCTGAAGGTGCCGGGCGGTGTGGCCGCCTCCGGGGAGCCCACCGGCATGGACCTGGGCAGCGCCGCCGTGCGGCTCTCGCCCGAGGGCGAGGCCGAGGTCGTGTGGGGGCGCAGGCTCGACCCCGCCCGCATCGAGGTGCTCTCCATCCCGCTGCCCTCCTCCGGGCGCCGCTGGGGCGAGGTCGTGCTGCACGACGGCGTTCCGCACGGCGAGCGGACGACGGGGGCGGGGGACTCGTATCCCGTCTTCGACGAGATCGAGCTGTGGGCTCCCTCACCCGTTCCCACCTGGGTGGTCCTCCTGGAGGCCGCCACCGAGGACGACCGGGACGCCCTGGAGAAGCTCGCCGCGGACGCGGGCTTCGCCGCCGAGGACTGGTCCTCGTCCGTGCGGCTGCTCTGCCGGATGTGCTCCGAGAGCCGCATGCCGAGCGACGAGGGCGACGGCGAGCACCTGGACCCCCACGACCACAGCGAGCCGGGCCACCCCGGGCCGCTCGGCCACCGCAGCCCCGGCGCCCTGTGGGTGCCCGAGCGGGAGTGCGGCATCGCGGCGCCCGCCGCCCTGGTGCGCGGGCTGCTCGACGGCTGGGTCGCGGACAGTCCGGACTCCCGCGACTGGCGGGATCTGGAAGAGGTCTGCTGACTCCTGGCCGTAGGCTGTACCGGCACTATCTCTCGTGGGTTCCCAGGAAGGCGTACGTCGGACAATGGCGCAGGACACTGAGCAGCAGGCCTCGGGCGGGGTCCTCCCCGTCGACGACGAGGGCTTCGTCATCGACACGGAGGACTGCGAGGAGCGGGAGACGGCCTACCGCGAGCGCGGCACGTCCCGGCCCATCACGGTCGTCGGCAACCCCGTGCTGCACAAGGAGTGCAAGGACGTCACCGCCTTCGACGCCGAGCTGGAGCAGCTCGTCGCCGACATGTTCGCCAGCCAGCGGACCGCCGAGGGCGTGGGCCTGGCCGCCAACCAGATCGGCGTCGACCTGAAGGTCTTCGTCTACGACTGCATGGACGACGAGGGCAGGCGGCACGTCGGCGTGGTCTGCAACCCCGTCGTGCGCGAGCTCCCCGCGGAGCGGCGCCGCCTGGACGACTCGAACGAGGGCTGCCTCTCCGTGCCCACGGCCTACGCCGAGCTGGCCCGCCCGGACTTCGCCGAGGTCACCGGGCAGGACGAGAAGGGCAACCCCATCAAGGTGCGGGGCACCGGGTACTTCTCGCGCTGCCTCCAGCACGAGACGGACCACCTGTACGGCTACCTCTACATCGACCGCCTCTCCAAGCGCGACCGCAAGGACGCGCTGCGGCAGATGGAAGAGGGCACCCCGCGCTACCCCGTCGTGCCGAACGCCTAGACGACTCCGGACTCGCGCGCCCCGCGAGTCACCTGCGGCCCCTGGCCGGGAACTCCCTCCCGGCCAGGGGCCGTTCGCATGAACCGACCCGGACCGGTCAGCTGTGCGATCGAATCAGGCTCTTGGTGATCCATAATCAGTCACGTACGGGGATTTTCTCGGCACTGGGGGGTAGTGAATGGCGCAAATCTGTTCCCTGAACGGTCAGTTGTGGTGCTGAATGGAAAGCGCGGGGATACACAACGGCGCGCGCCCGGTACGGCGGGAGGGGCGTGCGTCCTCACGCGGCTGAGAGGGGTTTGTCCGTGCCTGCATATTCACATGGCATTTCACCGACACAGACACATGCGCGGGTGGTATCCGTGCCACCGGCGTTGGTACTTCCGCTGATCGAGTCCGGGTTTCCTCGCCAACTGCACCCGTATTGGCCACAGCTCCAGGAAAGGTCCCGGACGTGGCTGCGCGAAATGCGCCTCATGTCCGCGGACAAGGTCGAGCGGTACGCGGACAGCCTCTGCTACACGGATCTGGTGGCCGGCTACTACATTGGCGCGCCGGACGAGTTGCTCAGCGCGATAGCCGACCTCAGCAGTTGGTTCTTCGCGTGGGACGACCGGCACGACCGCGACTCGGTGCACGGCAGGGCGGCGCAGTGGCGCCGGCTGTGCCGCGGGCTCCACGAGACACTCCGGGCACCCCGGCAGCAACTGCACCACCGTGACCCCCTGGTGGCGGGGTTCGCGGACTGCGTCCTGCGGCTGTACTCGCACCTCGGGGCGGGCTGGAACGCCCGGTTCGCGCGGCATTTCCACAGCGTGATCGAGGCGTACGACCTGGAGTTCAGGAACCGCAGAACCGGAACCGTCCCGACGGTCGAGGCCTACATCGAACTGCGCAGGCTGACGTTCGCGCACTGGACGTGGATCGACCTGCTCGAACCGACGGCGCGACGGGAGCTGCCGTCGTCCGTGCGGAAGCATCCCGCATATCGGCGGGCGGCGCTCGCCACGCAGGATTTCTCCGCCTGGTACAACGACCTGTGCTCGCTCCCCAAGGAACTCGCGGGAGATGAATTGCACAATCTCGGGATCAGTCTGATCCAGCACGAGGGGCTTTCCCTCGAAGAAGCGGTGTCGGAAGTCCACCGGCGGGTCACCCGATGCATTTCGGATTTCCTGGTGGCAGAAAAGGAAGTGCTCCGTCTCGCCGGGCAATTGGCCGAGGGGAGCGTGCAGGGCAGGGAGCTCTCGGTCGCGCTGGAATCGTGCATCGCCAACATGCGGAACTGGTTCTCTTCCGTGTATTGGTTCCATCACGAATCCGGTCGCTATCGGGTGGACAGCTGGGACGACCGGTCCATTCCCCCGTACGTGAGTGACGCGGTAATGAGCGACGTGGCCGAAACTGAATTGGTGGGTGAGGAATGAGCGTCGAATCCGCGCTGTCCGCGACAACGACTCCGCCGCTTGTCAGCGGTGGCGCGCCGCTCATCGGCCACGCCTGGAACCTGGTGCGCGACCCGCTCGGCTTCCTCGCCGCGCTACGGGATCACGGTGATCTCGTACGCATCAGGCTGGGACCCAAGACGGCGTACGCGGTCTGCGATCCGGAACTGGTCGGGCAGCTCCTGAGGAGCCCCGACTACATCGTCGGCGGGCCCCTCTGGGACACCCTGGAAGTGCTCCTCGGCAAGGGGGTGGCGACCAGCAACGGCAAGCTGCACCGGCGTCAACGGCGCATGATGCAGCCCGCGTTCAGGCGCGAGCGGATCGCCGACTACGCCAAGGTCATGGAGGAGGAGGCCCGGATGACCGCCGGGCGCTGGCGGCCGGGCGACACGATCGACATCAACGCGGAGATGTTCCGCACCGCGGTGCGCGTCGTCTCGCGCTCGCTCCTGGAGGTCGACGCGATCAGTGAGAAGGCGGACCGCATCGCCGAATCGCTGCACACCGTCTTCGAGGGGCTCTACCGCAGGATGGTGCTCTCGGTCGGGCCGCTGTACCGCGTGCCGACCCAGGGCAACCGCCGCTTCCAGAGCGCGCTCGCCGATCTGCACGCACTCGTCGACGAGATCATCGCCGAAGGCAGGGCGGCGGCGGGCGGAGACCAGGACGACCTGTTGGCCGAAATGCTGCGGGCGCGCGATGAATCAGGTCAGCCGCTCAGCGATCAGGAGGTTCACGACCATGTGATCTCCCTTGTCGTGGCGGGCGCCGAGAATATCGCGGCGACCCTGGCATGGACCTTCCATCTGCTGGCCGAACACCCCGAGCAGGAAAGGCGATTGGTTGAAGAAGTAAATGCCGTCGCGCCGGACCGGGAGATCACATTCGCCGACCTCGGGGACCTTCCGCACACCCGGAATGTCGTCACGGAGGCCATGCGTATACAACCGGCCGCCTGGATATTCACCCGCAGGTCGGTGGGAGAAACCAGCCTGGGCGGCTATCGCATTCCGGCCGGTGCCGACATCGTCTACAGCGTGTACGCGATGCAGCGCGATCCGCGTTCCTTCGAGCAGCATCTGCGGTTCGACCCGGACCGCTGGAATCCGGAACGAGCGCAAGACGTACCGGAGTTCGCGATGATGCCGTTCGGCACCGGCAACCGCAAGTGCCCGGGCGACCATTTCAGCCTGGCCGAACTCGCCATCATCCTGGCGACGGTGGCGCCCAAGTGGCGTCTGACGCCGGTCGAGGAGACCGACGCCGACACGAAGATCGGCATCACGCTACAGCCGAAGCGTCTGGTCCTGCGGGCCGAGCGACGCTGACGGCCGGACCGCGGAAGGTACGGCGGTAGGCGTTCGGCGTGGTGCCGAGCGCCCGCAGGAACTGGTGGCGCATCGCCGCCGCGTTGCCGAAACCGGCACGCCCGGCGATGGCGTCCACCGTCTCGTCCGAACCTTCGAGCAACTCCTGCGCCAGGAGCACGCGTTGGCGCAGGAGCCAGCGGTAGGGGGTGGTGCCGGTCTCCTGCTGGAAGCGGCGCGCGAAGGTGCGCGGCGACATGTGCGCGCGCTCGGCGAGCCGCTCGACGGTGATGTCCGTGTCCAGATGGCGCTCCATCCAGGCGAGCACCCCGCCCACGGTGTCGCACGCCGTGCGCGGCAGCGGGCGCGCCACGAACTGGGCCTGCCCGCCGTCGCGATGGGGCGGTACGACCATGCGCCGGGCGATGGCGTTGGCGACCTCGGTGCCGTGTGCCTGGCGCACGATGTGCAGGCAGGCGTCGATCCCGGCGGCGGTTCCGGCCGAGGTGACGATCGGGCCCTCGTCCACGTACAGGACGTCGGGCTCGACCCGGGCGCGCGGATAGCGCACCGCGAGTTCCGTGGCGTGCTGCCAGTGGACGGCGCAGCGGCGGCCGTCCAGGAGCCCCGCGGCGCCGAGCACGAAGACGCCGGAGCAGACGGACAGGACGCGGGCCCCGCGGTCCACCGCACGGCGCAGGGCGTCGAGCAGCTCCTCGGGGTAGTCGCGGTCCACGAACGCCTGGCCCGCGGGAACGGTGATGAGGTCGGCCTCTTCGAGCCGGTCGAGGCCGTACGGGGTGGTGATCGAGAACCCGGCGTGATTGGTCAGGGGCCCCCTCTCCGCGGCGACCACCGCGAAGTCGTACGCGGGAAGACCCGAGTCGCTGCGATCGAGCCCGAACACCTCGCAGACGACACCGAGTTCGAAGGGATTGACGCCGTCGAGCAGTACGGCGGCCACGTTCTTCAGGGTCCCGGCCTTCAGCATGCGACCAGTGTGCCGCGTCAGTGGCAGTAAGTCGATGGTGTGTGGCAGTCCTGCCACTGCCGCGCCCGTCCGGCGCGCAGGACAGTAAGGGACATGAACACACTCACCGCATACGCGACCGTCCTGACCGTCTTCCTCCTCCTCGCCGCGCCCTCGCTCGTCGGGTACCTCCACGACCGCCGGATCGACCGCGAGCTGCGCGAGGCGGAAACCGCCCCGCGCAGCTCGGACACACCGGCCGGACTAGAACTCGTCGTCGAAGGAGACCGAACCCTCGACCGCGACCTGGTAGGCCGAAGGACGCCGCTCGAAGAAGTTGGTCAGCTCCTGGACACCCTGAAGTTCCATGAACGAGAACGGGTTTGAGGAGCCGTAGACCGGCGCGAAGCCGAGCCGCTGGAGCCGCTGGTCGGCGACGCACTGCAGGTACTCGCGCATGGAGTCGGTGTTCATGCCGGGCAGGCCCTCACCGCACAGGTCGCGCGCGAACTGCAGCTCGGCCTCGACGGCCTCCTTGAGCATGTCGGTGACCTGCGTCTGCAGCGCGTCGTCGAAGAGCTCGGGCTCCTCCTTGCGGACGGTGTCGACCACGTCGAAGGCGAAGCTCATGTGCATCGTCTCGTCACGGAACACCCAGTTGGTGCCGGTGGCGAGGCCGTGCAGCAGGCCGCGCGAGCGGAACCAGTAGACGTAGGCGAAGGCGCCGTAGAAGAAGAGCCCCTCGATGCACGCGGCGAAGCAGATCAGGTTCAGCAGGAAGCGGCGCCGGTCGGCCTTCGTCTCCAGGCGGTCCATCTTCTCGACGGAGTCCATCCACTTGAAGCAGAACTCGGCCTTCTCGCGGATGGAGGGGATCTCCTCGACCGCGTCGAAGGCCGCCGCGCGGTCCTCCGGGTCGGGCAGATAGGTGTCGAGCAGCGTCAGATAGAACTGGACGTGCACGGCCTCCTCGAAGAGCTGACGGCTCAGGTAGAGCCGCGCCTCGGGGGAGTTGATGTGCTTGTAGAGCGTGAGCACCAGGTTGTTGGAGACGATCGAGTCGCCGGTCGCGAAGAACGCGACCAGGCGGCCGATCATGTGCTGCTCGCCCGGGGAAAGCTTCGCCAGGTCGGCGACGTCCGAGTGGAGGTCGACCTCCTCGACGGTCCAGGTGTTCTTGATCGCGTCCCGGTAGCGCTCGTAGAAGTCCGGGTAACGCATGGGCCGCAGGGTCAGCTCGAAGCCCGGGTCCAGGAGGTTCTTCTCGCCAGAGGGGGTATCGGTGCGAAGCGCCGTCGTTGAGGGGTGGTGGTCGGGCGACGGGTGGGCGGTGGAGCTCATTACTGGCAGGCCTCGCAGGACTCGGGGTTTTCCAGGGAGCAGGCGACGGCTTCTTCGGCCGTGGTCTGGGCGGGGACGGGGGCGGCCTCGGCGCTCTGGCCGGCCGCCGCGCGGGCGATGCGGGTCGCCGGGCGCGAACGCAGGTAGTACGTGGTCTTCAGACCCTGCTGCCAGGCGTACGCGTACATCGAGGAGAGCTTGCCGATGGTCGGCGTCTCCAGGAACAGGTTCAGGGACTGCGCCTGGTCCAGGAACGGCGTGCGCGCGGCGGCCATGTCGATCAGGCCGCGCTGCGGGATCTCCCACGCGGTGCGGTACAGCTCGCGCACCTCGGCCGGAATCCAGCCGAAGCCCTGCACGGAGCCGTTGGCCTCGCGCAGCGCCTCACGCGTCTGCGCGTCCCACACGCCAAGGCGCTTCAGCTCCTGCACCAGGTAGGCGTTGACCTGGAGGAACTCACCACTCAGCGTCTCGCGCTTGAAGAGGTTGGAGACCTGCGGCTCGATGCACTCGTACACGCCCGCGATGGACGCGATCGTGGCGGTCGGCGCGATGGCCAGGAGCAGCGAGTTGCGCATACCGGTCGTGGCGATACGTTCCCGCAGCGCGGCCCAGCGCTCCGGCCAGGTCAGCTCGACGCCGTAGTGGTCGGGGTGCAGGACGCCGCGCGCGGTGCGGGTCTTCTCCCAGGCGGGAAGCGGCCCGTTCCTTTCGGCGAGGTCGGCGGACGCCTCGTACGCGGCGAGCATGATGCGCTCGGCGATGCGCGTCGAGAGGGCGCGCGCGGCGGGGGAGTCGAAGGGCAGCTTCAGCCGGAAGAAGACGTCCTGGAGACCCATCGCGCCGAGGCCCACCGGACGCCACTTGGCGTTGGAGCGTCCCGCCTGCTCGGTCGGGTAGAAGTTGATGTCGACGACACGGTCGAGGAAGGTGACGGCGGTGCGGACGGTCTCGTCGAGCCGCTGCCAGTCGATGTCACCGGCGGCCGTGTCCACGAACGCGCCGAGGTTCACCGAACCCAGGTTGCAGACGGCCGTCTCGCCGTCGTCCGTCACCTCCAGGATCTCCGTGCAGAGGTTGGAGGAGTGGACGGTGTGGCCGGGCTCCGCCGTCTGGTTGGCCGTGCGGTTGGCGGCGTCCTTGAAGGTCATCCAGCCGTTGCCGGTCTGCGCCAGGGTGCGCATCATGCGGCCGTACAGCTCGCGGGCCGGGATGGTCTTGCGGGCGAGCCCGGCGGCCTCGGCCTTGCGGTAGGCCGCGTCGAACCCATCGCCCCACAGGTCGACGAGCTCGGGCACGTCGGCCGGGGAGAACAGCGACCAGTCCTGGTCGGCGGCGACCCGGCGCATGAACTCGTCCGGGATCCAGTGCGCCAGGTTGAGGTTGTGCGTGCGGCGCGCGTCCTCACCCGTGTTGTCGCGCAGCTCCAGGAACTCCTCGATGTCGGAGTGCCACGTCTCCAGGTAGACCGCGGCGGCGCCCTTGCGGCGGCCGCCCTGGTTCACGGCGGCGACGGACGCGTCCAGGGTCTTGAGGAACGGCACGATGCCGTTGGAGTGCCCGTTCGTGCCGCGGATGAGCGAACCGCGGGCGCGGATGCGGGAGTACGAGAGGCCGATGCCGCCCGCGTGCTTGGAGAGCCGCGCGACCTGGTGGTAGCGGTCGTAGATGGAGTCCAGCTCGTCCAGCGGGGAGTCGAGGAGGTAGCAGGAGGACATCTGCGGGTGGCGGGTGCCGGAGTTGAAGAGCGTCGGCGAGGACGGCAGGTAGTCCAGGCGGCTCATCAGGCGGTACAGGGCGGCGACTTCGTCCGCCGCGCGCGCGGAGCCGTCCTCGGCGAGGCCGCTCGCGACGCGCAGCATGAAGTGCTGCGGGGTCTCGATGACGTGCCGGGTGAGGGGGTGGCGAAGGAGGTAGCGGCTGTGCAGGGTGCGCAGGCCGAAGTAGCCGAAGCGGAAGTCCGCGCCGTCCTCCAGGGCGGCCTCCACCAGACCGTCGAGGCGCTCCGCGTGGTCGGTGACGAACGCGGCGGTGCGGTCCGCGATCAGGCCCTCGCGGTGCCCGACGGCGACCGAGTCGGAGAAGGAGCGCACGCCCTGCGACGCGGCCTCGTCACGGATGGTGAGGCTGAGCAGCCTGGCCGCGAGCTGCGAGTACGTCGGGTCCTCGGAGATGAGGCCGGCCGCGGCCTCGGTCGCCAGCTCCCGCAGCTCCGCCAGATCCGCCCTGGCCGAGCGGCCCCGCAGCGCGGCGGCGGCGACCCGGCCGGGGTCGGCGTCGGGGAGGTCGGCGGTGAGGTCGGTCAGGGTACGCAGCAGCGCGGTTCCTGGGCCGTCGGCGGTCTGCGATCCGTCGGTGGTCTGCGCTGACGCAGGTTCGGCTGGCGCGATGGTCACGTGGAGCACTCCCTCGCTCGGCTCAGGGCCTTGGGGAGGGGTGAGTGACACACGGGGGCCGGCCCTGGGCAGGGCTGCGCTCCGCGTCCACCAGCCCATTCCACGAGGCCCGGACGTCGTCGGCACCCGGACCGGTCGGAACGGGCGCACTGTCGACAGGTCTTCGGACTTGCGAGCACGACAAATGCGTACTCATACACCGTTGCGGGACAGTTCCGGACTTGCACCGGATTCCCCTGCGGCGACAGCGAGCACGAGCATACATCTTGTGCTGGCTCTGAGCGGCAGCCCCATATCTTGTGTCGGCGCACACAACAAAGCGCGGGCCGCTGGGGGAAACCGGCGGCCCGCGCCATGCGTTGCGTACAGGAACAGGCTCAGTGCCCGCTCGGTGCTCCCGCCGTGGCCGGCGGCAGCTCCTCCACGACGCCGGGGTCGCCCACGTCCGCCGTGTAGTCGCCCGGAGACGTCTCGTCGATGCCGTCAGGGGCCTTCATGGCGCGCAGGACGAAGGTCATGGCCACGGTGACCGCCACGTTCAGGACGAACGCCGTGAGGCCGATGTAGCCGATCTCGCCGATGCCCGGGATCTCGTCGGACGAGCCGCCGAAGTGCTTCTGGGTGGGCGAGGCGACGCCGTACGTGGCGGCCGTTCCGTAGACCATGCCGACCGCCCAGCCCGCGAGCAGCGCCCAGCGGTGGAACCACCGCGTGAACAGGCCGCCGACGAGCGCGGGCATGGTCTGCAGGATCCAGATGCCGCCCAGGAGCTGGAAGTTGATCGCGACCGTCTTGTCCATGGTGAGGACGAAGGCGAGCGCGCCGACCTTCACCAGGAGCGAGACCAGCTTGGAGACCTTGGTCTCCTGCGCGGGTGTCGCGTCCGGCTTGAGGAAGTCCTTGTAGATGTTCCTGGTGAAGAGGTTCGCGGCCGCGATGGACATGATGGCGGCCGGGACGAGCGCGCCGATGCCGATCGCCGCGAACGCGACGCCGGTGAACCAGTCGGGGAACATGTTCTCGAACAGCTGCGGGATCGCGAGCTGGCCGTTCTCCACCTTCACCCCGGCCGCGATCGCCATGAAGCCGAGCAGCGCGAGCAGCCCCAGCATCAGCGAGTACAGCGGCAGGATCGTGGTGTTGCGGCGGATCACGTCACGGCTCTTGGAGGAGAGCGTCGCCGTGATCGAGTGCGGGTACATGAACAGCGCGAGCGCGGAGCCGAGCGCGAGCGTGGCGTAGGTCCACTGCCCGGCCTCGCCCGGCGCGAGACCCGCGACGGGCTTGCCCGCCGCGTCGTTCGCCGCCGAGAACTTGTCGTTCGCCGCCTGGAAGATCTCGTCGAAGCCGCCGAGCTTGATCGGGATGTAGATGATCGCGACGGCGATGACCAGGTAGATCAGACCGTCCTTCACGAACGCGATCAGCGCGGGCGCGCGCAGACCGGACGAGTACGTGTACGCGGCGAGCACCGCGAACGCGATCAGGAGCGGCAGGTCCTTGATGAACCAGTTCGTGTCCGGACCGCCGCCGACGCCCATCACGTCCAGCACGGCCTGGATACCGACCAGTTGGAGCGCGATGTACGGCATCGTGGCGAGGATGCCGGTGACCGCGACGGCCAGCGAGAGCCCCTTGGAGCCGAAGCGTCCGCGCACGAAGTCGGAGGTGGTCACGTATCCGTGCTTGTGCGAGACGGACCACAGGCGCGGCAGGAAGGTGAAGATCAGCGGGTAGACGAGGATCGTGTACGGCACCGCGAAGAAGCCGGCCGCGCCCGCCGCGTAGATCGCCGCCGGGACGGCCACGAAGGTGTACGCCGTGTAGAGGTCGCCGCCGAGCAGGAACCATGTGACCCAGGTGCCGAACGACCGGCCGCCCAGACCCCATTCGTCCAGGCTCTCGGTCTCGGCCTTGCGCCAGCGCGCGGCCAGGAAGCCCATCGCCGTGACGGCCGCGAAGAAGAAGATGAAGACGGCGAGGGCTATGCCGTTGACGCCGCCGGTGTCCGCTGCGAGCACGTTCATCGGGTCGCACCCCCCTGGGCCTGCTCGGCCTTGCGGGCGCGCTGGTCACGCTGCCACAGCTTGTAGGCGATCATGGTGAGAGCGGTGGAGACGACCACCCACAGCATCTGGTACCAGTAGAAGAACGGGATGCCTATGAAGGTCGGTTCGACCTTCGCGTAGGAGCTCACCCAGAGCATCGCCACGAACGGCGCGACGAGGCAGAGGGCAACGACCACGCGGACCGGCGTGACCACCGGTCTGCTCACTTCAGGCGCATCTGACACTTCGCGGCTCCGCTCCCTCGCTTATCCCACCTTTAACGTGCGGGAAATCTAAGCGAGGAGATTGATCTACGGAACCCCCGTCCGGATAGCGGACGCGTCGATGTGCCTGCTCAGTACGGGGTCAGCAGCAGCGGAACCCCTGCCTGGGGTCGGACTCCTGGCGCTCCGTCCGCATTCGCTCGAACTCCCGCCGGGAGGGGACGGATGCCCCGGGATGCGTCTTCCGCCTGTGCTCCACATAACGGTCGTACGCGGACTCATCGGTCAACTCGCGCGCGTACCACCGCACCCAGCGCAGGCCGCGCAGCACCCATGTCATGACGGGACCTGCGCGTCGTCCGAGGACCTCGCTTTCGCCGCCGCCAGTTCCGCCTTCTCCTCCGGTGTCGCGATGAGCCCGGCGGGCGCGACCAGCTTGGACTCCACGTACGCGGCCTCGCTCAGCTTCGTCGACTGCGGGTTGCGGACGTGCTTCACGCAGATCCGTGCCGCGTCCGCGATCACGATGACGATGAGCAGGGCGAGCGCGGCCGAAAGGACGCCGTCCACCGTGGAGTTGGTGACGACGGTGTGCATGTCGTCCATGGTCTTGGCGGGCGGCAGGATCTTCCCTTCGTCTATCGCGTCCTGGTAGTTCGAGCGCTGCTGGAAGAAGCCCACGCGCGGGTCGCTGGAGAACACCTTCTGCCAGCTCGCGGTGAGCGTCACCGTGGCGTCCCAGGCGAGCGGAATCCCGGTGATCCAGGCCCACTTGAGGCGCCCGGACTTCACCAGGAGTGTCGTGCAGACGGCGAGCGCGACCGCGGCGAGGAGCTGGTTGGAGATGCCGAAGATCGGGAAGAGCTGGTTGATCCCGCCGAGCGGCTCGTGCACGCCCACCCACAGGAAGTAGCCCCACAGGCCAGTGACGACGGCGCTCGTGATGATGAGACCGGGCTTCCAGCTGACGTTCTTGAAGGGCTTGTAGACGTTGCCGAGCATGTCCTGCAGCATGAACCGGCCCACGCGTGTGCCCGCGTCGAGCGCCGTGAGGATGAACAGCGCCTCAAACATGATCGCGAAGTGGTACCAGAACGCCTTCATGGAGCCGCCGGTGACCTTCGAGAAGATCTCGGAGACACCGACCGCGAGCGTGGGCGCGCCGCCGGTGCGCGAGAGCAGCGAGGACTCCTCGACGTTCTTGGCCGCCTGCGCGAGATCCTCGGGGGAGATGGAGTACCCGAAGTTCGCGACGGCCTGGCTCGCGGCCTGGACGTTGTCCCCGATGACGCCCGCGGGGGCGTTCATGGCGAAGTACAGCCCGGGGTCGATGATGCTCGCCGCGACGAGCGCCATGACCGCGACCGACGACTCCATCAGCATGGAGCCGTAGCCGATCATCCGGATCTGCGTCTCCTTCTGGACCATCTTGGGCGTGGTGCCCGAGGAGATCAGCGCGTGGAAGCCGGACAGGGCCCCGCAGGCGATGGTGATGAAGACGAACGGGAAGAGCGAACCGGCGAAGACGGGCCCGTCGCCGCGTGAGGCGAAGTCGGTCACCGGGTCCATCTTCATCGTCGGCAGCGTGATGACGACGCCGAGCGCGAGCAGCAGGATCGTGCCGATCTTCATGAACGTGGAGAGGTAGTCGCGCGGCGCGAGCAGCATCCACACCGGCAGGATCGAGGCGATGAATCCGTACGCCACCAGCCAGATGACCAGCGTCGACGGCGCGAGCGTGAACGTGTCCGCGAGCGACGACTCGGCGACCCAGCGCCCGGCGACGAGCGCGAGGAGCAGCAGGGCGATCCCGATGAGGGAGACCTCGCTGACCCGCCCTGGGCGCAGGATGCGCAGGTAGAAGCCCATGAACAGCGCGATCGGAATGGTCATCGCGATGGAGAAGGTGCCCCACGGCGAGTCCGCGAGCGCGTTGACGACGACGAGCGCGAGCACCCCGAGCAGGACGATCATGATGGCGAACGCGGCGAGCAGCGCGGCGGCCCCGCCGAAGGGGCCGATCTCCTCGCGCGCCATCTGGCCGAGCGACTTGCCGTCGCGCCGGGTGGAGAAGAAGAGGACGACCATGTCCTGCACGGCGCCTGCGAAGATCACGCCGACGATGATCCAGATGGTGCCCGGCAAGTAGCCCATCTGCGCGGCCAGGACGGGCCCCACCAGCGGCCCCGCGCCCGCGATCGCCGCGAAGTGGTGGCCGAGCAGGACCCGGCGGTCGGTCGGGTGGAAGTCGATGCCGTTGTCCAGGCGCTCCGCCGGGGTGGCCCGCTTCTTGTCGACCTTCAGGACCCGGTTGACGATGAACTTGGAGTAGAAGCGATAGGCGATCGCGTACGAGCCGAGGGCCGCCGCGACCATCCAGGCCGCCGACACCTCCTCGTCGCGCGAGAGCGCCAGGACGGTCCAGCCCGCGGCGCCCACCAGCGCGACGAGGGTCCAGATGACGATGGATCGGGGATTCGCTGTGCGCACCGGGTCGTCCTCCCGTTCATCATGCGATGACGGGAGGAACGTAGAGCAGCGCGGTGATCTGCGCCAGACCCCGGAAGGGTTCTTGAAGGGGAGCGGGTCAGTCCGTGGGGCGCTTGAGGCGTGCCACGAACTTGTAGCGGTCGCCGCGGTACACCGACCGCACCCACTCCACCGGCTGGCCGCCGCCGTCCAGGGAGTGCCGCGACAGGAGCAGCATCGGCAGGCCCACGTCCGTGCCGAGCAGGCCGGCCTCGCGCGGGGTGGCCAGCGAGGTCTCGATGGTTTCCTCGGCCTCCGCGAGATGGACGTCGTACACCTCGGCGAGTGCGGTGTAGAGCGAGGTGTACTTCACCAGGGAGCGGCGCAGGGCCGGGAAGCGCTTGGCGGAGAGGTGCGTCGTCTCGATGGCCATCGCCTCGCCGTTGGCGAGGCGCAGGCGCTCGATCCTGAGGACGCGGCCGCCCGTGCCGATGTCGAGCAGGCCGGCGAGGGTGTCGTCGGCGGTGATGTACCCGATGTCCAGGAGCTGCGAGGTGGGTTCCAGGCCCTGGGCCCGCATGTCCTCGGTGTACGAGGTGAGTTGCAGCGCCTGGGAGACCTTCGGCTTGGCCACGAAGGTCCCTTTGCCCTGGATCCGCTCCAGGCGGCCCTCGACGACCAGCTCCTGGAGGGCCTGGCGGACCGTCGTGCGCGAGGTGTCGAACTCGGCGGCCAGGGTGCGCTCCGGGGGGACCGGGGTGCCGGGCGGCAGGGTCTCCGTCATGTCGAGCAAGTGCCGCTTCAGGCGGTAGTACTTGGGCACGCGCGCGGTGCGGCCGACTGCCGCGGCCGCGCCGGTCTCCGGGGCCGGGGACGTGCCCGCCTCGGTTTCCGTACTCCCCGCCTCGGTGCCCATGGCCCGCCTTCCTGCTGCCGTCACCGGCTCCTCCGTCTGTCGCGGCTCACATCGTGGCACGTACCGGGCCGGGCTTAGTGTGCCCGCTCAGGTGTCGGTCCGATAACGGACCTGACAGCCCTTCTTATACACCCTTGACACCCCTAAAGGTCTAGGCCAAGCTCCCCGTACTGGTCTACACCATTAAAGACCAGGTTCCAGTCCCACGGGCAGATCTCGGTCCATTTGGTCGCTGCGGGTGGGGGGTTGACTGGCATCCCTTGAGGAGGGTGACGTGAAGCGCAAGCTCATAGCGGCCATCGGTGTCGCGGGCATGTTGGTCTCGATCGCGGCCTGTGGCGGCGACGACAAGGACGACAAGAACGCCGGGGCGGACGGCTTCAAGGGGGAGACCCTGACGCTCTGGGCGATGGACGGCTCCACGCCCGAAGGCTGGACCAAGGACGTCAAGGCCGCCTTCGAGAAGAAGACCGGCGCCAAGCTGAAGCTCGAAGTCCAGCAGTGGAACGGCATCCAGCAGAAGCTGACCACGGCCCTCTCCGAGGAGAACCCGCCGGACGTCTTCGAGATCGGCAACACCCAGACCGCCGCGTACGCCAAGACCGGTGGCCTCGCCGACCTCAGTGACCTCAAGGAGGGCGTCGGCGCCGACTGGACCGAGTCGATCAACAAGTCCTCGGTCGTGGACGGCAAGCAGTACGCCGCCCCGTGGTTCGTCCTGAACCGTGTCGTCATCTACAACAAGAAGGTCTGGGCCGACGCGGGCATCAAGGAGACGCCCAAGACCCGCGCGGAGTTCCTCAAGAACCTCAAGACGATCGAGTCCAAGACGGACGCCGAGCCGATCTACCTGCCCGGCCAGAACTGGTACCACTTCGTCGGCCTGACCATCGGTGAGGGCGCCGAACTGGTCAAGAAGGACGGCGACAAGTACGTCTCCAACCTGGCCGACCCCAAGGTCGCCAAGGCCATGAAGACGTACAAGCAGTTCGCGGACCTCTCCAAGGCGCCCAAGAACAAGGACGAGGCCACCCCGCAGCAGGCCGAGGTCTTCGCCAAGGGCAAGACCGGCGCCTTCATCGGCATGAGCTGGGAGGCCGCGACCGCGATCAAGGCCAACCCGAAGATCGAGAAGGACATCGGTTACTTCACGATCCCCGGTGCCACCGCCGCCAAGCCCGAGGGTGTCTTCCTCGGCGGCTCGAACCTCGCCGTCGCCGCGACCAGCAAGAAGCAGGAGCTCGCCAAGGAGTTCCTGAAGATCGCGCTGAACGACAAGTTCGAGGGCGCGCTCGCCAAGGAAGGCGGCGTCATCCCGAACAAGCAGGCCCTGGAGGCCCAGCTCAAGGGCAACCCGGCCGCCGAGGCCATGGCCCCCGCGACCGCCGGTGGCGGCACCACCCCGCTGATCCCGGAGTGGGCCGCGGTGGAGAACCCGCCGAACCCGATCAAGAACTACATGACCGCGGTGCTGAACGGTAAGTCCAACGACGCGGCCGCCAAGCAGGTCGAGGGCGAGCTCAACAAGCGCCTGTCGCAGAAGCAGTAAGGGCGCGCTCCTGCCGGGGCTCCCGGGTCCGGGGTGTCTTCACCCCCGGGCCCGGTGCCCCGGTTCAGCGCTGCGTTCCGCGATGCCCACGAAAGAGATGGCGAAGCATGACCGTGCAGACCGAACGGCCGCCCTCCGGCCCGACGGAGGATCTGAAATCGGACAGACGGCCGGCGGATCCGGGTAAGCCCCGCACGGGGGCCCGCTCGCTCGCGCCCTACCTGTTGCTGCTCCCCGCACTCGTGGCCACCCTGCTGTTCCTCGGCTGGCCGCTGGTCAACAACGGGATGCTGTCGTTCCAGAACCTCAACATGAGGCAGTTCATCCTCCACCTCACGGAGTGGAACGGGATCGACAACTTCAAGGAGGTCCTCAGCGGCGAGGACTTCTGGCGGGTCACAGGACGCTCGATCGCGTTCACCGCGATCAACGTCGCACTGATCATGCTGATCGGCACCCTGGTGGGCCTGCTGCTCGCACGGCTCGGCAAGCGGATGCGGACGTTCCTCCTGGTCGGTCTCGTGCTCGCCTGGGCGATGCCGGTCATCGCGGCGACGACCGTCTACCAGTGGCTGTTCGCCCAGCGCTTCGGCGTCGTCAACTGGGTCCTGGACAAGGCCGGCTGGCACTCGATGGCCGACTACGACTGGATGGGCAGCCAGTACTCCACGTTCTTCGTGGTCATCACCCTGATCGTCTGGATGTCGGTCCCCTTCGTGGCGATCAACCTGTACGCCGCCACGACGGTGATCCCCAAGGAGCTCTACGAGGCCGCGTCGCTCGACGGCGCCGGCGCCTGGAAGCGCTTCACGAACGTCACGCTGCCCTACCTGCGGCCCTTCCTCTACGCGACGACGTTCCTGGAGATCATCTGGGTCTTCAAAGCGTTCGCGCAGGTCATGGCGCTCAACGAGGGCGGCCCTGACCGGCTCACCGAGATCCTGCCCGTCTACGCCTACATCGAGGGCATGGGCAACCAGCACTTCGGCATGGGTGCGGCGATCGCGCTGCTCACCATCGTCATCCTGCTGGCCCTGACCGCCTTCTACCTGCGGATCGTGCTCAAGCAAGAGGAGGACGAGCTGTGACGCGCACTGCTTCTGGTACTGCTTCCGGTTCCGCTGCGAAGAGGTTCGGCCGCATCTGGCCCAACGTGGCGGCCGTCGTACTCTTCATCGGCTTCGTCTTCCCGGTCTACTGGATGTTCGCCACGGCCTTCAAGCCGACCGGCGACATCATCAGCGAGGACCCGGTGTGGTTCCCGACCGACGCGACGTTCGAGCACGTCAAGACGGCCGTGAACGCCGACCACTTCTGGACGATGGTCGGCAACTCGCTCACCGTCACGGTCCTCGCCGTGCTGTTCTCGCTGATCATCGGCCTCGCGTCTGCGTTCGCGCTCGCCCGGATGCGCTTCAAGGGCCGCAAGGGCTTCATCATCGGCTTCATGCTGGCCCAGATGGCGCCGTGGGAAGTCATGGTCATCGCGATCTACATCATCGTGCGCGATGCCGACATGCTGAACAGCCTCGTACCGCTCACCCTCTTCTACATGGTGATGATCCTGCCCTTCACGCTCCTGACGCTGCGCGGCTTCGTCGCCGCGGTGCCGCGCGAGCTGGAGGAGTCGGCGATGGTCGACGGCTGTTCACGGATGCAGGCGTTCCGCCGGGTGATCCTGCCGCTGCTCGCACCTGGCCTGATGTCGACCTCGCTCTTCGGTTTCATCACCGCCTGGAACGAATTCCCGCTCGTCCTTGTCCTCAACAAGGAGGCGGAGGCCAAGACGCTCCCGGTGTGGCTGTCCGGCTTCCAGACCGCCTTCGGCGACGACTGGGGCGCCACCATGGCCGCCGCCTCGCTCTTCGCCATCCCGATCCTCGTCCTCTTCGTCTTCCTGCAGCGCAGGGCCGTCAGCGGTCTGACCGACGGTGCCGTGAAGGGATAACCGCCATATGACGACACTCACCAGGCCCACCGACACTCTGACCCGCGACGCCCTGACCGTCCTGCAGCCCGGCTTCGTCGGGACCAGCGCGCCGGACTGGCTGCTGCGCAGGATCGGTGAAGGGCTCGCCTCGGTCGGCCTCTTCGGCCGCAACATCGCCTCGCCCGAACAACTGGCCGCCCTGACGGCCCAGTTGCGCGCCGAGCGCGACGACGTCCTGGTCGCCATCGACGAGGAGGGCGGTGACGTGACCCGCCTCGAGGTCCGCTCCGGCTCCTCCTTCCCCGGCAACCACGCCCTCGGCGCGGTCGACGACACGGGCCTCACCCGTGACGTGGCCGCCGAGCTGGGCCGCAGGCTCGCCGCGTGCGGCGTCAACCTCAACTGGGCGCCGTCCGCCGACGTCAACTCCAACCCGGACAACCCCGTCATCGGCGTACGGTCCTTCGGCTCCGACCCGCTCCTGGTGGCCCGGCACACCGCCGCCTACGTCGAGGGGCTCCAGTCCGCCGGCGTCGCCGCCTGCACCAAGCACTTCCCAGGGCACGGCGACACAGCGGTCGACTCGCACCACGACGTGCCGCGCATCGGGGTGGACCCCGAGGTACTGCGGGCGCGTGACCTCGCGCCCTTCCGGGCCGCGATCGCCGCGGGCTCGCGTGCGGTGATGAGCGCCCACATCCTCGTCCCGTCGCTGGACGCGGAGTACCCGGCGACGCTCTCGCGCCGCATCCTGACGGGCGTCCTGCGCGAGGAACTCGGTTTCGACGGACTGATCGTCACGGACGGCATGGAGATGCAGGCCATCTCCGCCACCTACGGCATCGAGCGCGGCAGCGTCCTCGCCATCGCCGCGGGCGCCGACGCGATCTGCGTGGGCGGCGGCCTCGCGGACGACGACACGGTCCTGCGCCTGCGGGACGCGCTGGTCGGGGCCGTCCGCTCGGGCGAGCTCTCCGAGGAGCGCCTCGCCGACGCGGCCTCGCGCGTACGGGCGCTTGCCCACTGGACTTCGGTGTCGGGCGCGACCGAGCGTTCGGGGGGCGCGCCCGGCACCGAGATCGGCCTGGTCGCGGCCCGCCGCGCCCTGACGGTCACCCGCAGCGAGTCGTACGCGGCCCCGCTCACCGAAGCTCCGTTCGTCGCCGCCTTCACCCCGATGGCCAACATCGCGGTGGGTGACGAGACCCCGTGGGGCGTGGCCGCCGAGCTGCGACGCCTGCTCCCGGGCACGGAGACGGGCAGCTTCACCGGCCCGGACGCGGGCGCGCTCGCGCTGAACGAGGCGGGGGAGCGGCGCATCGTGGCCGTCGTCCGCGACGCCCACCGCCACGCGTGGATGGCGGAGGCCCTGGACACCTTGCTGTCCGCCCGCCCCGACACGATCGTGGTCGAGATGGGCGTCCCCAAGTCCGCCCCGACAGGCGCCCTCCACATCGCCACCCACGGCGCGGCAAGGGTCTGCGGCCTGGCAGCAGCAGAGGTAATCACGGGCGCCCCGTAGGTACCGTCTGTGGGCAGGCGTTGGCGTTCCGCAGGGCGGAACGGGTGGGCACAGACCACCCACCGGCCCGCACAGGAGCAGCGAACAGCAAGGTGCCGGGTGCCCCCAGCAAGGGGGCACCCGGCACCTTCGTGCAACTTACAGACCCTGCCAATCAGGCTTCGCCGCATACGTCGCCCGGAAGTACTCCCCAAGCTTCAGCTTGGAGGCAGCCGCTTCATCCACGACGACCGTCGCATGCGGATGCAACTGCAGGGCCGAGGCCGGAACCACCGCCGCCACGGGACCCTCCACCGTCGCGGCCACCGCGTCCGCCTTGCCCTCGCCGGTGGCGAGCAGCACCAGATGCCGCGCCTCCAGGATCGTCCCGATGCCCTGCGTGATCACGTGGTGCGGCACCTGCTCGATGTCCCCGTCGAAGAAGCGCGCGTTGTCCACCCGCGTCTGCTCCGTCAGCGTCTTGATCCGGGTGCGCGAGGCGAGCGAGGAGCACGGTTCGTTGAACCCGATGTGCCCGTCCGTGCCGATCCCGAGCAGCTGGAGGTCCACACCGCCGGCGTCCGCGAGCGCCTGGTCGTACGCCTCGCAGGCCGCCTGCACGTCCTGCGCGCTGCCGTCGGGCCCCATGAAGGACTTCTCACTGAGCCCGAGCGGCTCGACGACCTCACGCAGCACCACGGAGCGGTAGGACTCGGGATGCCCGGCGGGCAGCCCCACGTACTCGTCGAGCTGGCAGATCCGCGCCCGCGAGGCATCCACGGCACCGGAGCCGACCTTGGCGGCCAGGGCTTCGTAGATGGGCAGCGGGGTGGATCCGGTGGCGACACCGAGCAGGGCGTCAGGCTTACGGTGCACCAAGGCGGCCATGGCCTCCGCGATGAGCTCGCCGCCTGCCTTGGCGTCCGGGACGATGACAACTTCCACGCTGGGCCTGCCGATCTGGAGGGGGGCTCGCGGGCCCGGAGAGAGAGCCCACGGGGAACCATTGGTCTATGTGGTATAGACCAATCTAGCAGAGCTGACCCGCCGTGGCCCAGGTTCTCGGCCCCGGCAGCACGAAGTCCCCGCGTCCCATGCTCGGCTCTGTGCCCGCCCCTCGCCTGTCGAGCAACCCCCCGGCGGACCGACGGCCCCTACGCCAGCGACCCTCCCGTCACGTCCAACCACTGACCGGTGACCCAGCGCCCGTCGTCCGACGCGAGGAACGCGACGGCGTCGGCTATGTCCGCCGGGGTGCCGACCCGGCCGAGCGCCGACATCGCCGCCGCGCCCGCCCACGCCTCCTTGTTCTCGTCGCCGCGCAGCCATGCCGCGTTGACGTCCGTGTCCACGATCCCGGGCGCCACCGAGTTGACCGTGATGCCCCGGGGGCCGAGGACCTTGGACAGGTTCCGGGTGAACACGTCCAGGGCGCCCTTGGTCATGGCGTACGTCAAGATCTCCGGCATGACGGCGGCCCGCGAGAGGCCCGACGAGATGTTGATGACCCGCCCGCCGTCCCGCAGCCGCCGCTCACCGAGCTGCGTGATGAAGAACGGGGCCTTCGCGTTGACCGCGAACAGCCGGTCGTACTCCGCGTCGTCCGCCTCGGAGAAGGGGCGGGACGTGCCGATGCCCGCGTTGTTCACCAGGATGTCCACGCCGTCGGCATGCCGGTCGAACTCCGTCCACAAGGCCTCGGCATCGCCCGGGACGCCCAGCTCCGCGCCGAGGGCGAAGGCGGAGCCCCCCGCCTCCTCGATCGCCGCGACCGTCTCCTTCGCCGCCGCCTCGTTGCTGCCGTAGTGCACGGCCACCCGTGCGCCGTCCCGCCCCAGCCGCTCGGCGATGCCCCGTCCGATGCCCCGGCTGCCGCCCGTGACCAGCGCCGTCTTCCCCGCGAGCTTCCCTGCAAGCGCACCCATGAGAGCCGCCCCCTATTTCTCTAGTGGTCGTTACAGAAAGAACCGTAGCGAACCCCGAGCCGTTTTTCTAGTGGCCGCTATACAATTCACCCCATGGCGACGAAACAGCGCGGCCGCCCCCGCTCCTTCGACCGCGAGACAGCCCTGGAGCAGGCCCTGCGCACCTTCTGGGACCAGGGGTACGAGGCGACGTCGGTCGCGGACCTCACCCGGGCCATGGGTATCGGCGCCCCCAGCATGTACGCGGCCTTCGGTGACAAGCAGTCACTGTTCGAGGAGGTCGTGCTGCTGTACGGGCAGACGCACGGCTCCTTCGGCGAGCGCGCCTTCGCGGAGGAACCGACCGTCCGCGGGGGAGTGGCGCGGATGCTGCACGAGGCCGCCGACAAGTACACGGAGGCCGGACACCCGCACGGCTGCCTGGTCATCTGCGCCGCGACGAACTGCACGACGCCGGAGGTCGAGGCCGGCCTGCGCGAGCGGCGCAACGCGAACATCAGCTCCATCGAGTCCCGCATAAGGGCCGCCGTCGCCACGGGCGAGCTCCCCCCGGAGACCGACGCCCCCGCCCTGGCCCGCTATACGGGCGCGGTCCTGCAAGGCATGTCCCAGCAGTCCCGCGACGGCGCGAGCCGACAGGAACTGGAGGCGATCGCCGAGCTGGCCATGAGGGTCTGGCCCGAAGTACAACAAACATCTGCCGACGCATAGACACAGGTGAATGGTCTAGTCCACAATGCGTTGGTAAAGCATCCGCCCTTCCCGCACAGGAGGGCGGACCGAGGAACCGGCACTCTCTGCCCTGACCGTGTCGGATCCTCCGATCGGCCGTCCGGTACCGCACATTCCGGTGGTCGGTGTTCCTGAAGGGCTGCGGTGCCGTGGGTGGGTTGAGGGTCCCGCCCTGGCGCCGCGGCTCGTCGGGAAGGTGCCTCGGTTCGTCGGGACTCTTGGGATTCTCCCGGAGCGGGCCCGCCGGACGTGCCAGGTACGCTCGCACACGTGCCCTCCATGAACGACCTCGTACGCCAGCACACCGCTCTCGGTGACTCCGATCTCGAGTGGCTGCATCTGCTGGTCTCGGAGTGGCAGCTGCTCTCCGACCTCTCCTTCGCCGACCTCGTGCTGTGGGTCCCCACCCGCGACGGCACCCGCTATGTCTCCGTGGCGCAGATGCGGCCGAACACCGGCCCCACCTCCTACCAGGACGACATGGTCGGCCACCTCGTCCCGCGCGGCCGGCGCCCGCTGCTCGACGCCGCCCTGGACGAGGGCCGCATCGTGCGCGAGGGCGACCCCGAGTGGCGCGAAGAGGTCCCGGTGCGCGTCGAGTCCATCCCCGTACGCAGGGAAGGACGCGTCCTCGGGGTCATCGCCCGCAACACGAACCTGCTCACGGTGCGCACCCCTTCGCGCCTCGAACTGACCTACCTCCAGTCGGCGTCCGACCTGGCCCAGATGATCGCGGCCGGGTCTTTTCCGTTCCCCGGCCAGCAGGTCGACATGGACGCGTCCCCGCGCGTGGGCGACGGTCTGCTCCGCCTCGATGCCGACGGCATCGTCCAGTACGCGTCACCCAACGCGCTCTCCGCCTATCACCGCCTCGGCCTCGCCGCCGACCTGGTCGGCCACCACCTCGGCACGGCGACCGCCGAACTCGCCCCGTCCCGCGGCCCGGTCGACGAGGCGCTCGCCAAGGTCGCGAGCGGCTGGGCGCCCCGCGAGTTCGAGATCGAGGGCGGCGACGGCGTGATCCAGCTCCGCGCGATCCCGCTCAAACCCAAGGGCCCGCGCATCGGTTCGCTCGTACTGCTCCGCGACGTCACCGAACTGCGCCGACGCGAGCGGGAGTTGATCACCAAGGACGCGACCATCCGGGAGATCCACCACCGGGTGAAGAACAACCTCCAGACGGTCGCGGCACTTCTGCGCCTCCAGGCACGCCGCATCGACTCGGCCGCCGGACGCGAGGCGCTCGAAGAGGCCGTACGCCGCGTGGGCTCCATCGCCATCGTGCACGAGACGCTGTCCCAGAACCTGGACGAGCGCGTGGAGTTCGACGAGATCGCCGACCGGGTCCTCGCGATGGTCGCCGAGATCTCACCGGGCAAGGTCACCGGCCGGCGCACCGGACGCTTCGGCATCCTGGACGCCGAGGTCGCCACGCCGCTGTCGATGGTCCTTACGGAGGTCCTGCAGAACGCCCTGGAGCACGGCTTCCAGGAAGGCGACACCGGGACGGTCGAGGTCTCCGCCGTGCGCGGCGGCACCAGCAAGGACGCCCGGCTCCTCATCACCGTCCAGGACGACGGCGTCGGTCTGCCCGAGGGATTCGACCCGCACCGCTCGGGCAATCTCGGCCTGCAGATCGTCCGCACCCTGGTCGAGGGCGAGATGGGCGGCACCTTCGACATGGTGCGCGCCCCCGAGCGCGGCACGCAGGTCGTCCTCGACATCCCGGTACGTGCCGACAAGTAGCCAGGCGCGCCGACAAGTAGCAGACGAAAAGCAGTGAGCCCCGGACCGAAGTGGTCCGGGGCTCACTGCTCACGTTGCGTTGCGCATCGGGGGGTACTGCGCGGCTGCGGCTCGGGGGCGGGAGATGCGTACTCGCTGTACGCGCCGCCGGGCTAAGGCTCGTTAGGGGGCGTGAGCGTCAGGCGCTTGCCTGGCGAGCACGGTTGCGAGCGGCGCGGCGCTTCATTGCGCGGCGCTCGTCCTCGCTGAGGCCACCCCAGACGCCGGAGTCCTGGCCGGACTCGAGCGCCCACTGCAGGCACTGCTCCATGACGGGGCAGCGGCGGCAGACGGCCTTGGCTTCCTCGATCTGCAGCAGCGCAGGACCGGTGTTGCCGATGGGGAAGAAGAGCTCGGGGTCTTCCTCGCGGCAAACGGCGTTGTGACGCCAGTCCATGGCTGCTACCTCTCCTTGGTATTACATGCAGGTTGCTTGTGAATGTGAACGCTTTCACGAATCCCTCGACGACGGAAGGGACTTTCGTCACATACGCGACGATGTCCTATGCGTTGAGGAGGGGGTTCTGGCGGTCTGTGGGGCCGATGTTGCGGGCCGTCCCGATCGCCATGTAGAGATTCGCAAACCTCGGCGGCGGATACAACCCCTTCCGGAAAGTTTTTTTTGATTCCTCAGTGTCGACTGGGTCACAGCCGTACTTCCATGGGGTGGACCCTGGCCTAAACGTTCGAGTGAAAGGACTTTGGGCCCTTCTACTCACACAATCACACGCAGTGCACGGCGAACGCCTGTGAACGTCACGCTCGTGCGCAGCCCCAGGTGGTCACCGTCCATCTGAAGGGGGAGCGGCACCTTCGAATGCAAGGTGAAGTTGGTGAGGTCATGGAGCGTAACCGCGTGCTTGCCGTGAGGTCCGCGATCCGGCGTCGAGGTCAGGAGCTGGGTCCCGTACCGGGCCACGGCCGTGGTGGAGAGCTTGCTCAGGCCGAGCACGTCCAGGCCGGTGTCGAAGGAGGCCTGCGGTGACGCGTACATCGGGCGATTGCCCAGGTAGGTGTACGGAGAGGTGTTGCAGACTATGGAGAGCACAAGATCGGTGACCGGGTCCATGCCGGGCCGTTCCAGCGTGATCATTCCGTGTCTGCGGTGCGGCTCGTCGAGGAACTGACGGACCACCTGGCGCAAATACAGCGCGTGCGTGGACCGCTTGCCGCGCTCCCTCTGTTGTTCGACCCGTCCGACGACCCCGGCGTCGAAGCCGAAGCCGGCGGCGAAAGTGAACCAGTGTGCGGGGATCGTCTCGTCCTCGGTACCGGGGGTCCCGGCCAGTCTTCCGAGGCTCACCGTCCGTTCGCTTCCCTCACGCAGCGCGTCGAGGATCGCGCCGGTCGCCTCCACGGCGTCGTTGGGCAGACCGAGGGCGCGCGCGAAGACGTTGGTGGACCCGCCGGGGACGACGGCCAGCCGCGGCAGCCGGTCCGGATCGGGTCCGTTGTGCAGCAGGCCGTTGGCGACCTCGTTGACCGTGCCGTCCCCGCCGAGGGCGACGACCAGCTCGATGTCCTTGCTCTCCGCGGCCTGTCTGCCGAGGTCCCGGGCGTGGCCGCGGTACTCCGTGGTGACCGCTTCGAGCTTCATCTCGCTCGCCAGCGCATGGATCAGTACGTCACGCGTGCGCGCGCTGGTGGTGGTTGCCGCCGGATTGACCACAAGGAGTGCACGCATGCGAAGCAGAGTACCCAGCCCTCTTTACCCGACACAGACCGAGGGGTCGGACCGGAGGCCGGAGCACGGACACGCACAGCTACCCTGCAAGGGTGAGCACTGAGCGGAACCCCACCCCCGAAGCACCGGAGCCCGGCCCGCGTCCCGGACGTCTGACGGCCGCCGCGGCCCTTGCCGCGCTGGAGGGCGTCGCACTCATCGCCGCCGGCGTCTACATGCTCGTGATGGGCCTCGCGGGTGACCCCGACAACCCGGAACAGGCCACGACGGGCGGCGTCACGCTGATCGTTCTCGCGCTCCTGCCCCTGCTCGCCGCGCGCGGCCTCCTGCTCCGCCGCGGCTGGAGCCGGGGGCCCGCGATCATCACGCAGATCATGGCGCTGCCGGTGGCCTGGCAGCTGCTGCAGGCCGACAGCATGGCCATCCCGGCGGGTATCGCGCTCGCCGCCGTCGCGGTCGCCGCGCTCGTCCTGCTGGTCAATCCCGCCACGACCGAGGCCCTCGGCATCAAGGGCCCGGGGAACGTACGGGACGACGCGAAGTAACCGTCCCGCACGAAAACCGACCGGGACCGACCGGCGACCGGCTGACTTGCCGAAGGAGCAGACCAGGAGGGGCGGCCTGCTCCTTCGTCACTCCTCGACGAGGAGCTTCTCGCGCAGCTGCGCGAGTGTGCGGGCGAGAAGCCGGGAGACGTGCATCTGGGAGATGCCGACTTCCTGGGCGATCTGCGACTGCGTCATGTTGCCGAAGAACCGCAGCAGCAGGATGCGCTTCTCGCGCGGTGGAAGGTCCTCCAGGAGCGGTTTGAGGGACTCCCTGTACTCGACGCCCTCCAGGGCCTCGTCCTCCGCGCCCAGGGTGTCCGCGACCGCCGGGGACTCGTCGTCCGTGTCCGGGACGTCCAGGGACAGCGTGGAGTACGCGTTGGCCGACTCCAGGCCCTCCAGGACCTCCTCCTCGGAGATGCCCAGCTTCTCGGCGAGCTCGTGCACCGTCGGCGAGCGGCCGTGCAGCTGGGACAGCTCGGCGGTCGCCGTGGTCAGCGCGAGCCGCAGCTCCTGAAGGCGCCGCGGGACCCGGACCGCCCAGCCCTTGTCGCGGAAGTGGCGCTTGATCTCGCCGACGACCGTGGGGGTCGCGTACGTGGAGAACTCCACGCCGCGCTCCGGGTCGAAGCGGTCCACGGACTTGATCAGGCCGATGGTGGCGACCTGCGTCAGGTCGTCGAGGGGCTCGCCGCGGTTGCGGAAGCGGCGGGCCAGGTGCTCGACGAGCGGCAGGTGCATGCGGACCAGCTTGTTGCGCAAATCCGCGTACTCAGGGCTGCCGTCCGTCAGCTCGCGCAACTCGATGAACATCGCGCGTGCACCGCTGCGGTCCTGCGGATCGTGCCGGGTGTGCTGCTGCTCGCTCATGTATCCCGCCCGTTGCGCGCCGCCCCGGACGGAGGGCTTCGCGCGCTCCTCCTGGGCGGTCGGCTCTGCCTGCTCCGACGCGTCAGCCACAGTCGACGGACCCGGTTGCTCCGGGTCCTCGGGGTGCGGCCTGGCCTGCTGCTCGGGGATGCCCGTGAGCGCCGGCTCCACCGGAGCCCCGCGCCTCGTGGGCGTCCCTCCCCGGCCACCGGGCAGACCCCGTGTGCCGCGCTCTTCGTCCCGCACCGGCCCCTCCCCGTCCCTCACGCCGGCCCGGGTCCCGCGCCGCGCTTCTTGTAGAGACTGATCGAGACGGTGTTGTCCTCGGCCACGGAGGAGTCGACCTGACCCGCGAGGGCGGACAGCACTGTCCAGGCGAAGGTGTCCCGTTCCGGGGCCCGGCCGTCGGTGGTCGGCGCCGAGACGGTCACCTCCAGGGAGTCGTCGACGAGCCGGAAGACGCAGCTGAGCACCGAACCGGGCACGGCCTGCTGGAGCAGGATCGCGCACGCCTCGTCGACCGCGATGCGAAGGTCCTCGATCTCGTCGAGAGTGAAGTCCAAACGCGCCGCGAGGCCGGCCGTGGCCGTCCGCAGCACCGACAGGTAGGCACCCGCAGCCGGAAGGCGGACCTCGACGAAGTCCTGATTCCCGGGCTCGCCTGCGATCTGGGACACCCTCACCTCCAAGGTGGTACAAGCACTTTCGGGGCTCCAGGTCCGCCGTCGAGCGGCGGGCCGGACTGCGTCACACGGGTAACGCACCACGTAGTTATGCGGTGACGCTACCGCGCTCCCCAGTTCCGTGTCCCGGGGACCCCGCTCCGTTGCTGTCACTCATAGTAAGCCTATAGGTACGGAGAGTGGCTAGGGGTCGCGCGGGCCCAATTGGAGAGTACGGGCGTCGGGTTGACGTACCCAGGCGTCAGACGATCGAACCGTCCACGAAGCACCAACGCCAGCTCTCGCCCGGTTCGAAGGTCCTCATCACCGGGTGTCCGGTCTCCTTGTGGTGCTCCGTCGCGTGCCGGAAGGGCGACGAGTCGCAGCAGCCCACATGGCCGCAGTCCAGACAGAGCCGTAGTTGCACCGGGTGACTGCCGGCCGCGAGGCACTCCAGACAGGTCTCGCTCAGCGGCGCGGGCTCAGGGTGCGGCAGCGCTGCGACGTGCGGGCACTCGTTCATGATTGCCAGATTACGACGGGAACGCGTATCGCGGAGGGCCTGACCCATGGACGTACTGCCCCTGGTGGCACTGATCGCGGCGAGTGCCGCGGTGGCCGGAGCCGCGCGCCGGACACCGGTGCCCGCGCCGCTGCTGCTCGTCGCAGCGGGTCTGGTCGCCGCGTACGTGCCCGGGGTGCCGGAGTATCACCTGGACCCGCACATCGTGCTGCCGTTGATCCTGCCGCCGCTGCTGCACACCGCGGCCCTGGAGAGCTCGTACCTCGATCTGCGCGCCAACATCAGGCCCGTCGCGCTGCTCTCGGTCGGTTACACACTGTTCGCGACCCTCGTCGTCGGATATCTCGCGTATCTGCTGATCCCCGATCTTCCGCTGACCGCCGCGCTGGTCCTCGGCGCGGTGATCGCGCCGCCGGACGCGGTGGCGGCGACGGCCATCGCACGGAAGGTGGGGCTGCCGTCACGGATCACCACGATCCTGCAGGGCGAGTCACTGGTGAACGACGCGACCGCGATCACCGCCTACAAGGTCGCCCTGGCGGCGGCGGTCGGCGAGGGCGCGAGCTGGGCGGGCGGGATCCAGGAGTTCCTGGTGGCGGCGGTCGGCGGGGTCGGTGTCGGACTCGTCCTCATGGTGCCCATCCACTGGCTGCGGCGGCACATGAAGGAGGCGATGCTGCAGAACACCCTCTCCTTGCTGATCCCCTTCGTCGCGTACGCGGCCGCCGAACAGGTGGGCGCCTCCGGAGTGCTCGCCGTGGTCGTCGTCGCCCTCTTCCTGGGACACCGCTCCTGGGAGGTCGACTTCGAGACGCGACTCCAGGAGGCCGCCGTGTGGAAGGTGGTCGCGTTCATCCTGGAGTCCGCGGTCTTCGCGCTCATCGGCCTGCAACTGCCGCTCGTGCTCAAGGGGCTCGGCGAGTACAGCGGCCTGGAGGCGGCCTGGTACGCGCTGGGGGTCTTCTTCCTGGTCGTCCTCGTGCGCTTCGTGTGGTCGTATCCGGCGACCTACCTGCCGCGGATGCTGTCCAAGCGCATCAAGGAGCGCGAGAGCGACATGGACTGGCGGCGGCCGCTGATCGTCAGCTGGGCCGGCATGCGCGGTGTGGTCTCGCTGGCGATCGCCTTCTCGATCCCGCTCGTCATGGACGACGGGGAGCCGTTCCCCGCGCGCAACCTCGTGCTGTTCCTGACCTTCACCACGGTGATCGGCACGCTGGTCGTGCAGGGGCTCTCGCTGCCGTGGCTGATCCGGGTGCTGCGGCTGCCGGGGCGCGACACGCAGGCGGAGACACTCGCGGAGGCGCAGGCGCAGAACGCCGCCTCACAGGCCGCGGAGCGGCGGGTGGACGAACTCATGCGGGACGAGCGCAATCGCCTCCCAGAGCCCCTCCAGGACCGTCTGCGCACTGTTCTGGAGCGGCGCCGCAACTCCGTGTGGGAACGCCTGGGCCAGTCGAACCCGGTGACGGGGGAGTCCGCCGACGACACCTACCGCAGGCTCACCCGGGAGGCGATCGCCGCGGAGCGCGAGGTGTTCGTGACGATGCGGGACGAGCGGCGCATCGACGACGAGATGATGCGGACGCTGCTGCGCAAGCTGGACCTGGAGGAGGCCGCGGCCTACCGGGAGGTCGAGGACTGAGCCGCGGGGGCCCTGGGGGCCGCGGGTTCCGTCGCGGTGATCACCGCTGTCACGGAGCTGCCGCGGGCGAAGGCGCCCTCTTCGGAGAGGGCCGTCAGCGCGTAGAGGAGCTTGGCCACGTAGACGCGCTCCACGGGGAGGCCGTGCCGGTCCTCGAAGTCGTTTGCGAACGCGGTGAGTTCGGGGGACGTGCGGGCGTAGCCGCCGAAGTGGAAGCGTTCGTCCAGGTGCCAGTTGGCGGTGGGGGCGCCGAAGGCCCGCTGTTGCAGTGCCCGTATCTCGGGGCCGAGGAAACCGCCCTTGAGCACCGGTATGCCGAGCGCCTGCTGGCCGGGGGCGAGGCCGGCGGCCATGCCGGCCAGGGTGCCGCCGGTGCCGCAGGCCACGGCCGCCGTGTGGGTACGCCCGCGCAGTTCCTCGCCCAGGGCCGTGCAGCCGCGCACGGCCAGGGAGTTGCTGCCCCCTTCGGGGATGACGTAGGGGTTCTCGGCGCCCGTCGCGCGCAGGAGGGCGGCCAGGACCTCCGGGTCCGTCTTCCTGCGGTACGTCGCCCGGTCGATGAAGTGCAGGCGCATTCCGTCGGCCGCGCATTGCGTGAGCGACGGGTTCAGAGGGCGGTCGGCGAGCTCGTCGCCGCGGACCACGCCGATGGTGTCCATGCCGAGGAGGCGGCCCGCGGCGGCGGTCGCCCTGAGGTGGTTGGAGTAGGCGCCGCCGAAGGTCAGCAGGGCTTCGTGCCCGGCCTCGACGGCGGCGTCCAGGTTCAGGAAGAGCTTGCGGTACTTGTTGCCCGGGAGGTCCGGGTGGATGAGGTCGTCCCGCTTGAGCGTGAGAGTGACGCCGCGCCGCGTGAACCGCTCGTCCCGGAGTTCCAGGAGCGGGGACGGGAGCCGGGGGCGCCGGGTGGTCGGCGGGGTGGTGCTCACCCCGCCATTCTGCCCGCCGCCGTGCCGGCGGGCACGCGTACGGCCGCCCGCTCGGCGGCTCTACTTGAGGCGTTCCTCGATGCGCTCCCGCATCGCGTTCATGGTGAAGCCCTTGGGGTCGATCTTGCCCGGCTGCCATTCGAGATGGCCGATCACCGAGCGATGGGTCCAGCCGTGATGGCGGCAGATGGCCGCCGAGACCCGCTCGATGGCGTCGAGCTGGGCGTCGGGCCACGGGTCCTCGCCGTCGCCGAGGTTCTCGCACTCGAAGCCGTAGAAGTGGCGGTTTCCGTCGGTGTTCGCCTCGTTGTCCGGCGGGAGCGCCTTCTCGGCGATGACCGCGCGCAGCACGTCGTCGTCGCCCAGGCCCGCGTGGTTCGCGCGGCCGTATCCGACGAGATGGACGCGGCCGTCCTTGGTGATGACGCCGTGGCAGAGCGGACCGGGCAGCGAGGCATAGCCGTCACGGCAGATCTCCACGGTCCGCTGGCTGCCCGATGTGACCGTGTGGTGGATCATCACGCCGTGCACGGGCCCCCAAGGCCCCTTGTGGTTGCGGTTGTGGTGCGGCCAGTCGCCGACTTCGACGACCGTCACCTCTTCGTCCTTGAGCGCATTGAGGAAGCTGCCCGCGGACATGGGTGGGGCCATGGCCGACTCCTTTGCGGAGCACGACGGCCGCCTGTCGCGGACCGTCTTGTATGTCCGCTATTACCGGAACCACGGTGCCTGAACCAGCCGTTCGGGCTCAATCTGCCGCTGTTCGGGCACCGTGCGAGCCGATTTGGTCAGCCGCGGTGGTCGCCGCCGTGCAGGAACGCGTCGCCGTTCGTCGCGATGTGCGCCTCGACGGCCTGCAGGGCCTGCTGCGTGGCCTGCGGGGTTCCCGTGCCGTGCTGCTGCGCGTAGTACGCGGCGCCCAGCTTCTTCAGGAGGTCGCCGCCCGTGCGCTGCGCCTGGACCTCGTCGATCTTCTGCTTGCCCTGTGTGAGTCCGCGCTGCGCCTGTTCCTTGGCGCGATCCAGGAAGCCTGCCATTGCCGTCTCCTACGCATAGGTGCGGATTGGTGCTGATCTGTGCATTTCGGAATGAAGGGTATCGGCCGTTGTGTCCTGTTCAACGCATGCACGGATCTTGGAGTTCCCCGCCCCCGCGGACCCCTGTCCTGGTACGCGGGTGAGTGCCCCGTCTCGCCTGATCCATTCCCGCTCGTTTGTGTAATGGCGCCGGTACACACCGTGCTGGAAGGCTTGTCGGCGCAGATCAGCGCTTGATCGGGAGGGCATAGCCAATGTCGGTAGGCGAAGAGGTCCGGGCGGAACAGGCCGAGCCGCAGCAGAGCTTGGGCACGTCGGCCGCGCGGAATCTGGCCACCACCACCAAGTCCGCGCCGCAGATGCAGGAGATCAGCTCCCGCTGGCTCCTGCGGACGCTGCCCTGGGTGCAGGTGCAGGGCGGTACGTATCGAGTGAACCGGAGGTTGAGCTACTCGGTCGGAGACGGCCGGGTGACGTTCGTGAAGACCGGGGACCGGGTCCAGGTCATCCCGGCGGAGCTCGGCGAACTGCCGACCCTGCGGGAGTACGAGGACGTCGAGGTCCTGGGGGAGCTGGCCCAGCGCTGCCAGCAGCGGGAGTTCGCCGCGGGGGAGGTCATCACCTCCTTCGGCAGCCAGGCCGACGAGGTGTTCCTGCTCGCGCACGGCAGGGTCGAGAAGATCGGCACCGGGCCCTACGGGGACGACACGGTCCTCGGGACACTCGCCGACGGCGCCTACTTCGGCGAGCAGGCACTGCTCGACCCGGAGGCCATCTGGGAGTACACGACGCGCGCCGTGACCGCGTGCACCGTGCTCACCCTGCCCCGCCAGGACCTGGAGCAGGTCGCCGAGCGCACGGACTCCCTGCGCGAGCATCTGCGGCGGCTGCGGTCCATCCCGTCCCAGCGCACCAACAAGTTCGGCGAGGCGCCCATCGACCTCTCCGCGGGACACGTCGGCGAGGCCGTGCTGCCGGGCACGTACGTCGACTACGAATCGGCGCCGCGTGAGTACGAACTGAGCGTCGCCCAGACCGTCCTGCGCATCCACACGCGCGTGGCCGATCTCTACAACCAGCCGATGAACCAGACCGAGCAGCAGCTCCGGCTCACGGTCGAGGCGCTCAAGGAGCGCCAGGAGCACGAGCTGATCAACAACCGCGAGTTCGGGCTGCTCAACAACTGCGAGTACGAGCAGCGGCTGCAGCCGCACGACGGCGTGCCGAGCCCGGACGACATGGACGAGCTGCTCAGCCGCAGGCGCGGGTCGAAGCTCTTCCTGGCCCATCCGCGCGCGATCTCCGCGTTCGGCCGTGAGCTCAACAAGCGCGGTCTGGTGCCGGAGACCATCGACATGGGCGGCCACCGCATCCCCACCTGGCGCGGGGTGCCGATCTTCCCGTGCAACAAGATCCCGGTCACCGAGGCCCGCACCACCTCGATCATCTGCATGCGTACGGGCGAGGAGGAACAAGGTGTCGTCGGCCTGCACCAGGCGGGCATCCCGGACGAGATCGAGCCGAGCCTGTCCGTGCGCTTCATGGGCATCAGCGAGCAGGCGATCATCTCGTACCTGGTGTCGACCTACTACTCCGCGGCGGTCCTGGTGCCGGACGCGCTCGGCGTGCTGGAGAACGTCGAGATCGGCCGCTGGCGATGAGGCCGTGTCTGCGGGCGCGCGGCCGGGTAGACCTCTTCCGTACGCGCCCGCAGGCCCAGGAACCGCCACCGTCCGCATCCTCTCCGGGGTGAGTCCATGACGGACACGACGACGGACATGACGGAGTACGAGGAACACGCGGAGCGCGATGCGTGCGAAGCGGCGGAGATCCTGGCGTCGGCGCGCGAGTGCGTCGATCCGGAGCTGCGGCGGGCGATCGACTCGCTGCCAGGGGCGATGCGCCGCATCGCGCTCTACCACTTCGGCTGGGAACACGCGGACGGCACACCGGCGGCCGGGCACGCGGGCAAGGCGATCAGGCCCGCGCTCGTGCTCGCCGCGGTGCGAGCCCTCGGCGGGGACCAGGCCAGAGCGGTCCGGGCCGCGGCGGCGGTGGAGCTGACCCACAACTTCACCCTGCTGCACGACGACGTCATCGACCGCGACGCCACCCGCAGGCACCGGCCCACCGCATGGACCGTGTTCGGTGAACCCGACGCGATCCTGGCCGGTGACGCGCTCCAGGCACTGGCGCAGCGGCTGCTCGCCGAGGACCCCCACCCCGGGGCCCCGGCGGCGGCCGCCCGGCTCGCCGCCTGCGTGGTGGAGCTCTGCGCGGGCCAGCAGGCGGACGGCGCGCTGGAGCGGCGCGCCCCCGACGAGGTCACGCTCGACGAGTGCCTCGCCATGGCCGAGGCCAAGACGGGAGCCCTGCTCGGCTGCGCCTGCGCGCTGGGGGCGGTGTACGCGGGGGCGGGGAAGAGCGAGGTCAACGCGCTCGACGGGTTCGGCCGTGAGGCCGGGCTCGCCTTCCAGCTCATCGACGACGTGATCGGCATCTGGGGCGACCCGGGGTGTACGGGCAAGCCGGCCCGTGCCGACCTCGCGGCCCGCAAGAAGTCCCTGCCGGTGGTCGCGGCCCTGGCCTCGGGCACCCCGGCCGCGGCCGAACTGGCCGAGCTGTACGGCCGTCCGTCGGCCGTCGGCGACCTGGACCGCATGGCGCGCGCCGTGGAGGCGGCGGGTGGCAGGGACTGGGCGCTGCTGCACGCGGGCGACCGGATGTCCCGCGCGATCAACCAGCTCGCCGGCGCGGTGCCGGTTCCGGAGGCCGCGGGCAGCCTGCTGGCGCTCGCGGAGTTCGTGACCCGCCGTACGCACTGATCGTCCGCAACCAGCAACCAGCAACCCGCAATTCGCAACCCGCAATTCGCAACCCACGGCCCGCACCCCGCCGAGATCCGGTCAGGGTGCGGGTCTCCCCCGCGTGTCGGGGCCCGATCGCCTAGGCTGCGACGCAAGCAACCAGTGGGGCGATAGACGCAGTTGAGCGTGGTCGAGGGGCGAAGGGGCGGGCTGTGGGCGTAGTCATCCGGCGAGCCGGGGAGAGCGACAGGGCCGACGTGGTCCGGCTGCTCGACGAGGCGTTCCACGACGACCCGGTGAGCGGCTGGGTCTTCCCCGACCCGGAGCACCGCCGCCGCAGGCACGGCGCCCTGATGGACGCCTTTCTCGACCTCGCGCTCGACATGGGCCACGTCGACATCACCGAGGACGGCTCCGCCGTCGCGCTGTGGTGGTCCGTCCCCGCGGGCGAGGACGAGGGCGGCGAAGAGGGCCCCGCGCAGCTGCGCGCCGCCGTCGACCCCGACAACGCGCGGGTCGAGGTGATCGCCCGGCTGACCGGCGAGGCGCACCCCACCGACCGGCCCCACGAGTACCTGCACATGATCGGCGTGAGCCCGGAGCGGCAGGGGGAGGGGCTCGGCTCGGCGCTGATCTCGGCCGTGCTCGACCGCTGTGACCAAGAAGGGCTGCACGCCTATCTGGAGGCGAGCAACAGCCGCAGCCGCGAGCTGTACGACCGGCTCGGATTCCGGTTCACGGGAACCACCGTGGATCTGCCGGACGGCCCGCGGCTCTGGCCGATGTGGCGGGAGCCCAGGCCTTTCGGCACGGACGGTGTCGACCCCGGCCGATACGCCTAAAATCGTTGTGGTGACGCTGTGTTGGCCGTAGGCATGACGAAGGGGGGGATGAGCCCCATGTCCCGCAAAACGACCCGTGAGGTGTCCGGCGACACGTCCCGCGAGCGACTTCTGGCGGAGGCATTCGTGGAGATGGCCGACTCCGTGACCGACGACTTCGAGGTCGTCGAGTTCCTGCAGAGCCTCGCCGTGCGGTGTGTGGAACTGCTCGGCGTCTCGGCGGTGGGTGTCCTGCTGGCGGATTCGCAGGACGACTTGAAGCTCGTCGCCGCGTCCGGCGAGCACGCCTGGGTGCTCGACCTGTTCGCCCTCCAGCAGGAGGAGGGGCCATCGATGGACTGCTACCGCTCCGGCACGGCGTACACGAACATCGCGCTCACCGGCCTGGAGGCGAACATCGCCTGGCCGCAGTTCGCGACGCGCGCCAAGGAAGCGGGCTACACCATGACGCAGGTGCT
Source organism: Streptomyces sp. NPDC055099 (assembly GCF_053607685.1). NCBI lineage: Bacteria > Bacillati > Actinomycetota > Actinomycetes > Kitasatosporales > Streptomycetaceae > Streptomyces > Streptomyces sp. NPDC055099. Next base: position 203,955 of record NZ_JBSGUA010000009.1, on the reverse strand, counting down.
GCCCCTGCGCCAGGGCGATCAGGCGGTCGGCACGCTGAATCTCTTCCAGGCGCGGCCGCAGGTGATGGGGCCCGACGAGATCGCGCTCGCCCAGGCGCTCGCGGATGTCGCCACGATCGCGATCCTCCAGCGGCGCTCCCTGGAGCAGAGCGAGACGGAGCGCGGCCAGTTGCAGGAGGCGCTCGTCAGCCGGATCGTCATCGAGCAGGCGAAAGGTGTGCTCGCCGAGCGCTGGAAGTGCACGGTCGACGAGGCGTTCGCGGCGCTGCGGCGCCATGCCCGCTCGAACCGGCTGCGGCTCGCGGAGTGCGCGCGCCAGGTGGTGGCGGGGGAGTTCGACACGGAGGGCATCCGCCGGGGGTGACGCGCTCGCGCGGCACCGTCGTGCGGACGCGGCGCGGGAAGCGCTGACGGCCGTACCCGCAGAAGGACGCGCGGCCGGGCTTTCCGGTCGGGGTGGCCCGCTCTACCCTGGACGTATGGGCAGCGATGGGAGCCGGTCCGGCCCCCGTCCGCGGAGCGAGCCGGTGTGCGCGAGCTGCGGACGGCCTGTCGGTACGGCCATCAAGCGACGCAAGGTGCTCGGGGCGTACGTCCCCGTGTGGGGCCCCGGCCCCTGCCACAACCCGCGGTGCGACGCGTGCGTCGACGAACCCGCGGCGAACCGGACCGAGGCCGAGGTGGAGCCCGCGCCCGCGCGCTCCGACGACGACTGAGGGCATCCGTGTCCCCATGATGCGCGGGACATCTGCATCATGGGCGCATGGACATGACCGAGCTTGTTGTACTTCCGTCGGCTGTCGACGGTGAGCGGCTGCTTGCGCTCGCCGACGGACATCACGCGCGCACCGCACGGCACCTTGGCGTCCGCGAGGCCGGCGGGCATCTCGTGAAGGTGTACGCCGTCGAGGCCCCCGGGCGGAAGGTGACCGGGCGGGACGAGGAGTCCGCGCTCGCTATCGCGGGGGCGCATCTGAGGCTTGGCGGTGCCCGTGGGTCGGCCGGGCTCGCCGTGCTGATCGTGCACGCGGGCGGTGACGGGGACTACGTCCTCATGCAGAGCTGGATCGAGGGGTACATGTCCGACCTCGCGGTCTTCACGGGTCCCGCCGGGGAGCCGGGTGAGCTGAGGCCGGGGCGGGCCGGGCTCGCGCCCTGCGTGTGGGAGGCCGCCGTGCTCACGCACGAGCGCGACGCGTACGTGCGGTGCGTGCTCGACGGGAGCGGAAGCCTCACGGAGCGGCTCACCGCCTGGGGCCGGGACGTCATCGAGGGTGACCTGCGATGACGTACGAGAAGGCCGAAGCACCCCGCATACGCCACGCACGCCCCGCCGACCTCCCCCGCGTCGTGGAACTCGTCGCCGAGCACGCCGCGTACGAGAAGGGTGCCCCGCCCGCCCCCGGCCTCGAACAGCGCCTGCAGGCCCTCCTCTTCGGGGTGCCGGACCCGCGGCTGCGCTGTCTGGTGGCCGAGCTGCCCGGCGGCGACGTCGTCGGCTACGCCACGTGTGCGCCGGAGATCTCCACCTGGGACGGCGCCGAATACCTCCACATGGACTGCCTCTTCCTGCGGGACGGTCACCGGGGCCTCGGCCTCGGCGAGCGCCTGACGGACGCGGTGGCCGCGGAGGCCCGTGCCCTCGGCCTCACCGAGGTCCAGTGGCAGACGCCCGCGTGGAACGAGGGCGCGATCCGCTTCTACGGCCGGATCGGCGCCGACGCCAAGGAGAAGCTGCGGTTCTCCTGGCAGGTGCCGCCGCTGCCGTTCGACGCGGTGCTCTGCGATCTCGACGGCGTGATCCGCTTCTACGACATGACGCGGGTGGAGGAGATGGAGCGCGCCGCCGGTCTTCCCCACGGCAGCACCGCCGAGATCGCCTTCGCACCCGAGACCGACCAGCCGCTGATGCTCGGGCGCATCGGCAAGGAGGAGTGGGTCCAGGCCATCGCGCACGGCCTCGCCGACCGGGTGCCCCACGAGCGCGGGCACGCCCTGGGCACCGCGCTCGCCGAGACCGGCTTCTCCGCGGACGCCACCGTGGTGGACCTGCTCAGGCGGGCCCGCGCGCATCTGCACGTGGCGCTCGTGACGAACGCGACGCCCTGGCTCGACGCCGACCTGGCCGAACTCGGCATCGCCGACCTCGCGCACACCGTGGTCAGCAGCGCCGACGTCGGCATCGTCAAGCCCGACCACCGGATCTACGAACTCGCCGTGGAGCGCACGGGAGTCCCCGCCGAGCGCTGCCTGTTCGTGGATGACCGCAAGGAGAACGTGGAGGCGGCCGTCGCGCTCGGCATGACGGGGCTTTTCTACACCGGCCCCGACGACCTCCGGGAGGCGCTGGCCCCGGTGCTCGGCAGCGACTGACCCAGGGCGCCGGGCCCGCCGCTGCCGCACGGCTCACCCCACCGTCCACCGCCCGCCCCGCATCAGCTCCCGGCCCTGGATCTCGTCGGCCTCGCGCCAGGCCTGGAGCCGCTGCGGGGTGATGCGGAAGTAGGTGTAGAGGGTGTCGAGCTTGCTCGGGTCGAAGCCCGTCCGCTCGGCGAAGGTGGCACGGTCCTCGGGGGTCAACTCGTCCTCGGCCAGGGCGCGTACGGTCCCCTCGATGATGACGACGTCGCGGGTCGGCCCGACGCCGACCCGCGCCTTCCCGGTCGCCCGGAGGTTGCGGCCGGTGACGCTGGCATCGGGAGTGGCCACCAGCAGGCTCTCGCCGTCCCAGTGGAAGGACAGCGGGACCAGGTACGGGGCCCCGCCGGCCGCGTCGGCCGTCGCCACCCACGCGTCGACGTCATGGGTGAGACGGTGCAGGGTGTCCCGCTTGCGCTGCTCGGCCGAACGGGGCCCTGTCGCATCGGTGTTCATTACTGTTCTCCTTCAAGTGCGCGTGCACGGTGCGTCATTGCTCTGACGTACCGCGAAGGGGGAATGTGACGGATGGACCAGGACGAAGCAGCAGCAGTAGATCAGGGCGAGGCGCTGGCGGTCCGTTTCGAGGAGCACCGGCCGCATCTGAAGGCGGTCGCCTATCGCATGCTCGGTTCGCTCGGCGAGACCGATGACGCGGTCCAGGAGGCCTGGATCCGGCTCAGCCGCTCCGACATCAGCGGGGTGTCGAACCTGGGGGGCTGGCTGACCACCGTCGTCGGCCGGATCTGCCTCGACATGCTGCGTACGCGGCAGTCGCGGCGCGAGGAATCCCTGCCGGTGTCGCTCGACACCCATGTGCCGGACCCGGTGGTGAGCTGGGGAGACGTGGCCGACCCCGAGCAGGAGGTGCTGCTCGCCGACTCGGTCGGTCTCGCGCTGCTCGTCGTCCTGGAGACGCTGGCCCCCGCCGAACGCCTCGCCTTCGTGCTGCACGACATGTTCGCCGTGCCCTTCGACGAGGTCGCCCCGATCGTGGAGCGCACCCCGGCCGCGACCCGCCAGCTGGCGAGCCGGGCCCGCCGCCGGGTGCAGGGCTCGGCGCCCACTCCCGACAACGATCCCGTGCGTCAGCGCGAGGTCGTCGGCGCCTTCCTCGCGGCGGCGCGGGGCGGCGACTTCGACGCGCTGCTCGAACTGCTCGACCCGGACGTGGTGTTGCGGGCCGACACCGGCGAACTGGCCTCCGGGCTCTCGAAGCTGGTTCGGGGCGCGTCGGCGGTGGCGGGGCAGGCGGCGATGTTCTCGAAGGCGGCGCCGACCACCGAGATCGCGCTCGTCAACGGCCGCTACGGCATGGTCGGGGTGCCGGACGGCGAGGTCGTCTCCGTCATGGAGTTCACGATCGCCGGCGGCAGGATCGTCGAGCTCAACATCCTCGTCGACCCCGCTCGCGTACGTGCCCTGGGCCTGCCCGCGTTCCGGCGCTGACCCGGGGCCGGGTCCTGGCGCGTCAGCGCCGGACACCCGTCACCTCCCGGAGGTACTCCTTGCGGCAGAGCGGGTTGCGGTCGGTCCGCGGCCGGTCCGGGGTCTCGCCCCGGACCGGCTGGTACCGCTCGAAGGCCGACTCCAGCTCGCCCTCGCCGCGCGTCAGCGAGGGCAGCAGCTGCTCAAGTTCGTGCACGCGGGCCGCCGGGATGTCGCCCTCGACCACGTACGAGGCTCCGCGCGCCGTCTGGGTGTGCGGGACCGCGCGGAGCCGCGAGAGCGCGGGCAGGAGCAGCCCGAACACGTCCTCGGGGACGGTGAGCCGGAACCGGTGCAGCGGCTCGTGGACCTCGGTGCCCGCCCGCCGCAGCGCGCTCAGGAGGACCAGCGGGGTGAGCTGCCGGAAGTCTCCGGCCGTGCTCGACATGCTCTTGTCGAAGGTGCCGTGCGCGTGGCTCTGGCGTGGCCAGTACCCGGAGTGCGTCATGGTGACGACGCAGTCGTCGACCTCCCACCCGTGGACTCCCTGGTGCAGGGCCTCCCGCACGGACTCCTCGACGGCGCGGAAGAAGGCGTACGGCATCGAACCGAGCTCGACCTCCAGGCGGAACTCCACGCCGGAACCGGGCGGGCCCGGATCGACGCGCAGGCCGACGGTGGCGAGGAAGGGGTTGTCGTCCTTGTCGATGATCTCGAAGGCCGACCCGCTGCCCCTCACGCGCTCCACGCAGATGGTGGTGGTCTCGCGGAACGTGACGTCGACGCCGTACTCGTCGAGGAGGGTCGCCTGGATGACCTCCTTCTGGACCTCGCCGTAGAGCGACACGTGAACCTCTTGGCGCAGATCGTCCTGCCGCAGGTCGATCAGCGGGTCCTGCTCGGCGAGCTGGGCGAGCGCGAGGTGCAGCGCGCCCCTGTCGCCGGGCCGTGCGGGCACGACGACGGTCTCCAGGGTGGGCGGCGAGAAGAAGTGCTGCCCCTCGCCGCCCCTTCCCGCGTGCGGTACGCCGATGACATCGCCGATCCGGATGTCGCCGAGCCCCCACAGCTTCCCGATCTGCCCCGCGGACACCCCCTCGCGCGGGGTGGCCGACCCGCGGTCGAAGACGCTCACCGCGGTGACCTTGCCCTCGCGCCCGTCGCCGAACGGCAGCCGGTCCCGGGCACGGATCGTCCCCGCGAACATCCGTACGTACGCGACCTTCTCCCCGGCGTCCCCGCGCTCGACCTTGAAGACGGTGCCGGACGCGGGGTCGCCGGCGAGCGGGGCGCCGTCCTCGGAGGGCAGCAACTCACGGATTCCCGCGATGAGTTCACCGACGCCCGCGCCGGTGGCGGCCGAACCGAAGAACACCGGGTGCACGAGCGCCTTCTTGGTCTGCGTGCCGAGTTCGGCGCGGAGCCGCCGGCCCGAGAGCCCGTCCCCGTCCTCGACGTACGCGGCGAGCAGGGCGTCGTCGTGCGCGGCGAGTACGTCGACGAGGCGGGCGGTGAAGGAGGGATCGCCGTCGTCGAACGGCACGAAGGCCGCGTCGCGCCCGCCGAGGCCGCCAGGCGCCCCCATGGGCACGATGTCCGGGGCGAGCCGCTCGGAGATCTCGCGGAGCAACTCCTCGTGGCGCGCGCCGCGTCGGTCGATCTTGTTCACGAAGACGAGCGTGGGGATGCGCAGCCGCCGCAGCGTCCGCATGAGCACGCGCGTCTGCGCCTGGACGCCTTCGACGGCGGAGACGACGAGCACGGCACCGTCGAGCACGCTCAGGACCCGCTCCACCTCGGCGATGAAGTCCGGGTGACCGGGGGTGTCGATGAGGTTGACGGTGACGTCGTCGACGGCGAAGGAGACGACGGCGGACTTGATCGTGATGCCGCGCTGCCGCTCCAGGGCCAGTGAATCGGTCTGGGTGTTCCCCGCATCGACGCGACCGATCTCGTCGATGACACCGGCGGCGTGCAGCAGCCGCTCGGTCAGGCTGGTCTTGCCGGCGTCAACATGCGCCAGGATTCCCAGGTTCAGGGTGTTGCACGTGCTCGACGTATGCACTGAGTGTCATGTCCTCTGGGTTGATGGCAATTCCCTTCTGGCTGGACATGAACGAACGGCGCATTGCGTCTCCTTGACGGGTCTAGGCGTACGCAGAGTGCAGCAGGGGCAGACCGCCGCGGCAACTGATTTATCCGACGGCGCGCCACCGGGGCCGCCGACTAGCCTCCTGTCATGCTCACCGCCGCACTCGCGTTCGCGGGCGTCGCCGCGATCATCAACATCACGCCCGGCCTGGACACCCTCCTGGTCCTGCGCACCTCCGTGGCCCACGGCAGGGTCGGCGGTCTGGCCGCCGCGCTCGGCATCCTCACCGGCTGCCTGGCCTGGGGCGTGGCGACGGCGATCGGCCTGACGGCGCTCCTCACGACGTCCCGGTTCGCGTACGACGCCCTGCGCATCGGGGGCGCCGTCTATCTGGCGTGGCTGGGGGGAACGGCGCTGTGGCGGTCCCGCCGCCGGGTGCGGGAGCAGGAGCCGGAGCGGGAGCAGGAGCCGGAGCGGGAGGAAGCGGCGCGGGCCGAGCCGCCCTCGCCCCGGGACCGCTGGGCGGCCTTCCGTGCCGGGCTCGGCACGAACCTGCTCAATCCCAAGGCCGGGCTCTTCTACATGAGCCTGATCCCGCAGTTCATCCCGGAAGGTGCCCCCGTCTTCGGCGCGACGCTGCTGCTCACGGCGATCGACCTGGTGGAGCTCGCGCTCTGGTACTGGATCGTCACCTACGCGGCATCCGCACTCGGCGAGCGCATCCGGCGTCCGTCGTTCCGGCGCCGCCTGGAGCAGTTCAGCGGGGTGGCGTTCCTCGGCTTCGCGGTGAATCTGGCGCTGCACGACCGGGCCTGATGCGAGATTCTGGGAGGGAGGAAGTGAGTGCCATGAGAGTCATGCTGAGAGCACGTCTGGACACGCAGATCTCGAACGAGGCGATCAAGAACGGCACGCTGCCGAAGCTGATGCAGTCGGTGACGGAGCAGATCAAACCGGAGGCGGCGTACTTCGGCCCCAGTGAGGGCGGGCGGGCCGCCACCTTCGTCTTCGACATGCAGGACAGCTCGCAGATGCCGTCCATCGCGGAGCCGTTCTTCCTGGAGCTCGGCGCCGAGATCGAGATCTACCCCGTGATGAACGCGGAGGACCTGCGCAAAGGTCTCGCGTCGCTACAGGGCTGAGGCAACGCGAAAGCACCCGGCTCCGCGCGGATGCCGGGTGCTTTCGCGTGCGCTCTCGAAGAGCCGACCGGTGGGTCAGGCCTTCTTGGTCTCCCAGAAGATCTTGTCGATCTGGGCGATGTAGTCCAGCGCCTTCTGGCCCGTGGCCGGGTCCGACGAGCCCTTGGCGGCCGAGAGGGCCTTCAGGGTGTCGTTCACCAGCTGGTGCAGCTCCGGGTACTTCTCGAAGTGCGGGGGCTTGAAGTAGTCGCTCCAGAGCACCGACACGTGGTGCTTGGCGAGCTCCGCGCGCTGCTCCTTGATGCCGATGGCGCGCGTCTGGAACTGCGCGTCGTCGTTGGCGGCCATCTTCTCCTGGACGGCCTTGACCGACTCCGCCTCGATGCGGGCCTGGGCCGGGTCGTACACGCCGCAGGGGAGGTCGCAGTGGGCGCTGACCTTTACCTTGGGGGCAAACAGGCGGGAAAGCATGCAGCGGTCCTTCCTCGTGATCGTCTTCTCAGGTGGGACATTACTCCGTGAGAGACGGCTTTTCGCGAGTGCCCCCATGGGCTTAGGACAAAAGTCCGGGGTCAGACTGGGACTGGTGGAGGATCGGACCGGGGAGGTGCGGGGATGCCGGAGCTGTCGCAGGAGAGCGAACGCAGAAGGGCCGTGTTGCCGTGGGGCGCGGCCGAGGTGACCGGCCCTTCGATGGTGCCCACGCTGTACCACGGGGACCGTTTGGTGGTGCAGTGGGGCGCACGGGTCCGAGCGGGTGACGTGGTGGTGCTCCGCCATCCGTTCCAGCAGGACCTGTTGGTCGTCAAGCGGGCCGCCGAGCGGCGCGAGGGCGGCTGGTGGGTCCTCGGGGACAACACGTACGCGGGAGGGGACAGCACGGACTACGGCACGGTGCCCGAGGAACTCGTCCTGGGGAAGGTGTGGTTCCGCTACCGCCCGCCCCGGTTCGGCTCCGGTCAGCGCTCGCCGTTCACCCTGCTGCGCTGGGCCGTGTCGGCCGCGCGCCCCGTGCTGGCCGACCGCTCCGTCTCCAGACGCTTGCGGGCGCGGTAGGCGGCGACATTCGCGCGGGTCGCGCAGCGGTCCGAGCAGTAGCGCCGGGAGCGGTTCGTCGACGTGTCGAGATAGGCGTTGCGGCACGGCGCTGCCTCGCACAGTCCCAGGCGGTCCACTCCGTGCTCGGTGAGGTGGAAGGCCAGGCCCATCGCGGCGATCGCCGCGTAGCCGGACGTCGCGTTCGACGGGTGGTCGGCCAGGTGCATGTGCCACAGCGGGTTGCCGTCGTCGTCGCGATGGTCGTGGCCCGAGATCTGCGGGCTGACCGGGAACTCCATGAGCAGTGAGTTCAGCAGGTCGACCGCGAGGGTCTCGTCCCCGCCGTCGGCCGCCTCGAAGACCGCCCGGAGCCTGGCCCGCACCGAGCGGAAGCGGGTGACATCGGAGTCCGTGGCGCGCCGAGCCGCCTGCGCGTTGCCTCCGAACAGTTCGCGGACCGCCTCCACCGTCGTCAGCGTGTCCTTGTTGCGACCCGGCTCCTCGCTGTTGACCAGACGTACGGCGTAGTCCGAGTAATAGGCCAGTTCCACTTGTAGTCCTTACCGGGGCGGGCTATCTTCGTCAGGTGCGTGAGTAACGGTTGCGCGTGCTTCTAGGGTATTACGAGAGCGTATTACGTACGGGAGGGCTTCTCATGACGGAAACGGTGTCCACGGCCGACTGGCGCGCCTGGCAGGACAGCTGGGACCGGCAGCAGGAGTGGTATCTGCCCGACCGCGAGGAGCGGTTCAGGGTCATGCTGGACATGGTCGAGGCCGTGGTCGGCACCACACCGCGCGTCCTCGACCTCGCGTGCGGTACGGGGAGTATTACGGACCGGCTGCTCAAGAGGTTCCCGAACGCGGTCAGCACGGGCGTCGACCTCGACCCCGCGCTCCTGGCCATCGCCGAGGGCACCTTCGCCGGGGACGACCGCGTCACGTTCGTGACCGCCGACCTCAAGGACCCGGAGTGGACGGCCCAGCTCCCGTACGACTCGTACGACGCCGTCCTCACCGCCACCGCCCTGCACTGGCTGCACAGCGAGCCCCTCACCGCGCTCTACGGCCAGCTCGCGGGACTTGTCAGGGACGGCGGCGTCTTCCTGAACGCCGACCACATGCCCGACCCCGCCACGCCCCGCCTGAACGACGCCGACCGGGCCCAGCGGCACGCCCGCATGGACCGGGCCAAGGCCGAGGGCGCCCTGGACTGGCGTGACTGGTGGGACCTCGCCGCCAAGGACCCGGTGCTCGCGGGCCCCACCGCCAAGCGCTTCGAGATCTACGGCGAGCACGCGGACGGCGACACCCCCTCGCCCGAGTGGCACGCGCGGACACTGCGCGACGCGGGCTTCGGCGAGGCGCGGACCGTGTGGGCATCACCCTCGGACGCGATGGTCCTCGGCCTCAAGTAGCGGGAAAACGAAGGGGCGGTACGGATCGACGATCCGTACCGCCCCTTCGGCGTGCGTACGCGTTACAGGACCTTCGACAGGAAGGACTGCGTCCGCTCGTGCTGCGGGTTGGTCAGGACGTCGCGCGGGTTGCCGGACTCGACCACGACGCCCTCGTCCATGAAGACGAGGCTGTCGCCGACCTCGCGCGCGAAGCCCATCTCGTGCGTGACGACGACCATCGTCATGCCGGACTCCGCGAGGTCGCGCATGACGTCGAGGACGTCACCGACGAGCTCCGGGTCGAGCGCCGACGTCGGCTCGTCGAAGAGCATCAGCTTCGGCTCCATCGCGAGCGCGCGGGCGATGGCCACACGCTGCTGCTGGCCGCCCGAGAGCTGCGAGGGGTAGTTCTTCGCCTTGTCGGCGAGGCCGACGCGCTCCAGCAGCGACCCGGCGCGCTCCCGCGCCGCCGCCTTCGTCTCGCCCTTGACCTGGACCGGCGCCTCCATGACGTTCTCGAGGGCCGTCATGTGCGGGAAGAGGTTGAAGCGCTGGAAGACCATGCCGATGTCCCGGCGCTTGAGGGCGACTTCGCTGTCCTTGAGCTCGTACAGCTTGTCTCCCTTCTGCCGGTAGCCGACCAGTTCGCCGTCGACGTAGAGTCGGCCGGCGTTGATCTTCTCCAGGTGGTTGATGCAGCGCAGGAAGGTCGACTTGCCGGAGCCGGACGGGCCGATGAGGCAGAAGACCTCACCCGACTTGACCTCCAGGTCGATGCCCTTGAGGACCTCGACGTGGCCGAAGGACTTGTGGACGCCCTCGGACTTCACCATGGCGGTGGTCATCAGCGCACACCTCCCGCGCGGTTGCCGAGCGACAACATGTTGGCCTTGATCTTCTGGAACGGGGTGTCCGGCAGGGAGCGCGACGAACCGCGTGCGTAGTAACGCTCCAGGTAGTACTGACCGACGCTGAGGATCGACGTCATGATCAGGTACCAGCACGCGGCGAGCAGCAGGGTCTCCACCGTCGCGCCGGACGAGGTGCCGATGTCCTGGGCGTACCGCAGGAGCTCGTAGTACTGGACCGCCGCGACCAGCGACGTCGTCTTCAGCATGTTGATGACTTCGTTGCCCGTCGGCGGCACGACCACGCGCATCGCCTGCGGGAGCACGACCCGGCGCAGCGTCTTGCCGTGGCTCATGCCGAGCGCGTGCGAGGCCTCGGTCTGGCCCTCGTCGACCGAGAGCAGACCGGCACGGCAGATCTCCGCCATGTACGCGGCCTCGTTGAGACCGAGGCCCAGCAGCGCCGTCAGGAACGGCGTCATGAAGTCCGACCACTCGTCCTTGTAGACGGGGCCGAGGTTCACGTAGTCGAAGACGAAGCCGAGGTTGAACCAGACGAAGAGCTGGACCAGGACCGGCGTACCGCGGAAGAACCAGATGTAGAACCAGGCGATCGAGGAGGTCACCGGGTTCCTCGACATCCGCATCACCGAGAGGATGACGCCGCCGACCACGCCGATGAGCATCGACAGGGCGGTCAGGATCAGGGTCTCGCGGACGCCCTTGAGGATGCGGTCGTCGAAGAAGTTCTCGGGGATCGCGTTCCAGTTGATGTCGCCCTGGGAGAACGCGTAGACGATCGCGGCGAGCGCCGCGATGGCGACGACGGCGGCGACGTACCGGCCGTAGTGCCGGACCGGGATGGCCTTGATGGCCTCAGGGCGGGAGGACGGGGGTGTGTCCTCCGGCCCCTTCTTGGAGATGTCGGTTGTCACGGGAGTGGCCTTTCAGCGGCGAGACGTTTTACGCGGTCACTTGCCGCCGTTGATCTGGGCTTCCTTGACCGCGCCGTCCTCGACGCCCCACTTCGAGATGATCTTGTCGTACTCGCCGTTCTTGATGATCGCGTCGAGCGCGGCCTTGATCGCGTCACGCAGCTCGGGGTTCTTCTTGGAGATCGCGATGCCGTACGGAGCGGCCTCGACCTGCTCGCCGACCAGCTCGAAGTCCTTGCCGCCGCCCGAGGTCTTCACCGCGTACGCGGCGACCGGGAAGTCGGACGAGCCCGCGTCCGCGCCGCCGGAGCGCAGCCGGGTCTGGGCCTGCTGGTCGTTGTCGAAGGACTCGATGGTGATCTTCTTGCCGCTCTTGCACTTCTTCGACTCGGCCTTGGCCAGGTCGTGCGAGACGGTGCCGCGCTGGACGACGATCTTCTTGCCGCAGAGGTCGCTCCAGGTCTTGATGCCCTGGTCGTCGCCCTTCTTGGTGTAGATCGAGACACCGGCCGTGAAGTAGTCGACGAAGTCGACGCCGTCGCCGATCTTCTTGCCGGTCTCCTCGTCGACGCCTTCCTGGCGGTTCTTGGTGTCGGTCATGGCCGACATCGCGAGGTCGTAGCGCTTGGAGCGCAGACCGCCGAGCAGCGTGTCGAAGGTGCCGTTGTCGAACTGGAACTCCACCCCGAGCTGCTTGCCGAGGGCGGCGCCGAGGTCGGGGTCGATGCCGACGGTCTTGCCGGACTTGTCCTTGAACTCGACGGGCGGGTACGCGATGTCCGAACCGACCTTGATGACACCCGCGTCACGGATGTCCTTGGGGAGCTTGTCGGCGAGCGGCGCGTTGCTCACCTTCTCGCCGCCCTCGTCCTTGCTCTTGGTCTGGTCACCGCAGCCGGTCAGCAGCAGCGCGCCGGCGACCGCGATCGCGCCGACCGTGGCCATCCGGGACTTCGCGGACTTACCGGCGGTGGAACGACAAATGGAGCGTGCGGTCATGAGGGTCCTCCGGCGGATGAGGGAGTTGCCGAGCGGTCGTGCACACACCTTCGGGTGTCGCGACCTCGTGTGATGACGGCATCTTGCCATTCGGACCGTCCGATTCTGGGTGCCAGAGATGTCAAAATCGGATAACGGGTCGCCCGGTAACCCAGACAGGCCGGGACAACAGGGCCGTACCGGTCGGGAACGAAGTACCGCCATCTGAGATCTTCCGTGAATCTCGGGTGAATCTCGCGATGTGGACCGGTGACGGGCTCGCGACGAAAAACCGGGCATCCGCCCGTCTCCCGTTGTTGTCGGGCCACTACAACGGTCAAGGGCACCTCAGGTAACCAATCCCACTCGCCCAGGCCGAGCACCGTCAGGTAGAAAGGTGCGTTACACCCCTCATCCGGGGCCCAGAGCGCGTGTGCGGCGCGCTCGCGTGTCTGTACCTCCCTCCGCCGACAGGCGGGGAACAGGCGCGGTGCCCGCCCACTTCTCAACCAGGAGTGGACACCCTCAACTGATGATTTAAGACTTAAGGGGTAAGACAAGTGGCAGCGGAGATCGTCAATCCTCGCAGCGACAGCAATACGGGTCACGAAGGCGCTGAAGAGCCCTTCGATCCGGCGTTCGCGCTGCACCGTGGCGGCAAGATGGCCGTGCAGGCCACCGTGCCCGTGCGGGACAAGGACGACCTGTCCCTGGCGTACACGCCCGGCGTCGCGAAAGTGTGCACCGCGATCGCCGAGCAGCCGGAGCTGGTGAACGACTACACATGGAAGTCGAACGTCGTGGCCGTGGTCACCGACGGCACGGCCGTGCTCGGCCTCGGTGACATCGGCCCCGAGGCCTCCCTCCCCGTGATGGAGGGCAAGGCCATTCTTTTCAAGCAGTTCGGCGGCGTGGACGCGGTCCCGATCGCGCTCGCGACCACGGACGCGGACGAGATCGTCGAGACCGTGGTGCGGCTCGCGCCGTCCTTCGGAGGCGTCAACCTCGAGGACATCTCGGCCCCGCGCTGCTTCGAGATCGAGCGCAAGCTCCAGGAGCGGCTCGACATTCCGGTCTTCCACGACGACCAGCACGGCACGGCGGTCGTGACGCTCGCCGCGCTGCGGAACGCGGCACGGCTCACCGGGCGCACGCTCGGTGAGCTGCGTGCCGTGATCTCCGGTGCCGGTGCGGCCGGGGTCGCCATCGCCAAGTTCCTCCTCGAGGCGGGCCTCGGCGATGTGGCGGTCGCGGACCGCAAGGGCGTCGTGAGCCGGGACCGGGACGACCTCACCCCGGTCAAGCGTGAGCTCGCGGAGATCACCAACAAGGCCGGGCTCAGCGGTTCGCTGGAGAGCGCCCTCGCGGGTGCGGACGTGTTCATCGGCGTCTCGGGCGGCACCGTCCCCGAGCCCGCGGTCGCCTCCATGGCACCGAACTCGTTCGTGTTCGCCATGGCCAACCCGAACCCCGAGGTGCACCCCGACATCGCCCACAAGTACGCGGCCGTCGTCGCGACCGGGCGTTCGGACTACCCGAACCAGATCAACAACGTGCTCGCCTTCCCCGGCATCTTCGCGGGCGCGCTGCAGGTGCGGGCCTCGCGCATCACCGAGACGATGAAGATCGCCGCCGCTGAGGCACTGGCCGGCGTGGTGGGCGACGAGCTGTCCGCCGACTACGTGATCCCCTCGCCGTTCGACGAGAGGGTCGCTCCGGCGGTCACCGCGGCCGTCGCCGCTGCCGCGCGGGCCGAGGGCGTGGCTCGCCGCTGACCGGTGCGCCGCACGGTGTGACCCGCGCCCCCGTCTCGTACGCACGTGTTGCGTACGGGGCGGGGGCGCGGCGCGTGTCACAGTCGTGCGAGGTTACGTGCGGGTAGGCCGCACGCCTATCGTCTGCCACATGTTCGCTGCCTACGCCGCCCGCATCGACCGTGACCAGCCGCTCAACGGACTCGAGTTGGGGGAGCGTCCCGCCCCCGACCCCAGGCCCGGCTGGTCGACCGTTAACGTCCGGGCCGCCTCTCTCAACCACCACGACCTGTGGTCCCTGCGCGGGGTCGGGCTCACCGATGCCAGGCTGCCGATGATCCTCGGCTGTGACGCCGCGGGCATCGACGAGCACGGCAACGAGGTCGTCCTGCACTCCGTCATCGGCCAGACCGGCCATGGGGTGGGTCCCGCGGAGACCCGCTCCATCCTGACCGAGAAGTACCAGGGGACGTTCGCCGAGCAGGTCGCCGTCCCCACGTGGAATCTGCTGCCCAAGCCGAAGGAACTGTCGTTCGCCGAGGCGGCCTGCCTGCCGACCGCGTGGCTCACCGCGTACCGCATGCTCTTCACCAACGCCGGGGTGCGGCCCGGGGATTCGGTACTCGTCCAGGGCGCCGGTGGCGGTGTCGCGACGGCCGCGATCGTGCTCGGCAAGGCGGCGGGGCTGCGGGTCTTCGCCACGAGCCGCGACGAGGCCAAGCGGAAGCGGGCCCTGGAACTGGGCGCGGTGGAGGCCGTCGAGTCCGGCGCCCGCCTGCCGCAGCGGGTGGACGCCGTCATCGAGACGGTGGGGGCGGCGACCTGGTCGCACTCCGTCAAGTCCCTCAAGCCGGGCGGCACTCTGGTGATCTCGGGGGCGACCAGCGGTGACCGGCCCTCGCACGCGGAGCTGACCCGTGTCTTCTTCCTGGAGTTGAAGATCGTCGGTTCGACGATGGGGTCCAAGGACGAACTGGAGGACCTGCTGTCCTTCTGCGCGGCCACGGGCGTGCGTCCCGTCATCGACGAGGTGCTGCCGCTCGACCGGGCGCGCGAGGGCTTCGAGCGTCTGCAGTCCGGCGACCTCTTCGGGAAGATCGTGCTCGAAGCCGGCTGAGCCCGGATGTCAACATTGGTTGACAATGTCTCCCTGTCAACGTAAGTTGACGTGCATGACCGAAGCTACGGATCTCGCCGAGCGTGCGGGTGACCGTGACCCACGCGTCGGACTGCGGGCCGTCTCCGCGCTGCGGAGGCTGGTGGAGCAGTTGGAGGCCGTGCAGGTGCGCAGTGCGCGCCGGCAGGGCTGGTCGTGGCAGGGGATCGCCGCGGAGCTCGGAGTGAGCAGGCAGGCCGTGCACAAGAAGTACGGGAGGCAGTGATGTTCGAGCGGTTCACGAAGGACGCCCGCGCCGTCGTCAAGGGCGCGGTCGAGCATGCCGAGGGGGAGGGCGCCGCCTCCGTCGACGACGGGCACATGCTCCTCGCGCTGCTGGACCGCGAGGCGAGCCGGGCGTCCTTCGCCCTGGCCTCGCTCGGGGCCACGCGCCGCCGCGACTCGATCGAGGGCGCCCTGGGCGAGGCACGGCGCCGCGGGGGCCTCTCGCAGGCCGACACGGAGGCACTGGCGGGACTCGGCATCGACGTGTCCGAGATCGTCTCCCGGGTCGAAGAGACCCATGGCGCCGGTGCGTTGGCGGGCGGACGCGGGGCCGGGCGCTCCGGCCGGAGCTGGAGCGGGCACCGGCCGTTCACCCGCGAGGCCAAGGACACCCTGGTGAAGTCCCTGCGCATGGCCACCGCCCGCAGGGACCGGCAGATCGGCGACGAGCACATCCTGTTCGCCCTGACCGTCCGCCCCGGCATGGTCAGCGAGGTGCTCGCGGACCATGGCGTGACCCATGAGTCGGTGGAGCGGGTGCTGTACGGCTCCGGCAATGGCCCTGGCTCCGGTAGTGGCCCCGCCTCCGGCTCCGGCCCCGTGTAGGCGGCCGGTGGCCTCGGCGTCCCCGGGTCAGCCCTTCGGGGCGCGCAGTGTCGCGGCGATGTGGGCCGCCGCCGCCGACAAGTGACGGCGGGCGTCGCGCAGTTGGTCCTCCGTCACGCCGTGGTCCCTGGCGGCGTCGCGGATGTCGTCACGGAAGCGGTCCAGGAGGCGGTCCAGGTCCCGTGACGGGTTGCCGGTGGTGTCCTCCTGGGCCCACTCCGGGACGTACTCCGTGGGGACCCCGTCCTCCGGGGCGGCGGTGAACTTGGGCTCCTCGGCGGTGGAGCGCGGCTCCTTGCGGCCGAAGTCGCCGAAGTCCTTGCCCAGGTCCTTTCCGATGTCCTTGCCGAAGTCGCCGAACTCCTTCGCCAGTTCGGTCAGGCCCTCGCGGACCCCGGTCGGCCAGTCACCCCGGGTGAAGTGGTCCTGCACCTGGTCCTGGACGCGCCGCGCGATGCGCTGCACCTCCTCCTGAACCTGGGCGCGCGCCTTCTCCTGCGCGTCCTGGGCCTGGCGGCGGGCGCGCTGGGCGTCCTCGCGTGCCCTGCGGGTCTCGTCCTTCGCCCGCCGGGCCTGCTCCTTCCACTCCGTCCTGGCGCGCTTGAACTCCTCCTTGGCCTGGCGCCAGCCCTCCTTGTCGCCCCAGGAGCCGTCGAAGAAGTCCGAGGGATCGGGGAAGGGCCTGCCGGAGCCCGAGCCGGCGCCGGAGCCCGCCCCGCTCTTGCCCTCGGCCGCGCCGCCGGACGCGCGCGCCTCCTTGGCCGCCTCCCGCATCTCCCGGCGGAGCTCACCGGCCGCGCCCCGCACACCGTCCCGGATCTCCGCGGCGAGCTCGGCGACGGAGTCACGGATCTCCAGCTCCAGGTCGGCCAGCTCACCGCTGCGGTCGGCCAGTTCGGCGCGGCCCGCGTCCGTGATGGCGTACACCTTCCGGCCGCCTTCCGTGGTGTGGGTGACCAGGCCCTCGGCCTCCAGCTTCGCCAGGCGCGGGTACACCGTGCCCGCCGAAGGCGCGTACAGCCCCTGGAAGCGCTCCTCCAGGAGGCGGATCACCTCATAGCCGTGGCGCGGCGCCTCGTCCAGGAGCTTCAGCAGATACAGGCGCAGTCGGCCATGGGCGAACACGGGGGCCATCTCAGAGCACCTTCTTGTCGGTCGGGGCGGCGTCGTCGGTCGGGGGAGTGTCCTGGGGCGAGGCGGTCGGAGGCGCCTCGTCCGACGGCTCATCCTCCGCCGGCGGCCTGCGCAGCAGCGCGATGGACCCCGACACCGTCGTCGCCCTGAGCTTTCCGCTGCCCGATCCCAGGCGGCCGGTGATCTTCTTCGCCCCCCACTGGCCGCTGACCCGCAGATCCTCGAACGCGTTGGACACCGTGCCGCTCGCGGTGTTCGCCTCGACGTCCGTGTCCGTCGGATGGGGCAGCCGGATCGCTATCTCGCCCGAGACGTTCGTCAGGCCGATGTCGGCCGGGACGCCCGCCGGGTCGAGGTCCACGACCATCGAGCCGCTCACCGAGTCGGCCCGGACGGACGACCCCGCTCCCTCGAAGACCGTCAGATCGCCGGAGACCGAGTTGAAGCGCAGGTCGCCGGTGATGCCCTGGGCCTCCACGCTGCCCGAGACCGTGTCGGCGCGGATACGGCCCGAGAGGCCGACGAACGTCGTGTCCCCGGTGACCCCCTTGACCTCCGTGCTCCCCTCGATCCCCGTCACCACGGCGCCCGCCCCGACCACGCCCACCTCGACGCGGGTGCCCGCGGGGACGGCCAGGGAGACGACCGCGCTGCGGCGCCAGCCCTTGCGGTCGAGCCACTTGAGGAAGCCCTTCCAGGGCAGGTCGTCATAGGCCACGGTCAGCACGCCGTCGGCCTGCGTGACGGTCAGGGGCGGCCCCTCGATCTCGGAGACCTCGAGGCGGGCGGAAACTTCGTCGGTGCCCACGACGTTCACCGTTCCGTTGACCACGCGCACGTGGAGGGTCTTCACGGGGGCGTCGAACGTGAGCTTCTGGGGCTCGGCGACGGACCACTCTGACATCGGGCTGACCTCCTCGGCGGGCGGGGCTGCTGCGGACGGGGCGCTGCGGGCGGAGCTGCTGTGCACGGGAGGGCCGGAAGCCCGGAGGAACAACGCGCCATATCGCGTCTCTCCAACACACGATATATCGTGGTCACGGAAAGTCAAGACACCCTTGCTCCTCTGCGCCAAATATGGCGATTTGGCCTAGCGTGGGGCCATGTCGTCCGAAGCTTTCGAGCACGCCGCCGCCGGTGCGCTGCTGCTCTGCCGGGCCGAACCCGACGCGGTCGAGCCCGCCGCCCGCCTGTTGCGCGAACAACTGCTGCTCGCCCCGGCGGGGCGCGAGTGGAGCGTGCTCGTGCCCGAGGGCAAACCCTGGGTGCACGGAGACGAACCGGTCGACCGGGTGCTCACGGGCTGGGCCACCGCGCTCGCCGTCGGGGCGCCCTGGCCCGTACTCGCGCTGTGGTGGGACTCGGACCGCTCGGGCTGCACCCTGGCCGCGGGCTTCCGGCGCACCGTCGAGTACGTGTGGCTGGCGAACGGCACGCCCGTGGGCGAGGACGAGGCGCTGCGGACCTTCGCCGCCCGGCTCGGCCTCGACCCCGTCCTGGATCTGCAGGCCCTGGAGGCCCTGGGGCGCCCCGACACGGACTCCGACGCCCGCGCGCGGCTCCTGGGGCTGCTCGCCGTCCTCGCGCGGGCGGAGGTGGCACTCCCGGCCGGCCTCGGCCCCGGTGAACCCGCGGACCGGCTGCGCGCGGTGGCACGCGTGGCGCCGGGAGTACGGGAGGTCGAGTGGTCCGGGTGGCGGGACGCGGTGCGTGCGGAGCTGGACGTGGTCGAGCGGGGGCCCTTCGGCCCCTGGCTGCGGGGACCCCGGGCGCGCGCCCTCGCGGTGGCGCAGATCGCCGCGGGACTGCCGCTGGCGGCGTGGGCCGTGCGGCGGCGCAGCGGGGGCTGGGGCGTGGCCGGCGCGCTCCTGCTAATCCACGGCTCCCTGGGGCTTGCCTACGACAGGGTGCGGGCCGGTTCGGGCCGCTGACGCCGGGTCGCCGCGGGGCTGAGACCGGCGGATGACCTGCGGATGACGGGTCTACTCGTCCTCGTCCTCGTCGTCCAGGCGGGCCAGCCAGGTCGCCAGGCGCTCCACCGGGACCTCGAAGTCCGGGTTGAGGTCCACGAAGGTGCGGAGCTGCTCGGCGAGCCACTCGAAGGTGACTTCCTCCTCGCCGCGCCGCTTCTCCAGCTCCTCGATGCCACGGTCGGTGAAGTACAAGACAGGCTCCGCGTTCGGACGGTCGACGTGTTCTGGACGGAAGTCCAGGATAAGCCGGTACGCCGGTGGGCCCGGCCCCGGGTGACAAGCACTCGGGACCGGGCCCACCGCCGTACGAACCGCTCGGACGGACCGCTCAGGCCTAGGCCTCGAAGACCTCGCTCAGGAGCTGTTCCTGCTCCTGCTCGTGGCGCTTCTTCGAGCCGACCGCCGGGGACGAGCCGTGCGGCCGCGAGATGCGGCGCAGGCGCTCGCCGTGCGGGATGTCCGCGCCGACCGCCAGGTCCAGGTGGTCGATGAGGTTGAGGGCGATGAAGGGCCACGCGCCCTGGTTCGCCGGCTCCTCCTGCGCCCACAGGTACTTCTCGGCGTTCGGGTACTTCGCGATCTCCGCCTGGAGCTCGGCACCCGGCAGCGGGTACAGGCGCTCGATGCGGATGATCGCGGTGTCCGTGACCTCGCGCTTCTTCCGCTCGGCCTCGAGGTCGTAGTACAGCTTGCCCGCGCAGAAGACGACCTTGCGGACCGCCGACGCCTCGACCGTTTCGTCGCCGATGACCGGGCGGAAGCCACCCGTCGTGAACTCCTCCGTCTTCGAGGCCGCCGCCTTGAGGCGCAGCATCGACTTCGGGGTGAAGACCACCAGCGGCTTGTGGTGCGGGTTGTGCACCTGCCACCGCAGGAGGTGGAAGTAGTTCGACGGAAGGGTCGGCATCGCGACCGTCATGTTGTTCTGCGCGCACAGCTGGAGGAAGCGCTCGATGCGGGCGGAACTGTGGTCCGGTCCCTGGCCCTCGTAGCCGTGCGGCAGGAGCAGCGTGACGCCGGAGTGCTGGTTCCACTTCTGCTCGGCGGCCGAGATGTACTCGTCCACCACCGTCTGAGCGCCGTTGACGAAGTCACCGAACTGCGCTTCCCACATGACGAGCGACTCGGGACGGGCCAGCGAGTAGCCGTACTCGAAGCCCATCACCGCGTACTCGGAGAGCAGCGAGTCGTAGACGTTGTAGCGCGCCTGGTCCTCGGAGAGGTACTGGAGCGGCGTGAAGTCCTCGCCCGTCTCGCGGTCGATGAGGACCGCGTGGCGCTGACCGAACGTGCCACGACGCGAGTCCTGGCCCGACAGACGGACCGGCGTGCCCTCGAGAAGCAGCGAGCCGATGGCGAGGGTCTCGCCCATGCCCCAGTCGATCGTGCCTTCCTCGACCATCGACGCGCGGCGCTGCAGTTGCGGCAGCAGACGCGGGTGGACGGTGACCCGGTCGGGGATGTTGACCTGGGACTCGGCGATCCGCTTGACGACTTCCTGGGTGATCGACGTGTCGACGTTCACCGGGAACTCGGCCTCGGGGGCCGGGACCTCCGCCTCGGCGGGCTGCGAGATGGCCTCGCGGACCTCCGTGAAGACCTTCTCCAGCTGCCCCTGGAAGTCCTGCAGGGCCTGCTCGGCCTCTTCCAGGGTGATGTCGCCGCGACCGATGAGGGACTCGGTGTAGAGCTTGCGCACCGAGCGCTTCTTGTCGATCAGGTCGTACATCAGCGGCTGCGTGAACGCCGGGTTGTCCGACTCGTTGTGACCGCGGCGGCGGTAGCAGATGAGGTCGATCACGACGTCCTTGTTGAACGCCTGACGGAACTCGAAGGCGAGCCGCGCGATGCGGACGACGGCCTCGGGGTCGTCGCCGTTCACGTGGAAGATCGGCGCCTCGATCATGCGGGCCACGTCCGTGGCGTACATGGAGGAGCGCGACGACTCCGGGGCGGCGGTGAAGCCGACCTGGTTGTTGATGACGATGTGGACCGTGCCGCCCGTGCGGTAGCCGCGCAGCTGCGACATGTTGAGCGTCTCGGCGACCACACCCTGGCCCGCGAAGGCCGCGTCACCGTGCAGGGCGACCGGCAGGACCGTGAAGTCCGTGCCGCCCTTGTTGATGATGTCCTGCTTGGCGCGGGTGATGCCCTCGATGACCGGGTCGACCGTCTCCAGGTGGGACGGGTTCGCGGCGAGCGAGACCTTGATCTGCTCGCCGTCCAGGCCGGTGAAGGTGCCCTCGGCGCCCAGGTGGTACTTCACGTCGCCGGAGCCGTGCATGGACTTGGGGTCCATGTTGCCCTCGAACTCGCGGAAGATCTGGGCGTACGACTTGCCCACGATGTTCGCGAGGACGTTCAGCCGGCCGCGGTGGGCCATGCCGATGACGACCTCGTCCAGACGCGACTCGGCGGCGCTGTCGATGACGGCGTCGAGCAGCGGGATGACGGACTCGCCGCCCTCCAGGGAGAAGCGCTTCTGGCCGACGTACTTCGTCTGGAGGAACGTCTCGAAGGCCTCGGCGGCGTTCAGCCTGCGCAGGATGCGCAGCTGCTCCTCGCGCTCGGGCTTCGTGGCGTGCGTGCGCTCGATGCGGTCCTGGAGCCACTTGCGCTGCTTCGGGTCCTGGATGTGCATGAACTCGATGCCGGTGGTGCGGCAGTACGAGTCGCGCAGGACGCCGAGGACGTCGCGCAGCTTCATCATCGACTTGCCGGCGAAGCCGCCGACCGCGAACTCGCGCTCCAGGTCCCACAGGGTGAGGCCGTGCTCGGTGATGTCCAGGTCGGGGTGCTTGCGCTGCTTGTACTCCAGCGGGTCCGTGTCGGCCATGACGTGGCCGCGGACGCGGTAGGAGTGGATCAGCTCGAAGACGCGGGCGGCCTTCGTGACGTCGTCGTCGTGCGAGGCGTCGATGTCCTTGAGCCAGCGGACCGGCTCGTAGGGGATGCGCAGCGCCTTGAAGATCTCGTCGTAGAAGTCGTTCTCGCCGAGCAGCAGGTTCGCGACGATCCGCAGGAACTCGCCGGAGGCGGCGCCCTGGATCACCCGGTGGTCGTAGGTCGACGTGAGCGTCATGACCTTCGAGATGCCGAGCTTGTTCAGGGTGTCCTGGGAGGTGCCCTGGAACTCCGCGGGGTAGTCCATCGAGCCGACGCCCATGATGACCGACTGTCCGGGCATCAGGCGGGGGACCGAGTGGACGGTGCCGAGGCCGCCGGGGTTGGTCAGCGAGACCGTGACGCCGGTGAAGTCGTCCATGCCGAGCTTGCCGTCGCGGGCGCGCCGGACGATGTCCTCGTAGGCCTGCCAGAACTCGAAGAAGTTCAGCGTCTCGGCCTTCTTGATGCCCGCGACGACCAGCTGGCGGTCGCCGTTCGGCTTCACGAGGTCGATGGCGAGGCCGAAGTTGATGTGCTCCGGCTTGACCAGCGTCGGCTTGCCGTCCTTCTGCACGAAGGAGTAGTTCATCGACGGCATGGCCTTGATGGCCTGCACCATCGCGTACCCGATGAGGTGCGTGAAGGAGATCTTCCCGCCGCGGGCGCGCTTGAGGTGGTTGTTGATGACGATGCGGTTGTCGAAGAGCAGCTTCACCGGGACCGCGCGGACCGACGTCGCCGTCGGGACCTCCACGGAGGCGTTCATGTTCTTCGCGACCGCGGCGGCGGGGCCGCGCAGCGTCACGTACTCGGGCCCCTGGGCCTCGGCAGCGGGCTTGGCCGGCTCAGCTGCCTTGGCGGCAGCAGCCGCCGGCTTGGAGGAAGGGGTGCCTGCGGCGCTGCTTGCCGCCGCAGGCTTCGCCGCGGCGGGAGCGGCCTTCGGCGCGGCCGGGCTGCTCGCGGCAGGGGCCGCGGGGGCGGCGGGCGCGGCAGAGGCCGCGGGCTTCGCCGGTTCGGCGGGAGCACTGGTGTCCGCAGCCCCCGCGGCTGCGTCACCCGCCGGCTTGGCCGGGGCAGCGGCAGGTGACGCGCCCGCTCCCGGCTTGTAGTCGGCGAAGAAGTCCCACCAGGCTCGGTCGACCGAATTCGGGTCCTGGAGGTACTGCTGATAGATCTCGTCGACGAGCCACTCATTGGGACCGAAGGCAGCAGCAGGGCTCTTGCCTTGCCCGTCTTGGTCGGTCGAGATGCTCGAGCTACTGGGGGACTGTGACGACACGGCGGTAACCGCCCTCTTCCGCTTCACAAGGTGATGGACAGCGGGAATCAAGGCTACGCCTCCATCGCCGCCAGGTGCAGGCCGGGCCCGTCATCCGTCGCGTAAGTCACATTGGACGGATGGTTTCGGCGGCGTAATTGGCGGGAAACAAGCGAGGTTCCGGAACGCCGGATTGCCGCGCGGGCCCTGCCCTGCGCGGCGGCTTCACCCGGGCGCGCTTCCGATGCGCCCGCGAATCGCTTCAGTTTCGAACGATACGTCAACTTCGCAGTTCGGGCAGGCCCGGAAGGGTGACCTGGATGCGGCAGCCGCGAGGGGATTCGGCCACTCCGATGTGACCGCCGTGCAGATCGACCGCCCAGCGCGCGATGGCGAGCCCGAGTCCGGTGCCGCCGTCGCTGCCGGGTCCCTGCGGAGGCGTGTTGGCGTGGCTGCCGCGGTTGAAGCGCTCGAAGACCCGGTGCCACTCCGACTCCGGGATGCCGGGGCCCTCGTCGAGGACCTCCAGGTCGAGGGACTCGGGGTAGAGGCCGCGCCGGGCGCGCACGGTGACGCGGCCGTGCGGCGGGCTGTGCTTGACCGCGTTGTCGATGAGGTTCGCCACGACCTGGTGCAGGCGCTCGGCGTCCGCGTGCGCGGTCAGCTCGGGCGGCGTCACGTCCAGGTGCAGATGTACGTCCGTGCGCGTGTGGCTGCCGGAGCCCGACGCGATGCCCGCACGCGCGGAGGCCACCATGTTGGCCTCTTTGAGGACGCCCGACAGATAGGGCCACACCTCGAAGCGGCGGGCCCGCAGCGGTACGACGCCGTTGTCCAGGCGGGAGAGGTCGAGCAGCGTCTCCACGAGCCGCCCGAGGCGCTCCGTCTGCTTCAGGGCCGTACGCATGGTCTCCGGGTCGGCGGCGGACACTCCGTCCACGACGTTCTCCAGGACCGCGCGCAGTGCCGCGATGGGGGTGCGCAGTTCGTGCGAGACGTTGGCGACCAACTCCTTGCGCTGCTGGTCCTGGGCCTCCAGGTCGTCCGCCATGCGGTTGATCGTGGTGGCCACGTCGCCCAGCTCGTCACGGCGGTCGGCGCCGCGCACGCGGCGCGTGTAGTCGCCGTGCGAGACGGCGCGCGCGACGGAGTTCATCTCGTCGAGCGGCGCGGTGAGGCTGTGCGCCACGAACTGCGTGATCAGCAGGGTGGCGATCACAGAGAAGACGGTGATGAAGCGCAGCTCCGTCTCCGTCTTCATCGCCACCATCAGCAGACCCGTGGTGATGAAGACCGAGACGACCACCAGGGTGCCGAGCTTGGTCTTGATGGAGAACGGCCGCAGCCCGCCGAAGGGACCTGTCATCGGACGGCTCACCTCAGGGGGTCGGGGTCTCCAGGGCGTACCCGACGCCGTGCACCGTACGGATCCGCTCGGCGCCGATCTTCCGGCGCAGCGCCTTGATGTGGCTGTCGACGGTCCGGGTGCCCGACGCGTCCGCCCAGTCCCACACCTCGGCGAGCAGCTGCTCGCGCGAGAGCACCGCACGCGGCGTGTTGGCCAGGCAGACGAGCAGGTCGAACTCCGTCGGCGTCAGATGGACGTCCTCGCTGCGGACTCTGACCCGCCGCTGGGCGTGGTCGATCTCCAGCTCGCCGAGCCGCAGGATGCCGCTGCGCGGAGTGGTCGCGGCGAGCGCGGCCCGCTCGACCCTGCGCAGCAGGACGTGCACGCGGGCCGCGAGCTCCCGCATGGAGAACGGCTTGGTCATGTAGTCGTCCGCGCCGACACCGAGCCCGACCAGCATGTCCGTCTCGTCGTCGCGCGCCGTCAGCATGAGCACCGGCACCGGCCGCTGGGCCTGCACCCGGCGGCACACCTCAAGCCCGTCGAAGCCCGGCAGCATGATGTCCAGGATCAGCAGATCGGGCTGCCAAGCCTGTGCGGTGTCGACCGCCGACGGACCGTCGCCCGCCGTTTGCACTACGAAACCCTCGGCGCGTAGCCGGGCGGCGATGGCGTCGACGATCGTCGGGTCGTCCTCGACCACCAGAACCCGGCGCTGGGCGCCTGGCATCGCCGCCGTCGCACCGTTGTGGGAGGTGTGTGTCTGCTCCATCGCCCGCCCCTGACACTGATCGCTTGTGTTCGGTCAGCAGGGTACGGGTCGCGAAGGCACCTCGGCTACGCAGCCCTTACGCCGAGATGAACCACGTCGGGTACGCCTCGGGCAACGGGGATCTCTTCCGTCCGTACCGACTGGAACCCGGCATTCCGTAGAGCGAAGTCGAAAGCGGACGAGGGCTGGGCGGACCACACGGCGAGCACTCCGCCGGGGTTGAGGCGAGCCTGACAGGCCGCCAGACCGGCCGGAGAATAGAGGGAGTTGTTGTCCTCCGTCACCGTCCAGTCCGGCCCGTTGTCGATGTCCAGACAGAGCGCGTCGTACGTTCTCGGGGTGCCGTCAGGGGCGTCGGCGCCGGAGAGATGCGCCATCAGGTCTGTGTGCAGGATCTCCGTGCGCGGATCGGCGAGCGCGGCGCCGGAGAGCGCGGCCAGCGGGGCGTCCGTACCCGCGCGGTGCCAGTCGATGATGGCCTGCTCGCGCTCGACGACCGTGATGCGGCCCCAGCGCGGGTCGGCCGCCGCGTGGGCGAGGGAGAAGCCGACGCCCAGGCCGCCGATGAGCAGGTCGGGCTCCCGGGGATCGTCGAGGGCGTCGTACGCCGCGTCGACGAGCAGCCGCTCCGAGCGGCCGTCCGAAGTGTCCATCAGGAAACAGCCGTTGGCGATGATCTGCAGAAGCGCACCATGGCGCCGCAGTACGACTTCGCCGTACGGCCCCTCGCGCCGGTCGATGACGACGGGGGCGGTGGTGTGGGTTTGCATGGCGGTCAGGGTATGACCGCGGGGAGCGCGATTCGGGGCGGACGCGGACACGCGCTCCGGGGTTGCTGTGATTCGTGTCTCACGTGGTGCGGGTCGTGGCACGGGTCATAGACAGTGCCGGAAAGATCGACAAAGGGTGGACATGACGGAAGGAGCGTCTCACCTTGGACCCGAGCGCGTCGGCCGCCCCCACGGCGCCCGAGGAGACGGCCCCGCCCGGCCTGGACGGCATCCCGCGACAGCGGGACCGCGTGCCCCAGGTGATGGCCCCCGAGGTGGCGGCGCCGGGTCGGAGACCATGGGCCGCCGGTCTGTGGCGCGTCCTGCCGACCCCCACGGGTACGCCCTTCACGTTCGGCTACGCCGCGGTCCTCGCCCTGACGTCGCTCCTGACGCGGTACGCGGACCCGTCCCTGATCGCGGACCTGCACCGGCACTCCAGCACCGACGTCGCGCACCTGACGCAGCAGCCGCTGCTCGTCCTGGTGGCCAGCGCGCTGTGGATCGCGGGCGGCATCACGTCGCCGTACGCGATCGGCTTCCTGCTGGTCCTCACCGCCCTTGAGCGCCGCATCGGCGCGCTGCGCACGGCGGGCGTCTTCCTGCTCGGCCATGTCGTGGCCACCCTCGCGACCGAGGTCCCCGTCGGCCTCTCGGTCCTCGCGGGGCAGCTGCCCGACAGCTCCCTGCACCGCCTCGACTACGGCATCAGCTTCGGCGTCGCGGCGAGCGTCGGCGCGCTGGCCGGGCTCTTCAGGCCGTGGCTGCGGTGGCTGGTGCTCGCCGGCTTCGGCGGCATGCTGATCGACGACCTGATCGCGTTCACGGACCCGATGACCAACTGGGGCCACTTGCTGGCCCTGTCGATCGGCGTCGCCACGTGGCCGCTGGTGCGACGGTGGCGCCGGTCCGCCTGACGGACCCCGCGCATTCTGAAGTGATCGCTCACAGCGAACACCCCTTGGGGAACATTCAAGCACTCACAAGCATTGAGCCCACATAGCTCAACTTGAATGCCGAAGGGGAGATCATGACTACTGAGTCCGCCGAGTCGAAGCCGTCCACACCGTTGACACTGCCCGTGCTGCCGCTCGACGACGAGGTTGTCCTGCCCGGCATGGTGGTTCCGTTCGACCTGTCCGACACCGAGGTGCGCGCCGCGGTCGAGGCGGCCCAGGCCGCCGCCCGCTCCGAAGGGAGCAGCAAGCCGCAGGTCCTTCTTGTTCCGCGCATCGACGGGACGTACGCCGCGACCGGCGTCCTCGGCACCGTCGAGCAGGTCGGCCGCCTCTCCGACGGTGACCCCGGCGCCCTGATCCGCGGCCGTGGCCGCGTGCGGATCGGCGCCGGGACGACCGGACCCGGTGCCGCGCTCTGGGTGGAGGGCGTCAAGGTCGACGAGACCGTGCCCGACCCCCTTCCCGGCGCCGTCACCGAGCTGGTCAAGGAGTACAAGGCGCTCGCCACCAGCTGGCTCAAGAAGCGCGGAGCCTGGCAGGTCGTGGACCGCGTCACACAGATCGACGACGTCTCGGCCCTCGCCGACAACTCCGGATACTCGCCCTTCCTCACCACCGATCAGAAGATCGAGCTCCTGGAGACCGGCGACCCGGTCGCCCGCCTCAAGCTTGCCACCGAGCAGCTGCGCGAGCACCTCGCCGAGCAGGACGTCGCCGAGTCCATCGCCAAGGACGTCCAGGAAGGCGTCGACAAGCAGCAGCGCGAGTTCCTGCTGCGGCGCCAGCTCGACGCCGTGCGCAAGGAGCTGCGCGAGCTGAACGGCGAGAAGGACGGCGAGGAGTCCGAGGACTACCGCACCCGCGTCGAGGCCGCCGAGCTCCCCGAGAAGGTCCGCGAGGCCGCCCTCAAGGAGGTCGACAAGCTGGAGCGCGCGAGCGACCAGTCGCCCGAGGGCTCCTGGATCAGGACCTGGCTCGACACCGTCCTCGAACTGCCCTGGAACGAGCGCACCGAGGACGAGTACGACATCAAGGGCGCCCAGGAGATCCTGGACACCGAGCACGCGGGCCTGCAGGACGTGAAGGAGCGCATCACCGAGTACCTCGCGGTGCGCAAGCGCCGCGCCGACCGCGGCCTCGGGGTCGTCGGCGGCCGCCGGGGTGGCGCCGTGCTCGCCCTGGTCGGTCCTCCTGGCGTCGGAAAGACCAGCCTCGGCGAGTCCGTCGCGCACGCCATGGGCCGCAAGTTCGTGCGGGTCGCGCTCGGCGGCGTACGCGACGAGGCGGAGATCCGCGGTCACCGGCGTACGTACGTCGGGGCGCTGCCCGGACGGATCGTGCGCGCCATCAAGGAGGCCGGGTCCATGAACCCGGTCGTGCTCCTCGACGAGATCGACAAGGTGGGCTCCGACTTCCGGGGCGACCCGGCGGCCGCCCTCCTCGAAGTCCTCGACCCGGCGCAGAACCACACCTTCCGCGACCACTACCTGGAGGTCGAGCTCGACCTGAGCGACGTGGTGTTCCTGGCGACGGCGAACGTCCTGGAGTCCATCCCCGAGGCGCTGCTCGACCGCATGGAGCTGGTCAGGCTCGACGGCTACACCGAGGACGAGAAGGTCGTCATCGCCCGTGACCACCTGCTCCCGCGCCAGCTGGAGCGGGCCGGGCTCGGCACGGACGAGGTGACCCTGGACGAGAGCGCGCTGCGCAAGCTCGCGGGGGAGTACACCCGGGAAGCGGGCGTGCGGAACCTGGAGCGGTCCGTCGCGCGGCTGCTCCGCAAGGTCGCCGCACAGCACGAACTGGGCGAGCGGGAGCTGCCGTTCACCGTCGGCGAGGACGACCTGCGCGGTCTCATCGGACGCCCGCACCACGTGCCCGAGTCGGCGCAGGACCCGGCCGAGCGGCGCACGGCGGTACCGGGCGTGGCGACCGGGCTCGCGGTCACCGGCGCGGGCGGCGACGTCCTGTTCGTCGAGGCGTCGCTCGCCGATCCGGAGACGGGAGCCTCCGGGCTCACGCTCACCGGCCAGCTCGGCGACGTCATGAAGGAGTCGGCGCAGATCGCGCTGAGCTTCCTGCGCTCGCACGGCGCGGAGCTGGAGCTGCCCGTCGGCGACCTCAAGGAGCGCGGCGTGCACGTCCACTTCCCGGCGGGCGCCGTCCCCAAGGACGGGCCGAGCGCGGGCGTCACCCTGACGACCGCCCTCGCGTCGCTGCTCAGCGGCCGTCTGGTCCGTACGGATGTGGCCATGACCGGTGAGGTGTCGCTGACCGGGCGCGTCCTGCCGATCGGCGGCGTCAAGCAGAAGCTGCTCGCCGCGCACCGCGCCGGGATCACCACGGTGATCATCCCGAAGCGGAACGAGGCCGACCTGGACGACGTCCCGGCCGAGATCCTGGAGAAGCTCGACGTGCACCCGGTGACGGACGTCCGTCAGGTGCTCGAACTGGCCCTGACGGAGGCCGAGGTGAGGGTTCCGGCCGCCGCGTGACGGAGGAGGCCGGTGCGTGCGGGCCCGGGACCCCGAAAGGGGTTTCGGGCCCGCGTGCTCGGTGGGTCCGCTCAGCCGTTGGCGAGCGCGACGACCCTGTCGAGCGCGCCGTTGAACTTGTTGTGGTCCCCGACCGTCGGGCCCGTCGAGGTGTACTGCCACATCGTGTGGAAGCTCCATCCGGCGGGCAGCTCACCCGGCGAGGTGTTGTAACGCGCGATCCACAGCGGGTTGTTGACGGCGAAGCCGCCGTAGTTGCCGGTGCACTGCTTCCACCAGCTGGTGGCCGTGTAGATCACCGCGTGCCGGCCGGTGCGCGCCTTGTACTGGTTCAGGAAGTCCCGGATCCAGGTGACCATCGCGGACTGGGACTTGCCGAAGCAGGCCGCCCCGTACGGATTCCACTCGATGTCCAGCGCCCCCGGCAGCGTCTTGCCGTCGCGGGACCAGCCGCCGCCGTTGTCCACGAAGTAGTTGGCCTGGGCGGCGCCCGAGGAGGTGTCGGGCGTCGCGAAGTGGTAGGCGCCGCGGACCATGCCCACGTTGTACGAACCGTTGTACTGCTGGGCGAAGTACGGGTTCTTGTAGTACGTGCCCTCGGTCGCCTTGACGTAGGACCACTTCACGCCGCTGTTCCAGAGCGTCGACCAGGCGACGTTGCCCTGATGGCTGCTGACGTCGACGCCCTCGGTCTGTACGGCGTCGCCGCTGGGGGGCAGACTGCCCTGCCCGTCGTGCTCGATGACGCCCTGCCCCATGCGGGCGGAGCCGCGGGCGGGGGTGTCGTCGCCGCCGGCTGCCTGTGCGGCGCCCGGCAGGGTGAGGAGGAGGGAGAGGGCGGAGAGGACTGAGAGCAGGACTGCGGCCGCTGACCAGCGGGAGCGGCGGGGCGTTCCGGGTCTGTGCACGGGCATGTGCGTGCCTCCGTAGGCCTCGATTGAGCTCGTCGGAGCTCGTGGGGGGACCTGTCGACATGCTCCTGGTGTGAACATGTCACGAACGACGCTACGCACGTAGACCCGGGGCTGGGAAGGGGGTCAGATGTCTGCCGTTGGTCTACTCCAGCGGCGGTGTCCTCGGCGCGGGGTGTCGGGGCGTTGCGAAATACTGGTCGAGCTGCGGCGATGGGCCGACGCGGATGTCTGCCGCCGTGCGGGGCGGAAACTTCTCTGATCCGGAAAGAAAGCGTGCCATGGCTGCTGAAGTGCACGAGGGCGAGAATGACGGTGGAGCCGACGTGAACGACGGTGCGCCCGACGTGAACGACGGTGGGCCCGACGGGAACAGCGGGGTCGACCGCGAGTTCCTCTCCCTGGAGCGCGAGTTGACGCTGCTCCTGCGCCGGGCGCGTGCCTCGTCCGGCGAGATGGCGCGTCAGGTCCACCCCGACCTGGAGCCCGCCGCGTACGGACTCCTGGTCTGCCTCGACGACTCGGGCCCGCAGCGGGCCACCGACCTCGCCGCGTACATCGGCGTCGGCAAGGCGACGATGAGCCGCCAGTTGCGGGCCCTTGAGGAGCTGGGGCTCGTCGCCCGCGAGCCCGACCCGGCGGACGGGCGGGCCTGGCTGGTCCACCTCACGCGGGAGGGCGCCACGCGGTTCCGTACGGTGCGGGCGGGGCGGCGGGAGCGGTACGTGCGGAAGCTGGCCGGGTGGGACCGTACGGAGGTCGCGGAGCTTGCCCGCTTGCTGCGGCAGCTGAATGAGTCCCCGGAGTCTTGAGGGGTGGGGCGGGGTGGGGCGGGGCGGGGTGAGGCGTTGGTGGGGGCGCGATTCTGGCTGCGGGTGGGCTGTGGCTTGTCGCGCAGTTCCCCGCGCCCCTTGAGGGGTGTCCGTTCTCTGTTGTCTGCGGGTCGGGTGTGCTTGCTCGCGCAGTTCCCCGCGCCCCTTCCGGGCGCGCCCCCGGTTACCTCAGAACTCCGCGTACACCACTGCCGCGTCGTCGTGCAGCTTGCCCCGTGGGAACGTCGTGCCCTCGGGGTCCGCGCGCTCCAGTTCCCGTACCCGGTCCACCAGGCGCTGCGGGCCCTCCTTGCGCAGCAGCGCGAAGCACTCCGCCCAGTCGCCCTCCCGGAACGTCTCGACCCAGCGGCCGACGCCGTCCGTGAGGGCCGCCACCGCCGTCACCTCGGCGCGCGGCCACGTGCCGGTGACCGCGCGCGCGGCGGCCGACGGATCGGCGGCCGCGGTGAAGAAGCCGTCCTCCGCGTTCCGCAGGGCCTCGACGGCGGCGCCGTACGCCCGGCCCGCCTCCTCGCGCTCGGTGGTGCCGCGCGGCAGCGCGCGGACCGCGTCGCGCAGGGCGAGGATTCGCGGGGGCAGTTCCGCGAGGCGTTCGTCGAGCACCGGCGTGACGTGGCCGTCCGGGCCCGCCATCAGGAGCGCGGAGTCGGACAGGACGAGGTGCTCGACCCGCTCCTCGTCCCAACGCACCATAATCGCGGTCGCCTGAGGCGTACGCGGGTGAGAAAGGTCACAAGTCCGGGCGTGCGCCTCCGCGGTGCGCGCGATCGCCGCCGCGAGGATCTCGGAGAGCGTCATATCCCGCCGCGAAACGGACATTTCCCCCAGTGCGCCGCCGAGTCGCGCCGTGAACCAAGGGACGGAATGCAGACAGCCGTCGTCTCCGGCGGGCGGGGTCACCCCGTCCAGCAGGACGAGCGATCCGCCTTGTCCGGCCGCGGGAAGGATCACCGCCGCATAGTCCTCGTTGGGGCGCGCGGGGTCTCCGGGCTCGGTGGCGAGTTCGATACGCATTCGGTCAGTCTGCACGAGGCCTTCACAAGGCCGTGCGGAAGGCGCCGGACAACGGGGGTTGGCCCGGACCGGCAGGTCAGACGCCGGATTTCAGTCGGAATGATCGCTTCCGGCGGCGTGTGGCGGCGCATCCTGCCAAAGCCCGCCGTCGACGTCCAACCGGCGCACCGTGGCCGGGACTTTCGGCCCGCGGCGGAACTTGCTCGCCAACTCCCCGCCGATGTTCACTCCTTCGGGTGGCCAGGCATGTGATGCACGACTGCCACCCATCGGCACTGGAAGGGTCTGGAGCCGTACCGGGGGGCGCGTGTGTTGACGGATCGTCACCCGGGCCCATGGGCAGACGAAAAACAAGAATGCGAGCACCGGTGCAGAAGATGCGGCCTGGGCGCAAGGGCAAGCAGACGGCTCCCGAAGGGACCACGCCGGGCGCGACCACCCCTACGGAGCGTTCGCCCGAGCCCACAGCGGGAGAGAACCCCGAGCCCACAGCGGGAGTAAATCCCGAGCACGCGGCGGGAGAGCACACCGCCCCCGCGGTGACGCCTCCTGACGGCTCGAAGCCCGCCAAGCCCGTGAAGCCGGCCGCCTCCAAGCCCACCGCGCGCGTGCGCAACCGGCTGATCGTCGCCGTCGCCGTGGTGGCCGCCGCGATCGCCGGCGCCGGAGCGCCCGCCGTCGTCGCCGCCTCCGGGCAACTGAGCGACGCACAGGAGCTGGTGACCCTCGCCGAGCGCACCCAGGACGCGGTGTCCCTGGGCCACTCACTGGCCGACGAGCGCGACGAGGTCACCTCGTTCATCGCCGCGGGCCGCCCGCAGGGCAAGGGGCTCTCCGAAAGCCGCAGCGCCCGCGTGGACCGCCAGATCGAGGAGCTGCGCACGGCCGACGCCCCGGCCGCACTGCGCAAGGACCTCTCGGACATCGGGGCCGTGCGCAGAGCGGCGCTCACCGGCAAGAGCACCGCTCTCCAGGCCCACACGGCGTACTCGAACGTCATCACCGAACTGCACGGCCTCACCCGCGAACTCGCCGAGAAGACCCCGCCCCGCGCGGGCTCCGGGGCCTACGCCCTCGCCGACCTGGACCACGCCGTCGAACAGGCGGCGAGCGCCCGAGGGCTGCTCCTCGCCGCCCTCGCCGTCCCGCGCTCCACGGAGACGAGCACGAGCATCGACCCCGTGACCGGCCTTCCCACCACGGTGGTCGACGAGTCGCCCGCCGCAGGCAAGACCCGCGACGCCCTCAGCGCCGCCGGGCAGCAGGCCCACGTGCGCGCCCAGGCCTCCCTCGCCGACTTCCGGGACGCGGCCACGGACCGCGCCCGTACGACGTACGACTCGACGGTCACGGGCCACGAGGTGACCACGGCCGAGAAGTACCTCACGCGCCTCACCGACCAGCCCACGCTCTCCACCGCTGAGCTCGGCTTCGACGGCAAGAAGCTCGACGCCGCGCTCTCCGCCCGCATCGAGATGATGCGCGGCGCCGAGTCCGCGCTCACGGTGCAGCGCACCAAGAACCTCACCGACCTGCGCGACGACGACGTGACGGCGCTGGAGATCCGCGTCGCGCTCGTCGGCGTCACGCTGCTCGTCGCCGTCGGCGTCTCCATGGCCATGGCCCGCAGCCTGACCCGCCCGCTCGCCGTCCTGCGCATCGGCTCGGCCCGCCTCGCCCACGAGCCCGCGCCCCAGGAGCCGATCCGCTTCACGGGCCGCGACGACGAGTTCGCCCAGGTCGTACGGTCCGTCAACGCGCTGCACGAGCACGCGGCGGCCCTCACCGAGCGCCTCACCACGCTCGAAGCGGACCGCAAGCACCTCATCGGGCAGCGTCAGTCCATGGCCGACGAGCGCGAGAGGCTGCGCGCCGAACTGGCCGAGGCGGCCGCCCACTTGGAGCGGGTGCGGCAGTCCATCCACGGCACGTTCGTCAATCTGGCGCTGCGCACCCTCGGCCTGGTCGAGCGGCAGCTCGCCGTCATCGAGAACCTGGAGGACCGCGAGCAGGACCCGGACCGCCTCGCCACGCTCTTCAAGCTCGACCACTTCGCCACGGTCATGCGCCGCCACAGCGAGAACCTCCTGGTCCTCGCCGGCGCCGAGCACGGCCACCAGCACCCCGGCCCCGTCCCGCTGGTCGACGTCGTACGCGCCGCCGTCAGCGAGATCGAGCGGTACGAGCGGGTGCGCATCGCCACGCTGCCGCCGCACGCGCATGTCGCGGGCTTCGCCGCGGACGACATCAGCCACCTGGTCGCCGAGCTCCTGGAGAACGCGACCTCGTTCTCGCCGCCGGACGCCTCCGTGGAGGTCTCGGGCTGGCTCCTGGAGAGCGGCGAGGTCATGCTCTCCGTGCAGGACGAGGGCATAGGGGTCACCGAGGACCGCATGGAGGAGCTCAACTCCCGCCTCGCAGACTTCCGTCCCGACGACGCGTACGACCAGGAGAGCGGGGACGGGCTCGGGCTCGGCCTCTATGTCGTGGCCCGGCTCGCCGCGCGGCACGGGGCGCGGGTCCGGCTGCGCGAGCAGAAGCAGGGGGGCGTCGCGGCCGTCGTGGTCCTGCCGAAGGCGATCCTCGCCGCGGCACCCGCGGTGGGCGCTCCGCCGGTCGGCGTTCCGGTGGCAGGGGCCGCGCCCGCGGTGCATCTGCCCGGTTCGGAGGCCGAGGCGAACTCCAATGTGCTGCCGGGGCGTTCGGCGGGGTCCGCCGCGGTGGTGGCCACGCCTGCCGGTGAGGACCCGCTGATCACAGCTGCCGAGCGGACGGTGCGGGACGCGGAGGCCGCGCCCGAGGTTGCGGCGGAGGCCGAGCCGGACGCTGAGCCCGAGGTTTCGGCCGAGACGACCATGGAACTCGCGGTTCCGCCCGCCCCGGAGGAGCCGGAGACACCGGAACCCGAGGCTGCCGAAACCGCGACCGAAGCCGAGACCGCGCCCGAAGCCGAAGCCGAGCCCGAAGCCGAGCCCGCCCCCACCCCCAAGTGGGAGCGCGTCACCGACAAGGGGCTGCCCAAGCGCACGCCGAAGATCACCGCGCCCGGGCCCACCGTGCCCAAGGCGCGCAGCGGTTCCGTCGACGCCGAAGCGCTGCGCAAGCGTCTCGGGGGATTTCACCAGGGGGCCATCAGCGGCCGTCGCGACGTAGAGGCCGAGCTGACCGAACGTACCGAAGAGACCAAAAACATGGGGGACACAGTCGAGGAGGCAAGTAGTTGACTGCGCCCATGCGCTCGCCCAGTTCTTCCACCGGCAGCAAGTCCACCGGCAGCTCCACCGCCGGCGGCACCTCCGCCGGATTCGGACTGAGCAGTGAAGCCCGCAACCTGCACTGGCTGCTGACGAATCTCGTGGAGGAGGTGCCGGGGCTGCTCTCGGTCGCGGTGGTCTCCTCCGACGGCCTGCTGCTGCTCTCGTCCGACCCCGCGCGGAACGCCGAGCAGGTGGTGGACAACAGTTCGGGGCCCAAGGGCTCCAGCGCCGACCTCGCCACCATCGTGTCCGGCCTCGGCTCCCTCTGCATCGGCGCCGGAAAGCTGATGGACGCGGGAGCCGTGAAGCAGACCGTCGTCGCGATGGAGGAGGGCAGCCTCTTCGTCATGTCGATCAGTGACGGCTCGCTGCTCGGCGTGCATGCCACCCCGGACTGCGACATGAGCGTCGTCGCGTACCACATGGCGCTCTTCGTCGGCCGCGCCGGGCATGTCCTCACCCCCGAACTCCGCAGCGAGCTGCGCCAGTCGATGGAGAGCGTCCGATGAGCAGTAAGCCCGGCAAGCTGCCCCAGCGGGGCGGCGAACGCAAACCTGCCCGCGTCCGGCCCTATTCGCTCACCGGCGGACGCACCCGCTTCGGCCACGTCCTGCTCGTCGAGACGTTCGTGGCCGCCCTGGAGGCGCCCGAGGAGCGCCGAGAGCTGCCGCAGGGCAACGCCATCGCGCGGGTCATGCCGGAGATGCGGGCCATCGTCGAGATCTGCCGCCGCATGCGTACGGTCGCGGAGATCGCCGCGCTGCTGAAGATGCCGCTCGGTGTGGTCCGCGTCCTGCTCAGCGACCTCGCAGACCAGGGAAAGATCCGCGTGTACGGAACGGGCCACGGCCCGGGACAGCCGGACCGCGCACTGCTGGAAAGGGTGCTCAGTGGACTCCGCCGTCTCTGACCTCCGTATCCCGGGCCCCGACCCGGACGAGAACCTGCAAGCCTGGCAGACCGACCGCACCCGGGCCCCGATCGCGACGAAGATCGTGGTCGCGGGCGGGTTCGGCGTCGGCAAGACGACGCTGGTCACCGCCGTCTCCGAGATCACGCCCCTCCAGACGGAGGCGCTGATGACGCAGGCGAGCGAGGACACGGACGACCTCACGTCGACCCCGGACAAGACCACGACCACGGTCGCCATGGACTTCGGCCGGATCACGCTCGACGACGACCTCGTGCTCTACCTCTTCGGTACGCCGGGGCAGCAGCGCTTCTGGTTCATGTGGGACGACCTGGTGCGCGGCGCGATCGGCGCCGTCGTCCTCGCCGACACCCGCAGGCTCCCCGACTGCTTCCCGGCGCTCGACTACTTCGAGAGCTGCGGTCTGCCGTACATCGTCGCCGTCAACCACTTCGACGGCACCGAGGAGTTCGAGCCCGCGGACGTCCGTGAGGCGCTGACCATCCCGGCGCACATACCGGTGCTCATCATGGACGCGAGGCAGCGGATCTCGGTGATCGAGTCGCTGCTCTCGCTGGTCGGTCACGCCCTCGCAGCAACCCCCGAATAGCTTTAACCTTAAGCTTTTCAGCACGTAGGAGAAGACGCCGCATGCGGAAGATACTCGTCGTCGGAGCCGGTCAGGCCGGTCTCCAGATCGCTCTCGGACTCCAGTCGCAGGGGTACGAGGTCACCCTGATGTCCAACCGCACGGCGGACGAGGTCCGGTCCGGGCGTGTGATGTCCACGCAGTGCATGTTCCACACGGCGCTGCAGCACGAGCGCGACCTCCAGCTGAACTTCTGGGAGTCGCAGGCGCCGAAGATCGAGGGTCTGGGCGTCTCGGTCGCCGGGCCCGACTCCTCCCGCGTCATCGACTGGGTCGGCAAGCTGGACGGCTTCGCCCAGTCCGTCGACCAGCGCGTGAAGATGGCGGGCTGGATGGAGACGTTCGCGCAGCGGGGCGGCCAGCTGGTCATCCACGGCGCGGCGGTCTCCGACCTCGACTACTTCTCCCGCACGTACGACCTGGTGCTCGTCTCGGCGGGCAAGGGCGAGCTGGTCTCGATGTTCGAGCGCGACGCCTCGCGCTCCCCGTACGACACCCCGCAGCGGGCCCTGGCCGTCGCCTACGTCCACGGGATGGGCCCGCGGCCCGAGCACCCGGAGTTCGACGCGGTGCGGTGCAACCTCGTGCCGGGCGTCGGCGAACTCTTCGTCATGCCGACCTTCACCACGTCCGGGCGCGCGGACATCCTGTTCTGGGAGGGCGTCCCCGGCGGCCCGCTGGACGTCTTCCAGGGTGTCAAGGACCCCTCGGAGCACCTGGCGCTGACCCTCGAACTCCTCGAGAAGTACACGCCGTGGGAGTACGCGCGGGCCACCAAGGTCGAGCTGACGGACGCGGGCGGCACGCTGTCCGGCCGCTACGCCCCGACGGTGCGCAAGCCGATCGGCCGACTGCCCGGCGGCGGCGCCGTCCTCGGCGTCGCGGACGTGGTCGTCGCGAACGACCCGATCACCGGCCAGGGCTCCAACTCGGCGTCCAAGTGCGCTGCCGCGTACCTCTCCTCGATCGTCGAGCACGGCGACAAGCCGTTCGACGAGGAGTGGATGCAGTCCACGTTCGACCGCTACTGGGAGACGGCGCAGCACGTCACCAAGTGGACGAACGCGATGCTCTCGCCCCCGCCGGAGCACGTCCTGAACCTGATCGGCGCCGCAGGCCAACTCCAGCCGGCCGCGGACCGCTTCGCCAACGGCTTCAACGACCCGTCGGACTTCGAGAACTTCTTCTACGACCCGGAGAAGACGGGCGCGTACCTGGCGGGCCTCACGGGCTAGTCGGTACCCGGCGCGTCGGAACGCCCGTACCCCGCGTCCCCGCCCTTGCGTGCCCCCCGGGGCAGCTTCGGCGGGACGTAGTTCTTCATCGGCTTGGCCGAGGGGTCCGGGCGTACCGCGCCGAGCAGCGGGTTCGAGGCGATGGGGGAGACCTTCACCCGGCTTCCGGGGCGCGGCGCCTGGATCACCATGCCGTCGCCCAGGTAGAGCGCCACGTGCGTGGCCTTGGGGAAGTAGACGATCAGGTCGCCCGGGCGCAGTTTGCGGAGGGAGACCCGGCGTAGCTGGGCCCACTGTTCCTGTGAGGTGCGGGGGATGTCCTTGCCCGCCTTTGCCCATGCCTTGGACGTGAGGCCCGAGCAGTCGAAGGACTTGGGTCCCTCCGCGCCCCACTTGTAAGGCTTCCCGATCTGTTTCACGGCGTAGCCGAGCGCCGTCTCGCCCTTCCGCGAAGGCGCGCGGGTCGGTGCGGACCCAGGGGTCCCCGGTGACCCCGCGGTTCCGCTCAGCGAGCCCGAGTCCAGGAACTTCCGCTGCGCCTCCGCCATCCCCTCCTCCTCGGCCCGCGCGAGGTCCGCCAGTTGCTCCGTGCTCAGCGAGGCGAGCAGTTCCTCGACCTCCTTGAGCTGCCCCTTGACCGTGTCCCGTGCCTCCTTCTGGCGGGCCGCGAGGGTCAGTTGGGTCTTCAGGGCGCTCTTCGCCGTCGCCGCGAGCTCGGATGCCTTCTTCTCGCCGCCGGCCAGCCGCTCCACCGTCGCGGCGCGCTCCGCCGCCGCCCGCCCGATCACATGCCCCTGGTCGAGGGCCCGCTGCGGGTCGCGGGCCAGGAGGAGGCGTACGTAGGGGGAGATCTCCGTCGTGCCCTGGTACTGCTGGCGGGCGAAGCGGCCCGCCGCGCCCCGGCTGTCGCGGACCGAGGCGCGGGCCCGGGCCAGGCGCTTGTTGAGGCGGGTGACCTCGGCCCGCTGTTCCTTCAGCTTCTCCGCGGTCGCGTTGTACGTCTCCGTCGACTCCTCGGCCTTCCGGTACAGCTCCTGAAGGTCCTTCAGGAGCTCGGCCACCGGACGCTCGGTGGTGTCGTCCGGCTGTGGGACGGCGTACGCGGGGGAGGCGGGCGCCAGCAGCGCGCCGACCACCGCACCCGTACCGACCCATCGCAGCAACCTGCCTGACATGCCATCACCTCCGGCGCGCGGCGGCGGCTCCGCCCCGCACCGCGAGCATCAGCGGCCCCGGCGCGGCCCGCCTCCGGAAGGTGCGCGGGTTGGCGCAATGCGGTCACTCGTCCAGGGTCCGACGGCGCGCCACCCTTGCGGAGGCCGCGCTCACGCCGCGCTCACGCCGCGCTCACGCCGCGCTCAGGCCGCCCCGCCCGGCGTCGGCTTCGACCACGGCCACTTCAGACCGGGCCCTGCCTTGTCGCCCTCCGGGTCGTACTCGTACGTCCAGCCCTGGTGCAGGCCGAGCCGCTTGCCCCCGGCTTTGGCCACCCTGCGGTACACCAGCACGGTCGCCGGTCCGCCCGCCTCGTCCGGCACCGGGACCCGGTACACCTTCGGGGGGTGGCCGGTCGGGCCGAGCAGGATGGGCAGTACGCGGCCGTCCAGGGGGCCACCCACGAAAGGGGTGTCTTCGCTCTTCACCCGGCCAGTGTCACAGCAGCCGCCCGCCGCGCGTCACAGCAGGTGCGCCGCGTCGCTCACCACGGGCAGGACGCGCCGGGCGAGCGAGCCCGCGGGGCCGTCGGCGCTCTCCATGGCCAGTGCGGTGCGTACCGCCTCCGCGGTCT
The DNA here is from genome assembly GCF_053607685.1 of Streptomyces sp. NPDC055099. Taxonomy (NCBI): domain Bacteria; kingdom Bacillati; phylum Actinomycetota; class Actinomycetes; order Kitasatosporales; family Streptomycetaceae; genus Streptomyces; species Streptomyces sp. NPDC055099. Next base: position 163,743 of record NZ_JBSGUA010000009.1, on the reverse strand, counting down.
GCGGGTCGCGGCCTGCCGAGGCCACGAGAACCGCCATGAACTGCTCGACGAGCCAGTCCCGCAGCTCGTCCAGCGGCGGCTGCTTCTCCTCGTCCAGCCAGATCAGGGACGCCGCCTCGACGGAGGTGATCCACATCCGCACGGTCATCCGCAGCCGCGGGCCCGTGGCGCCGACGACCTCCAGGTGGGCGAGTATGTGCTCGGCGGCCGTCCTGCGCACCTCGTCGACTATGGCGGTGGTCCGCGACGTCTCCACGACGCTGCCGCCCTGGAGCAGCGCGCTGAACCCCGCGTCGTGCTGGTCCACGAAGGCGAGGTAGCGGTCGAGCGCGTTGGCGAGGCGCTGGGTGAGCGGGCCCTCGGGCGGCTCGGCGAAGCACTGCTCCAGCTCGTCGGCGGCGGAGCGCAGCGCGGCCTCGTACAACTGCTGCTTGCCGCCCGGGAAGTAGCGGTAGACGAGCGGCCGGGAGACTCCGGCCGCCTCCGCGACGTCGTCGAGGGAGACCTCGTCGGGTGCGCGCACCGCGAAGAGGGACAGGGCGGCCTCCTTGAGCTGCCGCTGCCGCTCTTCGACACTGAGGCGCCGGTACGCGCGGGTGGGAGCAGGCGAGGTCATGCCTCGCAGCGTATCCGCCCTTTCGAACAAGCGCCCCGGAACCCTGCGTACCCCCTTCGTTACGCCAGGAGTCAGGCCAGTAGTCCAGAGCTCTTCCACAGTCGCCGTCCGGCCCCCCGCAGCACCCCGATGTCGTCCAGGAAGTCCGTGAGGCGCTTGGCCCCGGTCTGCATGATCTCCCGGCGGTGCGCGCTCGCCTTGACCTGGGCCATGGCCTCGCGCTTGTCCAGGCCGACGTTCGTGTAGACCTCGGGGTTGATGAAGGCGACGGAGAAGACGCGGGCGAACTCACCCGAGGTGAGGCGGGTGAACTCCTGGGACCAGCGCGGTGCCGTCACCATCTGGCGGCGCAGCTCCTCACGGGCGTACCGCACATGGCGCGCCTCCTCCACGACGTGGATCCGCGTGACGCCGCGCACCAGGGTCTGGACGCGCTCGTCCGGGAACGTCAGGCGCTGCATCCAGTCGAGGATCTCCTCGCCGAGCAGCGTCGCCGTGAACGAACCGGGCGTCGTCGAGATGGTCTTGAAGAGGCGGCCCAGATTCCGGTGCACGGCGCTGACCGGGTAGTACGGGGTGTCCCCGCGGGTGATCAGGCGCGCGAACATCTTCGAGTGCCGGCACTCGTCCTCGATCTCGGTCAGGGCGTACCGCACGTGCGCGCTCGTGGCCGGCTTGTCGTAGATGTGCCGTACGAGCAGCTGCATGAGGATCAGCTCGAACCAGATGCCGAGCGAGGCGAGCGCGGCGGCCTCGTGCTGGGAGAGCGCGATGCGCTGCTCCTCGCTCATCCGCCGCCACATCGGCGTGCCGTACAGGGAGAGCAGCTCCGGGGGCCAGAACCACTTGCCCTCCTCGAAGGGCGCCTCCCAGTCCAGCTCCTTGTCGGGGTCGAAGGAGTGCTTGGCGGAGGAGTCGAGGAGCCGCTCGGCAACCTGTTCCCGGTCCTTGAGTGCCCCGAGCGCGTCCCGCAGCCCTTCGATCGCCGCGTCCTCCGTGGTGGTCGTCATGACTCTGCCCCTGCCTCGTCGTCAGAGTTACCGGCGGTCACGAATTATGAGACTGCTTGTCAGCAAGGGCGTCAATCCCTTGTGCGCGACTTGTTGACCCGACGTCTACGAACGTGTGAGCCTTCCAACTACCAATCGGTACAGAGCAGTCGAAAGCAGCACGGGGGGACTACGGAGAGAACGAGGCCACTTACCTAGGAGCCGTCAGTGTCCACGCATGAGCTCTACACGCACGCCCCGGACGGAAACATCTGGCAGATACCGGCGAACGGCGCGGCCCGCTTCAGCTGGGAGTACGACGAAGGCCGTGCCCGGCTGCTCGCCCTCTACCAGAAGGGCAAGGACAAGCAGTGGGACGGCGCCAAGCGCATCGCCTGGGATCTGGAGGTCGACCCGTACGACCCCCTGGGCACCCCCGACGAGTCCATGTCGCTCTACGGCACCCGTCACTGGGACAAGATGAACGACCGCGACAAGGGCGAGCTGCGCAAGCACTACGCCTCCTGGCAGTTCAGCCAGTTCCTGCACGGCGAGCAGGGCGCGATGGTCTGCGCGGCGCGCATCGTGGAGTCCGTGCCCGACCTGGACGCGAAGTTCTACTCCGCGACCCAGACCATGGACGAGGCGCGGCACGCCGAGGTCTACGGCCGCTTCCTGCACGACAAGATCGGGATGCTCTACCCGATCAACGACAACCTCCAGTCCCTGCTCGGCGACACCCTGCGCGACTCCCGCTGGGACATGCCCTACCTCGGCATGCAGGTCCTCATCGAGGGCCTCGCCCTCGCCGCCTTCGGCATGATCCGCGACACGACGGACAAGCCGCTGCCCAAGCAGATCCTCGCCTACGTCATGCAGGACGAGGCCCGGCACGTGGCCTTCGGCCGCATGGCGCTTCGGGACTACTACAAGCAGCTCTCCGACGCGGAACTGCGCGAGCGCGAGGAATTCGTCATCGAGGGCTGCTACTTGATGCGTGACCGGCTGCGCGGCGTCGAGGTCCTGGAGAACTTCGGCATCCCGAAGGCGGAGGCCGAGGAGTGCAGCGAGAACTCCGAGTTCCTCGCCCTCTTCCGGCAGTTGCTCTTCAGCCGCATCGTGCCGTGCGTCAAGGACATCGGCCTGTGGGGCAAGCGCCTCCAGGAGGCGTACGTCGACATGGGCGTCTTCGAGATGGGCAACGCCAACCTCGATCAGCTGATGGCCCAGGACGAGGAGATCGCCGAGAAACTGGACGCGGAACGGTTCGCGGCGGAGGAGGGCGAACGGGTCGCGGAGGTCGAGGAGATGATCGCCGCCGGCGACGGAAAATAGGTCACAGGGCGTCGTCCCGCACGGCAGCATGAGCCCATGACTTCCGTGACCTCCGCTTCGGCCGACCGCGCCGCCGCCCGCCGGAGCCTCGAAGGGCTCGCCCTCGGCGACGCCTTCGGCGAGCGGTGGTTCCCGCTCTTCCGGGCGCCGCGCGTCGCGTACACGCAGATCCGTGCGCGCCAGATGCCCGAGGAGCCGCGCTGGCACTGGACCGACGACACCGCGATGGCGCTCGGCGTGCAGCGGGTTCTCGACCAGTACGGGGAGATCCGCCCGACGGAACTCGCCGGGGCGTTCGCGCTGCTGTACGACGCCGACTCGGGGCGCGGGTACGGCAGCGGCATGCACGAGCTGCTGCCCCGGCTCGTCGAGGAGCCGCAGCGCTGGCCGGAGCTCGCGCGCGAGCTCTTCGACGGGCAGGGCAGCCTCGGCAACGGAGCGGCGATGCGGGTCGCGCCGCTCGGCGCGTGGTTCTCCGGCGACCTCGAACGCGCGGCGGCGCAGGCCGCGCTGTCGGCCCAGGTCACACACGCGCACCCCGAGGGCATCGCGGGCGCGGTGGCCGTGGCCGTGGCGGCCGCGCTCTCCGCACGCGAGGAGCTGACCCTGGCCGCGGTCGCGGAGCGCACCCCGCCCGGAGAGGTCCGCGAGGGCGTGCTGCGCGCGGCTTCCCTGTCCTTCGACACCGAGCCGTGGAAGGCGGCGGACGAACTCGGCAACGGTCAGCGCATCCGGGCCACGGACACCGTTCCGTTCGCCCTCTGGTCGGCCGCGCGGCACCACGACGACCTGGTCGCGGCGCTGTGGACCACGGCCGAGGGGCTCGGTGACGTGGACACCACGTGCGCGATCACCGGCGGCGTGGTCGGCGCGCGCACGGGAGTCGGCGCGGTCCCGGAGGCCTGGCTGCGCCGGAGGGAAGCGCTGCCGGGAGCCGAGTGACACCAGGCGTCCGCGCCCGGGGCGCGGGCCTCCGTTCAGGAACCCGCGAGCACCGCCTCCATCACCGCCTTCGCGACCGGCGCCGCGCTGCCGCCCCCGCTGATGTCACCCCGGTCGGCCGCCGCGTCCTCCACCACCACCGCCACCGCGACCGATGGCTGGGCCTCGCCGGATTTCTGCGCCCAGGAGATGAACCAGGCGTACGGCGTGCCGGTGTTGTCGATGCCGTGCTGGGCCGTGCCCGTCTTGCCGCCGACCGTCGCGCCGGGGATCGCCGCGTTGCCGCCGGTCCCCTCCTCGACGACGTCGGTCATCATCTCCCGCAGTTGCATGGCCGTGGCCGGGTTCATGGCCTGGTGGAGGGAGCTGGTGCCGGTGTTGCGCACCACGTCGCCGTCGTCGGTCGTGGTCTCGTCCACCAGGTGCGGGGACTGGAGCTGGCCGTTGTTCGCGACCGCCGCCGAGACCATCGCCATCTGCAGCGGTGTGGCCCGCGTGTCGAACTGGCCGATCGAGGAGAGCGCGAGCTGCGCCTTGTCCATCGTCGTGTCGAAGTTGCTCGCCGCCACCGACGACGGGATCTTCAGGCCACTGTCGTTGAAGCCGAAGTTCTTCGCCGTGTCCAGCATGTCGCCGAGACCGGTGTCCACGCCCAGCTTGGCGAAGACCGTGTTGCAGGACCACTCGAAGGCGTAGCGGAGAGGTGCGTTCTTGCAGCCCTCGACCTCGTTCGTCAGCTGCGTGCTCGTGCCGGGCAGCGTGTAGGGGGTGGGCGACTTGGTGGCGGCGTCCAGGTCCGTGACCGTGCCGGAGTCCAGCGCGGCCGCCGCCGTCACCACCTTGAACGTCGACCCCGGCGGGTACGTCTGGCGGATCGCCCGGTTCAGCATCGGCTTGTCCGCGCTGCCGTTCAGCGACGCCCAGGACCTCGCCACCGTATCGCTGGTGCCGGAGAGCCGCTCGGGGTCGTACGAGGGGGTGCTGACCAGGGCGAGGATCTTCCCGGTCGACGGCTCGATCGCGGCGACCGCGCCCTTCTTGCCGCCGAGGCCCGCGTACGCGGCCTGCTGCGCGGCGGCCCTGATGGTGGTCCGCACCATGCCGCCGGGGTTCTGCGCGCGGGTGATGTCGTTCCACAGGGGGAGCGGGGCGAGCATCGGGTCGGTGCCGGAGAGGATGTCGTCCTCGGCGTTCTCCAGGAGGGTCGTGCCGTAGACCTGCGAGGCGTACCCGGTCACCGGGGCGTACAACGGGCCGTTCTTGTACGTCCGTTCGTAGCGGAGCTGCTCGCCGGTGTCCTTGGAGCCGGTGACCGCGCGTCCGTCGACCATGATGTCGCCGCGCGGCTGGTCGAAGCGTGCGATGGCCTGGCGGCGGTTGGCGGGGTTCTCGTCGAAGTGCTCGGACTGGACGACCTGGACGCGGGTGGCGTTCACCAGCAGGGCAATCAGGAGCAGCGCGCAGAACGCGGCGGCGTGCCGGATGTACCGCGTCACGCGTCCTCCCTGGGAGGCCCCACCGGCTGGCTCCGCGCCGAGTCGCTGACCCTGATGAGCAGCGCCACGATGATCCAGTTGGTGACGACCGACGAGCCGCCCTGCGCGAGGAACGGCATCGCCATGCCGGTCAGCGGGATCAGCCCCGTCACCCCGCCCGCGATCACGAACACCTGGAGCGCGACGATCGAGGCGAGCCCCACCGCGAGCAGCCGCCCGAACGCGTCCCGCAGCGCGAGCCCCGCCCGGTAGCCGCGCTCCACCAGGAGCGCGTAGAGCAGGAAGATCGCCGCGAGCCCCGCGAGGCCGAGTTCCTCGCCCGCCGTCGCCAGGATGAAGTCGGACTTGGCGGCGAACCCGATGAGGATGGAGTGGCCGAGCCCGAGCCCGGTCCCGAGCATCCCGCCGGCCGCGAACGCGAAGAGGGACTGGGCCAGTTGGTTGGGTCCCTCGCCCGCGTCGATGGAGGCGAAGGGGTGCAGCCAGTCCTCGACCCGGCTGTGCACGTGGGGTTCGAGTGAGCCGACCGTGTACGCGCCGACGGCGGCAAGCACCAGGCCGACCGCGATCCAGCCGGTGCGCCCGGTGGCCACGTACAGCAGGATCACGAAGAGCCCGAAGAAGAGCAGCGAGGTGCCGAGATCGCGCTCCAGGACGAGGACGCCGACGCTGAGCAGCCAGATCGCGACGATCGGCCCGAGCACACGGCCGGTCGGCAGCTGGAGCTTCGTCAGCTTCCAGACCGTACGGCCGGTGTAGGCGAGCGCGTTGCGGTTGGCGGACAGATAGCTGGCGAAGAAGATCGCGAGCAGGATCTTCGCGAACTCGCCGGGCTGGATGGAGAATCCGCCGACCCTGATCCAGATGCGGGCGCCGTTCACGGCCGGGAAGAAGATCGGCACGATCATCAGGACCAGGGCGGCGACGACACAGATGTACGCGTACCGCTGGAGCACCCGGTGGTCGCGCAGGAAGAGCACGACGGCGATGAAGAGCGCCACGCCGACGGTGGACCAGACGAGTTGCGTGGGCGCCGCCTCGTCGCCCGGAGTCTCCAGGTCGAGCCGGTAGATCAGGACGAGCCCCAGGCCGTTGAGGAGCACGGCGATCGGCAGGAGCAGCGGGTCGGCGTAGGGCGCGCGGAAGCGGACCGCGAGATGCGCAAGGAGCGCGAGCACGCCGAGCCCGGCGCCGTAACCGGCGGCGCCGGGCGGGACGGTGCCGTTCTTGGCGAGGCCGACGTCGCAGTAGCCGTAGACCGAGAGCAGGACGGCCACGACGATCAGTGCGACCTCGGTGCCACGGCGCCGGGGCACGCGAACGGCGGGTACGGAGGGGGGCGCCGTCGCTGTTCCGGTCATGCCCGGAACGTAGCAAGCGATAGGCCCCAATGTCCGCTTATGTCACCGTGTGCTTGTGGTGCGTCAGCACCAGCGCGGGGCGGGCCCGATGTTGGCGATGTAGTGCGCGGCACCCCACGCCCAGGTCCCGTTGGTGAGCAGGTACCAGCGGTTGTTGCCGGAGACGTGGTCACCGGTCGTCTTGCAGTAGATGGTGACGACCTTGCCGTACGGCACGCTGCGGATCACCTTGGCGCCCCGGTGCGGGGAGGTGCGGAGCAGCAGGCCGGACTTGGCGATGACGCGGCCCTTGTAGGTGCGCGGGTGGCCGCTGGTGCCGCTGTCGTCGGCCGCGACGGCGGGGCCGGTGAGGGTGCAGGCGGCGAGCGCGCCGCCGGCGACGAGTATGCCGAGCCGGGTGCCGATTGCGGTGGACCGAAGGGACATGGGGTCTCCTCTGGAAAGCGCGGATGCGATACGGCCCGCGAGTCCCTGGAGCTCAAGCCCCTGAAGCATGGGTCATAGGCCGCAATTCACACTAAAATCGGCACGCTGGGCGCGCAAAAGGTCACACGGCGTCAGACCGCCGCTCAGACCGCCCCGTCGGCGCCCCCGCAACCGCCTTCCGCGGTCTCCTCGTACGGCAGCGTCAGCGTCGCCACCGCCCCGCCGTCCGGCGCGTTGGCGAACGTGAGGCGGGCGCCGAGCACCGCCGTCTGGCCCAACGCGATCGTCAGTCCGAGCCCGTGGCCCCTGGTCGTGCCCTCCGTGCGGAACCGCTGCGGGCCGTGCGCCACCAGGTAGTCCGGGTAACCGTCGCCGTGGTCGCGCACCGAGAGCATGGGCCCGTCGACGGTCAGCACGACGGGCCCGCGCCCGTGCTTGTCCGCGTTGGCGATGAGATTCCCGAGCACCCGCTCCAGGCGCCGCCGGTCGGTCACCACGCAGACGTCGCGTACGACGACCAGCTCGGCGTCGACACCCGAACCCCGCACGGCGCGCTCGGCCAGTGGGGCGAGATGGTGGTCGTCCAGCTCCACGCGCTCGCTCTTCGCGTCGAGGCGGGAGATCTCCAGGAGGTCCTCGGTGAGGGTGCGCAGCGCGGCCACCCGGTCGCGCACCAGCTCCGTCGGGCGGCCCGGCGGCAGCAGCTCGGCCGCCGCGTGCAGACCGGTCAGCGGGGTGCGCAGCTCGTGCGCCACATCCGCGGTGAACCGCTGCTCGCTCTGCAGCTTGCCCTGTATCGAGGACGCCATCGTGTCGAGCGCGCCGGAGACCGCGGCCACCTCGTCCTGGCTGCGCGAGGGCTCACGGGTGCGCGGGTCGTTCACGCGGGCGTCGAGGTCGCCCGCGCTGATCCGGCGGGCCACCGTCGCCGTCTGGTGCAGGCGCCGCGTCACGCGGGTCACGGAGAACGCCCCGACCAGGAGCGTCGCCCCGATGGCAAGCACCGAGGAGCCGAGGATCGCCCGGTCGAGTCCGTCGATGGTGCGGGCCCCCTGGGCGTAGTCGACCCGGACGGCGATGGCGCGCCGGTCCGAGGCGGGCCCCGCGGCCCACATCGTCGGCCGGGAGTCCTGCGCGGCGACCATCGTCCCGCGCTCCCCGCCCACCGCGAGATCCCGCAGCCGCTCGGGAAGGCCCTCGGGGTCGATCCCCGCGCCGGGGCCCAGGTCGTCGCCCGCCTCGAACGCCTTGGTGGCGTCGTCGAGCCGGGTGAGGGCGTGGTCGCGGGCCTGGCCCACGGTCTGGTTGGTCACCGAGACGTGCACGAGCGCGCCGAGCAGCGCGGCGAGCGCGCAGCACATGACGGTGATGAAGACCCCGGCCTTCCAGGTCAGGGTCGCCGTCCAGGCGGGGAGCCGCGGTCCGCGCGGCAGTCGGTGACTCATCGGTCCCCGCCCGAAGACGCACTCGGGGACGTGCCTGGAGAGGCACTCGGTGAATCACTGGGGGAGGGCACGGGGCGGCTGCTCCCCGCGGGCTCCGGCTTGCGCGACGGCTTGCCCTTCGGCGCGTTCGGGGAGCGCACGATCTCGTCGGTCGTCGGGAGCATGGACTTCTGGTGGGAGTCCCAGGACCAGACGGTGCGGTACTCGTACCCCGGCATGCCCGAGACGGCGCGGACGATCACCTCGTGGCCCGCCAGCTCGACCCCGAGCACCGCGTCCCCCATCTCCATGATCTGCGTCAACTGCCGCTTCTCCATGGCGTAGGCGCGTATGTCGAGGTTCTCGGCGTGCCCGCGGGCCAGCTTGATGCCGATGATGAGGTCGTCCCTGCCGTCACCGGTGAGGTCGCGGTAGTAGGCCTTCAGGACGGGGCACTCGGCGTCGTCGGCGTCCTTGGTGTCGCACGCGTCGAGCTTCTCGGCCGTCTGCTTGTAGACCGCGTCCGAACGGCTGTACATCCCCGGGTTCTCGTCGAAGTCGGCCTTGGCGACCGTCACCGGGTTCACCTTGTGCAGGTCGCCGCCCGGTACGTCCACGCCCTTGACCGGCAGGCTCTCGATCGTGCCGTAGTCCTCGGCGGGCGCCGACGGGGGCGGCAGCTTCGGCCATAGGCGGGTGGGGGCCTCGGCGGTGGGCGTGGAGCCTGCGCCGCGCAGGTCGCCGGGGTCGCCACAGCCGCCGGCCAGCAGGACGGCGGGCAGCACGAGTCCTGCGGCGAGCGCGAGACGGCTCCGGTGCACTGCACTCCTGCCTGCCGGTGGAGCGGCCCGGGGGTGCTCCGCTGCGGCGCGAGGTTCGGTTGCGGCGCCGCGGAGCCCGGGTCCCGTTGCCCGGGTCCGGCTACGGCGCGAGGTCGGCGTAGAGAATGATGTTGTCGGTGCGGTGACCGTCCTTGATCGGGCCGCCACAGGTCAGCAGGCGCAGCTCGGGCGGGTCGGTCGTCCCATACACCTTATGGGTGGCGAAGTTCTTTTTGTCCACCTGTCCAATCTCGCGCACCTCGAACGTCGCCGTACTCCCGTCCGCTCGAGGCACCGAGATCGTGTCCCCCATTCTCACCTTTCCCACGTGCCGCATCAGCGCGGGCCCCTCACGGTCGAGAGCGAGCGCGCCGCGAGCGCCGTCAAGAGTGGCTCAACTTCTCTCCGAGGCACCCAGGTTCATGCCTGGTTCTTGCCCAGGGCATGTCCTTGCTGCTCCCATGGTCCGTGGGGTGATGGTGCATGAGCGGACTGCGCGTCATACCGGCCTGGCGGCACGGACAGGAGCGGCTGTACGTCTGCCGCGCGGACGGCAGGAACGTGGCGTGGTACGAGAGGGAGTCGTCCCGCGTGACCCTCCTCGCCGACGATCACAGGGAAGCGGTCCTGCGCGCCCTCGCCCCCTTCATCACGGGTGGCGTCTCGATCGGCCCCCCGCCCGTCCCCACCCCCGCCGAACTGGCCCGCCTCGCCCTCCACCCGGACGACGACCTCGCACCGAACCGCCCCGGCGAGGCCCTCCTGATCGCCCTGGACCGCGAACCGGCCCCCGCCCGCAGGCTGCGCGCCGACCCGCGGCAGCGGGCACTCACCGCCGAGCAGGCGATCGGCGAGGTGCTCGACGGGCTCGAAGGCGCGGGCTGGCGCACCCTGCACTCGGTGCCGCTGCCGGGCGGCGCCCGCATCCACCACCTCCTGATCGGCCCCGGCGGTCTGTTCAGCGTCCACACGCTCCCCGCCCGCAAGCAGCGGGTGCGCGTCGCCGACCCGATGGTCACGGTCGGCCGCGCGGACCCGCGTCCACTCCTGAGGGAGATCCGCGCCGACGCCGACCGGGCGTCCTTCGCGCTGACCGCCGAGATCCGCCCGGTCCTCGCCCTCTCAGGGGCGACGGACCTCGACGTGACGGCCCCGCCGCGCGAGGTGCGGATCGTGCGCGACGGGGAGGTGTCGGCCCTGGCGGGCATCGGCGGCGTACTGAAACCGGCCGATGTGGAGGCCCTGCACGCGATGGCCCGCGACCGTCACACGTGGCTGCGCGCGTAACCGGCCCGGCTTGCAAGAGGTTTCCTAGAGGTTGTCGCCCCAGCCGCCCTGGATCATGGTCTGGAACGCCCAGGCCCCGCCCCGCTTCAGCAGGATGTCGGCGTACCGCAGCCGCTGCGTCTCGCCGTTCGCGGTCATCACCGAGTCGGTGAAGACGACGGCCATCGCGGGGGAGAGGAAGACGGGCGTGCGCGTGGACTCGAAGGTGATGTCCTCGCTCCCGTCGCCCATCACCTGCGTCATGGTCGCGATGAACTGCTCCCGGCTCCACTGCGCGGACCGCGCGTCGCCCCCGGAGTCGTCACTCACCAGATTGAGCGGGAAGACGGCCAGATCGGCCATGCGCTCCACGTCGCGCTTGGCGCTGTGCGCGTCGTACTCGGCGAACCAGGCGGCCAGGCTCGCGCGGTCCTCGTCGGTCGCGACGTATTCGGTCTCGGGCAGAACGGTCATGTGGGCTCCTCGGCGGCTCGGGTGCTTAATCAAGTTTGACTACGCGAATAAAGGTATGCTCGGTTCGCGCGCTAGTCAAACTTGATTAGCTGTGACGCCGGTCACCGTGCGGGCGCGCCCGGAGCATGCGGGAGCGGGCGGCCCTGGTCGGGGTCGGTGAGCGGGCCCAGCAGGTCCCCGTACCGCTTGAGGCGGGGCGCGATGTCGGCGGCCAGGAAGACGAGGTCCGCCGGGTCGTCGCATCCCTCGACCTCCTCCCAGGTCACGGGCGCGGAGACCGTCGGTTCCCGGCGGGCACGCAGGGTGTAGGGGGTGGCGGTGGTCTTCGCCGCGGCGTTCTGGCTGAAGTCGACGAAGACCTTGCGGGGGCGCAGGCTGCGGGTCATCCGGTGGACGACCAGGTCGGGCAGCTCGGCCTCGGCTTCCTGGGCGAGTGCCTTCGCGTACGCGGTGACCTGCTCGGAGGGCGTCGGCTCCAAGGGGCAGAGCAGATGCAGGCCCTTGGAGCCCGAGGTCTTCGCGTAGACGTCCAGGCCGTCCGCCTGGAGGCGCTCGCGCAGCCAGAGGCCCGCCCGGCAGCACTCGACGACGGTGGCGGGCGGCCCGGGGTCCAGATCGAGCACGAGCCGGTCGGCCATGGCGGGCGCGTCCGCCTGCCATTGGGGGGTGTGGAACTCGGTCACGAGATTGCCCGCCCACATCAGGCTCGCCAGGTCGTTCACGACGACCTGCCGGGTGTTGCCGTCCGAGCGCCGCACCTCGGCCGTGTGCACCCAGTCGGGGGTGCCCGGGGGCACGTTCTTGGCGAAGAACTGCTGGCCGTCGGGTCCGTCCGGGAAGCGGAGGAAGGAGAGGGGCCGGTTGCGGAGATGGGGGAGCAGGGCGTCGGCCGTGCTGGCGTAGTAGTGCAGCATCTCGCCCTTGGTGAAGCCGGATGCGGAGTAGAGGACCTTGTCGAGATTGCTGAGGGACAGCCGCCGCCCCTCCACCTCGGTGATCGGCGTCATACGATGAGAATCCCACGAATGTGGATGAATCACCCTGAAACGGTGCTCGGCTGCTGAGAGGTGCCTGACGTGCGATCCATATGGAACGGTGCGATCTCGTTCGGCTTGGTCAGCATCCCGATCAAGCTCATGAACGCCACCGAGAACCACTCGGTGTCCTTCCGGCAGATCCACACGGAGGACGGCGGCCGGGTCCGCTACCGCAAGGTGTGCGAGCTGGAGGAGCGGGAGGTGACGTCCGACGAGATCGGCAAGGGGTACGAGGACCCGGACGGCTCGGTCATCCCGATCACCGACGAGGACCTGGCGGCCCTGCCGCTCCCGACGGCCAAGACGATCGAGATCGTGGCCTTCGTGCCGGCGGGCGGGGTCGACCCGATGCAGATGGACACGGCCTACTACCTGTCGGCCAACGGGGTGTCCGCCACCAAGCCGTACACGCTGCTGCGGGAGGCGCTGAAGCGGAGCGAGAAGGTGGCGATCGCGCGGTACGCCCTACGGGGGCGGGAGCGGCTGGGGATGCTGCGTGTCGTGGACGACGTGATCGCGATGCACGCCCTGCTGTGGCCGGACGAGATCCGGGAGCCGGACGGCGTGGCCCCGGACACCCAGGTCAAGGTCAGGGACGCGGAACTCGATCTGGCGGACGCCCTGATGGACACGCTGGGCGAGGTCGACGTCTCCACGCTCCACGACGACTACCGCGCGGCGCTGGAGGAACTCCTCACCGCCAAGGCCGAGGGCACGAGCCCCGCGCCGCCGTCCACCGACGCCGACTCCGGCGGGGGCAAGGTGATCGACCTGGTGTCGGCGCTGGAGAAGAGCGTGCGCGCGGCGAAGACGGCGCGGGGTGACGACGGGTCGGTGGCGGAGGTGACGCCGCTGGACCGGGGTACGCGGAAGAAGGCCGCGACCGCGTCGAAGCGGACGGCCTCGTCGAAGCGGACGGCCTCATCGTCGGCCGCCTCGTCCGGGCGGGCGAAGACGACCCCGAAGGATGTGGGCGGCAAGAAGTCGACGGCGAAGAAGGCGACGGGCGCGGCGGCGAAGAAGACGACGGCGAGGAAGTCGACGTCGAAGACGGCGAGTACGGCCAAGGCGAGCACGGCCAAGGCGAGCACGTCCAAGGCAAACGCGAGTACGGCGGCGAAGAAGGCCCCCGCGAAGAAGGCGGCCACGAGGAACCGGGCCCGGGCTTAGGGCGGGGCTGACGGCGGCGCCGTAGCTCGCGTGGCGTCCTCGGGGTCGCCGTCGTCTCCGCGCGCGGGGAACCTGGAGGCATGACCCAGGACAAGGACAGCAACTACCGGCCCGTCGTCTTCCGGGACCGTTCGGCGGGCTACGCCTTCCTCACCCGCTCCACCGCCGAGAGCGACCAGACCATCGAGTGGGACGACGGCGAGACGTACCCACTGGTGGAGGTGGAGATCTCCTCCGAGAGCCACCCCTTCTACACGGGCCGCGCCCGGGTCGTGGACTCCGAGGGCCAGGTCGCCAAGTTCGAGCGCCGCTACGGGGACGAGGCGCAGCCGGGTGGGGCGGGTGGGGCGGGTGCGGCGGAGTGATCCGTGGCCGCCGCCACGCCAGGCCGCGCCACGCCGCGTGTGCGGCAGGTGCGGCAGGTGCGGCAGGAGTGGCAGGAGGGACAGGTCGGCCCGACGATGGCCCTAGAACCTTGATCACGAACGACGAACGAGTTTGATCACGAACGACGGACGAGTTTGATCACGAGAAGGCGGCGGGCATGACCGACGGCACGACCGATCTCCAGGCGCTGGCGGCCGAGGCGTACATCTACGGCCACCCGATGGTGCTCAACCTCGACAGAGTCGACCGCGTCTCCCGCAACGGCATGGGCTCCGTGCCTCCCGCCCCGTTCAACGAGTTCAGCCACGGCAGCGGGCCCGCGGGTCCGGAGGCCCAGCCGACGAGCGCCGACCCGGGCCTTGCCCTTGACACCGACTCCGCTCCTCAGGCCACCGACCCCGACACGATCTGCTCCCTGGCGCAGCTGGACCTCTCCGGCGGCGCCCTGCTCCTGACCGTCCCGGACACCGGCGGCCGCTACTACGTCCTGCAGTTCGTGGACGCCTGGACCAACAACTTCGCCTACGTGGGCCGCCGCGCCACCGGCACCGGCGAGGCCAGCTACCTGCTCACGCCCCCCGGCTGGGACGAGGAGGTCCCGCTGGGTGCCACCCGGATCGCCGTGCCGACAGAGATGGCGACGATCGTCGGACGGTGGGCGTGCACGGGTCCGGATGACGTGGCGGCGGTACGGGAACTCCAGGAGGACACACTCCTGGAGCCGTACTGGACGGCATCCGGCGAGCCCCACGGGCTGCCGACCCACACGTACGTCCCCGACGGTGAGCCGGAGATCCTCTTCTACGAGAAACTGCGGGCCCGCATGGCCGCCTTCCCGCCCGCGCAGCCCGACCTCGCGTATCAGCAACGGTTCGCGCCACTGGGCCTGTTGGACGCGCAGAGCCCGTACACGCAGCCCGAACCGGACCTCGCCGAAGCGCTGCGCGCGGGCTTCGCGGCGGGCAAGGAGCGGGTCGAGCGGGAGACCGCGGCCGGGGGCGGCCGGCAGCAGAACGGCTGGCAACTCGCGTACCACGCCTACGACTACAACGCCGACCACTTCGAGACCGGCGCGCTCAAGGACCCCCAATGGATCTGCGCCGACCGGGAGTTGGGCCGCCTGCTGCGCGCCACCTCGGCGCAGACCGCGCTCTGGGGCACGCACGGCTACGAAGCGGCGTACGCGCTGGCGTCGGACGACGCCGACGGCCGGCCGCTGGAGGGCGAGCAGTCATACACCCTGCGCTTCGAGAAGCCGCCGCCGGTGGACGCGTTCTGGTCGGTGACGATGTACGGCCAGCCGGACCGGCACTCGGTCGCCGACCCGGCCGAGCGCGACTCCACCGGCGACCGCCACTCCATCGATGACCGCCGCTCGATTGGTGACCGCACCCCGGGCCTGGCTTACGACGACGACGGCTCCCTCACTCTCCACCTCCAGCCACAACGTCCCGCCGACGACAAGACGGCAGCGAACTGGCTGCCCACTCCGGAGGGCCGCTTCCGCCCGATCCTGCGCATGTACACGCCCCGCGACGCGGTCTTCGACGGAACGTACGAGCTGCCGCCGATCCGCCGGGCCTAAAGCTTCTTGGCTGCGGCCCAATCCGCGTCCCACCGCGCCAGGTTGATCCGCTCGAGCCTGCGGTGGGCGCAGGCGTACGCGGCGGCGCCGAGGAGTGGGACGGCGATGGCGGCCATGACGGCGTAGCCCACGGTGTGGTCGCGGACCTCGTCGTCGGTGAGGGGCGGCCCGGTGAGCTTCCCCTCGTCACTCACCCATACGCGGATGGCGCTCCCCGCGGGCAGGGCGGGCTCGACGTCCTTCTGCGCAGTACGGGTGTCTCCGTGACGGTCGGTGAAGCGGACGGTGACCGGGTACTGGACGTTCCTCGACTCGACCGACCCGGGTTCGGGGTGGCGGGGCGCGTCGTGGACGAGTACGGCGGTGGTGCGGTGCCGGGTGTCGGCCTGATGCCGGGCGATCTGTTCGGTGTGGCGGCGGACCGCGTCGCCGACCAGGACGACGGCGGCCGGGGTGGCGGTCAGGACGACCAGGAACAGGCCGACGGCGATCCATGCCTGTACGAGGTCGGTGCGCCGACGCAGGGGGTTGCGCCGCAGGCGCCACAGGAGGGGACGGGGACGGGGGAGGAGGCGGGCACGGGCGTGGGAATGGGGGTGGGGGTGGGGGTCGGGCTGGTGGGGGTCTTGTGCTTCGGGGGGCGGTTGCGCCGGGGGGATGGGGCCGGCCACGGGGGCTCCTTGGTCGTCGGGGTCCTTGGGGTCCTTGGGCGTCGGGATGTTCTTGGTTTTTTGAGGTGGGCTAGTCGGGGTGGGCCCTGCTGGGATGGGCCCTGCTGGGGTGGGCGTGCGCGGCCCCGAGGAGTTTCGCGGCACCGCGGACCGCTGCGGTGTGCGGTGCGGGCACGGGCTGGACGGGAGCGTGCAGCTCGCCGGCGAGGCAGTAACTGATGCCGGGCAGCAGCGCGCCGCCGCCGGCGAGCAGCGCTCCCCGCCGGAGGGCTTCGCCGGTCCGGGAGGTGCGGTCCTGTTCGAGCATCGCGGTCACCATCGCGACGACGGAGGCGGTGATCGGGGAGTGCGGTGACGGTGGCGGTTTCAGTGATGGGGACGGTGGCGGCGATGGGGCCGGTGACAGGGGTGGGGCCGTCGGGCCGTCCACGTCGCTGGTCCCCAGGGCGGTGTGCCGGGCGTCGACCACATCGCCGTCGCAGAGCAGGGCGACCTCGGTGAGATGGGCGCCGATGTCGACGACGAGCAGGGGGCGGCTCAGATCGGCGTCCACGGCCGTGGCCACGGCTCGCGCGGTGGAGATCGTGAGGACGGTGCGCGGGCGGAGGACCTCGACGGCGACGCGGGCCGCGGCCCGGTAGGCGACCCCGCCGAGGACGGGCGCGGTCAGGATGAGCAGGGGACGCCCGAAGCGGGGCAGCCGGTGGCCGAGCAGCCGGTCGAGCATCAGGGCGGTCCCGGGGGTGTCGACGATGGCGCCGCGCCGGACGGGGTGGACGGTACCGCCGCCGGTGAAGGTCACCGTGGGCACGTCGAGGATCATCCGCCGCCCGGACGTCCAGGCGCGGGTCCGCGCACTGCCGAGATCGAGGGCGATGCCGGAACACCGGCGGCACCAGGGCCATGAGCGGTGCCGACCCGCTAGAGGAGTGGGGGAGCGGTCGGGGACGGGGACGGGAGAGCGGTCGGGGCCGGGGAAGCGGTCGGGGACGGGGAAGCGGTCGGGTGTGACGGTCATCGATCGGCTCCTCGGACCTGCTGGCAGCGTGCGCAGTAGCGGGCTTGCGGCACGATCATCAGGCGCTCGCGGTCGATGGGGTGCCGGCAGAGGTGGCAGGCGCCGTAGTCGCCGCGGGCCATGCGGCCCAGGGCGGCCTCGACGTCGGCGAGGACCATGCGGGCGGAGGCGGAGAGCTTGATGCGGACCTCGGTCCGGGACGCGCTCTGCCGGTCGAGGAGCGCGTCCGCGCGGGTCAGCGCGGGGGCGGAGAGCTGCTGCAACTGCTCGCGGCGGAAGAGGAACTGCTCGCGGAGGTTCTCGCTCAGGGCGGCGAGGTCCTCGGGCGACAGGTGCGTACCGCGGTCGTCGATGATCTGGTGGTTCACCACTTCACCCCTCGGGCAGGGCGGGAGAGTCGGAGAGCGGAAGAGTCGGAGGGCGGGAGAGTCAAGGGGCGGGCGGGTGCCGTGCCGTGCCGTCGCCGGTCAGCCGCTCCTGCGCTGGCAGGGAACGCAGAACCGCGTGTAGGGCAGGATTTCCAGGCGCTCGTCCGGGATGGGCTTGGCGCAGGTGGGGCAGGTTCCGTAGCTGCCGTCGCGGACGCGGGCGAGGGCGGCCTCGATCTCCTTGAGGACCCGCTCGATGGTGTCCTTCTGCGCCAGCATCACCTGCTCCTCGGCCTCGTGCCCGGCCCCGTCGACGGCCCGAATGGCCTGCAACTGGGTCAGCCGGGAATCTCGTTCGTGTTCCAGGCGCAGGTGCGCGTCGTGCGACATGGCGGTTCCTTCTTCTGGCTTCCGGTGGGGCAGCCACCAGGCGGGCGGCGCGTATATGGCCCCACCGTCGCCGGTACGGGACGTAAAGCCCATCGGGCGCGGTACCCATCTACGGCGGTTCGGGAGGTCCATCCCGGCGAGGGAGGGTCCATGCGCACGTCCATGCGCAGGTCCATGCGCAGGTCCCTGGCCGGTTCCATGGGCAGGCCGAGGTGAGGAAATGGGCATTGGACCCCATCGACGGAGAGAACGGGAGCAGGCAGGCTGGACGGAGGACGGGCGAAGATCGACCCGGAAAGTTCGGCCCGGAAGTTCGGCCCGGAAGATCAACCCGGCAGAGTGAGCAAAAGAGAGGCACCACCCGTTGTCCCTGTTCTGGCGGATCTTCGCGCTCAACGCGGTGGTGCTGGGAAGTGCCACCGCGCTGCTGCTGTGGGCGCCGGTGACGGTCTCCGTGCCGGTGGTGCTGACGGAGGCGATCATCCTCGTGGCCGGCCTGGGCGTGATGCTGGTCGCCAACGCGGCCCTCCTGCGGATCGGCCTCGCCCCGCTGGAACGGCTCACCCGCCTGATGACCACGGTCGACCTGCTGCGCCCCGGGCACCGCCTGCCGGAGCAGGGCAGAGGAGAGACCGCCGAACTGATCCGCACGTTCAACGCCATGCTCGAACGGCTGGAGCAGGAACGGGCCGCCAGCAGCGCGCGCGTGCTCCTTGCACAGGAATCGGAACGGCGCCGTATCGCGCAGGAGCTCCACGACGAGGTCGGCCAGACGATGACCGCGGTCCTGCTGGCCCTCAAACGGGCATCGGACGCGGCGGACGAACCCCTGCGCGATGAGCTGCGGCAGGCGCAGGAGATCACGCGGGGCAGCCTGGACGAAGTACGCCGCCTGGTGCGCAGGCTGCGGCCGGGCGTGCTGGACGACCTCGGCCTGATCAGCGCGCTGACCTCGCTGACCACGGAGTTCGCCACACACGCCGGGCTACGAGTGGTACGCCGCTTCGACTCATCGCTGCCGCCCCTGGATCAGCAGACGGAACTGGTTCTGTACCGGGTGGCGCAGGAGGCCCTGACGAACGCGGCCCGCCACGCGGAGGCGGACCGGGTCGAGGTGAGCCTGACCAGGACGGACGGCGCGGTGGTGCTGTCCGTGACGGACGACGGCCGGGGGACGGGGGTGGCCCACGAGGGGGCGGGAATCCGGGGGATGCGGGAACGGGCGCTGTTCATCGGGGCGAAGCTGGAGGTCACGCCGGGCCCGGGGCCCGCGGGCACGGAGGTAAGGCTGAGAGTCCCGACCTCGGACGCCTCCGGGGCTCCTTCGAAAAGCACCGACGCCTACGAGGACCACGATGACCATTGAGCCGCCGATCCGCATCCTCCTGGCCGACGACCACGCGCTGGTACGTCGCGGGGTGCGGCTCATCCTGGACGGCGAGCCGGATCTCCAGGTGGTCGCCGAGGCGGGAGACGGCGCGGAGGCCATCGCCCTGGCCCGCACGAACGAGGTCGACCTGGCGGTACTGGACATCGCGATGCCCCGGATGACCGGTCTGCAGGCCGCGCGTGAACTGGCGGCGCTGAAGCCGGGCGTACGCGTGCTGATGCTGACGATGCACGACAACGAGCAGTACTTCTTCCAGGCGCTGAAGGCGGGCGCGAGCGGATACGTGCTGAAGTCGGTGGCGGACCGGGACTTGGTGGCCGCCTGCCGGGCGGCGATGCGGGACGAGCCGTTCCTCTACCCGGGCGCGGTCACCGCATTGATCCGCAACTACCTCGACCGGGTCCGCCAGGGCGAAGAACCGCCGGACCAGGTGCTGACGGCGAGGGAGGAGGAGGTGCTGAAACTCGTGGCCGAGGGCCATTCGTCGAAGGAGATCGCGGAAATGCTGTTCATCAGCATCAAGACGGTCCACAGACACCGAGCGAACCTGCTGCACAAACTGGGCCTACGCAACCGCCTGGAACTAACGCGCTACGCAATCAGAGCAGGCCTGATCGAACCCTGACCCCAACTCCACGATCCCCAGAACCTGATGGTCCCCGTGAGCCCCCGGCCCTGACGGCTCCCACGAGCCCCTGGCCCTGACGGCTCCCACGAGCCCCTGGCCCTGACGGCTCCCACGAGCCCCTGGCCCTGACACCTCCCACGAGCCCCTGACCCTGACGGCCCTTGTTCCCAAGCCCTCCGGGACCTGAGGGACCAACGAGCCTCAAGACCCGACGGACCCCGTAAGCCCCCTGCACCTGACCGCTCCCAAGCCCTCCAAGACCTGACGGATCCCACAAGCCCCAAGTCCAGACGAACCCTACGAGCCCCCAAGATCTGACGGCCCGCACGCTCTCCGAGCCCGGACGGACTGCACGAGCCCCGAGACCCCGCCTGACCCCACGTACCACCCCAAAACCTGAGTGCCCCTGCCCAGCCACGGCCCTGACCGAGTTTGCCCAGCCACTGTTTCGACCGGCCCCGCCCACTCACCGCCCTGACCGAGTTTGCCCAGCCACCGCTCCGACCGGCCCCGCCCACTCACCGCCTGTCCGGTGCCGCCCGCCCGGGGCGCTCCGCGTGCCGAACAGGGCAACGAGCTAAGGCCGCCCAACCTGCCCGACCTGCTTGATGCACCCCCACCCGCCGCCCTGCAACCTTTGCCCTCCACCCGCTCCCACCAGACCGCCTCAAGGCCCAGCCGCCACTCCCCGGCCGGGCCTTGAGGCCTAGAACGCACGTCGGCCACCACCAACGCCACCACCAACACGAAGAGGGGGACGGCCCGTGGCACGCTCACCGCACACGGCCCCGCGCCCCCAAGCCCCGCGCCCTCACGTCCCGCGCCCCCACACCCCGCGTCCGGTAGCACTGCTAGCCGTGCTACTAGCCGTACTGCTCGCGGTTCTGACCGCCCTGCTGGCACCCCCCGAGCAAGGCAGCAGCACACACGCACCCGCACCGGTCAGTACCGCGGCCCTGCTCAGCGCGCCGCACGCAGATGATGCGAGCGCACCCGCATCCACCGCCGTATCCACCGCCGCGTCCGCCCTCAGCGCGCCGCGCGCGGACGATGCGAGCGCACCCGCATCCACCGCCGTATCCACCGCCGCGTCCGCCCTCAGCGCGCCGCGCGCGGACGATGCGAACGCACCCGCATCCACCGCCGCATCCACCGCCACGTCCGCCCTCAGCCCTCCGCGCGCGGACGATGCGAACGCACCCGCATCCACCGCCGTATCCACCGCCACGTCCGCCCTCAGCCCTCCGCGCGCAGACGACGCGGACCCCGCAGCCTTCAGCGCCGCGACCCGCGGCCAACGCGACATCACCGGCGAGCGCCCATCACCGCCACCCCCCGTCACCCCCACCACGCACCGCACAACTGCGGCCCTGGCCCACTTCGCATGGGCACCTCCGGCGGCGCCACGTCCGCCCGCATCCCTGCAAGCAGCGGGCCCACCCGGCGTACGCGCACCACCCCCACCTCCCGGCACCTAACACCTTCATCCCCGTTGACCGCGGCCATTGCCCTGGCCGCGGTGTGCCTGCCGGAGGCCCACTGTGCACCGCCCACCCTCGCGCCCCGACGCGAACCACCCCCCAAACCCGCACGAGAACCGCCCCCCGAACCCAGACGCAAAGAAAACCCAACGCGCCCCCACCCCGCACCCCGCACGCCGATCCACCACCAACCCCCCACGCCACCGCTCCACCCCCCGCCCCCAACTCATCAGAGCCCTACTGGCCCTAGCCGCAGTAGCCGTATCCCTCTACGTAGCCCTGACCGTGCCCGTCCACCTAGGGCTCGACCTGCGCGGCGGCACGCAACTAGTACTGGAAACCCGGCCCACCTCCACCTCCACCTCCACCCAGAAGCCCTCCACCTCCGAGACAGACAAGGAGGCCACGGACCGCACCGCGGAGGTACTGCGCGGCCGTATCGACGCGCTAGGTGTCGCCGAGCCCACCATCGCCCGCTCCGGGGACAACCGGATCGTCGTTGAACTGCCCGGTGCCCAGGACCCCACCAAGGCGGCGGACATGCTCGGCCGCACAGCCGAACTCACCTTCCACCAAGTGACCGGCGCAGCAGAGGAAGGCCCAGCAAAGGAAGGCGCAACAAAGGAAGGTCCAGCAGAGGAAGGTCCAGCAGAGAAACCCAACGGCACCACGCTGCCCGACGAGACAGGCACCCCCTTGCACCTTGAGGCAGCCTCACTCACAGGCAAGCAGGTCGAGAAGGCAATCAACCGCTTCGACCAGCAGGCCGGCGCCGGTTGGCACGTAACCGTCGACTTCAAGGGACCAGGGCGCGACGCCTGGGCCCGCCTGACGGGCGAAGCCGCCTGCCACCCGGCAGGCGACCCGGCCCGCAGGGTCGCCATCGTCCTGGACGGCAAGATCATCTCCTCGCCGCAGGTAGACCCCTCGGTCACCTGCCGCTCCGGAATCAGCGGCGGCTCGACGAACATCACGGGCTCATTCAGCGACAGCGAGGCCCGCGAACTGGCCCTGCTGATCAGCGGGGGCGCCCTCCCCGTACCGGTGGAGATCATCGAGCAGCGCACGGTAGGCGCCAGCCTCGGCGCCCAGGCCATCACGGCCAGCATCTGGGCCGCGGCCATCGGCACCACGCTGACCGCACTCTTCATCATCGCCGTCTACCGACTCATGGGCGCCCTCGCCACCGTGGCCCTGGCCGCCTACGGCCTGATCTCCTACGCCATCCTCGCCGCACTCGGCGCCACCCTCACGCTCCCCGGCCTCGCCGGCTTCGTGCTGGCCATCGGCATGGCGGTCGACGCCAACGTCCTCGTCTTCGAACGCGCCCGCGAGGAGTACGCGGCCCGGGACCGCCCGACCCCCCGTTCAACCTTGACCGCAGGATTCCGCAACGCGTTCAGCGCGATCGCGGACTCCAACATCACCACGCTCATCGCCGCGGGCCTGCTCTTCTTCCTCGCATCAGGGCCGGTACGAGGCTTCGGCGTCACGTTGGGCATCGGCGTCCTGGCCTCGATGTTCAGTGCCCTGGTCATCACCCGCGCCCTGGCCGACTACGCCGCGGCACGCCCCGCCCTACGCCGCCGCCCCGCCCTGACCGGCATCGCGGGCATCGGCACGATCCGAGCCCACCTGACTCGCGCGAATCCCAACTTGATGCGCCACCCCCGCAGATGGCTGGCAGCTTCCGCAGCCGCGCTGATCCTGGCGATCACCGGAATCGCCTCACAGGGCCTGAACTTCGGCATCGAATTCACGGGTGGCCGCGTAATGGAATACGCCACCGAGACCCCCATCGCCCCGGAAAAAGCCCGAACAGCCCTGACGCAGGCAGGCTTCCCGAAGACGGTAATCCAAACAACAGACGCCCCCAATCCCCCCACGACACCTAACACCCCCACCTCCACCACCCCCACCCACCACCTGACAATCCGCACCCCCACCCTGACGAACGCCCAGGCAGAGAAGATCACCACCACGATCGGCACCCTGACCGACACACCACCCACAAAACTCCGAGACGAATCGATCGGCCCCAGCCTCGGCAAGGAACTACGTCAGGGCGCCCTGATCGCCCTCGCGGTGGCGCTGGCCGCGCAACTCGCGTACTTGGCGGCCAGATTCCGCTGGCTACTGGGCACAGCCGCAGTAGCAGCCCTGGCGCATGACGTGGTCATCCTCGTCGGCATCTTCGCGTGGCTGGGCAAACCGATAGACGGCATCTTCCTGGCCGCGCTCCTGACGGTGATCGGCTATTCGGTAAACGACTCAGTGGTGGTTTTCGACAGAATAAGAGAACTAACAAAGAAGACCACAACCACGCCCAAAGCCCCCCACCCCCAAACTGCAACCCCCTACGCCCGCACAACCAACAAGGCGCTACTGCAAACCCTGCCCCGCACCATCAACACAGGAATGGGAGCAGCATTCATCCTCACGGCGCTGGCAACGCTGGGAGGCGCCCCTCTGACGGACTTCGCCCTGGCACTCTTGATCGGCCTGGCGGTGGGCACCTACTCCTCCATGTTCACGGCGGCCCCCCTGGCCGTAGAACTAAAAACCCTCAGCCATGCAAGGAGGGCCGATAAATGAACTCGTGAGTACGACCGTCGAGCACCCGGCTTTCGATCAACTCAAGATCGAAGTCGTCCGCACCCCGGAAGATCGGGTCCAGCCCGCTCCGACCGGTGATCACGGGAAAGAGCGTGACCTGGACCCGATCGACCAGGCCGGCGGCCATCAACGCCCGGTTCATCGACAGGCTGCCGTGCGAGCGCAACGGCACGGCGGACTCCTCCTTGAGCCGGGCGACGACATCAACGGCGTCACCGCTCGCAACGGTCGCATCCGCCCAGTCGAGAGGCTCCTCCAAGCTGCTGGACACCACAGTCGCCGGCAGATTGATCATCCGCGTGACCCACGGATCACGTACCTCGGACTCCTCGGTACTGGCAGCCAACATCTGAGAGAAGGCGCGATACGTATTAGCCCCAAAGACCATCCGCTGATCCTCGCGATAAAGACCAAGGCGATGATCGAGAAGCTCGGGCCCTTGCTTACCCCAGTACCCGGTCCAGTCACCACTGGCGGCCCCAAAGCCATCAAGGCTGGTGAAGACGTCGAAGGTGTAGGTAACGGCCATGATGATCCCCAATGCTCTGACAGACCGAACAGATCACCAATACAGACCCCCCACTCCAACAAAACTAATCGCCCCAACGGCACCCTGAAGCCGCGAATCACAAGCCCCCAGCAGTCGCACCTCACCCCCCAGCCACGCGCCGCCCCCGCTCGGCGGCGCGTAACAAGGCCTGCGCCACGAGCTCGGCATCTCCGGGACTCAAAAAGATCTCATCAGCGCACAACACCGCCAGCCGCACGGTGCCGTCCAACAAATTCGTGGCGACATCGACCTCCACACCACTCCCGCTGACATCGCCGACGCTCAGTTCCAGATCACTGCTGTAGGCACTCACACCCAAGAGCATGCCGCCCGACAAGAGCGTGCCGTGGCCCGACGGCAGGACGGGCGAAGTCACGATCCTCGTGACCGTCTATCGACGCGGCTCCCTGGAACTGCTGCGCCAGCATCTGACGAGCGGCCCGAGCCCCTTCACGTCACGCCTCTGCCGGCGTCGCGTTCGCGGCCTCCATCGACACCTCGCGACAACCGGGCTTCACGCGGTCATGCGACGGCTGCGACCCACGGCTGCATCCGCCTCCAGATACGCGAAGACCCCACCCTCAGCGTTTCCGCTGATGACGGGGTCTTGGGCACCTACTACAAGGTGCCCCCGGCAGGATTCGAACCTGCGCACACGGCTCCGGAGCCCAGATGAGACGGTGATCGTGTTGCGGTTCTGACCTGCGAGGGAGCGTCTGGGACGGGTCTCGCTGAGCAAGGTCATTACGCCCCTATTACGTGGGCGGCCTGTCGAGCCGTGAGTGTCCGCCGTAAGGTCGGAGACATGATCTCGGGCAGCGGCGAGGGCCAGGACGGCGGTACGGAGTTCACGGCGGAGGGCGTCGAGATCGTTCTCCGCGAGGCGTGCAAGAAGGTCGAACTGGACTCGACAGGCGCCGAGTTGCTGCGCTTGGGGTCGAACGCTGTCTATCGCTTGGCGTCGTCGCCGCTCATCGTTCGCGTCGCGCGCGACCTGGCGGTTCTGACGGAGATGGAGCGGGTCGTGGACGTGGCTCGGTGGCTGGAGAGGGAGAACTTCCCGGCCACGCGAGTGCCAGCCCGGATTGAGCAGCCGCTGACTGTAGGCGGCCGGGTGGTGACCTTCTGGGAGAGCGCGCAGGAGCAGGAGGAGTACGCCACGGTTGGCGAGCTTGCTGACCTGCTGCGGCGCCTGCACTGGCTAGAGGAACCTGAAACGCTGGGCCTGCCGTACTTCGATCCGCTGGCAAAGCTGCGGGCTTCGTTTGAGGGCCTCGACGGGGTCACGGTGGAGGATCACGCGTTCTTGCGGGAACGAGCCGGGAAGCTCGCGAAGGAGTACGACCGGCTGGACTTCGTCCTCCCCTTCGGGATGATCCACGGAGACGCGAACATCGGAAACGTGCTTCGTCACAGTGACGGTCACGCCGTGTTGATCGACCTCGATGGCTTAGCGCTCGCCCCGCGCGAGTGGGACCTGATCCTGACCGCGATCTATTACGAGCGGTATGGCTGGCACACGAAAGCTGAGTACGCCGAGTTCGTCCACCGGTACGGCTTCGACCTGATGAACTGGCCGGGGTACGAGGTCCTGGCCGACCTGCGCGAGCTGATGATGGTGGTCTGGCTCGGCCACCAGGCGGCCACGAATGAACGGTCCGCCGCGGAGTTCGCCTGGCGAGTGCAGTCGCTGCGTACCGGTGAGGGCCGTGATCAGTGGCAGCCCTTCTGAACTCGCGGTCAGTGGTCAGCCCCTGCGCCGGCGGCAACCCACAGCCTGTGTTCGCGGGCTTGGTCATGGAGGTCGCGTACGGTCGCGCCGCCATCGACTCGCGCAAGATCGCGTCGGAACTCTGCCAGGTAGCTCACGCACCGGGCTGACTTGAGCTGTTCGCCGAGGTCGAGCGCGTCCAGGGCTACGCGGCAGGCTTCCTCAACATCCCCGGCTCGTAAGTGGGCATCCGCGAGGACCATGGTCGCGAAGAAGTCGCTCCGTACGTGGCTGCCACTCATCGCGTTCTCGGCGTGCGCGACGGCCTGACGGGCGCTGTTCACGTCGCGGAAGCAGTGAGCGGCCTCGGCGGCGAGTTCGGCCTCATCGAAGTAGCTGATCCACTCTGGCTCGTCGTCGTGGTTGCGGCTCTCCAAGGCCTTGGTCGCTGCAGTGAGCGCGGTCTCGCAGGCACGGACGTCGCCGGTTCTCGCCAGCGCGCGAGCCTCCATGGCGTGGAACTGGGCGCGAAGCGTTGGCGTGGCGACGGGGGAGATGCCCATGAGGGCGGCGCGTGCCAGGGTCGCGGCCTGAGTGAAGCGTCCGAGGAACGTGGCCTGGTGGCTCATGGCCGACAGGATGCTCCCGGCGAGCCGGCGGTCATTGGCGTCTTGCGCCAGACGGAGCGCCTGGAGAAAGTACCGCTGAGCGAGGCCGTGATGGCATGCGTCGTAAGACATCCAACCGGCGAGGAGCGTCGCCTCGGCGACGGTGGAGTACAAGGATCGGCCGACGGGTTCGGTGTACTGGCCGCGCAGAAGCGGGACCACTTCACGGCTGAGGTACTGCACGACCGCATGCCTCGCGTGATCCCCACCAAAGCGGTCGTCAAGCTGAGCGAACATGTCTGCGGTGGTCTTGATGGCGGCAACGTCGCCCAGACCGACCCGCACACTGTCCCGCGGCTGCTGGGCAGTCGATGGCTCAGGGGCCACCAACCACCGCAACGACGCCTCGCTCCACGCCGGCTCGGACGGCTCGGCCTGGAGCAGAGGTTCGTAGCCGTTGAGGTCAGCGCGCCACAACTGCCCCACGGCCGTGATTGCCGCATCGGGACTGGCTGGATAGCTCGCGTCTAGGAGAGCCGCATCGTGGCTAGTTCCGTGGTTGAGCCCGAGCTCCGCAGCGCTCATGCCGTAGACGTCGCACAGCAGAGGTCCATAGAAATCGTCCGGCGTGCTGTGGCCGTTCTCCCAGCTGGCAATGCGCCGCTTCACGCTTGCGTCGGAGGGAAGTTGGTGGCCCCGGCGCGTGGCTGCCTGGCGTATCTCGCGTACCAACCGCGGCTGACTCCAGCCCAGTCTGGCCCGTGCCTCACCGAGGCGAATGCTGGTCGACTGCATTGATGACGTGGCTGTTCCCTCCCCGCGCGTGCGCCGGTACGACAACTCAGTCTCACCACCGAATGTACGCGCAGGTAATCCCCTCGCGCCGGAAGTGGCAGGAGATCCTTTCTGCTTGGGGGACGACAGGGGGTGACGGCCAGGCGCATGCCTCGTCATCCCCCGTCCCCTCTCGTCATCTGCCCTGGTCAGGGTCCTGGCCTGGAGTCTGGACGCACGGCAGCACCGATGCTGCTGACTCAGTCAGACCGAGGTGAGATGACGTGCAGAGGATGACCAGGAGGGGCGTCGAGTGGCTCTCCGCCGCTGCCGACGATCCAGTGATGTGCCGGGCGGTCTGGGAGGACGACCCCCGTACCCCGTGCATGCTGCCGACCGGTCGTCTCTTCGACGTGGTGACGATAGAGCAGAACACCGGACTGGAGACCTTCGACCAACTCTTGCGCCGGGGAATGCCGTTCGGCCCCGTCATTGCCGACCACAAGGCCCGACGGGTGGGCTTTCTGCTCAACTCCCGCAGCGAAGAAGCCTTCGCGGACTTCCTCGCACGGGAGACTCAGACGCCGCCCGACTACCGTTACTTGAGCCTCGGCTCCGTCGTCGTGGTCCCCGGTCCCATGCCTCTGTCGGGAGACCGCTACCAGTGGCTCCGCGCGCCAGTACGCCGCCCTGAGGCCAATCCGCTACGTCCGGTCGCTCTGGCAACCATGCTCGTCGCCGCATCCGAACTGCTGGCACGGGTCGACCGGTACGGCGAGAAGTACCCCTCGCCGGCTGCCGTGCACATGGCCGCTCCCGAGAGGTCGGCGTCCGATGTGGGATGAACCACGCGAGCACCAGGACGCCGCCCAGTGGTCCCCCTTGGACAGCGAGGGCTGGTACGCAGCCCGAAACGCGACGAGTGCTCTACGGGATGTCCTGACCGCTGCGGGCATGGAGAAGGACTTCCCCTACCTGCGAGCCGACCTCAACGCCTTCGGCCATGGACTGATCGAACTCGGCAGAGTCTCACCGGCAACGGCGGAACGCCTGGCTGAACTACTTCGACTCGCGCTGACGAGCGGGACGAGCAGCAACAGCGACACCGACGAATGCAGCGAAGAGCGGACGCGAGAGGACTGACGCTATGACCGACCGGCGAGGAGTCGTTGCCAAGCGTGCCGAGGACTTGATGCCAGGCGTCCCCTACGTCCGCGGCTGGACTCAGGCCAGGCGCAGCGCCGACCTGCTGGCTACGCAACTCACAGACCTGGGCCTGGAGTCCGACTTCCCTGGCTTCACGGCTGACGTGAACGTCTTCGGCGACGGTCTGGTACGTTTCGGCACGATACGTCCGGAGGCCGCGCTACTCCTGGCTGAGCTGATCGCGACGGGCCTCGCCGCGGAGGCGGCCGGCTCCACGGCTCCAGCGTGTTCAACCGATCCCCACCGGCAAGCGTCTGCTGCCTGACCAACCGGCACCCTGACTGTTGTGGTCCGAGCGTGCTCCCGTGACTGGCCGGTTCCTGGCTCCGTGCGGCCCCGCTCCGGGCAGACCGTCGTGCGGGGCTGTTGCTATAAAGAGCGGCGCTTGCGCCGCCGTTGGCTCCGCCGCCCGGCCGGGACCGGCGCCCCAGCGCCGCAGCCCGGACGAGCGGCAGAGCCAACCGAGAGGCTGCATGAGCTGAGTGTCAGGAGACAGACGAACGCCGCTATAGGAGAGAGGCCGGGTATGACGACTGGGGCCCTGCGGCTCTCGTTGTTAGCCGTACTGAGCGACCGAACGGACTAGGGCCAGCCTGGCGGATCGCGTCACCGTAGCCACGTTATTCCGGGGGTTGCTGTGCTGTCCGAAGGAACTCATCCGCCATGACAGAGACGACGTTCGGTTCAAGGCGCACTAGCGCCGCGAGGCAGATTTGCCAATGCCCAATGGTTAGCGCCTGAGCGAGGAGGCGGCGAGCTTCGTTAGACCGTAGTCCAGACGTTAGAGATGTAAGCACACGAGCCTGCTCAGGCGGATAGGAAATTCCATGCGAAACTTCTTCAGCGTGGTCAATTTCACCGATACTTGCGTAACCTTGGGCAACCATACTAAGCGCTTGCGCTTGCAAGATGGGGTAGGTTATGGAGCGGGCAATACATTTGACTTTCTCCAGCTCCCCCAATTGTGCTCCAGCCTGCACAATTGCAAGAAGGGCCTTCGCCTTCTTCTGTGACTCAGGAATTGAAGCAATAATCTTTTGTGCTTGATCGATTTCGCCAGAGCTGGCGGCCGCGACCGCGATAGAAGATAGGGCCTTCTGCTGCATGGGAGATCTAGTGATGGACCGAGCGATAGCTTCGGATCGATCCAAGTATCCTGCAGCGCCAACCCGTTGCGCTATGTGAGCGACCAGTTGGTCTCTATAGGTCAGACTGTCGATCGTATTGGAAATCTTGATAGCTTGGTCAAAGAAATTTGTTGCTGCGTTCAATTCGCCGAGCTGAACCAATTCCTCCCCTACGGACGCAAATGCCTTAGCCCGCAGTTGCACATTCCCGATGGAGCCGATACATTTCGCCGACCATTCGAGATTACCGGTCGCTGCCACGGCGCACGCGATAGCGACCAATGATTTGAACTGGCGGTAGGGGTGGTCTATTTGGAGAGCCGCCCTTTCTGCAGCGAGGAAGTCTCCAGAACTTAGCTCCGTCCGCACTTCTTCCGGGAAAATGGGCTGTTTAGACTCATCGATTCTGGCATCTTTGGCGACGCGAATCAAATCCAATTTCTCAACCCCTGATTTGGCTCGCGCCAAAGTCTCCAGGGCTTTTGCTTTCCTCGTCGCCTCGCGAATCGCCTTAGCGATTTCATCAGCCTTCTCAAAGTCTCCGATGGTGACGGCTATCGCTGCTACGAGTGAAAGGGTTTTATCTTGTTGTGACTCGTCAGTGAATGACGCAGCGATAACCATCGCGCGATTTAGATCGCCCGATCGCGCTATAGCCTCCGCAACAACGGTCAATGCCCGTTCTCGCTGAGGTAGATCAGAAATTTCCTGAGCAATTCTTTCTGCTCGGTTGACGTCACCGGCTGCGGCTACCGCCTGTGAGAGTGCAGCGAGCCCTTTGACCGTTTGCGAGAGGCTACTAATTGATCGCGCGGTAACCTCTGCATCGACTGCTATCTTCTCGGCTTGATGCTTGTAGCCAGCCGATGCCAGCCCAGACGCAAGAGCCGCCAGCGCTTTTACCCGCCGAGTTGGGCTCGTAACCTCACGAGCGATTCTCTCTGCGCGGTCTGGGCTATTGGACATAGCTGTCACGCGTGCGATGGCGGCCAGGACATCTTCACGATCGGATGACTTATTAATTGTGCCGACAAGTCGCGCGGCGGATTCTAGCGTTGCAGCGGCCTCTCTCTGTCGTCCGATGCCGGCTTCCGCATGAGCAACAGATACAAGTGTCCACGCTTGTCGGCTTGGATTCTTGATAGCGCGAGCTGTTGCCTCAGCTATTCTAATGGTCCTAATAGCCCTGCGCTGATCTCCGCCGAGACTCTCGGCCCGAGCTGCAACGGATAGGGCTTGTGCCCGCTCAGATCTGCTCCCAATTGAGGAGGCAATCTTGCGACTAGATTTCACATCACCTGCATTGGCCGCTTCCGTGGCAACAGCCAACAAGGCCAGCGCGCGTTCGGACCAGGTAGGAATCTTCTGGGCAATAATATTGGCGCGGCTTGTATTTCCTGCAGACGCTGTGGCGCGTGCGATTGCGACTAGCGCATGGGCCTGGCGCGGTGTATCGGTCAGTGAACTGACTGCTATCTCAGCCCGCTCGATTAGGTCCCGCGCTCGCACTGGATCCCCAGATTCCGCAGCGGCACGTGCGACCACTGCGGTGGCATGAGCATACTCATACTCATCGGTTATATCACCCAAAGCGCTCTCGGCCTGGTTGCTAATTGCTTTAGCCTGGGGGAGATTTCCGCCCGCAGCTACCTCCCGAGCTACCGCGGCCAGTGCTTGAACACGACGAGATGGTGTGGTGATCGACCGAGCCAACGCTTCCGCACGGCTGGCTCGCCCGAGTTGCACCCAGACCCCGGGTAGATTTGCAGGAATATTATCGTTCCGTGCGGAGAGTCTGTCTCGGTGAATGGCGAGTCGACCTATAGCGAAAAGGTCCGGGTTGGTCTGACTGCCGATGATTTCCTGAGTTATTGTGATCTCGGCGAGTGCGCTAGTGTCTCCGCCAATGATGTCAAGCATTCGATCATGGCGATCTGGATCTGTAGCACACACAAGCATGCGTGTCTGATCGCCCATAGCCTGCAGAAGTTTGAAGTAGCCTCGTAGCAAGTACTCTGGTGTATCGGAGGGCCAACGCCCTCTACGGTACTTGTCAGCCCAGTTGTAGAGTTTCTCCCGGTAGGATTCAAGTCGCTTTATACCGAGGAAATTGGTTGCTTGCTGCTGGAGATCCTCGTGGCCCAGCATATAGATAGTGTCAGGCCGCCAACGCGCGGCCCGTGATGTGAAGGTTCGACCGGACACTGCACTAAGATGATTCTCAATTTCCCAGGCTGATAGTCCTGTCAGGTAAGCCAGGTCAGCCTCAGATAGTCCGCCTCCAGCAGCGGTCAATAGTCCGAGCAAGTCCAACTCGGTCGCATTCCCATGAAAAAGTCGCTTAAGTTCGCGTTCTGCATCTTGGCGTACTACTTCGGCATGCGGGGAAAATCTCAGCGAGCGGATTATTGCTTGTCGTCGCAATGGGTGATCGTCAGGAACGTCAGCAGGAATTGGTGGATTGGGCCTGCTGGCCACGATAACGCGCATGTCGGCAGGCGGTGTCATGGGAAGTGTCGCGGCGATACTATGAGTGTCAGGCCCGGCAGTAACTCCTTGGTCTTCATCAAGGCCATCAACGATCAAGATCAAGCGTTCTCCTCTTTGCCTGCAAATGTTGGCTGCGCGCTCTAGTGAGCCAAGTAGGTGTGCTTCTCGGGTGGCATCGGTGAGCAGAGGAGGCATTGGCTCGCCGAGTATTTCTAGAAGCTGCTCAAGTACAACATCGGAGAATGCAACGCGATCGGCTTGGCCCGCTAGGCGAGCAGTGATGAAGAACGAAACTATACGGATTCCGGTGGGGGGATTCAATGTAAATGATGACAGTAGTGCTGACTTGCCGGCCCACGCCTTGGCTCTCCACCACAAGTATCGCTTTGAGCTAGTGGCTGTGCAAAAGTCTGAAAGGTATTTCAGTTCGTGTTGTCGGCCCAGCAATTGGTCAGGGGCAATTCTGCGGACCTGCGATGCGTAATTTGAACGAACGGGAGGGCTAAAATGATCTGCGATATCACCTGTGCTTCCGAGGGCTTCACTGGCACGTCTCGGCGCCCCGTAATTATTGGCGGGAATGGTGTTGGCCTGCAGCTTCGATAGGGGGAACCCCTTCAGATCTCGGAGAAGTGTTTTCTCATCCTTCGTCGCGGCTGCGGGTGCATATCGACCTGAGAGCTCACAAAGTCGACTGAAGAGCTGATCTGCTGCAGCGGATGTTCCGGCTGCTGTCGTCTGTCGTAGTCGACTGACGGCCTGCGTTCGATCGGTTTCGTCGGTTCCTTCTAGGCGGATTTCCCTTAGGCGCAGAGCTCCCAGTAGGCGCCAAGTAAGCCAACTTACTGATGCGGCTTTAGTGTCTATTTCTACGCTCTTTGAGGCGACGGCGACAACCTTCTCGAACTGTCGTAGTCTTTCTTGAACCTTTCTGGTTGTGCGCCCGGCGCGATCTACCTCCGCGCGGAATTGAGCTTCGTCCGGAACGTCTCTCGCGATTGCGGCCAATTCTCGCATTTGCCGAACATGAATATTTGGGCTAGCGACAACCAAAGCTAGCCTCCATGCACCTGATGTAACCTCCGCTGTGTGTTGTTGCAGAAGCTGAAGGTAGGAGCCAACGAGACTCACTGTTGAGGGGTCACTGGGTATGAACGACGGATCGCGCCGGACACCTATAGATGCCCTATGTTCCGATCCATCACCTGAGTTTCCACTCACAACGAGATCGTCGACAGGGCTAAAAGAGCTTGCTTGGAAAGTGATCCTGCGTGGGGTGACATCATCGCCCAGTTCGGTTAAAGGGTCACCAGTCAGGAGATGGCTCAGGAGAAGCGCTCCATAGCGATGCTCCAGTACAGTTCCGCCGCCGCCCGTTGAATACGGGCTTGCCGCTTTCGACTCGCCGTGGGTCTGGGAACCGTTTCGCACAAGTTCATATTACGGCTTGGCGGGTGGAACTTGTAGGACTATGTGCAACTTGCACCACATCACGCGCGGTGATCTAGGGAGGCGAACAGGCCGACCCTGCCTTGTTGGCGGCCACGCTTGCTTCGGTTTGCAAGCACGGTTCTCCCCTGAGCCATCGCGAACCGCCACGCACGTCTCCAGCAACCCCGGACCGGCCTCAGCCAGGCCTCCTGATTGCGTCGGGGGCCCACTGGATGGATGTTGACCTGCTCCTCAGCCTGGACGGATTGCTTCCTCATGCGACTGCCCGCCCTGATGGCTGGAGAGCGTCGGAGCGATGGCGGAGGCATGCCGAGGCGGCCCGTGGCCCGCCAGCATGCGGCCTGCGCAAGCGGGCCGCCTTGAAGCAGTAGAGAAAGTCTGAGCCAACTGGGCTGTCTGTTACAGCCTGAAGGACAGTTCCAGGTCGTCGCCGGGGAGGTGGAACTCCTCCAGTGCGAGTGGCTTCTCTGCGGCCGTCAGCGTCACGCGGACGATGTGCAGCAGCGGGACGCCCTCTGCGAGGCGTAGTGCCTGGGCCTGGTCCGGGAGTGGCATGCGCGTGCGGATGTACTCCGTGAAGTGGAGCTCGTGGCCCAGTTCGGCGAGTGCCGCGTAGAGCTCCGGGGCCGGCGGGGGCGCTTCCTCTTCGTACTTGGTGTCGACCAGGACGGAGAACGGCACGTAGGTGCGGTGGAGTTGGCGGAGGCGGCCGTGATCGGCGGTCTGCAACGCGTCGTACGTGAACATCGGCTCGCCCGGCGGGATGCGCAACAGGTCGGCGAGCGCGAGCGGGGCATCCGTCCGCGTGGCTACGGAGGGTTCCGCGTTGGCCCATCGGATGCCGTCGGCCTCGACGTAGCCCCCGTCCGCGGTACGGCGTACGCCTCGGGGGCGCGTGTGGCTCGGGCGGCTGTGAGGCGAGCGGGCAAAGGTGCCTCGACCCATGATGACCTCTACGAGACCTGATGCCCTTAGCTCCGTGAGGCCCTGACGGACCGTGGGGCGCGTCACGCCGAACTGCTTGGCCAACGACTCCTCTGAGGGGAGTGGCTGGCCGGCGGGATAGGTGCCGTTCAGGA
This sequence comes from Streptomyces sp. NPDC055099, assembly GCF_053607685.1. Lineage (NCBI taxonomy): Bacteria > Bacillati > Actinomycetota > Actinomycetes > Kitasatosporales > Streptomycetaceae > Streptomyces > Streptomyces sp. NPDC055099. The sequence continues at coordinate 128,855 of NZ_JBSGUA010000009.1, read as the reverse complement.
TGCCTTCGCGCAGGTAGTCGGCGATCTGCCGGTACTTCGGCTGCGTGTTCTGCGGCGACATTCGGCCCCTCCGTGACAGCGGTCTTCTGCTCGCTTCTTCCAGCGCTGGAACGACATCTTCCAGCGCTGGAAGAAGCGTCCCCCATCGCAAGGCGGTTGACAACCCGTACTACGGGTCGCCACTCTGGACTCGCAACCCGTACTACGGGTTGTAAAGCAGCCCGAAGGATTGGCCTGAGGGCGCAAGGGATGAGGAGTCCAGACAAGTGGCAAGCCTTCCGATCGACACCGCGAAGTTCACGGGGATCATCTGCGCCGTTCCCCCTGCTCCGCGGATCGCCAACCGAGAGACCGGTCAGCTCCGTGTGGACCGGGACACGGGCAAGACGGTTTTCCAGGTCGGCCTGTGCCTGATGGCGGGCACGTCGGCCGACGTCATCACCGTGAACGTGCCTGGTGAACCCAGCGGCGTGCAGCTCGGTGTCCCCGTGGCCGTCAGGGACTTGATCGCCACGCCGTGGGAGAACGAGGGGCGACACGGAATCTCCTTCCGCGCGACGGAGATTCGGCCCCTGAACACCCCGGCTCCGGCCGGAAAGGGGGCCGGGCAGTGATGAACCTGGCCTCCACCGCCTCGGCCGGGGCGACCTGGCCGAACTGGTTACTGGTGGTGGCCGCAGTGCTGGTGTCGGGTCTGCTTCTCGCAGGCCCGGCCCTGCGCCGCCGCTACCCCGTGGCCTGGTGGTTCTTATTCGGGTTCCCGGTCACGTGCTGCCGCGTCATCCGCACATGGCGGCCGTTGATGGCCGGGTGCGGCCTGGCCGTGAGTCGTCGACCTGCTCTGACGGTGGTGTCCGGGCTCGTCGGTAAGGGGGCTCCACCACCACAACCGTTGGTGCCCCGGTTCGGGCTCGTGCGGCCTACTGCGGGCGGCTTCTGGCTGCTGGTTCGCCTTCTTCCGGGGCAGGTACCGGAGGACTTCGTCAAGGCAGCACCTGCCATGTCTGAAGCCTGGGAGGTGCACTCGGTCCGGGTGGCTTCCCGAGAGCCGGGGACCGTTCAGATCACGGCCTCGGTTACTGATCCACTCGCCTACCCCCGCATACCGAAGCAGCGCGGGCCCGCCCACCTTCTCAGCGTGGCTGTAGGTGCGTTGGAGACCGGTGCCGCGTGGGTGATCGACCTGCGGCGTGTGCCGCACTGGCTGATCGTCGGCGCAACCCGGTCCGGCAAGTCCACGCTGATCAATGCGCTCGTGGCGGGCCTGGCCCCGCAGCCTGTCGCGCTGGTCGGCGTCGACTGCAAGGGCGGCATGGAACTGTCGCTTTACGAACCGAGGCTGTCAGCGCTCGCGACCAACCGTGAGCAGGCGGTCAGGCTCCTGGCCGCGCTGGTTGATCTCACCCTCGACCGTATGACCGTCTGTCGTGCGGCGCGTGTACGGAACATCTGGGGCCTGCCGGAGCAGGCTCGGCCGGTCCCGGTGGTCGTCATCGTCGACGAGATCGCTGAGTTGTTCCTAGTCGCGAGTCGAAACGAGAAAGACGAAGCCCATGCGGCCGGGACCGCACTGATCCGGCTGGCCCAACTCGGTGCAGCACTCGGGGTGTTCCTCGTCGTCGCCGGCCAACGCGTCGGCTCGGACCTCGGGCCAGGCGTCACGGCGCTGCGTGCCCAACTCGGTGGCCGTGTCTGCCACCGCGTCGCCGACCCCGGCACGGCAGAGATGGCCCTCGGTGACCTCAACCCAGACGCGCTCAAGGCAGCCCAAGCAATTACGCCGGAGCAAGCCGGTACCGCGGTGTTGGCCTCCGGCGACGGCTGGGAGCGTGCGCGCTCTCACCTGGTCGACGAAGCGGAGGCGGAAGCCATCGCGGCCGAGTTCGCGCACCTGACCCCGCGCCTTCCCGAACTCCTGGACGCGAAGTGAAAGGGGACTGCCGTGCTCGTGTCTGCTTCGGCGGTGCTGCTGCTCGGCCTGCTGATCTGGTTCCTGCTGCACATCCGGTACCTGCGCCGGACCGACCTGCTGCTCTGCGGAGCCTTCGGCTTCCTGCTCGCCCGGACGACTGCCGCGCCCGTTGTGACGACGGTTCTCGACGGCCTGGGCGCCTTCCTCGGGCAACTCCGCTTCTGACGCATCACGTACGGCCCGGACTCGACAAGGCCTGTACGACGGGCTCCCGACGGGGCGCGAAGTCGCCAAACCCGACCCCGTTAGGAACCCACCCCATCCGCCACGTGAGCAGTGAAAGGAGCACCCTCACTTTGTCCACCGCGCATCGTCCGCGCAAATCTCCTCTGCCCGAATGCGAGCTGAGGGACAAGGAACACCCGACCTGTGTCGGGCGGGAACAAGTTGTTCTCGTCGGACTCGACGGCTTCGAACGCTGGCTCTGCCCGGCGCACGCTGCCGCTGTCTGGCTCACCGATCCGACACTTCGCTTCAGTGCGAAGACTCGGCCGCAAGGAATCTCTGCCGTTATGGGGCACGCGTTCGGCGGCGGTGGTCGTCAATGACCACGCCTCCTGCCACCCTGCCGAAAGCTGTCTCTGCGCTGATCGATAGGGCAACGGAACCGGATTTCGCGGCCTGGCGGCGCCAGATCGTCCGCCTCGGCGGCTGCACGAACCCGATCCACCTCGTCGGCAGCGCAACGGTCGTCGATGCGTCGACCGGTGAGGCCCTGCTCTCGTACGGCTCGGATGTCTACGGCGGTCGACTGCTCACCGCATGTGGCAACCGCCGGGCAACGGTCTGCCCGACCTGCGCCCGTGTGTACTGGGCGGACACGTACCAACTGATCCGTGCCGGACTGATCGGCGGCAAGAACGTGGGGGAGGGGGTCGGCGAGCACCCTCGGGTGTTCGCCACCCTCACCGCTCCCGGATTCGGCCCTGTTCACACTCGTCGAGAACGAGATGGCCAGGTAAGAGCCTGCCGACCCCGTAAGAGAGGGGAAGCCTGCCCGCACGGCACGCCTGCTGGTTGCCATGCGCGGCACGCGGACGGTGATCCGCAGCTCGGTGAGCCGCTCTGCCCCCGGTGCTACGACTACGCCGGAGCCGTTCTCTGGCAAGCGCACTCCGGCCGACTCTGGCACCGCTTTGCTCTGGAGCTTCGCCGTGAGCTGGCCAGGAGGGGCGGGCTGTCCCGTGGCGAGATCGCCGACATGCTTCGTCTGTCGTACGCCAAAGTCGCGGAGTATCAGCGGCGCGGGCTGATCCACTTCCATGCCGTCATTCGCCTGGACGGTCCGGAGGGCCCGAGCTCGCCACCTCCCGCCTGGGCAACGACCGCGCTGCTCTCGGACGCCGTCGGCCGCGCGATCGAGAGGGTGGGTCTCGCCGCTCCCGGTCGGGACGTCATCGGGTCACGTGTGCTGCGGTTCGGCGACCAGATCGACGTACGTCCTATCTCTGCCTTCGGGGCGGGGGAGCGGCTTACCTCCGCGGCCGTGGCCGGTTACATCGCCAAGTACGCGACGAAGGGAGCCGAGGCCGCCGGCGCGGTGGACGGCCGCATTCACGGGGCTCGGGGACCTGGTCCTGCTGCCTGTACGTGCCCACGTGCTCCGCATGATCAGTACGTGTTGGTGGCTCGGCGGCTTGCCCGATTTCGAACCGCTCGGCTTACGGCGCTGGGCGCACATGCTCGGCTACGGCGGTCACTTCTCCAGCAAGTCGCGCCGATACTCCACGACCCTGACCGCACTCCGTCAGGCTCGCGCAGAACATCGCGCGGAGGAGCAGCGAGCCGGCCTTGGCGTCGGCCCACGGCCAACCGTCACGGTCGGCCAGTGGCGCTACGCCGGGCGCGGTTACTCCCCGGAGGCGGCGCTCCTGGCTGCCTCGGTGCGGGAGGGTGGTGCTTCCCATGGCGCGTGACACGCGTGCGAAGTCGGCCGACCTCCTCACCGTGCGGCAAGTGCTCGACGAACTGGGCGGCATCTCCCGACGCACCTTCTACCGCTGGCGGGAGCTCCGCATCGCGCCAGCGTGCATACGGCTGCCGAACGGTGAGCTGCGGGTCCGTCGTGACGTGCTCAACGAATGGTTGGCGGAGCGTGCGGAAGGGGCCGCCTCGTGAAGTCGTACAAGGTCGTCATCTGGAAGCTGAGCATCAACCGTTCCGCGAAGAAACCGACCTACCTCGTTCGCTGGTCCGTGGACGGCGAGCCGTTTCACGAGTCGCACAAGACGAAGGCTCTAGCGGACCGTTTCAGGGCCAAGCTTCTCCGAGCCGCTGACAAGGGCGAGCCATTCGACACAGTCACTGGTCTGCCCGACTCGCTTCGCGGCGGGAAGGCGGCGCTGTCGTTCCTCGACCTGGCGCGGAGGTACGTGGAAGCGCGTTGGGCGGAAGCGTCCGCGAAGCAACGGGACAGCGTGACCGATGCTCTGGCGACAGTCGTTCCCCTCCTCGTCAAGCCCGGGAGAGGTCGGCCCGCTCCCGAGGTGCTGCGGAGGGCGCTGCGCTCGTATGTCCTGCCGGTTCCCCGCCGGGAGCGGGAGCGACCGGAGGAGATCGCGGCGGCTGTGCGGTGGATCGAAAAGACCTCGCTTCCCGTGGGGGAGCTACAGGAGATCGCCCGTGTACACGAGCTGATCGACGGGTTGGGGCGGAGGCTGGACGGCAAGCCTGCCGCGACCCAGACGTATCGTCGACGCAGGGCGGTCGTCTTCAACGTGCTTGAGTACGCGGTGGAGTTGGAGTACCTGTCGTCCAACCCGCTGAGCCGTGTGCGCCGGAAGCGGGGGAAGCGGGCGGTGCAGGAGGTTGATCGTCGAGTGGTGGTCAATCCGCGCCAGGTGCGAGAGCTGCTCACGGCCCTCACGTACGTAGGCGGCTGGGACCGCGCGAGCGGCCGACGACTGAAGGCGTTCTTCGGCTGCCTGTACTACGCGGCCATGCGGCCAGGCGAGGCCCTTGGGCTCCGTCGCTCCGCCTGCACGCTTCCGGCGTCCGGCTGGGGTCGTATCGAGCTGACAGAGACTCGCCCCACGGCTGGGAAGGCGTGGACAGACTCCGGGGAGACACACGATCGGCGTGGCCTGAAGCAGCGGGCTCACGGTGCGGTGCGCATCGTGCCGGTACCTCCTCCGCTGGTGAGACTGCTCCTTGAGCACCTGAAGGAGTTCGGTACGGCCCCAGACGGTCGGTTGTTCTCCAGTGAGCGGGGCAACGTGATCGCAGCCTCGTCGTACTCCCGCGCCTGGAAGCAGGCTCGGGAACTGGCGCTCGTCCCGCACCAGGTGTCTTCGGTGCTGGCCTTCCGCCCGTACGACCTCCGTCACGCGGGCGTCTCCCAGTGGCTCAACTCCGGTGTGCCCGCCCCGGAGGTGGCGGCCCGCGCAGGCCACTCCGTGGACGTGCTGCTCAAGATTTACGCCAAGTGCATTGACGGTCAGGAGACCGAGATGAACGAACGAATTATGCGAGGTCTGAGTGACTGAGGGATAGCCCACGTCATCGCAGTAGATGGCGCCAAAGCTTCGGCTGAAAGAGGTCCCTGACGTGGTTGGGGGCCTCAAGCGTTTGGTGCCTTCGTCTCGATGGCGCAGTCGAAAGGACGCTACGTCATCTAACCTGACTTAGTTGATGAGTTCGGGCATCTGCGGCGTCTCTTGCTGCCAGTCTTTTGGATCAAGAAGGATCTTGCGGCCAGTGAGTCCAGCCGGCCCGAGGGGAATCGCTAGATGGACTCGGGGCGAGGATCGCGATGACACAGAATGATGCCTACCACTGGCCTCCGGAGCTGATGGAGCTATTGGTAGACACGATCCCCTTGCTGTGTCGCAGCAAGGTTGCCGTGCTCGACTTCCTGCGAGGTGCGGGGGTGAGTGAGGACCTGTTGTGCGGCTTCCGCCGACAGCTCCAACAGGATCCGTCAACGGTCAACAAATACAAGATTGTCAGGTCCGTCCTCCCCCGCTTGAACGAGCAAGGCGACCGTGGCCTCGGTGCGAGGCGGTTGCTGTTGCGCCGAGTCGCTGAGTTCGAGGACTTCTCCACGTGCTGGCCCGATGATCAACTCAAGGCCAAGGGTCTTGTGGCCGATGTCCGCAGGCTGGTCAACGTCAAGGACTCCTTTACGCGCTTGCAGCAGGAGAACGATCTGCAACGCCGAAACGATCACCTGGAGCGTCAAGCGACACGGGATGCGAAGGCTGCTCAAGCAGAGAAACGTCGCCAACGCGTCAAAGCACTGCGTGAGGAGCTAAACGCCGTTATCCGCATGGGTGACCCCCAACGACGCGGAACTGCCTTGGAGTCGCTGCTAAACAGAATCTTCGCTGCTGAGGGGCTGTCTGTGCGTGAGGCATTCGCGCTGCGGGATGAGGGCGGGCAGGTAACCGAGCAGATAGACGGTGTCGTCGAGCTGGACGGGGCTCCGTACCTCGTTGAGGTTAAGTACTGGGCTGACGTGCTCGGCAAGGGGCCTGTTGCTGAGCACCTCGTTCGGGTCTACGGCAGAGCCGAAGTGCGTGGCCTGATGATCTCTGCCTCGGGCTTCACGCAGCCAGCCGTAGACGAGTGCCGTCGCGTCCTGGCCCAGCGCGTCGTCGTTCTTGGGGAGCTGCGTGAACTCGTGATGGCGCTGGAACAAGAGCGGCCTCTGGATGAGTGGCTCCGGGAGAAGGTGCGGAGAGCCATGGTCGATCGCGAACCGCTCGCTATCTACGGTGTCCACTTCTGACGCGGCGACCACTCAGTGGGTTTCGCCGCTACGAGGGTGCTTCATGGCCCGTCTGAGCTGGGGTGTAGCCCACCAAGATCATTACGTCGACATTACGTGATCACTGGCAAACGGCTGCTTCTAGCGGCGTCCGCCTGCACATACGCCAAGACCCCGTCCTCAGCGAAACCGCTGATGGCGGGGTCTTCGGACACCTACTACAAGGTGCCCCCGGCAGGATTCGAACCTGCGCACACGGCTCCGGAGGCCGTTGCTCTATCCCCTGAGCTACGGGGGCGTGTCGGCCGGTTTGCGCGGCGACGTGTAGAACCCTACCAGCTCCTAACGGCTCCCCATGAACAGGTATTTCCGCACTCCGTGGCCGTGAGGGCGGGCGCTTGCGCACCCTGCGTCCCAGAGGCACCCCTGGGTCCGTCGCGCGGTCCCCCGTGCGGGGCGGAAGTGGGGAAAACCCGGACGCGGTGGTGGGCGCGGACCTACTCTCGAGTTGTGTCAGGCGTGTCAGGCCGCGTGCTTGTTGTGGACGACAACAAGGTCATCCGGCAGCTGATCAGGGTCAACCTCGAGCTGGAGGGCTTCGAGGTCGTGACCGCGGCTGATGGTGCCGAATGCCTGGACGTGGTCGACCAGGTCAGACCCGATGTCGTCACGCTCGACGTGGTCATGCCCCGCCTCGACGGGCTGCGTACCGCCGCTCGGCTGCGGTCCGATCCGCGGACGCGTGATCTGCCCGTCGTCATTGTCAGTGCCTGTACTCAGTACGAGGTGGAGAGCGGGCTCGAGGTCGGCGTGGACGCCTTCCTGGCCAAGCCCTTCGAACCCTCCGAACTCCTCGGCATCGTAAGGCAGTTGATGGAGAACGGCAGGCGTGGTGGGGCCCCGGCTGGCGGGGCCGTGAGTGGTGGGACCGCGAGTGGCGGCGGGGCGCTCAGCGGTGAGTTCGGCACTGCCGCCGGTGAAGCCGAGCGCGCGGGCCGCCCCAGCGGCTGAGCCCGATTGGTTCGGCGGCGTCCCCGGCCAGTCGGGGCGGTGACGGCCGGCCCCGAGCGGCTTGGCCTTCTCCGCTTGGCCCCGCGCGTCCTCGGCCCCGGCGTCCACATCCCGGACCATCGGGGAAACCAAGTCGCGTCCCCACCCCCCTCCTCCCATACGCTTGACCCGTGACCCCCGTCGAGCTCTCCCGCACCGTGCTGCGCGCCATGCGTCGCGCCGTCGATGACGGCGAGCTCGGCGGCCTCGGCGAGCTCAGTGGCCCTGGCGAGACGAGTGGCGGTGCCCCCTTGCGGGTCCTCGTCGAGCGGCCCCGGCCCGGTGGGTGCGGGGATTACGCCACCAACGTCGCCCTGCAGATCGCCCGCGCCGCCGGGCGTTCGCCCCGGCAGGTCGCCGAGGTGCTCTCCCCGCGGCTCGCCATGGAGCCCGGCATCGCGGCCGTCGACATCACCGGGCCCGGGTTCATCAACATCACCCTCGATCGGGGCGGCCCTCTCACCGGCCGCCCCGGCAGCAGCGCCCTCGGCCCGGGCAGCAGCGCCCTCGGCCCCAGCAGCGCCACCCTCGTACGCGACATCCTCGCTCTCGGCGCCCACTACGGCCACGTCCCCCCGGACCCAGCCGATAGCCCCACCCACGCTCACGCCCACACCCATCTCACCCCGCACGCCCCCCTCACCCTCCACTTCCCCCGCGAACCCCGCGCCGCCGTTCTCGCCGACTCCCTCCGCCGCATCCTCCGCACCCAGGGCATCCCCGTCCGCCTCACCTGCGACGAAGCCCCCGGCGACGAACCCCCCACCAACGAACCCCCCACCAACGAAGCCCTCGGCGTACCCGTAGACGCCCACGGAAAGCCCCCGGCAGACGCCGAGATCCTCCGGCCCCACCCCGCCCCCACCAGCCTCACCCCCCTCGGGCCCGACGCCACCCGCTGGGCCTTTCTCAGTTGCGCCGGGCACGATCGGCCCCGTGTCGGTGACGAGCTCCTGGTCCAGCGCCCGAGTAACCCCCTCTTCCGTGTGCGGTACGCCCACTCCCGCGTCCGTGCCCTCACGCGCAACGCCGCCGCCCTCGGTTTCAGCGCCGAGCCCGGTGACATAACCGGGCCGGAGACGTGGGATCTGCTCGACGCGCTCGTCGACCATCCCCGCATCCTCGCCGCGGCCGCCAGGCACCGTGCGCCCGATCGGCTTGCCCGGCATCTCGTCGTCATCGCGGATGCCTTCCTCGCCTTTCAGCCCGACGTCCTGCCGCTCGGTGACGAGAAACCCTTGGCCGCCCACCGCGCCCGGCTCGCGCTCGCCGAAGCCGCCGGGACGGTGCTCGCCGGCGGCCTGTCCCTGCTCGGCATCAATGCCCCCGAGTACTTGTGACACGTAGAGACGCGACTGACGTGACGGACGTGACTGACGTGACGGACATCGACGCAGCGGCCGACGCGCCACGTATCGACGACGCGCCACACATCGACGCCGCGCCCGCCGCGCCCCACGTGACCGAAGTGAGAGAGACGACCGCGACATGAGCCGTTCCGCACACCCCGCCGGGCCCCGCCACGCCGACGTGCTGCCCGAAGGGCACTACACCGCCCCGGCCGACGACCTGAACTCCCTCGACCCGAAGGTCTGGTCCCAGACCGTCGGGCGCAGCGCCGACGGCGTCGTCACCGTCGGCGGCATCGAGGTGACCCGGCTGGCCGAGGAGTTCGGCACCCCCGCCTACTTCCTCGACGAGGCCGACTTCCGCGCCCGCTGCCACGCCTGGCGCGGCGCCTTCGGCTCGGCCGCCGACGTCTTCTACGCCGGGAAGGCCTTCCTCTCGCGCGCCATCGTGAGGTGGCTGCACGAGGAGGGGCTGAATCTCGATGTGTGCAGTGGTGGTGAGCTCGCCACCGCTCTCGCCGCCGGCATGCCCGCCGACCGCATCGCCTTCCACGGCAACAACAAGACCGAAGAGGAGATCGAGCGGGCGATCGAAGCCGGTGTTGGACGTATCGTCCTCGACTCGTTCCAGGAGATCGTGCGCGTCGCGCACATCGCCGACCGGCTCGGCGTCCGTCAGCGCGTGCAGATCCGCGTGACCGTCGGCGTCGAGGCGCACACGCATGAATTCATCGCCACCGCCCACGAGGACCAGAAGTTCGGCATCGCCCTCGCCGGGGGACAGGCCGCCGAAGCCGTGCGCAGGGCCCTGCAGCTCGACGGGCTCGAGCTGATCGGCGTGCACTCGCACATCGGGTCGCAGATCTTCGACATGGCCGGGTTCGAGGTCAGTGCCCGGCGCGTCGTCCAGTTGCTCGCCGAGGTGCGGGACGAGCACGGCGTCGAGCTTCCCGAGATCGACCTCGGCGGTGGTCTCGGCATCGCCTACACCTCCGAGGACGACCCCCGCGAGCCGCACGAGATCGCCAAGGCGCTGAGCGAGATCGTCACGCGCGAGTGCGAGGCCGCGAACCTCCGCACTCCCCGTATCTCCGTCGAGCCCGGCCGTGCCATCGTCGGGCCCACCGCCTTCACCCTGTACGAGGTCGGCACCGTCAAGCCCCTCGAAGGACTGCGTACGTACGTCTCCGTCGACGGCGGCATGTCCGACAACATCCGTACGGCTCTCTACGACGCCGAGTACAGCGTCGCGCTCGTCTCGCGTGAGTCCGACGCCGAACCCATGCTCGTGCGCGTCGTCGGCAAGCACTGCGAGAGCGGGGACATCGTGGTGAAGGACGCGTTCCTTCCGGCGGACCTCGCGCCGGGCGACCTGATCGCCGTGCCCGCGACCGGCGCGTACTGCCGCTCCATGGCGAGCAACTACAACCACGCCCTGCGTCCGCCGGTCGTCGCCGTGCGGGACGGCGAGGCGCGGGTCATCGTCCGGCGCGAGACGGAGGAAGATCTTCTGCGCCTGGATGTCGGCTGAGGAAATACCGGCCGAGGAACAACGTCTGGCAGAGTATCGGCCAGTGAAATAGATGTCTCACCATCCGGACCGTGGACGGAAACCGCGATCCGGTGGGCGAGACTGGTCCCACTGTAGATGTATGAGAAGTGAGGTCGGATGATGCGTACGCGTCCGCTGAAGGTGGCGCTGCTGGGCTGTGGGGTTGTCGGCTCAGAGGTGGCGCGCATCATGACGACGCACGCCGACGACCTCACGGCCAGGATCGGCGCCCCGGTGGAGCTCGCCGGGGTCGCCGTCCGTCGCCCGTCGAAGGTGCGTGAGGGAATCGATCCTTCCCTCATCACCACCGACGCGACCGCACTGGTCAAACGCGGGGACATCGACGTCATCGTCGAGGTGATCGGCGGCATCGAGCCCGCCAGGACCCTGATCACCACCGCTTTCGAGCACGGCGCCTCCGTCGTCTCCGCCAACAAGGCGCTCATCGCGCAGGACGGCGCCGCGCTGCACGCCGCCGCCGAGGAGCACGGGCGGGATCTCTACTACGAGGCCGCCGTCGCCGGTGCCATTCCGCTGATCCGGCCGCTGCGCGAGTCCCTGGTCGGCGACAAGGTGAACCGCGTTCTCGGGATCGTGAACGGGACCACCAACTTCATCCTCGATGCCATGGACACCACCGGCGCCGGCTACCAGGAAGCCCTCGACGAGGCCACCGCGCTCGGGTACGCCGAAGCCGACCCGACCGCCGACGTCGAAGGCTTCGACGCCGCCGCCAAGGCCGCGATCCTCGCCGGTATCGCCTTCCACACGCGCGTGCGTCTCGACGACGTCTACCGCGAGGGCATGACCGAGGTGACGGCCGCCGACTTCGCGTCCGCGAAGCGCATGGGCTGCACCATCAAGCTCCTCGCCATCTGTGAGAGGGCCGCCGACGGCGGGTCCGTCACCGCGCGCGTGCACCCCGCGATGATTCCGCTCAGCCACCCGCTGGCGTCGGTCCGCGAGGCGTACAACGCCGTGTTCGTGGAAGCGGAGGCCGCGGGTCAGCTCATGTTCTACGGGCCCGGCGCGGGCGGCGCCCCCACCGCGTCGGCCGTGCTCGGCGACCTCGTCGCCGTCTGCCGCAACAAGCTCGGCGAGGCCACCGGGCCCGGCGAGTCCGCGTACACCCAGCTGCCCGTGAGCTCCATGGGCGAGGTCGTCACGCGGTATCACATCAGCCTCGACGTAGCCGACAAGCCGGGTGTCCTCGCCCAGGTCGCGACGGTCTTCGCCGAGCACGGCGTATCGATCGATACGGTCCGTCAGACGGGCAAGGACGGCGAGGCCTCCCTCGTCGTCGTCACCCACCGCGCGCCCGACGCCGCCCTCACCGGCACCGTCGAGGCGCTGCGGAATCTCGACACCGTGCGTGGTGTCGCCAGCATCATGCGGGTTGAAGGGGAGTAGGCAGCAATGACCCACCAATGGCGCGGAATCATCGAGGAGTACCGGGATCGTCTTCCCGTCTCCGACACGACGCCGGTCGTGACGCTCCGCGAGGGCGGCACGCCACTCGTGCCCGCGCAGGTGCTCTCCGAGCGCACGGGCTGCGAGGTGCATCTCAAGGTCGAGGGCGCCAACCCGACCGGGTCCTTCAAGGACCGCGGCATGACGATGGCGATCACGAAGGCCAAGGAGGAGGGCGCCAAGGCCGTCATCTGCGCCTCCACCGGCAACACGTCGGCCTCGGCCGCCGCCTATGCCGTACGCGCCGGGATGGTCTGCGCCGTCCTCGTGCCGCAGGGCAAGATCGCGCTCGGCAAGATGGGCCAGGCGCTCGTCTACGGCTCGAAGATCCTCCAGGTCGACGGCAACTTCGACGACTGCCTGAACCTCGCCCGCGCCCTCAGCGAGAACTACCCGGTGGCGCTGGTCAATTCGGTCAACCCGTTCCGTATCGAGGGCCAGAAGACCGCCTCGTTCGAGATCGTCGACGCGCTCGGTGACGCGCCCGACATCCACGTGCTCCCGGTGGGCAACGCGGGCAACATCACGGCCTACTGGAAGGGCTACAAGGAGTACGCCGCCGACTCGGTCTCGACGCGCACTCCTCGTATGTGGGGCTTCCAGGCCTCCGGTTCCGCGCCCATCGTGCGCGGCGAGATCGTCAAGGACCCGTCGACCATCGCCACCGCGATTCGCATCGGCAACCCCGCGTCGTGGCAGTACGCCCTCGACGCGCGCGACGAGTCGGACGGCTTCATCGACGAGGTGACGGACCGTGAGATCCTGCGCGCCTACAAGCTGTTGGCGTCCCAGGAGGGTGTCTTCGTCGAGCCGGCGTCGGCCGCTTCCGTCGCCGGTCTGCTGAAGGCGGCCGAGCAGGGCAAGGTCGACAAGGGGCAGCGCATCGTCTGCACCGTCACCGGCAACGGCCTCAAGGACCCCGACTGGGCCGTCGCCGGCGCACCGCAGCCGGTCACGGTGCCGGTCGACTCGGCCGCCGCGGCCGAGCGCCTGGGTCTGGCGTAGCCGAATTTGGTCTGGCGCGAGCGTCCCGGATCTGGCATAACCGTCCCGGTCCTGGATAACCGCAGCCTGACGGCGGGCATAACCACCTGGAAAACCCGCAACTCCGCATAGGGGGTGCACAGGGGGCTTACGACACGCATCGTGCGCCTCCTGTGCGCCCTATGTCGCCACAGAACCTTCCTTCGATAGGCTGTACCGAACCCGCCCCGCCGCATATGCCGCGGTGCTGCCGCAGAGCGGCCTTCGGGTAGTGCCTCATCACGTGGCAAGTCCTCAAAAGATCGCAGCTCAAGGAGAGTCATCGAGCGATGGCCGGTCCCGCGTTCCGCGCCGCCGCCGTCCGGGTGCGCGTCCCCGCCACCAGCGCCAACCTCGGCCCGGGCTTCGACGCCCTCGGCCTGTCGCTGGGTCTGTACGACGACGTCGTCGTACGGGTGGCCGACACCGGACTGAACATCGACATCGCAGGTGAGGGCAGCGAGACGCTCCCACGCGACGAGTCGCATCTGTTGGTACGTTCCCTGCGCACCGCCTTCGACCTGCTCGGCGGACAGCCGCGCGGGCTCGAAATCGTCTGTGCCAACCGCATTCCGCACGGCCGGGGCCTCGGCTCCTCGTCCGCCGCCATCTGCGCGGGCATCGTCGCCGCGCGCGCCGTGACGATAGGCGGCGACGCCCGGCTCGACGACAACGCGCTGCTCGAACTCGCCACCGAGATCGAGGGCCACCCCGACAACGTCGCCGCCTGTCTGCTCGGCGGCTTCACGCTCTCCTGGATGGACGGGGGAGCGGCGCGGGCGATCCGGATGGACCCCGCCGACTCCGTCGTTCCGGTGGTCTTCGTACCGGGAAAGCCCGTCCTGACCGAGACCGCGCGCGGTCTGCTCCCGCGCACCGTCCCGCACGTCGACGCCGCCGCCAACGCGGGCCGGGCCGCACTGCTCGTAGAGGCCCTGACCAGGCGCCCCGAGCTGCTGCTCCCCGCCACCGAGGACCGGCTCCACCAGGACTACCGCGCACCCGCCATGCCCGAGAGCGCCGCCCTGGTCGAGCGCCTGCGCGCGGACGGTGTGCCAGCGATGATCTCCGGCGCGGGACCCACGGTCCTCGCGCTGGCCGACGAGAGTGCGGCGGACAAGGTCGCACGCCTTGCCGGCGAGGGCTGGGCGGCCAACCGCCTGGCGCTCGACGCGTCCGGCGCGAGCGTGTTGCCGCTTGCGCCCTGACACCCGTTAGCCGGTTACAAGAGGGGGAATGTTTGTTGGATCCGGTAGTGTTAACCTCAAGTCTGCACCCGACCCCACCATGGCGAGGTGCTTCGTGTCCCCGTCCGGGACATCAATCCTTCCGGGAGCCTCCCAAACTGCTCTGTGCCTCGCACTGAGCGGTGCCGAGCACGCTCCGGAACCGGCGTGACCGAGCCGAGTGACACCGCACCTCAGTGGCACCTCACCGGGACTCGCCATCACCAGTGAATTCTTCCGCCGCGCGTTGGCGGACCACCGCCCCGGCACGGTCCACACACCAAAGGACCTCCGGACAGCACAACCGGTCGCCGAGCCAGACAGGCCGACGTCCGCTCCAGGGAAGGACCCTTCGTGAGCGACACCACCGATCTGATGGGCGTGACTGCCGACACGCCCGCCACGGACGCCTCTGCGGCGCCTGCCACCGGTGCTTCGGCCGGGTCCCGGCGGCGCCGCGGCACCGGCCTCGATGGCATGGTGCTGGCGGAACTGCAGCAGGTCGCATCCGGCCTCGGTATCAAGGGCACCGCGCGGATGCGCAAGAGCCAGCTGATCGAGGTCATCAAGGAGGCGCAGGCCGGAGGGGGAGCCTCCGCCAAGAGCGCCGCGCCCGCCTCCTCCGCGGACACCGAGACGAAGCCCAAGCGCCGGGCCACCTCGAAGGCCCGGACGGGCGAGGACACCGCCGCGAACGCGGCGAGCTCGGACAAGGCCGCCAAGGCGAGCAAGGCCGACAAGGCCGAGCAGCCGGCCAAGGCCGACGACGCCGCCCAGCAGCAGATCGACATCCCGGGCCAGCCCGCGGGTGCCGACAAGGGTGAGCGCCGTCGTCGCCGTGCCACCGCCGACGCGGGCAGCCCCGAGACGGTCACCGCCGAGGCGAAGAGCGAGCCGAGGAACGACGCCAAGAGCGAGGCCAAGGCGGACGCGCCGTCC
Organism: Streptomyces sp. NPDC055099; assembly: GCF_053607685.1. Taxonomy (NCBI): domain Bacteria; kingdom Bacillati; phylum Actinomycetota; class Actinomycetes; order Kitasatosporales; family Streptomycetaceae; genus Streptomyces; species Streptomyces sp. NPDC055099. The sequence goes on along the minus strand of NZ_JBSGUA010000009.1, from coordinate 113,566 downwards.
GAGGCCAAGGGCGACGGCTCCGGCGACAACAACGCCGACGGCCGCCGTGACCGCCGTGACCGCCAGGGCCGTGGCCGCGACCGCGACCGCCGTGGCAACAAGGGCGACGAGCAGCAGGGCGGCAACCGCCAGCAGGGCGGCGGCCGTCAGGACCGCCAGGACCGCGGCGACCGCCAGGACCGTCAGCAGCGGGACCAGCGCGACAACGGACCGCAGGACGACTTCGACGACGAGGCGGGTGGCCGTCGCGGCCGCCGCGGCCGTTACCGCGACCGCCGTGGCCGTCGTGGGCGCGACGAGTTCGGCGGCGCGAGCGAGCCGCACGTCGCCGACGACGACGTACTGATCCCCGTCGCGGGCATCCTGGACATCCTCGACAACTACGCGTTCATCCGTACGTCGGGCTACCTCCCGGGTCCGAACGACGTGTACGTGTCGCTCGCCCAGGTCCGCAAGAACGGTCTGCGCAAGGGTGACCACATCACCGGCGCCGTCCGTCAGCCCAAGGACGGCGAGCGCCGCGAGAAGTTCAACGCGCTCGTCCGCCTCGACTCGGCGAACGGCATGGCGGCCGAATCCGGGCGCGGGCGACCGGAGTTCAACAAGCTGACGCCCCTTTACCCCCAGGACCGGCTCCGTCTGGAGACCGACCCGGGCGTGCTCACCACCCGCATCATCGACCTCGTGTCGCCGATCGGTAAGGGCCAGCGCGGTCTGATCGTGGCTCCGCCGAAGACCGGCAAGACCATGATCATGCAGGCGGTCGCGAACGCGATCACCACGAACAGCCCCGAGTGCCACCTGATGGTCGTCCTGGTCGACGAGCGTCCGGAAGAGGTCACCGACATGCAGCGGTCGGTGAAGGGCGAGGTCATCTCCTCGACCTTCGACCGTCCGGCCGAGGACCACACCACGGTCGCCGAGCTCGCCATCGAGCGCGCCAAGCGTCTCGTGGAGCTGGGTCACGACGTGGTCGTGCTGCTCGACTCGATCACCCGCCTGGGCCGTGCGTACAACCTGGCGGCCCCGGCCTCCGGCCGCATCCTGTCCGGTGGTGTCGACTCGACCGCGCTCTACCCGCCGAAGCGCTTCTTCGGTGCGGCGCGCAACATCGAGGACGGCGGCTCGCTGACCATCCTCGCCACCGCGCTCGTCGACACCGGTTCGCGCATGGACGAGGTGATCTTCGAGGAGTTCAAGGGCACCGGCAACATGGAGCTCAAGCTCGACCGGAAGCTCTCCGACAAGCGCATCTTCCCGGCGGTGGACGTCGACGCGTCCTCCACCCGCAAGGAAGAGATCCTGCTCAACAGCGAAGAGCTGGCGATCGTCTGGAAGCTGCGCCGGGTGCTGCACGCGCTCGACTCGCAGCAGGCCATCGAGCTGCTTCTCGACAAGATGAAGCAGACGAAGTCGAACGCCGAGTTCCTCATGCAGATCGCGAAGACGACCCCGACGCCGGGCAACGGCAACGACTAGTCGCCGCACCATCGCGAAGGGCCGCCCCCGTCATCCGACGGGGGCGGCCCTTTCTGTGTCGCAGGGGGCGCGTGACGAGCGCGTAATGACCTTGGCCACACGTCTAAGAGATCCTTATGGTCACGGGCAGTAGCCCCGTGCCCGGAGAAACCGCAGGTGAGAGGCTATAAGGGTGGGAAAGGAGTGCACGATGGGTCACAAGTGCGCGCCGGGGCGCTCACAAATCGCTGTGCAACCCTTCTTTCGGTTTCCACGTCTGACTAGTGACGCCAGACCACGCCTGACCCTGAAAGCAGGGGGTAACCGACCCGACGAGGACTGAGGAGCACATGACCGACGAGAGCGCACCCGCGGCGGATCCGGCACCGAAGCGCGCCCGGGGTGGTGGCGGTCGGCGTCGCAAGCCGCGCGAGAAGCGCAGCAAGGTCCTCGTCGTCACCGCGTGGACCGCGGCGTCGGTGGTCGTCATCGGCGGTGCGGGCCTCGGCTTCGTGTACTTCAAGCTCAACGGCAACATCAAGGGCGTCGACATCAACGCGGCGCTCGGCACGGACCGCCCGCAGGACGTCGACAACGGCTCGCAGGACATCCTCGTCCTCGGCTCGGACTCCCGCTCCGGCGACAACGCCAAGTACGGCAAGGACGAGGGCGCCGCCCGCTCCGACACGGCGATGGTCGTGCACGTGAACAAGGGCCACAAGACGGCCAGCGTCGTCTCCATACCCCGCGACACCCTCATATCCCGGCCCGAGTGCCAGACGGACGACGGCAAGACGGACCCGGGCGGACAGCGGCAGATGTTCAACACGGCGTACGAGGTCGGTGGCCCCGCCTGCGCCGTCAAGACCGTGGAGAAGATGTCCGGCATCCGGATGGACCACTACGTCGAGGTGGACTTCTCCGGCTTCAAGAAGCTCATCAACACCCTCGGCGGCGTCGAGATCACCACCAAGAAGGCGATCAACGACAAGGACAGCCACCTCAATCTCAAGGCCGGCACGCACCAGCTCACCGGCGAGCAGGCCCTCGGCCTGGTCCGCACCCGGCACGGCGTCGGCGACGGCAGCGACCTCGGCCGCATCCAGCTCCAGCAGGCCTTCATCAAGGCCCTGATCAACCAGGTCAAGGACGTCGGCGTCTTCAGCAACCCGAAGAAGCTCTACGACCTGGCGAACGACGCGACCAGCGCCATCACCACCGACTCCGACCTGAACGACGTCAAGAGCCTCGCGGGCTTCGCGGGCGGCCTCAAGGGCATCGGCGCGGGCGACATGAAGATGGTCACGATGCCCGTCCAGTACGACCCGGCGGACCCCAACCGCGTCCTGCCCCTGGAGAAGGCCGACCAGCAGGTCTGGGACGCGCTCAAGGCCGACAAGCCCATTCCCAAGTCCGCCACCAAGAAGTCCGCGGGCGACAAGGGCGACGCCAGCGACGTGGTGACCAGCGACTAGCGGTCCCCCGAGCCCGCCGGGGAATAGAACAGGACCCACCCCGGTTTGGGCAGATGCGACCAGTCCTGGCAGACTGGTACGTCGGCCCCGGTTCACGTACGAGCAATCAGCGCGTACGACCCGGCGCCCTCCCGAAACTAGGAGACACCTTGAAGCGCGACATCCACCCCGAGTACTTCGAGACCCAGGTCAGCTGCACCTGCGGCGCGGAGTTCACCACCCGCAGCACGATCTCCAGCGGCACCGTCCGTGCCGAGGTCTGCTCCGAGTGCCACCCGTTCTACACGGGCAAGCAGAAGATCCTCGACACCGGTGGCCGCGTGGCCCGCTTCGAGGCCCGCTTCGGCAAGGCTGCAGCCAACAAGTAGCGAGCCACTGCGCCGGTCTTCGGCCGCCCCCGGGAGGGGGCGGTTGGGACCGGCGCTTTGCCGTCTGATCGCAGCAGCCACCTTCGCGTAGAACCCTTGCGCAGTACCTTCGCGTAGAAAACTCAGGAGACCCCGATGTTCGAGGCGGTCGAGGAACTGATCGGCGAGCACGCCGATCTGGAGACGAAGCTCGCGGACCCCTCGGTCCACGCCGACCAGGCCAACGCGCGCAAGCTCAACAAGCGCTACGCCGAGCTGACCCCGATCGTCTCGACGTACCGCGCCTGGAAGCAGACCGGCGACGACATCGCGACGGCCCGTGAACTGGCCGCGGAGGACCCGGAGTTCGCCGCGGAGGTCAAGGAGCTGGACAAGCAGCGCGAGGAGCTCACCGAGAAGCTGCGGCTTCTGCTGGTGCCCCGCGACCCCAGCGACGACAAGGACGTCATCCTCGAGGTGAAGGCGGGCGCGGGCGGCGACGAGTCGGCGCTCTTCGCCGGCGACCTCCTGCGCATGTATCTGCGGTACGCGGAGCGCGTGGGCTGGAAGACCGAGATCATCGACGCCACCGAGTCCGAGCTCGGCGGCTACAAGGACGTCCAGGTCGCCGTGAAGACCAAGGGCGGCAACGGCGCGACCGAGCCCGGTCAGGGCGTCTGGGCGCGGCTGAAGTACGAGGGCGGCGTGCACCGCGTGCAGCGCGTCCCGTCCACCGAGTCCCAGGGGCGGATCCACACCTCCGCGGCCGGTGTCCTCGTGACGCCCGAGGCCGAGGAGGTCGACGTCGAGATCCACGCGAACGACCTGCGCATCGACGTCTACCGCTCGTCGGGCCCCGGCGGCCAGTCCGTCAACACGACCGACTCCGCGGTGCGCATCACGCACCTGCCCACCGGCGTCGTGGCCTCCTGCCAGAACGAGAAGAGCCAGCTCCAGAACAAGGAGCAGGCGATGCGTATTCTGCGCTCCAGGCTTCTCGCCGCGGCTCAGGAGGAAGCGGAGAAGGAGGCGGCGGACGCCCGGCGCAGCCAGGTCCGAACCGTCGACCGCTCCGAGAAGATCCGGACGTACAACTACCCGGAAAACCGGATCTCGGACCACCGTGTCGGCTTCAAGGCGTACAACTTGGACCAGGTGCTCGACGGAGACCTCGACGCGGTCATCCAGGCCTGCGTCGACGCGGACTCCGCAGCCAAGCTCGCGGCCGCGTAAGCACCCGACAACCGCACTGCCCCCGGAGGACCAGCGTGAACCTGCTGCTCGCGGAAGTGGCTCAGGCCACCCAGCGGCTGGCCGACGCCGGCGTGCCCTCGCCGCGCAACGACGCGGAGGAGCTCGCGGCCTTCGTGCACGGCGTGAAGCGGGGCGAGCTGCACTCCGTCAAGGACTCGGACTTCGACGCCCGCTACTGGGAGACGATCGCGCGCCGTGAGGCCCGCGAGCCGCTCCAGCACATCACCGGGCGCGCGTTTTTCCGCTACCTCGAACTTCAGGTCGGGCCCGGTGTCTTCGTCCCGCGGCCCGAGACCGAGTCCGTCGTGGGGTGGGCCATAGACGCGGTGCGCGCGATGGACGTCGTCGAGCCGCTCATCGTCGACCTCTGCACGGGCTCCGGGGCCATCGCGCTGGCCATGGCGCAGGAGGTCCCGCGCTCGCGCGTGCACGCCGTGGAGCTCTCCGAGGACGCCCTGAAGTGGACGCGGAAGAACGTCGAGGGGTCCAGGGTCAAGCTCTCCCAGGGCGACGCGCGTGACGCCCTGCCGGAGCTCGACGGCCAGGTCGACCTCCTCATCTCGAACCCTCCGTACATCCCGCTCACCGAGTGGGAGTACGTCGCTCCGGAAGCCCGTGACTACGACCCGGAGCTGTCGCTCTTCTCCGGCGAGGACGGTCTCGACCTGATCCGCGGCATCGAGCGCACCGCCCACCGTCTGCTGCGGCCCGGCGGTGTCGTCGTCATCGAGCACGCGGACACCCAGGGCGGCCAGGTGCCGTGGATCTTCACCGAGGAGCGGGGCTGGGCCGACGCGGCCGATCACCCCGACCTCAACAACAGGCCGAGGTTCGCGACCGCCCGCAAGGCGATGCCGTGAACCCCACCACTTCAAGCCAGCAGTACGTGTACGAGGAGGCCCGCTAGATGGCACGGCGATACGACACCAATGACGCGACCGACCGTACGACCGGTCTGCGCGAGGCCGCGTCGGCCGTCCGCCGTGGCGAGCTGGTCGTGCTGCCCACCGACACCGTCTACGGGATCGGTGCCGACGCCTTCACGCCGGAGGCGTGCGCCGACCTGCTCGACGCCAAGGGCCGTGGCCGCAACATGCCCACGCCTGTCCTCATCGGCTCCCCGAACACGCTGCACGGCCTGGTCACCGACTTCTCCGAGTCGGCCTGGGAGCTCGTCGACGCCTTCTGGCCCGGGGCCCTGACCCTGGTCGCCAAGCAGCAGCCGTCGCTCCAGTGGGACCTCGGGGACACCCGCGGGACCGTCGCGATCCGGATGCCGCTGCACCCCGTCGCCATCGAACTGCTCACCGAGGTCGGCCCCATGGCGGTCTCCTCGGCGAACCTCACGGGACACCCGTCCCCCGAGGACTGCGACGCCGCGCAGGAGATGCTCGGCGACTCCGTCTCCGTGTACCTGGACGGCGGCCCGACGCCGGGCATCGTCCCCTCCTCGATCGTGGACGTCACCGGGCAGGTTCCGGTGCTGCTGCGCGCGGGCGCCCTGACCGCGGAGGAGCTCCGCAAGGTGGTACCCGACCTCGAGGTGGCGAATTGACAGCCCCTGAGACGGGGCGTGGCATAGCGGCTTATCCCGATTCGTTCCGCATCCTCCACGTCAGCACCGGCAATGTGTGCCGCTCGCCGATCACTGAGCGGCTGACCAGGCATGCCCTGGCCGACCGCCTGGGTGATCCCTTCACCGGCGGCCTGATCGTGGAGAGCGCGGGCACGTGGGGGCACGAGGGCGCCCCCATGGAGACCAACGCCGAGGCGGTGCTCGCCGACTTCGGCGCGGACGCCTCCGGCTTCAAGGGGCGCGAGCTCCTCGACGAGCACGTCATCCGCGCCGACCTCGTCCTGACGGCCACCCGGGACCACCGGGCGCAGGTCATCTCGATGGGCCACTCGGCGGGGCTGCGCACGTTCACGCTCAAGGAGTTCACGCGGCTCGTGCGGGCCATAGACCCGGCGACGCTGCCGCACCCCGACGGGGGAGTGGTGGAGCGCGCCAGAGCCCTCGTGCGGGCCGCCGCGGCGCTGCGGGGCTGGCTCCTGGCGCCCACGGCCGAGGCCGACGAGGTGTACGACCCCTACGGGGCGCCGCTGCCGTTCTTCCGCTCGGTGGGCGACGAGATCCACGAGGCGCTCGATCCGGTGGTGACGGCGCTGACGGGCGTGCGGGCCAAGGCGTAAACCTTTCTCTGCGCCCCTGGTCTTCTCTGCGCCTCTGGTCGCGCGACGCCGCGCGGGCTCCGTGGGGCGGGCCTACATTGGAGGGACCCGCACCCCTCGCGAGGCCCGGAGCCCAAGATGCCGGTCAGCACCGCACCCACCGCCGCCCCGTCGGCCCCCGCTGACTTCGACGCGCTCCGCCGCGCGGACCCCCAGATGGCGGAGGTCCTCCTCGCCGAGCAGGACCGGCAGGCGTCCGGCCTCCAGCTCATCGCCGCGGAGAACTTCACCTCGCCCGCGGTGCTCGCCGCCCTGGGCTCCCCGCTCGCCAACAAGTACGCCGAGGGATACCCCGGCGCCCGTCACCACGCCGGCTGCGAGCTGGTGGACGTCGCCGAGCGCATCGCCGTCGAGCGCGCCAAGGCCCTCTTCGGCGCCGAGCACGCCAATGTGCAGCCGCACTCCGGCTCCTCCGCGGTCCTCGCCGCATACGCCGCCCTGCTGCGCCCCGGCGACACCGTCCTCGCCATGGGCCTGCCGTACGGCGGCCACCTCACGCACGGCTCACCCTCCAACTTCTCGGGCCGCTGGTTCGACTTCGTGGGCTACGGCGTCAACGCGGAAACCGGCCTCATCGACTACGAAGAGGTTCGCGCCCTGGCCCGCGCGCACCAGCCGAAGGCGATCGTCTGCGGCTCCATCGCCTACCCCCGGCACATCGACTACGCGGCGTTCCGCGACATCACCGACGACGTCGGCGCGTACCTCATCGCCGACGCCGCCCACCCGATCGGCCTGATCGCCGGGGGAGCGGCCCCCAGCCCCGTGCCGTACGCCGACGTCGTCTGCGCCACGACCCACAAGGTGCTCCGCGGCCCGCGCGGCGGCCTGATCCTGTGCGGCACCGAGCTCGCTTCGCGCATCGACCGGGCGGTGTTCCCCTTCACACAGGGCGGCGCGCAGATGCACACGATCGCCGCCAAGGCGGTCGCGTTCGGCGAGGCGGAAACCCCGGCCTTCACCGCGTACGCCCATCGGGTCGTCGCGAACGCGCGGGTCCTCGCCCAGGCGCTGGCCACCGCGGGCTGCGAGATCACCACCGGAGGAACGGACACGCACCTGATCCTGGCCGACCCCGCGCCCCTGGGCGTCGACGCGCACACCGCCCGCGGCAGACTCGCCGCCCACGGCCTCGTCCTCGACACCTGCGCCCTGCCCTACGCCGACGGCCGCGGCCTGCGCCTCGGCACCGCGGCCGTCAGCACGCAGGGCATGGGCGACGGCGAGATGGTGCGCATCGCCGGCCTCTTCGCCGCCGCGGTCCGCGACCCATCCACAGAGCCGAACGACTCGAAAGTACGAGAGGAAGTGCGGGAACTGGTGGGCAGATTTCCGCCGTATACCGCCTAGGTCGGGGTAGCGGCGTCAGGGGAAGGCGCGTACTCGTGCAACCATCGTCGCTACCCGGTAGTCCCCGACCATATGCACGCAGAGCTAGGGTGTGGGGCTGAGATGGCCAGCGATACCTGTGGGGAAGCCCGTGCGTGAATACCTGCTGACGCTCTGCATCACGGCCGCGGTGACTTACCTGCTGACCGGCCCGGTGCGGAAGTTCGCGATCGTGGCCGGCGCCATGCCGGAGATCCGCGCCCGCGACGTGCACCGGGAGCCCACGCCCCGGCTCGGCGGTATCGCGATGTTCTTCGGGTTGTGCGCCGGACTCCTCGTCGCCGACCACCTGCCGAATCTCAACGACGTCTTCGAGCGGTCCAACGAACCGCGCGCGCTGCTCTCCGGCGCCGCGCTGATCTGGCTGATCGGTGTCCTCGACGACAAGTTCGAGATCGACGCCCTGATCAAGCTGGGCGGCCAGATGATCGCCGCCGGTGTCATGGTCCTCCAGGGCCTGACGATCCTGTGGATCCCGGTCCCGGGTTACGGCATGGTGCTCCTCGACCAGGGCCAGGGCACGCTCCTGACGGTCGCGCTCGTCGTCATCACCATCAACGCCGTGAACTTCGTGGACGGCCTCGACGGCCTCGCCGCGGGCATGGTCTGCATCGCGGCCACGGCGTTCTTCCTCTACGCCTACCGCATCTGGTACGGCTACGGCATCGAGGCCGCGGCCCCCGCCACGCTCTTCGCCGCGATCCTGATGGGCATGTGCCTGGGCTTCCTGCCGCACAACCTCCATCCCGCCCGCATCTTCATGGGGGACTCCGGCTCGATGCTGATCGGCCTGGTGCTCGCGGCGGGCGCGATCTCCGCCACGGGTCAGATCGACGGCGACGCCCTGAGCCTGAACTTCGGGGGCACCCGCGACGCCACCCACGCGATGCTCCCGGTCTTCATCCCGCTCCTGATGCCGCTGACGATCATCGCGATCCCGTTCGCCGACCTGGTCCTCGCGATCGTGCGGCGCACGTGGAACGGCAAGTCGCCGTTCGCCGCCGACCGCGGCCACCTGCACCACCGTCTCCTCGAGATCGGCCACTCCCACAGCCGCGCGGTGCTGATCATGTACTTCTGGTCGGCGCTGATCGGCTTCGGCACGGTGGCGTACTCGGTCCACTCGGCCAGCATGTGGATCCTGCTCGTCATCGTCGCCCTGAGCGCGGTGGGCCTCGTACTGCTGATGCTGCCGAGGTTCAGGCCGCACATCCCGCGCTGGGCGGAGTCCTTCGTGCCGCCGCGTTACCGGCGGCGCAGGGGAGCCGCGACGGACGCCGCGGCGGACGGGACAGACGCAACGGACGAGGCCGCGGACGATCGTCCTCCGGTCGGGTCCGGCGTCAACGGAGCGACGGCCGTCGGCACCCGCTCACACTTCGAGGACCGGCACAAGGCCGAGTCGTCGAGTTGACGGCGGTCGGCAAACTCGCCCAATACCAGACAAGTTGCCGCGCCGCGTGCACATACGCGCGGATTAACTCTCATGTGTGACGGCGAGCACACCTAGCAGGTAAAGACCTCATCAAATAGTTTGTGATACCGTTCACGAAACCAGGGGATAGAGCCGAAGGACCGTAGTGCGACGGTCCATTGGCCCGAGGGACACTCTCGACCCCGGACTACGCTCGTCCATGACGACACCCTGCCCCCATCAGTAAGCGGAGCGCCGCCATGCCGTCTCAAGACACCCGAACTCTCCTGCAGTCCGCCGTGCCCACTGCTGCCGTCGGCGCGATCGTCGCGTTGGTGAGTGGTGTGGTCGCGGGTGGCAAGGGGGCTCTCGGGGCTGTCATCGGCACCGCGGTGGTCATCGCCTTCATGGGGCTCGGAATGTTCGTCCTGCAGCGGACGGCGAAATCGCTTCCGCAGTTGTTTCAGGCGATGGGCATGATGCTCTACGTCGCCCAACTTCTGCTGCTCCTCATCTTCATGGGCCTGTTCAAGGACACCACGCTCTTCAATCCGAAGGCCTTCGCCGCCGCGCTCGTCGTGGCGACCGTCGTGTGGATGGCCTCGCAGGCTCGTGCGCACATGAAGGCCAAGATCCTTTACGTTGAACCCGACTCCGCGCAGAACGACAAGCCGGAGAAGTCGGGGTCCTCGACGTGAAGGGTAGGGCCGGGATAAATGCGCGTTCGAGATGCTGCTATCGTCCGGTGCCAACTGCGGCACTGCCGGCGCGGGCATCTGAGCTGACGCCTGCACGATCGCGAGGCTCGATGCCTGAACGCCGCGCCCACATCCGAAACACCAGTCTGGTGCCGAATCGCGGCTGCGCGCCGCGCCGACACGACAACGAGGTTGCCGTACCTATGCGTCACGCCGAAGGAGCCCGCGGTGAGTGCTGACCAAACTGAGCTCGCCTTTGACTGGAGCTGTCGGATCATGTCCGACAACGGCTGTGGCTTCCCGGCTCCGGGCCTGCACTCGTTCCTCTTCAAGCCGATCTTCGAGGTCGGCGGGTTCGAGTTCAACAAGGTCATGCTGCTCGCCCTGCTGACCACGCTTGTCGTCGTCACCTTCTTCTACGCCGCCTTCGGCAAGGCGAAGGTCGTCCCCGGCAAGCTGCAGATGGCAGCCGAGGCCGGATACGACTTCGTGCGCCGCGGGATCGTCTACGAGACGATGGGCAAGAAGGACGGCGAGAAGTTCGTCCCCCTCATGGTCTCGCTGTTCTTCTTCATCTGGATCATGAACATCTGGTCGGTCATTCCGCTGACCCAGTTCCCGGTGTCCTCGATCTTCGCGTACCCCGTGGTCCTCGCGCTCATCGTGTACTTCATCTGGGTGCCGCTCACCTTCAAGAAGCACGGCTTCGTCGGTGGCTGGAAGAACATCACCGGCTACGACAACTCGCTGGGCCCGATCAAGTGGCTCGTGTCGTTCATCGAGTTCTTCTCGAACCTGCTTGTGCGTCCCTTCACGCACGCGGTGCGACTCTTCGCCAACATGTTCGCCGGTCACCTGATGCTGGTGATGTTCACCGTCGCCTCCTGGTACCTGCTGAACAGCTGGATGATCCCGGCCGCCGGTGTCTCGTTCGTGATGACCATGGCCATGATCCTCTTCGAGCTCTTCGTGCAGGCCGTTCAGGCGTACGTCTTCGTGCTGCTTGCCTGCTCGTACATTCAGGGCGCTCTCGCCGAGCACCACTGAGCCCCTCCGCAAGTCCCCCTAAGCGCCCGGTGGCCAACCCCCACCGGTCCATGAAAGAGAAGGAAGTAACGGCATGTCCGCGACTCTCGAACTCGCCGCCGTCTCCGGTGACCTCAAGGCCCTCGGCTCCATCGGTTACGGTCTCGCCGCGATCGGCCCCGGCATCGGTGTTGGCATCGTCTTCGGTAAGGGCACCGAGGCCCTGGCCCGTCAGCCCGAAGCCGCTGGTCTGATCCGTGCCAACCAGATCCTTGGTTTCGCCTTCTGTGAGGCGCTCGCCCTCATCGGCATCGTCATGCCGTTCGTCTACGGCTCCTGATCGCCAAAGACGATTAGCCCCGTTCGACGAAAGGCAATGATGTGATCGCCAACCTGGTACAGCTGGCGGCCGAGCACGCGGAGGAGCAGAACCCGCTCATTCCGCCGGGCCCCGAGCTGCTCGTGGGCACCATCGCCTTCGCCATCGTCTTCTTCTTCTTCTGGAAGAAGCTCCTCCCGAACATCAACAAGGTTCTGGACGAGCGCCGGGAGGCGATCGAAGGCGGTATCGAGAAGGCCGAGGCCGCTCAGACCGAGGCCCAGAGCGTGCTCGAGCAGTACAAGGCTCAGCTCGCCGAGGCACGGCACGAGGCCGCGCGTCTGCGCCAGGAGGCGCAGGAGCAGGGCGCCCAGCTCATCGCTGAGATGCGTGCCGAAGGCCAGCGTCAGCGCGAGGAGATCGTGGCCGCCGGTCACGCGCAGCTCGCCGCCGACCGCAAGGCCGCCGCGCAGTCGCTGCGTCAGGACGTGGGCCAGCTGGCCACCGACCTGGCCGGCAAGCTCGTCGGTGAGTCCCTCGAGGACTCCGCCCGGCAGAGCCGCACCATCGACCGTTTCCTCGACGAGCTCGAGGAGAAGGCCGAGGCGGCTCGATGACAGCGCACGGAGCCAGCCGCGAGGCCCTCGCGGCCGCGCGAGAGCGTCTCGACGCGCTGACCGACAACACCTCGGTGAACGTACGGCAGCTCGCGGACGAGCTGGCCTCGGTCACGGCGCTGCTGCACCGCGAGGTGTCGCTGCGCCGGGTCCTGACCGACCCGTCGCAGTCCGGTGAGGCCAAGGCGGAGCTCGCCGGGCGGCTGCTCGGCGGGCAGGTGGGCGGCGAGACCGCCGACCTGGTGGCCGGCCTGGTCCGCTCGCGCTGGTCGCAGTCGCGTGACCTGGTGGACGCCCTTGAGGAGCTCACCAACCTCGCCGAGCTGACCGGTGCGCAGAAGGCGGGCGCGCTGGACGACGTCGAGGACGAGCTGTTCCGGTTCGGCCGGATCGTCTCCTCGAACACCGGGCTCCGGTCCGCGCTGACCGACCGCGCCGCCTCGGGTGCCGCCAAGAGCGAGCTGCTGCGCAGCCTGCTCGGTGGCCGGGCCAACGAGGTCACGGAGCGGCTCGTCGAGCGCCTCGTGACCGCGCCCCGTGGACGTAGCCTGGAGTCGGGACTCGAGTCCCTCTCCAAGCTGGCCGCGGACCGCCGCAACCGGATGGTCGCCGTCGTCACTTCCGCTGTGCCGCTCTCGGACCAGCAGAAGCAGCGCCTCGGTGCCGCCCTCGCGAAGGTCTACGGCCGCCAGATGCACCTGAACCTCGACGTGGACCCCGCGGTCCTCGGCGGGATCACGGTGCAGGTCGGCGACGAGATCATCAACGGCAGCATCGCGGACCGCCTCGAGGACGCACACCGCCGCATGGCGCGCTAGCAGTAACGCAAGACGTTGTAATTACGGCCCTAGTTGGGCCGTGCAGAGGATTCACCTCTTACTTGGGGGGAGTCCCCAGACCCCCAAAGTGAAACTTCGGGCCCAACAAGGAGAGCAGGGAACCCAGATGGCGGAGCTCACGATCCGGCCGGAGGAGATCCGGGACGCACTGGAGAACTTTGTCCAGGCGTACAAGCCGGACGCGGCCTCGCGCGAGGAGGTCGGTTCGGTCACCGTTGCCGGTGACGGTATCGCGAAGGTCGAGGGCCTCCCCTCGGCCATGGCCAACGAGCTGCTGAAGTTCGAGGACGGCACCCTCGGTCTCGCCCTCAACCTTGAGGAGCGCGAGATCGGCGCCGTCGTCCTCGGCGAGTTCAGCGGCATCGAAGAGGGCCAGCCGGTCACCCGTACCGGCGAGGTCCTGTCCGTCGCGGTCGGCGAGGGCTACCTCGGCCGTGTCGTCGACCCGCTCGGCGCCCCGATCGACGGCCTCGGCGAGATCGAGACGTCCGGCCGCCGCGCCCTCGAGCTGCAGGCCCCCACGGTCATGGACCGCAAGTCGGTCCACGAGCCGATGGAGACCGGCTACAAGGCCGTCGACGCCATGACCCCGATCGGCCGTGGCCAGCGTCAGCTGATCATCGGCGACCGCCAGACGGGCAAGACCGCCCTGGCCGTCGACACGATCATCAACCAGCGCGACAACTGGCGCTCGGGCGACGTGAACAAGCAGGTGCGCTGCATCTACGTCGCCGTCGGTCAGAAGGGCTCCACCATCGCCTCCGTGCGCGGTGCCCTCGAAGAGGCCGGCGCGCTTGAGTACACGACCATCGTCGCCGCCCCGGCGTCCGACCCGGCGGGCTTCAAGTACCTGGCGCCCTACACCGGTTCGGCCATCGGCCAGCAGTGGATGTACGAGGGCAAGCACGTCCTCATCATCTTCGACGACCTCTCGAAGCAGGCCGACGCCTACCGCGCCGTGTCCCTGCTGCTCCGTCGCCCGCCGGGGCGCGAGGCCTACCCGGGTGACGTCTTCTACCTGCACTCGCGTCTGCTCGAGCGCTGCGCGAAGCTCTCGGACGAGATGGGCAAGGGCTCGATGACGGGTCTCCCGATCGTCGAGACCAAGGCGAACGACGTGTCGGCGTTCATTCCGACCAACGTCATCTCCATCACCGACGGTCAGTGCTTCCTGGAGTCCGACCTGTTCAACGCCGGTCAGCGTCCGGCCCTGAACGTCGGTATCTCGGTCTCCCGTGTCGGTGGCTCCGCCCAGCACAAGGCGATCCGCCAGGTCTCCGGCCGTCTGCGCGTGGACCTCGCCCAGTACCGCGAGCTGGAGGCGTTCGCCGCCTTCGGTTCCGACCTGGACGCCGCGTCGAAGGCCTCCCTCGAGCGCGGTCAGCGGATGGTCGAGCTGCTCAAGCAGGCTCAGTACCAGCCGATGGCCACCGAGGACCAGGTCATCTCCATCTGGGCCGGCACCACGGGCCGCATGGACGAGGTCCCGGTCGTCGACATCCGGCGCTTCGAGCGTGAGCTGCTCGAGTACCTGCACCGCAAGGAGCAGGGCCTGATGACCTCCATCAAGGAGGGCGGCAAGATGTCCGACGACACGATCACGGCCATCGCCGACGCCGTCGCCGAGTTCAAGAAGCAGTTCGAGACCTCGGACGGCAAGCTGCTCGGCGAGGACGCTCCGGCCGCCGTCGACGCGTCCAAGTGACGACGGAAGGGACCTGACTCATGGGAGCCCAGCTCCGGGTCTACAAGCGTCGCATCAAATCCGTCACCGCGACCAAGAAGATCACCAAGGCGATGGAGATGATCGCCGCCTCGCGTGTCGTCAAGGCACAGCGCAAGGTGACCGCCTCCACTCCGTACGCGACCGAGCTGACCCGCGCGGTCACCGCGGTGGCCACGGGTGCGAACGACAAGCACCCGCTGACCACCGAGGCCGAGGCTCCGACCCGGGCCGCTGTCCTGCTCCTCTCGAGCGACCGCGGTCTGGCCGGCGCCTTCAACTCCAACGCCATCAAGGGTGCGGAGAAGCTCACGGAGAAGTTGAAGGGCGAGGGCAAGGAGGTCGACACGTACATCGTCGGCCGCCGTGGCATCGCGCACTACAACTTCCGTGAGCGGAAGATCTCCGGGCAGTGGACGGGCTTCACCGATGCCCCTTCCTACGCGGACGCCAAGGAGATCGCCGCACCCCTGATCGAGGCCATCGAGAAGGACACGGCCGAGGGCGGCGTGGATGAACTCCACATCGTCTACACCGAGTTCATCTCGATGATGACGCAGGAGGCGACCGGTTCCCGGCTGCTCCCGCTGAGCCTCGACAAGGTCGCGGAAGAGGCGGGCAAGACGGACGAGGCCCGTCCGCTGTACGACTTCGAGCCGTCGGCGGAGGACGTCCTCGACGCCCTTCTGCCGCGCTACGTCGAGAGCCGTATCTACAACGCGCTGCTCCAGTCGGCTGCTTCCAAGCACGCCGCCACGCGCCGCGCGATGAAGTCGGCGACCGACAACGCGGGTGACCTGATCAACGCTCTCACCCGTTCTGCCAACGCGGCCCGCCAGGCCGAAATCACCCAGGAAATCAGCGAGATCGTCGGTGGCTCCAGTGCCCTGGCCGACGCTTCCGCGGGGAGTGACAAGTAATGACGACCACTGTTGATACGGCCGTTGCCACGGGCCGCGTCGCCCGGGTGATCGGCCCGGTCGTCGACGTGGAGTTCCCCGTCGACGCGATGCCGGACATCTACAACGCGCTTCACGTCGAGGTGGCCGACCCGGCCAAGGACGGCGAGAAGAAGACGCTGACGCTCGAGGTCGCCCAGCACCTCGGCGACGGCATCGTCCGCGCCATCTCGATGCAGCCCACCGACGGTCTGGTCCGCCAGGCCGCGGTGACCGACACGGGCACGGGCATCACCGTCCCCGTCGGTGACATCACCAAGGGCAAGGTGTTCAACACCCTCGGCGCGATCCTGAACGAGCCGGAGGCCGAGGCCCAGGTCACCGAGCGCTGGCCGATCCACCGCAAGGCCCCGGCCTTCGACCAGCTCGAGTCCAAGACCGAGATGTTCGAGACCGGCCTGAAGGTCGTCGACCTTCTCACCCCGTACGTCAAGGGTGGAAAGATCGGTCTGTTCGGTGGAGCGGGCGTCGGCAAGACCGTCCTCATCCAGGAAATGATCATGCGTGTGGCCAAGCTGCACGAGGGCGTTTCCGTGTTCGCCGGTGTCGGCGAGCGCACCCGTGAGGGCAACGACCTCATCGACGAGATGGAAGAGTCGGGCGTTCTGGACAAGACCGCCCTGGTCTTCGGCCAGATGGACGAGCCGCCGGGCACGCGTCTTCGCGTCGCCCTCGCCGGTCTGACCATGGCGGAGTACTTCCGCGATGTGCAGAAGCAGGACGTGCTGTTCTTCATCGACAACATCTTCCGCTTCACGCAGGCCGGTTCCGAGGTCTCGACCCTGCTCGGCCGTATGCCCTCCGCGGTGGGCTACCAGCCGAACCTGGCCGACGAGATGGGCCTCCTCCAGGAGCGCATCACCTCGACGCGTGGTCACTCGATCACCTCGATGCAGGCGATCTACGTCCCCGCGGACGACCTCACCGACCCGGCCCCGGCCACGACCTTCGCGCACCTCGACGCGACGACCGTGCTGTCGCGTCCGATCTCGGAGAAGGGCATCTACCCGGCGGTGGACCCGCTGGACTCGACGTCCCGCATCCTGGACCCCCGCTACATCGCGCAGGACCACTACGACGCCGCCATGCGCGTCAAGGGAATCCTGCAGAAGTACAAGGACCTCCAGGACATCATCGCGATTCTCGGCATCGACGAGCTCAGCGAAGAGGACAAGCTGGTCGTTCAGCGTGCCCGTCGTGTCGAGCGCTTCCTGTCGCAGAACACGCACGCCGCCAAGCAGTTCACCGGTCTCGACGGTTCGGACGTGCCGCTCGACGAGTCGATCGCGGCGTTCAACGCGATCATCGACGGCGACTACGACCACTTCCCCGAGCAGGCGTTCTTCATGTGCGGTGGCATCGAGGACCTGAAGGCGAAGGCCAAGGAGCTCGGCGTCTCCTGAGTCCGTGACTCACGGGAGGGGTGGGCGAGTCCCGCCCCTCCCGGTACGCCCACTAGAATTTGACCCAACACCCGGCGAAGCCGCCGGGTGGTGACCCGAGGAGCCACCCTTGGCTGCTGAGCTGCATGTCGAGCTGGTCGCCGCGGACCGCAGTGTCTGGTCCGGCGAGGCCACCCTGGTCGTCGCGCGCACCACGTCCGGCGACATCGGCATCATGCCCGGTCACCAGCCGCTGCTCGGTGTGCTGGAGTCGGGCCCGGTGACCATTCGTACGAGTGACGGCAACACTGTCGTCGCCGCCGTCCACGGAGGATTTGTCTCCTTCGCGGACAACAAGCTGTCACTGCTTGCTGAGATCGTCGAGCTGTCGGACGAGATCGATGTCCAGCGTGCGGAGCGGGCGCTCGAGCGCGCGAAGGCGGAGGCCGACGCCTCTGCCGAGCGTCGCGCGGACGTCCGACTGCGGGCGGTGTCGTCGCGCTGAAACCGGCGCGACGGCGTTTGACGTGACTCAGCCGCGGCCAGGTCCGGAGCAATCCGGACCGGGTCGCGGCTGAGGCAATGCGGGTGCAATTCTGTTGGTCCGTTACGTAGAGGCGAGGAGGTCGGTGCCGATGATCCTCACTCTGCTCGTGTGCGGACTCGTGTTGGTCGTGCTGGTGTTGTTGGGGCTCTTCGTCTTCGGGCTGCGGCGCCGGCTCATCCAGCGCTCCGGCGGCACCTTCGACTGCAGCCTGCGCTGGAACGCCCCGGAGAAGGGCGACACCTCCGGCAAGGGCTGGGGGTACGGGGTCGCCCGCTACAACGGCGACCGGATCGAGTGGTACCGCGTCTTCTCGTACGCTCCCCGTCCTCGCCGGACCCTGGAGCGCTCGGCCATCGAGGTCGTCGACCGTCGCGCGCCGGACGGCGAGGAGGAGCTCGCGCTGCTCTCCGACGCGATCGTCCTCGGCTGCCTGCACCGCGGCGTCCGCCTGGAGCTGGCGATGGGCGAGGACGCGCTGACGGGGTTCCTGGCGTGGCTGGAGGCAGCGCCTCCGGGGCAACGGGTCAACGTGGCGTAGCGCCCGAAGGGGCGCGAGGAACTGCGCGACCAGCCACCTACGGCCCGCGGACAAAAGAACAAGCAAGAAGCCGGGGAGAACAGGGGGCGTACCTGTTCTCCCCGGCTTCGTCTATGCGGGACGGACTACTTCAGACCGTCATTGATGGCAGACACGAGCTCACCGTTGGTGGTGTCACCACTGAACTCCCAGAAGAACGCGCCGCCGAGGCCCTGCTGCTTCGACCAGGCCATCTTGCTCTTGACCGTGGCCGGGGTGTCGTAGGACCACCAGTTGTTGCCGCAGTGGGCGTAGGCCGTGCCGGCGATGGTGCCGTTCGCGGGGCAGGAGTTCTTCAGGACCTTGTAGTCCTCGATGCCCGCCTCG
Organism: Streptomyces sp. NPDC055099; assembly: GCF_053607685.1. Lineage (NCBI taxonomy): Bacteria > Bacillati > Actinomycetota > Actinomycetes > Kitasatosporales > Streptomycetaceae > Streptomyces > Streptomyces sp. NPDC055099. Next base: position 94,983 of record NZ_JBSGUA010000009.1, on the reverse strand, counting down.
TACGTGCCCTGCGCGGCGCCCGTCGCCGTGCCGCCGGGCTCCTTCTGTGTGACGCCGGTCCAGCCGCGGCCGTAGAAGCCGATGCCGAGCAGGAGCTTGGCGGCGGGTACGCCCTTCGCCTTCAGCTTCGATATCGCGTCGGCGGAGTTGAAGCCGTCCTGCGGGATGCCGGGGTAGGAGGTGAGCGGCGAGTGCGGGGCCGTCGGGCCCTTGGCCGCCCAGGCGCCGAAGAAGTCGTACGTCATGACGTTGAACCAGTCGGCGTACTGCGAGGCGCCGCCGTAGTCGGCCGCGTCGATCTTGCCGCCGCTGGAGGCGTCAGCCGTGATCGCCGCGGTGACGAGGGCGTCCTTGCCGAACTCGTTGCGGAACGCCTGCATCATGTTCTTCATCGACGCGGGACCGCTGGTGTCACAGGTCAGGCCGCAGGCGTTGGGGTACTCCCAGTCCAGGTCGATGCCGTCGAAGACGTCGGCCCAGCGCGGGTCCTCCACGAGGTCGTGGCAGGACTTGGCGAAGGCCGCCGGGTTCTTCATGGCGTCGGTGAAGCCGCCGGACCAGGTCCAGCCGCCGAAGGACCACAGGACCTTGATGTTCGGGTGCTTGGCCTTGAGCTTGCGCAGCTGGTTGAAGTTGCCGCGCAGGGGCTGGTCCCAGGTGTCGGCCTTGCCGTCGACGGACTGGTCGGCGGTGTAGGCCTTGTCGTAGTCGGCGTAGGCGTCGCCGATCGTGCACTTGCCGCCCTGGACGTTGCCGAAGGCGTAGTTGATGTGCGTGATCTTGGAGGCGGAGGCCGAGGTGTCGATGTTCTTCACGTGGTAGTTGCGGCCGTAGACGCCCCACTGGGTGAAGTAACCGAGCTTGACCTTGTCACCGGGCCCTGGACCCGGGTCGGTGGTGCCGGTCGTGCGCACCTTGACGGCGCCGGAGGCCGGTCCCGTCTGGTCGGCGGTGTCGCGGGCCTGGACCGTGTACGAGTAGTCGGTGCCCTTGCTGAGGCCGCTGTCGGCGTACGAGGTGCCGGTCACCGTGGCGACCTTGGAGCCGTCGCGCAGGACGTCGTAGTTCTTGACTCCCTTGTCGTCGGTGGCCGCCTTCCAGGCGAGCTTCACCGAGGTGTCGGTGATGTCGGACGCGGTGGGGGTGCCGGGTGCCGAGGGCGCCTCGTCGCCGGGGACGCTGCCGCCGTCACAACTGGCGCCGTTGAGCGTGCAGTTGGAGGGGGAGCCGGAGCCCGAGCCGTTGAACCCGAAGGAGACGGAGGCGCCGGGGGCGAGCGTCCCGTTCCAGCCGAGGTTCTTGGCGGTCCAGTGGTTGCCGGAGTTGGTGACGGTGGCGTCCCAGGCGGAGGTCACCTTCGTGCCGGTGGGGAAGTCCCACTCGACGTTCCAGGAGCTGATGGTGGTGGTGCCGGTGTTCTTGACGGTCCACTTGCCCTCGAAGCCGCTGCCCCAGTCCTGGGTCTTGGCGTACGTGGCGGTGGCCGCGGGGGCGGCTTCCGGCGCGGCTTCGGCGGGACCGCCGAGTGCGACCAGGGTGGCGAGCGGGAGCAGCAGGGTGGTGAGGCCTGCCACGGCTCTGTGTCTGAAGCGCAAGGTGCGCAAGGTGTGCTCCTCGGGTGAGATCCGGGGGTCATAGGGGGTGGATCCCTGCGCCGCCCGTGAGCACGTGGAACACGTGGGGGGAGTGCTCACCGCAGTGCGGTGAGAATAGAAAGGTCTGGACCAGCGGTCAAGAGGTCTGAACCATTGGCCGGATCGCGCCGGTCGGGCGCACCGGAGCCGGGCTCATACACCCAACTCCTGCGCGAGTACGGCGGCTTGGACCCTGCTGCGCAGCTCCAGCTTGGCGAGCAGTCGGCTGACGTGCGTCTTCACCGTCGCCTCCGCCATGTCCAGGCGGCCCGCGATCTCCGCGTTCGAGAGGCCTTCGCCCAGACACGCGAGCACCTCGCGCTCGCGGCGGGTGAGGGTGTCGAGGATGGCGGGATCGGGCCCGTTCTCGCGGCGCACGGGCTTCATCGTTTTCGGGGCGGCGAACTCGGCGATCAGCCGCCGGGTGACGGCCGGGGCGATCAGCCCTTCGCCGCGGCCGACCGCGCGGACCGCCTCCAGGAGGTCCTTGGCCTCGGTGTTCTTCAGGAGGAAGCCGGAGGCGCCCGCCCGCAGTGCGCCGAAGACGTACTCGTCGAGGTCGAAGGTGGTCAGGACGAGCACGTCCGCGAGACCGTCGGCGACGACCTGGCGGGTCGCCGAGACCCCGTCGAGGCGCGGCATCTGGATGTCCATGAGCACCAGATCGGGCCTCAGTTCACGGGCGAGCGCCACCGCCTCCTCGCCGTCCGACGCCTCGCCGACCACCTCGATGTCCGGCGCGCTGCGCAGGATCAGGACGAGTCCCGCCCGTACGGCGGACTGGTCCTCGGCGACGAGCACTCGGATCATGGGGTGGCTCCTTGGTCTGCGGGGTCGACGGGAAGGGTGGCACGGACGTCCCAGACCTTGCCGTCCGCGGTGGCGACGGGGCCCGACTCGAAGGTGCCGCCGAGCAGTTCGGTGCGTTCGCGCATGCCGACGAGACCGGCTCCGGAGCCGGGGGCGCGGGGTCCGGCGGGGGAGTCGTAAGGGCTGGTCACCTGGACGTCGAGGGAGCGGGGGCCCTGGGTGAGGGTCACCGTGACCAGGCCGGGCGAGGCGTGCTTGAGGGCGTTGGTCAAAGACTCCTGCACGATGCGGTACGCGGCGAGTTCGACGGGGGCGGGGAGCTTGGGGCCCTCCGGCTCGCGACCGTCGTCGAGGGTGACGTCCAGACCATTGGTGCGGGCGCCCGCGATCAGGGAGCCGAGGCCGTCCAGGGTGGGCGCGACCGTCGGCTCCAGGTCGTCGCCGGCGTCCCGCAGGATGCCGATGAGGCGGCGCATCTCGGCCAGGCCCTCGACGCTGTTCTCGCGGATGACGGCGAGGGCGTCGCGGGTGGTCTTCGGGTCGTCGAGGGAGAGCGCGGCCGTGGAGTGGATGGCGATCGCCGAGAGGTGGTTGGCGACCATGTCGTGCAGCTCGCGGGCCATCCGTGCGCGTTCGGCGGTGATGGCCTGTACGCGGTCCATCTCGGCGAGCAGCGCGGTCTGTTCGGCCCGCAGCTTGGCCGCAGCGGTGGCCTCACGGTGGTTGCGCACCAGGACGCCGGTGGCCGCGGGACCGAACGAGACGATGCCGCTCGCCACGCCGATGAGCACCGCTTCCGGCTCCTGCCACCACGCGAGCAAGCCGACCGTGAGCACCACCGTGATCGCACCCGTGGTGAGCGGGATGCGGCGGGCCGAGGCCGGTGTCCCGTACACGACGGCCGCGTACATGATGTCCGTGAACATCAGGACCGACGCGAGGTTGCCCGCCGTGAACTGGTCGAAGGTCAGCGCGAGGGTGGCGATGATCAAGGCGGTCCGCGGCATGCTCTGGCGCAGCAGCTCGACTCCGCCCAGGACGAAGAGCGGGATCAGCGACCAGTTGAGGCCGAGCAGCCGGTCCGTCTGCATCGGCAGCCCGAGCCCCCACAGCGCGAGCCCGGCGAGCACGCTGCCCACGGCGATCTGTACGTCGACGCGGTGCGGGCGAGGGAGGGACAGGGCCATGTGTCCATCCAACACGGCACGGGGTGGCCATGCCTGATCCTGAGGGAGGAACCGCGCGCTACATCGAAGGATGCAGTCCCGCTTCGTCATTGCCGACGATGATCCGCGGCCGGTCCGCGGGGAGCCTGGAAGGGTGACCGAGAGGAGCGAACCGTGATCGTCACGCTGATCATCATCTGTGAGGTCGGATTCTGGGTACTGCTGGCCGCCGGCCTCGCCCTGCGCTACGCGGCGAAGATGCCGCGCGCGAGCATCGCCGTACTGCTCTGCGAGCCGGTCCTTGAGGTCGTCCTCTTCGTCGTCACCGCGATCGACCTGAAGAACGGCGCGGAGCCGGACTGGAAGCACGGCCTGGCCGCCGTCTACATCGGCTACTCCATCGCGCTGGGCCACTACACGATCAAGTGGGTGGACGTCCGCGTCGCCCACCGCTTCGCGGGCGGCCCGCCGCCCAGCACCCCGAAATACGGCGTCCGCCGCGCGATCCACGAGTGGAAGATCGCCGCGCGGTGGATCGCCGCGGCCCTGATCGCCATGGCTCTGCTCCAGGGCGCGATCTGGTACGTGGACGAGGGCAACACCGAGTCGCTGCGGGGATGGCAGGTGCGCATGCTCTGGGTGATCGGGATCAACGTGATCATCGCGGGGTCGTACACGCTGTTCCCGAAGAAGTCACCGGCGGTGGAGTCCGCGAAGGACGACCGCCCGAGCTCCCTCAGCAAGCTCTAACGCTCGCCGCCCGGCACCCACAGCACGTCGCCGATGTCCTTGTTCGCCGTGCGGGCCAGGATGAAGAGCAGGTCGGAGAGGCGGTTCAGATACGTGGCGGTCAGGGGGTTCATGGCTTTGCCGTGGACCTCGAAGGCCGCCCACGTCGACCGCTCGGCCCGCCGCACGACGGTGCACGCCTGGTGCAGCAGCGCCGCGCCCGGCGTGCCCCCCGGCAGGATGAAGCTGCGCAGCTTCTCCAGCTCCCCGTTGAAGCGGTCGCAGTCCGCCTCCAGCTTGTCGACGTAGTACTGCTCGACGCGCAGCGGCGGGTACTCCGGGTTCTCGGCGACCGGCGTCGAAAGGTCGGCGCCCACGTCGAAGAGGTCGTTCTGGACCCGGACCAGGACCTTCACGACCTCTTCGTCGAGCTGACCGAGGGCGATCGCCGTGCCGATCGCGGCGTTGGCCTCGTTAGTATCGGCGTACGCCGAGATCCGAGGATCGGTCTTGGCGGTCCGGCTCATGTCGCCGAGGGCCGTCGTGCCCTTGTCGCCGGTCCTGGTGTAGATGCGCGTCAGATTGACCATGGGGCCAGCCTAGTTACGCGCCCGCCTTCCGGAAGACACGTGTGCCGACCGTCACGGACCCGAGCGCGAGCGCCGCCGCCGTCAGGACGCCGTACAGCATCGCCGTGCTCGCGTAATCGCCCACGTAGCCGGCCCGCACCGCGTCCACGAGATAGCGGAACGGCATGAAGTGCGAGAGCACGTCCAGCCAGCCCGGCGCGAGCGCCATCGGCAGCATCAGACCGGAGAGCAGCATCGAGGGCATGCTGACCGCGTTGATCACGGGGCCGAACTCGTGCGGCTTGGAGACGAGCAGCGCGAGCGCGTACGACAGCGACGCGAGGACGACCGTCAGGATCCCCACGAAGGCGAAGCCGATCAGGATGCCGGCGAGCGGCGCCCGCAGCCCCATGGCCACGGCCGCCAGAACCAGCAGCACTGCCTGGAAGACGAAGAGCGCGGCGTCGCGAAGGACCCGCCCCAGCAGCAGCGCGAGCCGGCTGACCGGCGTCACCCGCATCCGCTCCACCACGCCGAACTGCTTCTCGATGATGATCGCGAATCCGCTGTACGAGGCGCCGAACAGGCCGAGTTGAAGCAGCAGGCCCGGCACGAGCACCTGCCAGGAGTCACCGCGCGAGCCGAGCGGCAGGTCGGTCAGGAGCGGGCCGAAGAAGAGCAGGTAGAGCAGCGGCATCAGGACGCCGAAGAGGATCTGGAACTTGGAGCGCAGGGTCTGGCGGGCGTACCGCCCGAAGATCAGCGCGGTGTCGGAGAGAAACGCAGACATGGTGAGGTCCTTGGGGCCTTGAAATTCCGGGGATTCAGACGGCGACCGGCGCCGTGTCCTTGGGGGTGAGGTCGCGCCCGGTGACGGCGAGGAACGTGTCCTGGAGCGAGGCGTCGATGGAGCCCCCGTACCGGAGCTTGAGCGCGCTCGGTGTGCCTTCGGCGACCACGACGCCCTTGTCGATGACGACGAGGCGGTCGCAGAGGGCGTCGGCCTCGTCGAGGTAGTGCGTGGTCAGGACGACCGTGGTGCCGTGCTCGTCGCGCAGCCGCCGCACCAGCGCCCACAGGTCGGCCCTGCTGCCGGGGTCGAGCCCCGTGGTCGGCTCGTCGAGGAAGAGCACCTCGGGCCGGTGCATGAGCCCCATGGCGATGTCGAGGCGCCGCCGCTGGCCGCCGGAGAGGGTCGCGCACTTGCGGTCCAGGAGGTCGGTGAGGTCCAGGTCCGCGGCCAACTCCTGCGCGCGGGTGACGGCTTGGGGCTTGGTGAGGCGGTAGAGGCGCCCCTGGGTGACCAGTTCCTCGCGTACGGAGATGTTCAGGTCGACGCCGCCGGACTGCGCCACGTACCCGATCCTGCGCCGTACGGCGGCCGGGTCGCGGGCCAGGTCGCGGCCCGCGACGGTGGCGGCGCCGCCGGTGGGGGCGAGGAGCGTGGTGAGCATGCGCAGCGTCGTCGTCTTGCCCGCGCCGTTCGGTCCGAGGAAGCCGAGGATCTCGCCGGGGGCGACGGTCAGGTCGATGCCGCGCACGGCTTCGACGGTGCCGCGCTTGGTCCGGAAGGTCTGGGCGAGCCCGGCCGTGCTGATGATTGCCATGGCGACCACAAAAACAGAGTCGCTTGAATTTTGCAATCACACCAAGTTTTGCGACGGCCCAACTTTTCAGTCGCCCTAGCCAGTGGCCGTAGGGTGAGGTCATGGCTGAAGGACTCAGGGAGCGCAAGAAGCGGCAGACGAAGCAGCGGATCTCCGACATCGCGACGGGGCTCTTCCTGGAGCACGGCTTCGTCACGGTGACCGTCGCGGACGTCGCCCAGGCCGCTGACGTCTCGGTGAACACCGTCTACAACTACTTCCCGGTCAAGGAGGACCTCTTCCTCGACCGGGGCGAGGCCGTCGTCGACCGGCTCTCCGGGTACGTACGCGGCCGTCGCGTGGGGGAGTCCGCTGCCGCCGCCGTCCTGCGCGAGCTGCGCTCGGACGTGGAGGGCGTGTCGCCCTCCATCGGTCTGTTCACGGGCTGGGCCGACTTCATGAAGGTCATCACCGAGGCCCACGGCCTGCGCTCGCGGCTCTGGGAGATCCAGCAGGAGGCGCTCGACCACCTCAAGAAGACCCTCGCCGAGGAGATGAGGGCCGCCGACGACGACCCGATGCCCGGCCTGATCGCGGGTCAGCTCTCGTGGGTCCACGGGACGCTCATGGCGTGGATCGGTGACGAGATGACCAAGTGCCGCAAACCCGCTGAAGTGTCCCGTGAGGCCCTCGTGCTGCTCGACGAGATGGAGGACCTGCTCGGCGAGAAGGTCCTCAACTACGCGGTGCGCGACGCCGAATGAGGCGTACCAGTGTGATGTCCGTCATTGAAGATGGGCACTTTGGGCCGAAGGGCCTCGTTGAGGGGTGGTGGTCGGGTGACGGGCGGGCGTGACGCGCGTTACTTCGCGGCCACAGTCGCGCTCGCGACCGCTAATGTCCGCCGGAAGGGCTTGCGTAAACAGCGTGTAAGCCAGGCGTGATAAGCGGTAGGGGAGTCGTAACAGTGGCACGGAAGCTCGCCGTCATCGGAGCCGGACTCATGGGGTCCGGCATCGCACAGGTCTCCGCCCAGGCGGGCTGGGACGTCGTCCTGCGGGATGTCACCGATGAGGCCCTGACCCGTGGCACCGACGGGATCAAGGCGTCGTACGACAAGTTCGTGAGCAAGGGCAAGCTCGCCGCCGAGGACGCCGAGGCGGCGCTCGGGCGCATCACGACGAGCACCGACATGGACGCCGTCGCCGACGCGGACATCGTCGTCGAGGCCGTCTTCGAGAAGCTCGAGGTCAAGCACGAGATCTTCCGCACGCTCGACAAGATCGTGCGCGAGGACGCCGTGCTCGCGTCGAACACCTCTGCCATCCCGATCACGAAGATCGCGGCCGTGACGGAGCGTCCGGAACGCGTCGTGGGCGCCCACTTCTTCTCGCCGGTGCCGATGATGCAGCTGTGCGAGCTGGTGCGCGGCTACAAGACCAGCGACGAAACCCTCGCCCGTACGCGTGAGTTCGCCGAGTCCGTCGGCAAGACCTGCATCGTCGTGAACCGGGACGTCGCGGGGTTCGTGACGACCCGTCTGATCTCGGCGCTCGTCGTCGAGGCCGCCAAGCTCTACGAGTCGGGCGTCGCCACCGCCGAGGACATCGACATCGCGTGCAAGCTCGGCTTCGGGCACGCCATGGGACCGCTCGCGACCGCCGACCTGACGGGCGTCGACATCCTGCTGCACGCCACGAGCAACATCTACACGGAGTCCCAGGACGAGAAGTTCGCGCCGCCCGAGCTGATGCGCCGGATGGTTGACGCCGGTGACATCGGACGCAAGAGCGGGCAGGGCTTCTACAAGCACTGACGTCTGTTTACTCCTCCGCGGGGTCACCCCTCGGAGTGAATTCGGTATCGGTTCGCTTACAGACGGCAACTTCCTTGCCCATGCGGCAGTCAGTTGCAGTGACATACGCAGACGCCGTACGGAACAGACGTCACACGAAACTCAGCACTCTCGGGGAGCGCATATGCACATCAGGGGCGACCAGGCCCAGCTGGTCGTCGGGGGACGCCTCGACGTACGCAGCGCGGCGGACGCCCGAACGGTCCTGCACTCGGCCGTCGACGACGGAGCCGGTGACCTGGTGCTCGACCTGTCCGAACTCGACTCGTGGGACGCCACGGGACTCGGCGTCATCATGGGCGCGCACCGGCGCGCGGGACGGTGTGGACGCCGGCTCGTGCTCCGCAGTGTGCCGCCGCAGATGCAGCGCCTGCTCGTGGCGACCCGGCTGCACAGAATCCTTGCCATCGAAGGCGGCATCGGGGTCGAATCACTTCCCCGTGTGTGAGGCACGTCTCGCGCACAATCCTCACGAAGCTGTGACGTCTCGGACGGCGCGGTACCCCGCCCGTTCATAGATACTGAGCGAAGGTCTAGGGTTCGGTCGCCCACCGTCATGACGAGACAGACGCCCGAGCGGGGGCACCGGACCAGAAGCGACAGCGCAGTGTGCACAAGGCCGGAGGGGGCTGTGTACACCACGCATCTGGGGGGCTTTGACCATGGACCCGATGAACCGGGGACCGGAAGAGTACGGCCATGACGGCATCAACGACGACGATTCGGCGCGTCCCGTGCGTCCACCGCGTGATCCTCTGACACCAGACTTCGGACAGCCCGCGCCCGCGCTCGCCCGCACCGTGCAGCTCGTCTCGGGCGACTTCCTGCTCACCGTGAACCCGGTCGACGGCAGCGAGATCGAACCCTGCCCGCCCGGCGAGCTGCCCGCACGCCCCGTCAAGCGCACCGCGGCCGAGCGCGCCGAGGTGCGCCGCGCCTCGGCGCCGCCCGTGCCGCCGGGACCCGCACTGCCCCGGCTGCCGCTCCTGGAGCGCCAGGAGGAGCGCGAGCGGCTCGTGCGCCTCCTCGCACGCGGGCGCTCGGTGCGCCTCACCGGCCCCGCGGGCTCGGGGCGCACGTCGCTCCTGAACGCCGTCGCGGAAGACTGCGCGGACCTCGCCCCGGACGGCGTCGTACGGCTCTCCGGGGCCCACAAGACGCCCGCGGACCTGCTCCACGACCTCTTCGCCACGGTCTACAACGCCCCGCTGCACCGCCCCGACCGCGCCCTGCTGCTCGAACTCGTCCACGACATCGGCGCCGTCGTCGTCCTGGACGACCTGGAGTTCGGCGCCGCGGCCCTGGAAGAGCTCCTCGACGCCACTCCCGAGTGCGCCTTCCTGATCTCCGCGACCCCCGACGTCGCGGCGCCGTCGCCCGACTCGCACCTCGAAGAGGTCTTCCTCGGCGGCCTCGGCCGCAGCGGCGGCCTGGAACTCCTGGAGCGCGCCGTCGGCCGCGTCCTGACGGACGACGAGGCGAGCTGGGCGGGCGACCTCTGGTTCGAGTCGGAGGGGCTGCCCCTGCGCTTCGTCCAGGCGGGCGCCCTGCTGCGCCAGCGCGACCAGCTGCGCGCCGACCCGAACGCCTTCGACGAGTACGGCTACTACGCCGAGGGACCGGTCGACGCGCCCTTCGACGCCGAGAGCCACGACGTGCCGCTGCCCTCGCTCGCCGACGGCGCGGCGCCCGCGGTGCTGCTCGCCTCCCGCCTGAGCCCGTCGGCGCGCACCACACTGCGGTTCGCCGTCGCGCTCGGCGGGGAACTGCCGCACCAGGCGCATCTGCCCGCTCTCGTGGGGGACACCCACGCGGACGCGGCCCTCGCCGAGCTGGTCTCCACCGCGCTCGTCACCCCCGTCGGCTCGCACTACCGGCTCGCCGCCGGAGTGCGTACGCAACTGGAGGCCGCCGGGTACGCGGACGACACCGCCGAGCGCGCACAGGGCGCCGCCCAGCACTACGCCTGGTGGGCCGGGCACCCCTCGGTCGGCCCGGAGCGGGTCGTCGCCGAGGCGGACGCCGTGCTCGCGGCGCTCGGCGTCCTGGTGGCGGGGCAGTCCGCGTCGGGGGCTCCGGCCGGCGGCGAGGAGAGCGCCGCGGTGCTGCTCGCCCGTACGGTCGCGCCCGCCTTCGCGGGAGGGCTCGACTGGGGCGCCTGGGAGCGTGCCCTGCGCGCGGGCCAGGAGGCCGCACGGACCGCGGGCGAGGTCGCCGAAGAGGCGTACTTCCACCATGAGCTCGGCATCCTCGCGCTCTGCGGCGGACAGCTCGACCGGGCCCGCGTCGAGCTGGAGGCCTCCGTCGGCCTGCGCGGCGCGCTCGCCGACAAGCGGGGCATGATCGCGGGCCGCAGGGCCCTCGCCCTGGTCGCCGACCGCTCGGGCGGCCTGATCCCGGGCGCGAGCCCGGCTGCGGGCGAAGAGATGCCCGACGCGCGCCACGACGAATCGGCGTCGCCCCCCGGCGGCGTACCGGCGGCGTTCGCGCTGCCCACACCGCCTCCCGAGCCCGAGACCCTGGTCACCCGCAACGCCTCGCCCGCGGTGGGATCGGGCCCGGCTCCGACCCGGCGCTCCATCGTCAACGGCACCCGGCGCAACCTCGTGGCGGCGGGCGCGGGAGCCCTCCTCGCCGCGGTGCTCGGCACGGTCGTGACCCTCGGCGCGACGTCGGACGGGAACGACAACCCGCCGGACAAGGTCAAGACCGAGCAGTCGGCGAGCGAGGACCAGGACGACGACGGCCTGACCGCCGACAAGCCGGCCAAGGACTCGACGAGCCGCCCGGACAGCGACGGCCCCGACAACATCCCGGGCACCGCCGACGACGGCACCCCGAGCGAGAGCGGCGACCCGTCGGACAAGCCGAGCGACAGCGGCAAGCCGTCCGACGACACCTCGGACAAGCCGTCCGACAAGCCCACGGACAAGCCGACCACCAAGCCGCCCACGACGAAGCCGCCGACGACCAAGCCGCCGACCACGAAGCCGCCCACGACCAAGCCGCCGACGACCCCGCCGCCGACCACCACGCCGCCGAGCACGGACCCGACGCCGGACCCGCCGTCGTCCCCGGACACGTCGGACTCGGCGAGCGGAACCGTGAGCAGCGACCCGGCGTCGACGATCTGACACGCGTACGAAGTCGTTCGAAGTCGTACGAAGAGGGGGGGGGGGGGGCCCCGCCCCCCGCCCCCCCACGGTACGAGAAAAAAACCACAAAAAAGTGAGGTAAAAAAAAAAACAGACCACCCGACACAAAAAAAAATAGGGGT
>NZ_JBSGUA010000009.1:0-83347 GCF_053607685.1 Streptomyces sp. NPDC055099 | reverse complement strand
GACCCCAGAGAGCCCACCCGGCTTCTACCAACTCACACGGAAACCAAGTCTTACGACGTTGTACGATGTGGGGGCCGGAACAACCAGCCCCCGGCCCCCTCTTCGTACGTACAAGAACTCCTAGAACAACCGCAGCTTGTCGTCCTCGATGCCGCGCATCGCGTTGTAGTCCAGGACGGCGCAGCCGATGCCGCGGTCCGTGGCGAGCACGCGGGCCTGCGGCTTGATCTCCTGGGCGGCGAAGATGCCCTTGACGGGAGCCAGGTGCGGGTCGCGGTTCAACAGCTCCAGATAACGGGTGAGTTGCTCGACGCCGTCGATCTCGCCGCGTCGCTTGATCTCGACGGCGACGGTCTGCCCGTCGGCGTCGCGGCACAGGATGTCCACCGGGCCGATCGCCGTCATGTACTCGCGCCGGATCAGTGAATAGCCCTCACCGAGCGTCTCGATCCGGTCGGCGAGCAGCTCCTGAAGGTGTGCTTCCACGCCGTCCTTGATGAGGCCGGGATCGACGCCCAGTTCGTGCGAGGAATCGTGCAGGATCTCTTCCATCGTGATGATGAGCTTCTCGCCCGCCTTGTTCACGACGGTCCACACGCCCGCGTCGTCCCCCGACCCCTCCTTCAAGGTGCAGGGCGGGGACATCCAGTTGAGAGGTTTGTAGGCCCGGTCGTCCGCGTGGATCGAGACACTGCCGTCCGCCTTCACAAGGATCAGGCGGGGGGCCGACGGGAGATGGGCTGTGAGCCTGCCCGCGTAATCCACGGAGCATCGGGCAATGACGAGACGCATGGGGCGCAACGCTACTCGACCCCAGGTGGTCCGCGCGATTCCTCCGGCGATGGCCCTGTTCGATCCTGGCCGGTTATGTTCCCAATCTCCTGGTGCAGCGCGGGTCCGGTGCTTACCGTATAAGCAGGAGGTCGCCGTGCATGCACGCTGCGTGCACGGGCTCCTGCCCTGTCCGGAAGCCCCCGCTCCCCGGGGGTGCGAGAGGAGAACCCATGTCGCTCGACGTCTCACCGGCACTGTTGGAACAGGCCGAGCGAGGCGAGGTCGATGAAGCGGAATTCGTCGACTGCGTCCGGACCTCCCTGCCTTACGCATGGGAGATGATCAGCTCCCTGGTGGCCCAGCTGAAGGTTGACGGCGGCGAGTTCGCCGACAACCAGACGCCGCCGCCGAGTGAGCAGGCACGCGGACAGCTCCTGCGGGCGCTGGCGAGTGACGCGATTCGCGGCGCTCTGCAGCGCCACTTCGGAGTGCGTCTCGCATTCCAGAACTGCCACCGTGTGGCGGTTTTCCCGTTGGATGCATCCGTGGACGACAGGCTCGCCCGGTTCACCTCGATCCGGGGCCAGCTGCTCAACCAGTCGCCCGAACTGCGGGACTGCTGAGGCCTTTTGCTGCCGCTCCGTACGCGGGAGGTGTTCTGGTACAGGAGCGGCAGCTCCCCGCCCCGGCGGCTCAGCCGAGCTGGGGCAGCACTTCGGTCCCCAGCCTGCGGACGTTCTCCTCCGTCGTCGCCAGATCGCCCGAGCCCTCGACGAGCAGCGCGAAGCGGGTGATCCCCGTGCGCTCCGAGGTCGCCGCGATCCGGTCGGCGCACAGCTGCGGGGTCCCCACCGGATGCAGGCCGCAGAGCAGCTCCGTGTACGCGAGCGGGTCTCGCATGGCCCGCGCCCGGCCGTCGATCGTGACGTGCGCGTCGAGCCCCTGCCTGAGCCACCCCGGCATCGCCTTCTGCAGCGTCTCCGCCGCGTCCAGGCGCCGGTCCGCGATCTGCGCGACCCCGGCGGAGACGTGCGCGGCCCTCAGGACCTCATCCGGCGTGCGCCCCGAGGCGCGCGCGTGCCGCTGCCACAACGCCACCATTTCGGCCTTCTCCTCGTCGCCGACGTGCATGCCGAGCAGCATCGGCAGACCGCGTTCCGCGGCGAGCCGCACGCTGGCCGGCGAGGTGCAGGCGACGATCACCTCGGGTCCGCCGGGCGACTCCCCGGCCTCCTCGTCCGAGCCGCTCAGCGCCTCCTGGGGCCGTGGCACCACGGCGACCTCGCGGAACGGGAAACGGTCCGCGTCGCTCGCGACCCGGGGCTCGGTCAGCCACCGCAGCAGCAGGTCGAGCGACTCCGGGAAGCCCTTCTCGTACGCCTCGAGGCCGGACCCGAAGACCTCCAGGTCCACCCATGGTCCGCCGCGCCCCACGCCCAGCGAGAAGCGCCCGCCGGACGTCAGGTGCAGCAGGGCCGCCTGCTCGCCCAGGGCGACGGGATGAACCGTCGGCAGGACGCTCACGGCGGTGCCGACCCGGATGCGCCGCGTACGCCCGAGAAGGAGCGCGGCCAGGGTCACGGCGGACGGACACGTGCCGTACGGCACGAAGTGGTGCTCGGCGAGCCAGACCGAGTCGAGGCCCGCCTCCTCGGCCACCTCGGCGGACCGCACCGCACGGTGCAGCGCCTCCCCCTGTCCCTGTCCCGGGAACTGGGCGGCCAGAACAAAACTACCTACACGCATCGCACTCCTGCCTCCTTGGCGCCGACGCAGGCACTCCCCCTACGGGCAACAACGCATGACACGTGCCAAAGGCACGGCTTGGCATGAAGATTGACGGATTTTCTGCGAAATGCAGGGGGGATCTGTGGGGGTTGGTCCATGACGACTACCCGGGTCCGCGCCGCGTAGGCTGGACTCACCCCTGGCCCCCGTACATCCCGTGAGGTGTCCCGTGTCCCCGCGTCGCAACCGCCCGAAGGGCGCCGGAGAAGACAGTCCGCGCATGGACGGGGAAACGACGGGCCGCTACGGCGGCTTCCAGTCCACCGAGAGCTGGCGGGGCGAGCAGTGGAGCCTGCGGCACGTCGCGGGGGCGAGCGCGGCCGGCAAGACCTACCGCTGCCCCGGCTGCGACCAGGAGATCCCCTCCGGGCTCGCGCATGTGGTGGCCTGGCCCGAGCACTCCGGTGTCGACGAGCGCAGGCACTGGCACAAGGCCTGCTGGAACGCGAAGGACCGCCGCACCACGCGGGTGCAGCGGTCCCGTAACGCGCCCAGGTACTGAGTCCCCGGGGGAGACCCCGGGCGACTACACGTCGCGCTTCTCCAGGAGCGCGAAGGCGCCGGCGATCGCGGCCGCCGTCACGCCGAGGAGCAGCAGGAGCTGCGAGGTGCCGCCGCTCTCGCCGTCCATCTCGAAGATCTTGGCGAGCGAGTTGATGGCGTTGTAGTCCAGCATCTTCTCGCCGAGCGGGCGCGTGCCCTCGGAGATCATCAGGAACACGGGCAGGATCGCGGGGACCAGGACCACGCCGAGCATCGCGGTGATCGCACCCGCGGAGTGGCGCAGCATCGATCCGGCGGCGAGTGCGAGGACGCCCAGGAGCGAGACGTAGAGCCCGCCCTTGAGGACCGTGCCCGCCCAGGCGACGTCGCCCGCCTCGGGGCCGCTGTGCATCCCCGACGTCATCAGGCCCACCAGGAGGACGGAGCCCGCCGAGACGACGAAGGCGATCACGAAGAAGATCATGATCTTGGCGGTGAGCACGCGATAGCGCTGCGGCGACGCCGTGAACGTCGTACGGATCATGCCCGTGCCGTACTCGGACGACGTCACCAGGACGCCGAGCGTGATCAGGCAGATCTGGCCGAGCACCAGGCCGAAGAAGGCCGGGATGGTGAACGGCACGTCCGCGTAGTCCCGGTCCTCGGTCTGCCCGGCCACCAGCAGGCCGATGCCGACGACCAGGAGGAAGAAGACGCCCAGGGTCCACATCGTCGAGCGGACGGACTTGATCTTCGTCCACTCGGAGGCCAGGGCGTTGCCGAGGTGGGTCTTCTTGACCGGGATCGGCGAGGTGTAGGCGTTGTTCATCGCCTGCTGCCAGGCGGAGGGCGGCGCGGGGGCGGCCGGCGGGGGAGCCATCGGGGCGCCTTGCGGCACGGGGGCACCGGCCTGTGCGTAGGCCTGCTGGGGGGCTTGCTGAGGTGCCTGCTGGGGCTGCGCCTGCGGCTGCGGAGTCGGAGGCGTGGTCATCGGGGGTCCTCGCTGTCGCGCTTGGTCATGTCAGGGGCGGGAGCAGGGGCGGGGGCGGGCGCCGGCGCCTGCGGGGCGGCGGTCGCGTACGGGTTCGGGGTGCCCTGCGGAGCGCCGGGCGCGCCCGGGGGCATTCCCTGGGGCATCGCGAAGGGCTGGCCGCCCTGCTGGGGCGGCGGCGGCGCGTACCACCCGGGCTGGCCCTGGCCGGGCACCGGCATCTGCTGCGGCGGCATCGCGCCCGGCGGCAGCTGCTGCTGGAGGCCCGCGCGCTGGTCGACGGTCGAGCGGTAGTCGACGGCGCCCTGCGTCATCCGCATGTACGCCTCTTCCAGCGAGGCCTGGTGCGGGGAGAGCTCCCACACGCGGACGTCCGCGTCGTGCGCGAGGTCGCTGATGCGGGGGAGCGGAAGACCGGTCACGCGCAGCGCGCCGTCCTGCTCGGGCATGACCTGGCCGCCGGCCTCGCTCAGCGCGGCGGACAGCTTCTCGCGCTGCTGCACATCGCCTTCCGGCGTCCGCACGCGGGCGAAGTCCGCGGAGTTGTGCGAGATGAAGTCCTTGACGCTCATGTCCGCGAGGAGCTGCCCGCGGCCGATCACGATCAGGTGCTCGGCGGTCAGCGCCATCTCGCTCATGAGGTGCGAGGAGACGAAGACCGTACGGCCCTCGGCGGCGAGGGACTTCATCAGGTTCCTCACCCAGAGGATGCCCTCGGGGTCGAGGCCGTTGACCGGCTCGTCGAAGAGAAGCACCTGCGGGTCGCCGAGCAGCGCGGCGGCGATGCCGAGACGCTGCCCCATGCCGAGCGAGAAGCCCTTGGAGCGCTTCTTCGCCACCTCCTGGAGGCCCACGACGCCGAGCACCTCGTCGACCCGGCGGGCCGGGATGCCGGAGAGCTGCGCGAGACACAGGAGATGATTGCGGGCGTGCCGCCCGCCGTGCACCGCCTTGGCGTCGAGCAGCGCGCCGACCTGGCGGGGGGCGTTGGGGAGCTTGCGGTACGGGTAGCCGCCGATCGTCACCTGGCCCGTGGTGGGTTGGTCGAGCCCGAGGATCATGCGCATGGTCGTCGACTTGCCGGAGCCGTTCGGGCCCAGGAAGCCGGTGACCGTGCCGGGTCGCACCTGAAAGGAAAGGTTGTACACGGCTGTCTTGGCGCCGTAGCGCTTCGTCAGGCCGACTGCCTCGATCATTCTCCGCACCCATCGAATGGTTCAGGACGTCGGGGCACACGCCCCCGTAAGGGTTAGGAGGGTATCCGAGCGTTGACGGTTCCGGCCAAGAGTGCGTAAAGGGCTCAGGCGTCACGGAGCCGACGGCAGGGAACCCGCCAGCGGGGGCAGCTCGTCGTACACGCGCAGCCGGTTCGACTCGTCGACGTACGGCAGGAAGTCGGTCTGCGGCAGCACCCAGCCCTCGTCGCCGAAGACGCGCGTGCCCAGCTCGCGCAGCCGGGGCGTGGAGCCCGCCGCCGCGACCCAGCTCGCCGGATCGGGGCCGAGCAGTTCCCTCAGGCGGGGCGAATCCTTCAGGAGCGCGGCGAGCAGCTCCGCCTGGTCGCCGCCGCCCGGCCGCGGGCGCTCGGTCGCCGGGTCGGCGAGGACGCCGTGCGCGCTGAAGTAGATGTACGCGCCGCCGAGGCGCTCACCGGACGGCATCGTCATCTCGAAGTCGTCGCCCGGCAGTATGGCCCTGCGGTAGTCCGGGAACTCCGTGTCGTCGACCGCCTTGAGCTGCGTGGCGTCCAGCCACGTCACCACCAGCGGCGTCTCGGCCTCCCGGTCCACGTACGGGGTGCCCGCGACATAGCCCGCCGGACTGATGTGCCCGGAGCAGCCCACCGCGATGCCGCGTACCCGGACCGGCACCATGGGCACGGCGGCGGGGATGCCGAGCCGGGTCAGCTTGTACGCGACCTGCCCGGGGGACGCGTTCGACCCCACGGCGATCACCGGGTGGCGGCGGCCGGTGACGGCCTGGCCCCGGTCCAGGAGCGCCTCGTCGAGGCGGCGCCGCACCGGCTCCTCCACGTACCACTCGCCGAGCCGGCCGGTCCGCACGTCGAGCCGGAGCAGCTCGCCGCCGTTGAGCAGCGACGGGGCGGGGGTGGGGCGGCCGGGGTAGGTCAGTGGCTCTCTGGCCGGTACGCCGTCGAGACCCAGCGACTCCAGGCTTCGGTCCTCAGTCCTCACGATGGCGCCCTTCGGGGATGGTCAACGCGGTGCGGGGACAGCCTTCCACGGGAACAAGTACCCGCGCCGCCGCTTCACCGCTCCTCGGCCGGCGGGTTAACCCCGGCGGGTTGCGGGAAAGAAGCCAGTCCACCGTGGGGGACCGGGCGAAGTCCGGTGCGGGGGAGGGGAGTTGAGGTCCTTGGTGAGATGGCCTCGCAGGGGTGGCGCGCACCCGCGGTATCGGACGTCTGCGCGAGGATGGATCGCGGGCCGGTCCGTCCACGCTCTGCTGCTCATGACACTGACCGTGCTCGCCGGGGTCTCCGCCGTGATCGCCGTGCTGTGGACGGTGGCCGAGGACTCGCCGCGCTCGCTGAGCGAGCGGTTCGGTGATCAGGAGAGGCTGTTCGACCTCGCGCTGTCCGCGCTGCGCGCGTGCGTCGGCACGGACAACCTCGATCCCCAGGCGGGGAGCACCGCGCAGCAGCTCATGGCGACCACGGCCTCGGTGATCGGGGCGCTCGCGCCCGCCGTGCTCCTCGGTTTCGTACTGATCAAGATGTTCTCGCTGCGGCCGTTCGTCTGGCGGCGCCGGGCGTCCATCTCGCACGCGTGGACCGCCGACTTCCCCGGGTACCGGCGCACCCACGCGCAGAGCGACGACGCGATCATCGCGATCCGGTTCTACAACCGCTTCGACAATCTCTCCGTCGTCGACCTGCACGCCCGCGCCCACCTCCGCTACCTCGAACGCTCGCCGCACGACGGCAGCCTCGTCATCTACAAGAAGTGGCTCAGGGTGCTGGACGAGAAGGGCGAACCGGCCGAGGAGCGCTGCTGGCTCGCCGTCGAGCGGGGTGCTCCGTTCACCGTGTGGATCCCGGTCGACGCTCCGGTGCCGCGGCTGCCGTTCACCCGCATCCAGGGCAAGGACCTGTCGCAGTCGGCCGGTGTGGAGCTGATGGTGCGGCTGACCGCGCGGACCGTGGGCCTGGGGACGGAGGTCGCGGACGAGCGGTGGTTCAAGGTCGGGCCCGAGGACTTCGAGCTGGGCCGCTTCGTGCCGCTCGAACCGGATCTGCAGCGTGAGGTGTGGGAGTGGGACGGCTGGCGCGGCTTCGACGAACTGCTGCCCCCGGACGAGGGCGCTACGCGTCCCGCTTCTTGAGCAGCACATAGCCGCCGAGCAGCGCCACCACCACCCACACCACCATGATCGCGAGCCCGCCCCAGGGGCCGTACGGGGTGTCGTCGTCCAGGGGCGACTTCACCTGCATGATCTTGCTTCCCGCCTGGTCGGGGAGGAAGCGG
Organism: Streptomyces sp. NPDC055099; assembly: GCF_053607685.1. Taxonomy (NCBI): domain Bacteria; kingdom Bacillati; phylum Actinomycetota; class Actinomycetes; order Kitasatosporales; family Streptomycetaceae; genus Streptomyces; species Streptomyces sp. NPDC055099. Next base: position 75,823 of record NZ_JBSGUA010000009.1, on the reverse strand, counting down.
CCGATCTTCTTCGTCGCCGAGACGTTGCCCAGGATGCTGGAGATGAGGAAGAAGAACGGCATCAGGATGCCGAGGGACAGCATCGGGCTGCGCAGCATCGTCGCGACGCCCATCGAGAACATCGCGATGAGCGTCATGTAGAGCCCGCCGCCGATCACCGCGCGCAGCACGCCGGGGTCGCCGATCAGCGCCTTGTGCTCGCCGAGCATCGCCTGGCCCACGAAGAACGCGATGAAGCTGGTGACCAGGCCCACCACCAGACAGAGCAGGGTGGCGACCGCGACCTTGCTCGCCATGAAGGTGGCGCGCTGCGGGACCGCGGAGAGCGAGGTGCGGATCATGCCGGTGCTGTACTCGTTCGACACGACGAGGACACCGAAGACGATCATCGCGAGCTGGCCGAGGCTCATGCCCGCGAAGCTGGTGAACGTCGGGTCGAAGACCCGGCGGTCCTGGGCGTTGAGGCTGTCGTAGTCGTTCTTCGCCAGGATGCTGATCAGCAGGCCGAGCCCGACCGTGACGACCAGCGCGAGACCCAGCGTCCACACGGTCGACGAGACCGAGCGGATCTTGGTCCACTCCGACTTCAGTACCTGCGTCGCGGCCATCGCTCAGGCCCCCCTCTTCGGCTGATGCCAGCTCTCGCCCCAGCCCGCGGCCCGCGCGGGAGGAGGCGGTGCGGCGCCGGGGCCCGCATGGTCGGCGTGCGCGTGGTACTCCACGGACTCCGCGGTGAGCTGCATGAACGCCTCTTCGAGCGAGGCCCGCTGAGGGCTCAGTTCATGGAGGACGAGCTGATGGCGGGCGGCGAGTTCACCCAGGTCCTCGGCGGGGGTGCCGTCCACCTCAAGGGTGCCGTTGCCCGCCTCTACGGCGGTGACGCCCTCCTGGTGCAGCACGTCGAGGAGGCGCTCGCGCTGCGGGGAGCGCAGCCGGACGTAACTGCGTGAGTTCTGCTGGATGAAGTCCGCCATGGAGGTGTCCGCGAGCAGCCGTCCCTGTCCGATGACGACCAGATGGTCGGCGGTCAGCGCCATCTCGCTCATCAGGTGCGAGGAGACGAAGACCGTGCGGCCCTGCGAGGCCAGGGACTTCATCAGGTTGCGGATCCAGTGGATGCCCTCGGGGTCGAGCCCGTTGACCGGCTCGTCGAACATCAGGATCTCGGGGTCGCCGAGCAACGCGCCCGCGATGCCGAGCCGCTGCCCCATGCCGAGCGAGAAGCCCTTGGCCTTCTTCCTGGCGACCTGCGTCAGGCCCACGGTGTCCAGGACCTCATGGACGCGGGCGCGCGGGATGCCGTTGCTCTGGGCGAGGCACAGGAGGTGGTTGAAGGCGCTGCGCCCGCCGTGCATGGCCTTGGCGTCGAGCAGGGCGCCGATGTACTTGAGCGGGTCCTTCAGCTGCGCGTACCGCTTGCCGTCGATCCGCGCCGCGCCCGCCGTGGGGTTGTCGAGCCCGAGCATCATCCGCATGGTCGTGGACTTGCCGGCGCCGTTGGGCCCGAGGAAGCCGGTGACGATGCCCGGATGCACGGTGAAGGTGAGGTTGTTGACGGCCAGCTTCTCGCCGTACCGCTTGGTCAGCCCCTCGAGCTCGATCATGCGGCCACGCTAGAACGACACGGGGCCCCCTGCCACCGGAGCGGCAGGGGGCCCCGTGAGGGGTGTCCCGACGGTCTATCGCGTCTGCTGGGCAGGCACCCCGCGGGAGACCGGCTCGTCCTCGGCAGGCGACCCGGCGGCGGCCACAGCCGCACCCGTGAGCGTCGCCAGCATCTCGCGCACATTGGTGAGCTGCGCGTTGATGGAGTCCCGACGGTTCGTCAGGGCCGCGAGCTCGCGCTCGGACTCGGAGCGAATCCGGTCCGCCTTGGCGTTCGCGTCCGCGACGATGTCCTCGGCCTGACGCTGAGCGGTCTCCACCGTCTGACGGGCGCGGCGCTCGGCGTCCGTGCGGAGCTTCTCGGCCTCCAGGCGGAGCTGCTCGGCGCGGTGCTCGATCTCCGCGAGACGCTTCTCGGCCTTGGCCTGACGCGAGGCCAGGTCACGCTCCGACTGCTCGCGGCGCTTGGCGAGGTTCGTCTCGAAGTCGGCCGCGGCCTGGGCGGCCTTGGCGCGGGTCTCCTCGAAGAGGGCGTCCGCCTCCTCGCGCTTCTGCTGCGCGTCCTTCTGCGCCTCGCTGCGCAGCGCGCCCGCCTCGCCCTTGGCCTTCTCGACGATCCGGACGCCCTCGTCCTCCGCCTTGGCCTTGCGCTCGGCCGCGAACGACTCGGCGTCGTTGCGCACCTGCTGGGCCGCCGACTCGGCGAGCTCGCGGTGCTGCTCGGCTGCGCGACGAGCCTCCTCGCGCAGGTCCTTCGCCTCCTCCTCGGCGAGGCGGAGGATCTTCTCGACACGCGCGCCGAGGCCCGCGTACGACGGTTCGGCGTCGGCTACCTGCGCCTGCGCGTTCTGCGTCTCGAGGTGCAGCTCCTCAATGCGCTTTTCCAGAGCAGTGATACGAGCAAGAGCGCTGTCACGGTCGGAGACGAGCTTGGAGATACGTTCGTCCACCTGAGCGCGGTCGTACCCACGCCGCACAAGCTCGAAGCCGTAGGGGGAAGTGTCGCTCATGGGGTTCCTGTCGAATGAGACCGGTGAGGTGATAGGGGGAATCCTAGGGGTCCAAGCGGCGTGTCATCGAGCAGATGCCCGTTTGATCTGGAGAATGACACCCCTTTTGAGTGGCTAACCGCCGGAGCACTTGCCAGCGACAGTGCCGAAGGTCCTTACAAAGCACGCGAGAAGTTCTTTGGCTAGCCCTCAGACGGCTTGCCACCCGATCGAGTTGAGCCCGCCGCCGCACCGGCCTTGACGCCACCGTCCTTCGGACCGGGGACCGAGGGGGCCTCAAATGATTCCAACGCCTCCAATACGTCCTGGACACGGGAAATCTCGGCGTTGATGTCCTCGCGGCGCCGGACGAGAACCTCAAGCTCGCGTTTACCCTCGTCAACCGTACGCTCCGCCTCGGCCTGCGCCTCCGCCTTGACCCGCTCGGCGTCGCGCACCAGTTCGGCGACCTTCGTCTCGGCCTCCTTGAGCAGCGCCTCGGCCCGCTTCACGGCCGAGATACGGACCTTGCCGGCCTCGGAACTCGCGTCCGACACCAGCTCCTTGGCCTTGGCCTCGGCCTCGGCGAGCTGCTCCTCCGCGGCCTTCACCAGCGCGTCACAGCGCTCACCGGCGGTCTTCATCGCCTCCGCGGACTCGCGGCGCGCACGCTCGTGCAGCTCCTCGATCTCCGCGGTGAGGCGGTCGCGCTGCTCCTCGGAACGCTCCCTTATGGCCGTCGCGTCCCTGCGGGCGCCGATGAGCAGCTCGTCCGCGTCCGTACGGGCCTTCTCCACCAGGGAGTTGCCCTCGACCCTCGCCTCGGCGACAAGCCGGTCGGCCTCCGTGCGGGCGGCGCCGACCATCGTGTCGGCCTGCGCCTCCGCGTCCGTGGTGGCCTTGAGCGCCTTCTCCTGGGCGTCGCTCGTCAGCTTCTCGGCCTCGGCCGCGGCCTCCGTGATGAGGGTGTCGACCTGCTCGGCCGCCTCGGAACGGCGCTTGTTCGCCGCCTGGCGCGCCTCGTCCAGCGTGCGTTCGGCCTCGTCCCGCGCCTGCGAGGTGAGCCGCTCGGCCTCGGCCGCCGCCTCCGCCTTGACGCGCTCGGCCTCGGACCGGATGCGCTCGGCGTGCTGCTGGGCGGAGCCGACCGTCTCGGCCGCGTCCGCGCGCAGCCGCTCGGCGTCGCCCGTCGCGTCCGAGATGAGCTTCTCGGCCTTGGCCACCGACTCCGCGCGCACCCGCTCGGCCTCGGCGCTCGTCTCGGCCTTGAGGCGCTCGGCCTCCGCGACCGTGTCCGCCTTGAGGCGCTCGGCCTCCGCGATCGTCTCGTTCTGCAGGCGCTCCGCCTCGCTGCGCGCCTCGCCGATCAGCTGGTCGGCCTGGCTCGCGGCGTCGCTGCGGATGCGGTTGGCGTCCTCGCGGGCGTCGGCACGGGTGCGGGACGCGTCCTGCTCGGCCGACGCGATCGCGTCCGAGGCCTCCGTACGCGAACGCTGGGCGTACTCCGAGGCGTCCGAACGCAGCCGCTCGGCCTCCGCGATCGCCTCCGAAACCGTGCGCTCGGCCAGCGACTTGGCGGCCTCGGCCTCCTCGCTCGCCTCGCGACGGGCACGGGCGGCGTCCTCGGAGGCACGCTCCCGCTCGGCGTACGCGTCGGAGCGGACACGGTCCGCCTCCTCCTGCGCCTCGGTCCGGGTGCGCTCCGCCGCGTGCTCGGCGGCGCTGCGCAGACCCGCGATCTCCTCCTGCGCCGCCTCCTGGAGGCCCGCCACGGAGTCCCGTACGGACTGGGCGGTCTGCTCGGCGCTGGTGACCATCTCGGTCGCCCGGCGGTCGGCTTCCTCGACGAGGCGGACGGCCTCGGCCTGAGCCTCCTCGACGCGGTTGCGGGCGGAGGCGAGGAGTTCCTCGCTCTGCTCGCGGGCCCGCTCGCGCTCCTGGTCGGCCTCTCCGCGCGCGGAGCTGAGGGTCTCCTCGGCCTCCCGGCGGCGCCTGGCGGCCTCCTCCTGGGCGGCGGCCAGCGCCTCGGCGGCCTCCGCGCCCACGCGCTCGGCGGCGGCTGCGGCCTCCGAACGGAGCCGGTCGGCCGACTCCTGGGCCTCGGTCTTGAGGCGCTCGGCCTCGGCGGCGGCATCGGAACGCAGCCGCACGGCCACGTTCTCGCCCTCGGCGCGTGCCTGCGAGGCGTCGGCGGCGGCCTCGGTGCGCAGCCGCTCGGCCTCGGTCTCGGCCTGCGACTGCAGGGCGCGGATGCGCTCGGCGGACTCCGAGCGGAGGCGGTCCGTCTCGTCCGCGGCTTCCTTGCGGATGCGCTCGGCCTCGGCACGGGCGTCGGTGAGTGCCTGCTCGGCGGAGGCCAGACGCTCCTCGGCCTCCGTGTGCAGGCGCCTCAGCTCGTCGGCGGCCTCCGCCTGACGTGCCGCTATCGCCCGCTCGGTCTCCTCGCGCAGGGCCCGCGCGGCTTCCTCGGCCTCGGACTTCGTGGCCTCGGCCTGCTCGACGGCCTCCTCGCGGTGCCGCTCGGCCTCCGCGCGGGTGCGCTCCAGCGTCTCCTCGGCCTGCTTGCGCAGGCTCGTGGCGCGCTCGATGGCCTCGGTGCGGACCCGCTCGCTCTCGGTGGTCGCGGCCGACTTCAGCTCTTCCGCGTCGGCCTTCGCCTTGGCGAGCAGCTCCTCGGCGGACTTGGCCGCCTCCTCGATCTGCTGGACGGCCTCGCGCCGGGCCTCGCCCCGGATCCGCTCGCCCTCGGTGACCGCGTCGGCCCGCAGCTGCTCGGCCTCGCCGCGCAGCCTGCGCGCCTCCTCCTGCAGCTCGACGGTCTTGGCGCGGTACTCCTTGGTGTCGTCCTTCGCCGTGCCCTTGAGCCCCTCGGCGATGTCGTGCGCCTCGGCGCGCAGCCGGTCCGCCTCGGCCTCGGCCTCGCTGCGGATCCGCTCGGCCTCCTCGGTGGCGGCCTTCGTCGTGTCCTTGGCGTCCTTGGAAGCCTTCTCCAGTACTTCCTCCGCCGTACGGGCCGCCTTGGCGAGCTGGCCCGCGGTCTCCTCGGCGGTGATCGTGCGCGCCTTCTCGGCGGCGTCCTTGATCAGCTTCTCGGCCTCGGCACGCGCGTCGGCGACGAGCTGCTCGGCCTCGGCCTTGGTGGCCTCGGCTTCCTTGGTGGCCTCGCCGACGAGCCGCGCGACCTGCTCCTTGGCCGTACGCGTGCGCTGTTCGTTGGCACCCTCGGCGGCCGAGAGCTGCTTGGACGCCAGCTCCTTGGCCTCGGCCAGGACCTTGTCGGCCTCGGCGCGCGCCTCGCGCAGCGCCGTCTCGGCCTCCGCCATGCGCTGCTCGGCGGCCCGGCTCGCCTCGGTGGCCTGCCGGCGCGCCTGCTCGGACTCGGTGGCCGTGGACGAACGGAGCTGCTCCGCGTGGTCGGTGGCCTCCTGCGCCTGCGTCGACGCCGCGTTCAGGAGCCGCTCGGCGTCCGAGCGGGCCCGGCGCAGGATCGCCTCGGCCTCGGCACGGGCCGACTCGGCGTCGCTCGCCATGCGCTGGCGGGCATCTTCGGCCACGCGCTCGGCCTCGGCGCGGGCGGCGGCCAGGGCCTGGTCGGCCTCGGCGCGCGACTCGTCGAGCAGGCGGCGCGCCTGCTGCTCGGTGCGGGCCCGCAGCTGCTCGGCCCACGCCACGTTCTCGTTGACGTGCGACTCGACGGTCTGACGGCGCTCGGACAGCTCCTGGTCGAGCTGCTGACGGCGTGACACCGCCTCGGAGTGCAGCTCGGACTGGAGCCTGGCCTGCTGCTCGGCGTGCTCCTGGAGGATCCGCTGGGTCTGCGCACGGGCGTCGCGCAGCTCCCGCTCGGCGTCCTGGCGCAGCTGGTCGGCCTGGATCTGGGCATTACGGAGCAGCTGCTCGGCCTGGTAGCCGATGTCCGCGCCGTCATAGGCAGGGCGGGACGCGAGGTTGCGGCGCGCCTCGTGCAGCTTGGCGCGCAACACCTCGACCTGATAGCCGAGGTCTTCGGCGTGCTGAACAGCCTTCTCTCGCTCGGTCTTCAGCCGGTCCATCTCGGCCTCGAACCGCGAAAGATGGTCCGTCTCAGCCCGCGAGCTCTCTTGGCGTTCGTAGCCCCGCACTGCGCGGTCCCATCCGTCCCCTGGTCGCAAGTCTCTTCTTACGAGCCCTGTCCATCCGCCGAACGGGGCCCACGGGGAATGGTGTCAGATCAACAGCAGAGCATGGGCTGCTGCCCTGACGCTCGTCCCCCGAAACCCGGACCCCGGCAAGCGGCCGCCCAGCGTACGGACGACCGGCCGCCCAAACTTCGGACGGCCGCCCCCAACCCTACCGGCCCAAGTATGCGGAGGTCAGTGCTCCGGTGACTCCTGAGCTGCCGAGGTGACGAGTTCGGTCAGTACGCCGTGGCAGTCCTTGGGGTGCAGGAAGGTGATGCGGGAGCCCATGGAACCGATCCGGGGCTCCTGGTAAAGGACGCGTACGCCCTTCTCCTTGATGGCCGCGGCGTCGCCGTCCACGTCCGCGGTGCCGAAGGCGATGTGGTGCACGCCCTCACCATTCTTGGCCAGCCATTTGCCCACGGCGGAGTCGTCGCGGGTGGGTTCGAGGAGTTGCAGGTAGGAGGCGCCGCCGTCACTCGTCTCATTGATCTTGAGCATGGCCTCGCGTACGCCCTGCTCTTCGTTGACCTCGGTGTGGAACACCGTGAAGCCATATGTCTCCCGGTAGAACTCGACGGTCGTGTCGAGGTCGAAACAGGCGATCCCGATGTGATCGATTCGCGTCAGCATGTTTTCAGTGCAGCCCTTCCGGCGGTGATTACGCAACGTGCGCGCGATCACACCGAACGCCCGATGACGCGCGGCGTACCGCTCAGTACATTCAAGTAAACCCTCATTAACTCCTCCTCCCAAGGGGCCGTGGCACATGTCTGGAACGACCGGTACCACCTCAGTGATCGTCGCGGGCGCGCGCACGCCCATGGGCCGCCTGCTCGGCTCCCTCAAGTCCTTCTCCGGCGCCGACCTGGGCGGTTTCGCGATCAAGGCCGCGCTCGACCGGGCCGGCATCGGCGGCGACCAGGTGCAGTACGTGATCATGGGGCAGGTGCTCACGGCCGGGGCAGGGCAGATCCCGGCGCGTCAGGCCGCCGTCAAGGCGGGCATCCCCATGAACGTCCCGGCACTCACCGTCAACAAGGTGTGCCTCTCCGGGCTCGACGCGATCGCGCTCGCCGACCAGCTCATCCGCGCGGGCGAGTTCGACGTCGTCGTCGCCGGCGGCCAGGAGTCGATGACGAACGCGCCGCACCTCCTGCCGAAGTCCCGCGAGGGCTACAAGTACGGCGCCATCGAGATGCTCGACTCCATGGCGTACGACGGCCTGACCGACTCCTTCGAGAACATCGCCATGGGCGAGTCGACGGAGAAGCACAACACCCGCCTGGGCATCGCGCGCCCCGAGCAGGACGAGATCGCCGCCGCCTCCCACCAGCGCGCGGCCGCCGCCCAGAAGAACGGCACCTTCGAGGCCGAGATCACCCCGGTCGAGATCCCGCAGCGCAAGGGCGACCCGGTCCTGTTCTCCAAGGACGAGGGCATCCGCGCCGAGACGACCGCCGAGTCGCTCGGCAAGCTGCGCCCCGCCTTCACCAAGGACGGCACGATCACGGCGGGCACCTCCTCGCAGATCTCCGACGGCGCCGCCGCGGTCGTGGTGATGTCGAAGGCCAAGGCCGAGGAGCTCGGCCTCGACTGGATCGCGGAGATCGGCGCCCACGGCAACGTGGCGGGCCCGGACAACTCGCTCCAGTCGCAGCCCTCGAACGCCATCCGGCACGCCCTGAAGAAGGAGGGCCTGGACGTCGCCGACCTCGACCTGATCGAGATCAACGAGGCGTTCGCCGCGGTCGCGGTGCAGTCAATGAAGGACCTCGGGGTGTCCTCGGAAAAGGTGAACGTCAACGGCGGTGCCATCGCCCTGGGCCACCCGATCGGCATGTCGGGGGCACGTGTCGTCCTGCACCTCGCCCTCGAGCTGAAGCGGCGGGGCGGCGGCGTGGGTGCCGCGGCGCTCTGCGGTGGCGGCGGACAGGGTGACGCGCTGATCGTGAAGGTGGCGAAGGCCTGACGCGTTTCGCGCGTGCAAGCCTTCCCCGTCTCGCAAACGTCTTGGAACGGAGCTGTCTGACATGCAGGACGTCCCCTCCCTGGTGGCGCAGGCCCGCGAGGGCAGGCCACGGGCCGTGGCCCGGCTGATCTCACTGGTCGAGGGGGCGTCGCCGCAGCTCCGCGAGGTCATGGCGGCGCTGGCTCCGCTGGCGGGACACGCGTACGTGGTGGGCCTCACCGGATCTCCCGGTGTCGGCAAGTCGACTTCGACGTCGGCGCTGGTGTCGGCGTACCGGCGGGCGGGCAAGCGGGTCGGCGTCCTCGCCGTCGACCCCTCGTCGCCCTTCTCCGGGGGCGCGCTGCTCGGCGACCGGGTCCGGATGTCGGAGCACGCGTCCGACCCCGGGGTCTACATCCGCTCGATGGCCACCCGCGGCCATCTGGGCGGCCTCGCGTGGTCGGCGCCCCAGGCGATCCGCGTCCTGGACGCCGCGGGCTGCGACGTGATCCTGGTCGAGACGGTCGGCGTCGGCCAGTCCGAGGTGGAGATCGCCTCGCAGGCGGACACCTCGGTGGTGCTGCTCGCCCCCGGGATGGGGGACGGCATCCAGGCGGCGAAGGCCGGAATCCTGGAGATCGGTGACGTGTACGTCGTCAACAAGGCGGACCGGGACGGCGCGGACGCGACCGCGCGCGAGCTGAACCACATGCTGGGGCTCGGGGAGTCCCGCGGCGCGGGGGACTGGCGCCCGCCCATCGTGAAGACGGTGGCCGCGCGGGGCGAGGGGATCGACGAGGTCGTCGAGGCCCTGGAGAAGCACCGGGCGTGGATGGAGGAGCGGGGCGTCCTCGCGGAGCGCAGGGCCGCGCGGGCGGCACGCGAGGTGGAGACCATCGCGGTCACGGCTTTGCGTGAGCGAATCGCCGATCTGCACGGGGACGCGAGGCTGTCGGCGCTGGCCGAGCGGATCGTGGCCGGGGAGCTGTCCCCGTACGCGGCGGCGGATGAGCTGGTCGAGAGCTTGACCTCGGGCTGAGGCGGGGCCTCTGGTGCGCGGCGGGTGTGCGGATCTGCTGCTTCCGGTGGCCCTGCGGCCGTACGGGCCGTCGCCAGACGAGACCCGCACCCACGACACGAACCGCCCCGCAGGGAAATCCCTGCGGGGCGGCGCGCTGTCATGCGGGGACGGGGGAGTTATCAGTCGTCCGAGTCGCTGTCGTTGTCGTCAGCGTCGTCGGAGTCATTGTCATCGTTGGCGTCAGACTTGTCGGCCGTCACCTTGCCCGACTGCAGGTCGACCTTCCAGTCGGCCCCCGCACCCTTGGCACCGGAGGTCTCCGCCTCCCAGGCACCCGCCGTGCCGTCGTCGTCCAGGTCCACGGACGTGACCGTGCCCTTGGCGGCGGCGGCCTTCGCCGCGTCCTCCGCCGAGGTGGACGCACCCTTCAGGGCGGCGGCCACGCGCTTCGCGTCGCCGTCCTCGTCCTGCTCGGTGTGCGAGCCGAGCACCTTGCCGGTGCCGGGGTCGATCTGGACGCTGTGCCACGTGCTGTTCTTGCCGAGCACGTCGACGTCCCAGACCAGACCGCCGTTGTCCTCGTCGTCCAGCTCCGCGGAGACCGCCGTACCGGACTGGCTCGCGAGGGCCGCCTTGATCGCGTCGGCGGCGGTCACCTTGGCCGCCTTCGCCTCGGCGCTGTTCTCCTTGGCGTCGTCCTGGTCGTCGTACCGGTCGTCGTCACGGTCGTTGTCGTCCCGGTCGTGGTCCTTCAGCTGAACGCTGGACTTCTTGGCGGCTGCCGACGACTCGTCGTCGCCGGTGGTGGCGAGCGCTGTCGCGGTGCCGCCCCCGACCAGGGCGAGAGCTGCGACGGTGGCGATGACGATGTTGCGCTTCATGAGGGGTTCCTCCCGAGTCGTTGGCTGTGCGGCCGGTGGGCCGCTGCCGTTCGCTTTCGACACGGACCAATCTGCCTGAGCGTCCCTGAAGGGAACCTGAAGCCAGCGTCAACTACCCATCGCTAAAGCAACGGGCTTGCACAGCGGGCGCCACTGGGTGTGGTGCTGCGCTTGCGTCTTGTCCCACGCCCGGGTTCGGGGGTGGGTCTGGGGCGGTTGACTGCGCCCCGCGTCGCCACAACTCTTCCGCGCGAGCACGGATGTTGCGGGAGCTGTTCCGGTCTGCGTGATCAACGAATCCGCAGGACCGGCACGCGAACCAGGCTTGCGACACCCGGTTCGCTTTGTCTACGTGGCCGCATTCGGCGCAGGTCCGCGAGGTGTACGCCGGGTCGACGTGCACCACCGGTACCCCCGCTTTGCGGGCCTTGTATGCGATGAACGCTCCAAGCTGGGCGAAGCTCCAGCTCGAGTGGGTGGCCCGTTGGGGCTTGCGAAGCCGTACCCGTTCACGAATGCCGCCCAGGTCCTCCAGGGCGATTCCGCGACCGGTGCGTTCTGCCTCGACCACCACATGTTTCGCGATCTTGTGGTTGATGTCCTTGGCCCGTCGCGCTTCCTTGCGCCTGCGTTTCTTCAACCGGCGCTTGGCAGACGGGGTGTTCTTCTTCTGCAGCTTGGTGCGGAGGCCGCGTTCGCGCAGCCGTCCTCGGTTCAGGGCTCGGCCGGCCATGATCTTGCCGTCCGAGGTGGTCGCGATGTTCACAACCCCCAGATCGATACCGAGAAAGCTGTCAGGGGCAGTGTTCGGCTCGGCCTCGGGGACCTCGCAGGTGGCATTCAGAAACCACATGCCGTCTCTCACAATGAGGTCGGACTCGCCCTTGCGGAACAGGGCCAGGCGGGCCAGCTGCTCGGGGGACGCGGTGAATGCCACGCCCTTGAGCCGGCCGGCCAGGGCCCAGATCGACACCGTATGGTCCGGGATCTGCCAGGACAGCATCCGGTCGTCATACGGTTGAGCACCCTGAGGGCGGAAGGCGATCGGCTTCTCGGAGGCCTGCCGGTAGCGCCGGGACCGTGGCTTGCCCAGATTCCCAGCCTTCAGATTCGCCTTCAGCGTCGCGTACGCGTCACAGGTCTTCTTGATGACGTGCTGAGCAGCCTGTGCCCCCAGGCCCCATCGTTGCTTGATCTCTCCGTAGGTGTGTTCGCGCAGCGCGAAGTTCCGCTTCATGTCCTTGGCGAACGCCACATCGGACGCCCACGTGGCGGCCTCGTTGCAGGCATGCAGGGTCGCCTCAAGTGCCGCCGCCTGCTCGGGCGTCGGCAACAACTTGACCTGCGCGACCAGCTTCACAACACACGAACCTACATAGCCGCCCACACAAACAGACGACCTCCGTACAGGCGTACCCGATCCAGTGATCAGCCGCCCATGCGTTCGATATCTCCCGACTCGGCCGGGCTGGCCTGTGGGTGCTCGCCCTCCTGGCGGTTCTGCTGAAGAACTCTTCAGGTTGCTTCTGCCACCCTGAACGCATGCGCCTGTTGATCGTGGAAGACGAAAAGCGCCTCGCGCTGTCCCTGGCCAAGGGCCTGACGGCCGAGGGCTACGCCGTGGACGTCGTGCACGACGGCATCGACGGGCTGCACCGGGCGAGCGAGGGCACGTACGACCTGGTGATCCTCGACATCATGCTGCCCGGCATGAACGGCTACCGCGTCTGCTCGACCCTGCGCGCCGCGGGACACGACGTACCGATCCTGATGCTCACCGCGAAGGACGGGGAGTACGACGAGGCCGAAGGGCTCGACACGGGCGCCGACGACTACCTCACCAAGCCTTTCTCGTACGTCGTGCTCGTCGCCCGTGTGAAGGCGCTTCTGCGCCGCCGTGGCAACGGGGGGCCGTCCCCCGTCCACTCCATCGGCGACCTCAGGGTCGACACCGCAGCGCGCCGCGTCTTTCGCGGTGGCGGCGAGGGGGACGACGAAGTGACGCTCACCGCCAAGGAGTTCGCGGTCCTCGAACAGCTCGTGCTGCGGGTGGGCGAGGTGGTCTCCAAGGGCGACATCCTGGAGCACGTCTGGGACTTCGCCTACGAGGGGGACCCCAACATCGTCGAGGTCTACATCAGCGCGCTGCGGCGCAAGCTCGGCGCGCGGCTGATCAAGACGGTGCGCGGCGCCGGATACCGCCTGGAGGCCCCCCGATGACCAAGCGCTTCTTCAGTTCCGTACGGGCTCGCGCCACGATCGGCGCCAGCCTCGTGGTGGCCGTCGCGCTGGTCGCCGCCGGCGCCGCTGTCCTGCTCGCGCTGCGCGCGAACCTGACCGACCAGGCCGGTGGCCAGGCCGAGTCGGCGGCCCGCGGGGTGGCCTCGCGGCTCGCCGCGAACGAGCCGTACGACAGCCTGGACCTGGACGACGAGGACCATCCGGTCCAGGTCGTCGACGGCGACGGGAGGCTGGTCGCCGCCACCGAGGACCTTCAGCGCATCAGCGGTACGGGCGTGACCGCGGTCAAGCCCCGGTCGGCCGCCACGCCTCCCAAGGGCGACGACGATGACGACGACACGAGCCAGGGTGAGGCCCCCGAACTCGGGGAGGTCTCCGACGATGAACCGCGCCTCACCTCCGGCTCCGCCACCATCGACGGCGAGACGCAGGACTACCGCTTCGCCGCGGTCGAGGTGAACAGCGAGACGAAGGGCGAGCTGACCGTCCACGCGGGTGCCTCGCTCGCGGCCCGGGAGAGCGCGGTGTCCACGGCGTTGACGTCCATGCTCATCGGTTTCCCGCTGCTCCTGGCCGTCATCGCGCTGGTGACCTGGCTGGTGACGCGTCGTGCCCTGCGTCCGGTGGACGCGATCACCTCCGAGATGGCGGCGATCACCGCGTCGGAGGACCTCGCGCGCCGCGTGCCCGAGCCGGACACGCACGACGAGATCGCCCGTCTGGCCACGACCACGAACGAGACGCTCGCCGCGCTGCAGACCTCGGTGGAACGTCAGCGCCGCTTCGTGGCCGACGCCTCGCACGAGTTGCGCAGCCCCATCGCCTCCTTGCGGACACAGCTCGAAGTGGGCGCCGCCCACCCGGAGTTGCTCGATGTGGACGGTGCGGTCGAGGACACCGTACGACTTCAGGAACTGGCCGCCGACCTGCTTCTCTTGGCCCGCCTCGACGCGGGGGAGAAGCCGGGCGGCGGGCAGGTGGACCTGGCGGCCCTCGCCCGCGAGGAGCTCTCGCAGCGCACGCGGGACCGCGTCGACGTCCGCATGGATCTCAAGAACGTCGACGTCACCGGCTCCCGGAACCAGTTGGCGCGCGTGCTCAACAACCTGGTGAACAACGCGCAGCGCCACGCGCGCTCGCACGTCACGGTCACCACCCGCGCCGAGGGCACCTGGGCGGTCCTTGAGGTCTCCGACGACGGAGACGGCGTGCCGGAAGGCGAACGCGACCGGATCTTCGAGCGCTTCGTCCGCCTCGACGACGCCCGCACCAGGGATGACGGCGGGGCGGGTCTGGGCCTTGCCATCGCGCGCGACGTCGCCGCGCGGCACGGCGGGACCCTCACGGTCAAGGAGGCTCCCGGTGGGGGAGCGCTCTTCGAGCTCAGGGTCCCTGCCGCCATCCGGTGAGGGTCAGGGCTTGCCCCGCTGGGCGCGGAGGTGTTCCGCGATCGGGGTCAGGGCCTTGTGGAGTTCGCCGAGCGCCTCGGGTGAGATCAGGTCGACGAAGTGCTTGCGGACCGAGTCCACGTGGTGCGGGGCGACCCGCTGCATGGTCTCCATGCCCTCGTCCGTGAGGACGGTGTAGAGCCCGCGCCGGTCGGACTCGCAGTTCTCCCGGCGGACCAGGCCCGCGTTCTCCATGCGGGTGATCTGATGGGACAGGCGGCTCTTGGACTGCAGTGTGGCGGCCGCGAGATCGCTCATCCGCATCCGCTTCTCTTCGGACTCGGAGAGATGGACGAGGATGTCGTAGTCGTTCATGGTCAGGTTGAACGGCTGGAGGTCCTTCTCGAGCTGATAGGTCAGCATCCTGTTGACCTCTACGTGGGTGCGCCAGGCGCACTGTTCCTCGTTGGTCAGCCACTGCGGGGCCGTATCGGTCTCCATGGAATCGATTCTACCTAAGAAGTTGAAAGGTGAACGAATGTCGGTGTGTGACACGCGCCTCTGACCCCCAGTTGTCAGAGGGGCACAGGCGTTCGCCCGTCACACTCCGCAGACTACCGCTCACAGGCCGAAGCGACGCTGGAGGTCCCCCAGTTGTCCGGGAAGGCGCGGTTGTCCCGGCTGTTGGCCGCCCCGGCCCTGTTGGCCGTGCTGCCCCGGCACACCGTGACCGCCCGGAACGCCCGCCTGCTGCGGCACCGCGCCCGTCGCGTGCTCGGCCATGAGGGCCTCCGAGGACTGCAGAAGCACCGCGCCCGCTCCCACGAACTCGAACTGGTGCTCCTCGCCTGAGGTCCCGCCGATCCCGGTCAGTGCCCGCACGCCCCCGATGACCCCGGTCAGATATCCGTGGTCGTAGTGATGGCAGGGCGAAGGGCAGTCCGCCCAGCCCACGAGGGCCTGCGGATCCACCCGGATCGGCGGCTCCATGAAGACCACCGGGCCGTTCGACGCGGCCACGAACTTTCCGGTTCCGATCAGGGTCAGAAAGCCCGGAACGATCGATTGCTTCAGCGCGAGAGTTGGCTGAAAAGCGAGGAGGTTGCCCGAGCGAATGGTCAGGTTGCCGTCTTCGAGGTCGTACGAATTCACGTCGAAGGCCCGGTCGGCGAGGAGCATCTTGCCCTGGCCGTCGGCCACCACCCAGTCGCTCGCGTGCAGGGGCGAATGAAAACTCGTGCGCACCAGACGGTCCAGGCGGCCGTGACCGATGCCGTTGAACTCGATCGACCCGTAGTACGCGATCATCTTGCCCTTCTGCAGGAACCACTGGCTCCCCTTGAGCTCCACGCAGAAGGTGTACGCGTTCACGTTGTCGTCGCTCGGGAGCGTCATCGGGTCGAGGGGCGCGGGCGCTCCCGCGGGCATTGAGGGGTTCACAGCTTCTCCTCCGACGCCTGGACGTACACCGCACCGCTCCCTGACAGCTCCAGTTGGAACGCCTCGCCCGAGCCCCGGCCCACCATGTCGCGCCAGCCGAGCGCCGTGGAGAGTTTGTTGCGCACGTCCCCGTGGTGGGCCACATACGCCTGGGGGTCGACATGGACCGGGCGCTGCGGGGTGATCGGGACCTCGATGACACCGCCGTGCGCCATGACGGCGACCGCGCCCTGTCCCTTGAGCGTGGTCGTGAAGAGGCCCTGTCCGGTGACCTGGCCGCGGACCATGCCCATGACGCCGCCCTGCGAGCCCATGAACATCGTGCCCTGCTGGAGCGTCCCGTCGAAGGCGAGCAGCCGGTCCGCCTCCACGTACAGGGTGTCTCCGGAGAGGGTGATCACCTGGATGTGGTGGCCGCCGTGCCCGAAGAGGACCGTGCCGTTGCCCTCCACGGTCATCAGGGGCGTCGCTTCGTTGGCGACCCGGCGCCCGATCATGGAGGCCAGGCCGCCCTGGCCGCCCTGGATGTTGGGGGTGAAGGCCACATCTCCCTTGTAGGCGAGCATCGCGCCGCGCTGGCTGAACAGCCGCTGGCCCGGCAGGACGGTCGCCTCGACCATCTTCGAGTTGATCTCCCTGAAGGGCATGTCAGACGTCCCCCGCGATCGTCGTCCGCTCGCTGGGCTGGACATAGACGAGCCCCTCGCCCTCGAAGCGGATCTGGAAGGCCTCGCCGCCGCCCTCGCCCAGCAACGTACGGAAAGTGACGCCCGACTGGAGGTTCTGGCGGAGGTCTCCTTGATGCGCGACATACGCTCCCGGGTCGACCGTCAGGGGAAACTGCCGGCTCACGCGCAGCACCACCGCGGGTCCGTCGGACATGATCGCCGCCTGGCCCGAGCCCTCGACGGTGGTGGTGAACAGGCCGTTGCCCTGGGAGGCGCCGCGGACGCCGGTGAACTGGGTGCCGGTGCGCAGGCCCCCGTCCGTGCACAGGAGATTGCCGGCCTCGACGAAGAGCTTCTCGCCGCGCAGCTGCACGAGGTTGATCTCCGTGGCGCGGTCGGCGAACCAGCACGTGCCGTGCCCCTTCACCTCCATCACCGTCATCTGCTCGCCGGTGACGCGACGGGTCACCATGCCGCGGATGCCCTCGCCACCCCCGGTCATCTTCTTGAAGGCCATCTGGCCGTCGTACGCGACCATCGAGCCGTTCTTCGCCTTGACGGCGTCGCCGGTCATGTCCACGGCGAGCACCCTGCTGCCCTGCAATCGGAACGTTGCCACGTATCGACGGTAGCCGTCGGATATGGGGTCGGAACAGGGCAACGGCCCCTGACGGAACCCGGAGAACACCCCGATGTCACAATGGGGGTCGCTTGTGCGCGCATTCACAAGATCGCCGGTCGCCAGATCGCCGGATCGATGCCGTCGAGCGGCCCCGCCCCTCGCTCCCGCCTCACACCGAAGGTGATCCGTGGACATCAAGACCGCTTCCGCACTCCGCCGCCTCCGTCTGGTCTCGGCCCCCGAGGCCGTCTCCTTCCTGCTGCTGATCGTCTGCTCGGTGCTGAAGCGGACCACGGAGTTCAACGCCGTGCCGGTGATGGGCATGGTCCACGGCCTGCTCTTCGTGCTGTACGTGCTGTTCTGGCTCGACGCCTGGAACCGCACGAAGTGGGACCTGAAGACGGCCGCCCTCTACTTCGTCCTCTCCGTGCTGCCGGCCGGCGGCTTCTTCGCCGAGCGCAGGCTCAAGCGTGAGGCCGAGGCCGCCGTGATCGCGTCGCGCGCCCGCCGCGAAGGCGTCGTGAGCGCATGATCGTCGCCTTCTCCGTGACCCCGCTGGGCGTCGGCGAGGACGTGGGCGAGTACGTCGCCGACGCGGTCCGCGTCGTACGCGAGTCCGGTCTGCCCAACCGGACCGACGCGATGTTCACCTCGGTCGAAGGTGAGTGGGACGAGGTGATGGACGTCGTCAAGCGCGCCGTCGCGGCGGTCGAGGCGCGGGCGCCGCGTGTCTCCGTCGTCATGAAGGCGGACATCCGTCCCGGGGTGACGGACGGGATGACGTCGAAGGTCGAGACGGTGGAGCGACACCTCTCCGCGTAGTCGCCTGCCCCCAGTGTCGTAAGAGAAGCCCTCGCCGCCGGTCGGCGAGGGCTTCTCTTTGTCCGCGGACTTGAGCGACCGCTCAAAAATCCCTATGGTCATCTCGAGCAGTCTTGAGCGGTTGCTCAAAAACGCACTGACCTGGGGGAACTCCGTGAGACCGTCGAGCTTGTACGTCGAAGCACACATAGACGCCGACCTCGACGAACTCTGGGCGCGCACCCAGGAGCCGTCCCAGCACCAGCGCTGGGACCTCCGCTTCACCGAGATCGACTACCTGCCGCAGGCCCCGGGCGAGCCGCGGCGCTTCCGGTACGGCACGCGCGTACTGCCCTTCCTGACCGTCGCGGGCACCGGGATCTCCGCGGGTGAGAAGCGCAGGGCGGACGGCACCAGGACATCCGCCCTGCGCTTCGCCTCACCGCACCCGCTGTCGCTCCTCCGGGAGGGCTCGGGCTACTGGCGTTACGTCCCCGTCCCCGACGGCGGCATCCGCTTCCTCACCGGCTACGACTACCGGCCGCGCTGGGGCCGCTTCGGCGCGCTCGCCGACCGGGCCGTCTTCCGCCCCCTGATGGGCTGGGCCACGGCCTGGTCCTTCGACCGGCTCCGGCTCTGGCTGGAGCGCGGGATCACCCCCGAGCGCCAACTGCTGCACGCACTGGCCGAGGTGGGGGTGCGCGTCGGGTGCGTGGCCACGGCCGCCGTCGCCGCGCCGATGGTGGCGCCCGCGGTCCTCGCGCTCGCCTTCGTCCTGCCGCCCCTGCCGACGACACCTGCGGCGCGCCGCTGCCTCCGTGTTCCACCGCCACGCACGCGTGCCCCGCGTGTTCTCGCGACCCTCCAGGAGAAGTGATGCCGGCATCGATCTTCCGTACGGTGATGGGCGCCGACTTCGACCGGCTGCACCCGCAGTTGCGACGCCGCTTCTCCGTGGGCCTGGCGAGCGGCGAGGCGTGCACGGGGCGGGGCGTGATGGACCGCATCTGGCACGGCGGAGGCTTCGTGAAGCCGTTCCTGGCCCTCGGCGGCACGCGCAACATCCTCGTCCCCCGCGCGGGCCGCCACGTGCCCTTCACCATCGAGAACGTGCCGTACGTCGACACCTTCGGCCGTGAGACGGTGAGCTTCGTGCGCACCTTCGATCTGCCAGGACGCTCCCGCCGCTTCGACGCCCAGATGGTCCTCGGCCCCAAAGGCGACCGGATTCTCGACTACCTGGGCACTCATCAGCACCTCGCGAGCGACCTCCACCTCCGGGCCGAGCCGGACGGCTCCCTGTTGATCCGCTCCGGGGAGCACCGCTTCCGGGAGGGTCCGGTGGATGTCCGCGTCCCGGGACTGATCGGCGGTGACGCGGAGGTGCGGGAGTCCTACGACGACTCCACGGGGCGCTTCCGTATCCAGGTCAGGGTGGTGAACCGGCACTTCGGGCCGCTCTTCGGGTACGAGGGTTCCTTCACGGCGGCGTACGCGGATGTCCGCAGCTGCGGTGTGCGGCCGGGGTTGCGGCCCCTGCGCGAGGAGGCGAGGGCGTGAGCGCCGACACGAAGGAGAAGCTCCTCGACGGGGCGCTGCGCACGTTGACGGAGCAGGGCATCGCGAAGACGTCCGCGCGGACGATCGCGGCTGCCGCCGGGGTCAATCAGGCGCTGGTCTTCTACCACTTCGGGTCCGTCGACGAGCTGTTGGCCGCGGCCTGCCGCCATGGGTCGGAGCAGCGGGTCTCGCGTTACCGGGAGCGGCTCGACGCGGTGTCCTCGCTGGCCGAACTCCTCGAATTCGGCCGTGAGATGCACGAGGAGGAGAGGGCCGCGGGGCATGTCGCGGTCCTCGGCCAGCTTCTGGCGGGGGCCCAGACGCAGCCTCGCCTCGCCCCCGCGACGGCGGCGGGTCTCGCCCTCTGGATCGAGGAGATCGAGAAGGTCCTGGTCCGGGTCCTCTCGGCGACGCCGCTGGGGGAGTTCGCTGACCCCGTGGGTCTCGCGCGGGCGGTGGCCGCGTCCTTCGTGGGGATAGAGCTGTACGAGGGGGTGGACGCGGCGGGGGCGGAAAGGGCGCTGGACGCTCTGGAGCAGTTGTCCGTCCTGGTGACGGCTGTAGAGGAGTTGGGGCCGATTGCTCAGCGGGCCATGCGGAGTCGCCTACGGCGGGTTTCGCGGTCCTGAGCTGAGCCCCCTGCGGTGGCGGGCTTCCAAGGGACCTTTCCCACCCACCCGCCCGATTGCCCCGCAGTTACCTCTGGCCGAACGAGCCTTTCCCGCCCACCCGCCCGATTGCCCCGGGTGTCCGGGGTGGGTGGGCGTGCGTGATCGGGTGGGTGGGGAACACGTGCGCGTTCGGACGCCCAGTCGCGAGGCCCGGTCGGTGCTCGGACGGAGCAACCCCGTTCGGCCCCTGCCCCAAGGTCTTTCGGCCCGCAACCCCGGCCGAACCGCTCACCGTAAGACCGCTCGCACGGACGCGTCCGGTTCGACACGCCGGGGAAACTCCACTTTTGTGTGGTTATCGGCTCGTTCGCACCTGAACCTGCCAGAGCCAGATCACCCACGACCTGGAGGGCGCTGTGCGGCCGGAGGGCTACGACTACGACACCCACAGCACACTCGCCGGACCGCTCACGGAGCCGGACGGCGAAGGCAGCGGCAGCGGCGAAGGGGGTCGCTATCGGGTGCGGTACAACAAGCTTCTCTCCAGCGAGCCCCACCGAATACGAGCCGTCCTCCTGATGACGCTCGCCCCCGTCCTCACCGGCCTCCTCCTCGTCTACCTCGTGTGGCCGAGTCACTGGACGGAACGCGAGGGCGCCGACAGCTGGCTCATCGGGCTCGACATCACGATGCTCGTGGCCATCGGCCTGATCGAGCTCTTCATGCTCGTCAACGTCGTGTCCATCGCCCACGCGACCCTGGTGGCGAGGGACCCGGTCCCGGTCACCCCCGAACCCGGCACCCGCGTCGCGTTCCTCACGACGTACGTCCCGGGCAAGGAACCCCTCGGCATGGTCCGCGCCACCCTTGAGGGCGCGAAGGGCATACACCACACCGGCCCTCTCGACGTGTGGCTCCTGGACGAGGGTGACGACGAGGACGCCAAGGCCCTGTGCGCCGAACTCGACGTACGTCACTTCACCCGTAAGGGCGTGCCCGAGTGGAACCGCGCGAAGGGCGTCCACAAGGCCCGCACCAAGCACGGCAACTACAACGCCTGGCTCGCGATGCACGGCGGCGACTACGACTTCTTCGCCTCCGTGGACACCGACCACGTGCCGCTCCCCAACTTCCTGGAACGGATGATGGGCTACTTCCGGGACGAGGACGTCGCGTTCGTCGTCGGACCCCAGGTGTACGGGAACTACGACTCGCCCGTCACCAAGGCCGCCGAATCCCAGCAGTTCCTCTTCCACGCCCTGATCCAGCGCGCCGGCAACCGCTACCGCGCGCCCATGTTCGTCGGCACCAACAACGTCGTACGCATCCAGGCGCTGCGCCAGGTCGGCGGCCTGTACGACTCCATCACCGAGGACATGGCCACCGGCTTCGAGCTGCACCGGCACAAGAACCCGCTCACCAAGCGGCACTGGCGGTCGGTCTACACCCCGGACGTGCTCGCCGTCGGCGAGGGGCCCGCCTCCTGGACGGACTTCTTCACCCAGCAGATGCGCTGGTCGCGCGGGACGTACGAGACGCTGTTCAAGCAGTACTGGAAGGCACCGTTCACGATGCCGCCCGGCCGCCTCTTCTCGTACACGATGATGCTCGTCTACTACCCCATGACGGCGGTCAACTGGCTGCTCGGCGTGCTGAGCTGCGTCCTCTTCCTCTGGTTCGGCGCGTCCGGGACGCAGGTCGCCGCCTCCGTCTGGCTGATGCTCTACAGCGACGCGGCCGCCCTCCAGGTGGGGCTCTATCTGTGGAACCGACGCCACAACGTCTCCCCGCACGAACCGGCCGGCTCCGGAGGACTCGCCGGAATGGGGATGTCGGCGCTCTCCGCCCCCATCTACGCCAAGTCGCTCGGCGCCGCCGTCGTGCGCCGCCCCAGCCGCTTCGTGGTCACCCCCAAGGGCGGCGACGCGAGCCCCGACCGGCTGCTCACCTTCCGCATCCACCTCTTCTGGGCGGCGGTGCTCACCAGCTCACTGGTCGCCTCCTTCGTGCTCGGCCACACCCACGCGGCGATGCGCACCTGGGCCGTCCTGGCCCTGGTCATCTCGCTGGCCCCCGTCACGATCTGGGGCTTCACGCTGCTCAAGGAGCGCAGGGCGAACGAGGGGCGCAAGGAGGCCCGCGCGCGGGCGCGGCAGCGCGGCAGGCAGGACGCGGAAGGCATCGCCACCGCGGCCGCGGACGGCGAGCCGGAGCCGGCGTTCGCCACCGGTACCACGACAGGAGGGAACTGACCCATGGCATACCGGCCCTCTCAGCGGACGAAGAAGACACTCCTGGGTGTCGGGGCGGGCGCGCTGCTCGTCGGGCTCAACGCACCGGCGGCGCTCTCGTTCGCCGAGAAGCAGTACTACGAGTACAAGATCGCCCAGCCCGGCTACAAGGCCAAGTACGGCTCCTGGAAGCAGATCGGCATCCCCGAGGAGTTCCGCACCAACGCCATCCACGCCGCGCTCCTGCACACCGGCAAGGTCCTGATCGTCGCGGGCTCCGGGAACGAGCAGAAGAAGTTCGACAAGGGCGCCTTCGACACGATCCTCTGGGACCCGAGGAACGACACCTTCAAGAAGGTCAGGACCCCGGAGGACTTCTTCTGCGCGGGCCACGCCCAACTCCCGGACGGCCGCCTCCTGGTGGCGGGCGGCACGGCGCGCTACGAACTCCTCGACGGCGAGATCAACCGGGCCGGCGGCGGCATGCGCGTCAAGAACGAGAACCCCGACAAGCCCATCGTCCTCAAGAAGGGCACCCGTTTCCGCTCGCCGTCGGGCGTCGAGTACGTGAGCAAGTTCGACGTCAAGGTCCCCAAGGCCAAGCGGGACTACGAGATCACGTACACCAAGTCCGGTGTGATGAAGCCCTGGAAGACGACGGTCAAGGCCAGCGAGGCGCGCGTCTTCGTCGAGGCGGCCAGGGAGGGCGAGGAGTTCGCCACGCAGAAGGCGGCGCAGTACGAGATCGAGGGCCTCACCGGCAAGGAGGCCGACAACGCGTACGGGATCGCCGAGAAGATCACCATGGACAAGCAGGACTTCCAGGGGATCAAGGCGGCCTACGAGTTCGACCCGAAGGCCGAGAAGTACGTCCCGGTGGAGCCGATGGAGAAGGCCCGCTGGTACCCCACGCTCGTCGGTCTCGACGACGGCAAGGTGCTCGCGGTCTCCGGCCTCGACGACGTGGGCCAGATCGACCCGGGCGACAACGAGATCTACGACCCGAAGACGAAGAAGTGGACCAACGGCCCCAAGCGCTACTTCCCGACCTACCCGGCGCTCTTCCTCACCAAGGGAGGCAAGCTCTTCTACCCGGCGTCGAACGCGGGCTACGGCCCCGCCGACAAGGGCCGTGACCCGGGCCTCTGGGACCTGAAGACCAACAAGTTCGAGAAGATCCCCGGCCTCGTCGACCTCGACCAGACCGAGACGTCCGCGTCCCTCCTGCTGCCCCCGGCGCAGGACCAGAAGGTGATGATCCTGGGCGGCGGAGGCGTCGGCGAGTCCGACAAGGCGACCCGGCGCACGGCCGTGGTGGACCTCAAGGAGAAGCGCCCCTCCTTCCGGACGGGCCCCGAACTCCCGCAGGGCACGCGCTACTTGAACAGCGTGATCCTGCCGGACGACTCGGTCTTCACGGCCAACGGCTCCAAGGACTACCGGGGGCGCGGGGCGAGCAACATCCTCAAGGCGCAGTTCTACGACCCCAAAACGAACAGCTTCCGCGAGGCCGCGTCCCCCAAGGTGGGCCGCAACTACCACTCCGAGGCGCTGCTCCTGCCCGACGGACGGGTCGTCACCTTCGGCTCCGACCCGCTCTACGACAACCAGCAGAACACCAAGCTCGGCCACTTCGAGCAGCGCATGGAGGTCTTCACGCCGCCCGCGCTGCACAAGGCGGGCGACAACCGCCCGGTCCTCGGCGAGGGCCCGGAGGAACTGGCGGCGGACGGCCGCGCGACGTTCCGCACGAAGAGCCCCGGGAAGATCGCCGCGGCCAGGCTGATGCGCCCCAGCGCGGTGACGCACACGACGGACGTCGAGCAGCGCTCGATCGCCCTCGGCCTCACCAAGGGCAAGGGCGAGGTGACGGTGGAGGTGCCCAGGAACGACACCGCGCTGGTGCCGCCGGGCTGGTACATGCTCTTCGTGACGGACCAGGACGGCACGTCGTCAGAGGCGAAGTGGATCCATGTGAGCGGGAAGTAGCCGCGTGGGCCGCGGTCAGGTGGCCTTGGCGTTGCGCGCGAGACCGAGCGCGTAGTCGGGCCACCACTGGCCCGCCGCCGGGCCGCCCCGGCACGGTCCGTCCGAGTCGCCGGGCCGCTTGATCCACAGGACCGCGTCGAGCAGCGCGTCACCGGTCTTGTCCGTGGGCGGGGTGCCGAGCCCGCGCCCCGGCGGGTTGCACCAGGCGTCCTCGCGGTCGCCGGCGAGCGGACCCTTGCCGTTGCGGCTGGTGTCCATCACGAAGTGCTTGCCGCCGACGATCCCCGAGAGACCGCGGCCGTACGCCTTGATGGTCTCGTCGTCCTGGAAGTTCGACACGTTCAGCGAGAAGCCGTCCGCCTGCGCGATCCCCGCCTGCTGGAGCGGCTCGGCGAGCTTGGCCGCCTGGGAGATCCAGCCCGGGTTGCCCGCGTCCAGGTAGACCTTCACCCGCGGCTGCTGCTTGAGCCGCTGGATGGCATCGGAGAGCAGTTGGTAGCGCTCGGCGTGGTACTCGGCGGGGGTGCAGCCGTCCACGATGTGCGGGATCGCGTCCGGCTCCAGGATGACGACGGCCGGCCGGTCGCCGATGGCCCCCGCGAACTCGTCGATCCACTGCCCGTAGAACTCCGGGCTCTGCGCGCCGCCCGCGGAGTGCTGGCCGCAGTCGCGGTGCGGGATGTTGTACGCGACGAGCACGGTGGTGCGGTCCTCTTGCGCGGCGCCGTCGACGGCCGCCTTGATGTCCGGGGCCGGGTCGTCGCCCGCGGGCCACACGGCCATGGGCTGCTCGGAGATCCGCTTGAGCGCGGCGGCGTCCTGGGTGCGGCCCTCCTGCTCCCACTGCCTGACCTGCCGGGCGGCGGGGCTCTGCGGGTCGACCCAGAAGGTGCTCTGTGCGGCCTTCTGGGTGGCCGCGGGGGAGGCGCCGGCCTCGGTGGCCGTCCGCTCCTCGCCCTTCGTGCCGGATTCGGAGGAGCACCCTGCCGTGAGCCCGAGGGCCGTGAGGGCCGTGAGTGCGGTGAACGTGCGGAGCAGCCGGTACATCCAGCCCCCTATGGGCGACGGTGACCGGGCAATCGTTACATAACGGTCCAATCGCCCCTGGTTACGACACCGGGACGGGTGATGACGGCACCGGAGCGGACGTCAGACGCCCCCGCCGGCCGCCAGCGCGATGCCGAGCGGAGTGCGTTCGTAGAGCACCTGGTGTCCGTACCGCCGCGAGACCAGCAGCCCCGCGCCGCGCAGGGCCCCGAGGTGCGCGGAGACGGACGAGGGGGCGAGCCCAAGGCGGTGCGCCAGGGCCGAGGTGGTGGCGGGGTCGTCGAGCGCGGCGAGGACCGAGGCCTTGCCCCGCCCCAGGAGCCGTACGAGTGCTTCGGCGGTGTGCCCGCCCGGCTCGGTCCAGAGCCCGGCGAGCCCGCGCGCGGGGTAGACCAGGGTCGGCTGCCAGGGCGGTTCGTGGCCGCCCACCACGTCGGGCCAGGCGAAGACACTGGGCATCAGGACGAGGCCCTGCCCCGCCAGATGCCGCACGTGGTCGCCCCGCCGGGCGACGGTCAGCGTGCCCGCGTCCCAGGCGAACCGCGGGTCGAGTTCGGCGACCAGCGCGCCGAGGCCGACCTCCGCGAGCCGCCGCGAGTGGAAGGCGACGTCCGCCTCCAGGAGTGCGCGGAGCCTGGGCCAGTCCGGCTCGACCAGGGTGTGCCAGGCGGCCTCCACGGCATCGGCCAACTCCCGTACCGCGCGCACGGGATCGGCGAGCAGCGCGCGCCCCCGCGGGGACTCGGCGGCCCCCGCGGTACAGGCAAGGGCCCGCGCCAGTTCCTGCCGCGCGGCCTCGGGATCGGCCGCGCGCACGGCCGCGATCTCCTCGTCGAAGGAGGCCGCGGGGCCGATGGGCGGCGGGCCGATGAAGTCCGGGGTGTAGCCGCGCACCGGCATCAGGAGCCACAGGGTCTCCAGGTCGAGCCCGGCGCTCGCCCCGCGGATCCGCCGCAGCCACCGCGGGTGGTAGCCGTGCCGTTCGGGCCGTTTCAGGGTGCGCACGGCCTCCTGCGTCTCCCACAGCGGCGACACGGCGAACCGGCACCGCAGAAGGTCGTCGGGCCCGAAGTGCAGCCGGTTCGGCACGCGCCCACCCCCGTGATTCGCCTGGAACCGAAACTCTAGGGCGACGGGCACGCGCGCGTGCAGGGTGCGGGCATGTCCGCAGAGAACCCCACCGTCCCCGAACCCGCCGCTCCCGAACTCGAAGCCCCCGAACCCACCGGATATCTCCGCCTCTTCACCATCCGCGAGTTCCGCGCCGTCTTCCTCGCCCACGCGCTCTCGCTGCTCGGCGTGGTCGTCAGCGAGGTCGCGCTCACCGTGCTGGTGTACGGGCTCACCGGCTCGCCGCTGCTCAGCGCGCTCACCTTCGCCCTGGGGATGCTGCCCTACCTCGTGGGTGGGACGCTGCTGTCCGGGATCGCCGACCGGTATCCGCCGCGCCGGGTGCTCGTGCTGTGCGACGTGGTGTGCGCAGGGTGCGCGGCGCTCATGGCCCTGCCCGCCACGCCCGTCTTCGCCCTGCTGGCGCTGCGGTGCGTCATCGCCCTGGTGTCGCCGGTGTTCAACGGGACGCGGATGGCCACCCTCACCGACATCCTCGGAGACGGTGACCTGTTCATCCTCGGGCGCTCCCTGCTGCGGATCGTCTCGCAGAGTTCCGTGCTCGTCGGGTTCGGGCTCGGCGGCGTCCTGCTCACCGTCGTGCCGCCGCGCGGCGCGCTCCTCATCACCGTCTGTACGTTCGCCGCGTCGGCGCTGCTCCTGCGCTGCGGGACCAGGCGCAGGCCCGCGCGCGGAGGCGGCGGCTCCGCCTTGGTGAAGTACTCGCTCAGCGGCGCCGGACGGGTGCTCGGCGACCGGCGGATCAGGGGGCCGCTGCTCCTCCTCTGGGTGCCGCCGATGTTCATGGTCGCCCCGGAGGCGCTGGCCGCTCCCTACGCCGATCAGATCGGGGTCGGCGTCGCGGGTGTCGGACTCCTGATGTGCGCGCTGCCGGTCGGCACGATCGCCGCCGAGCTGTACGCGGGCTCCGTGCTCTCCGCGACCTCCCGGGCCCGCGTCGCCCTGCCGCTCGCGTCCGTCACGCTGCTGCCGCTCACGGTGTACGTGGTCACGCCGGGCCTCCTGTGGGCGATGCTCGCCCTGGTGCTCGCCGGCTCCGGGTCGGCGTACACGCTGGGCGTCGACCGGTGGTTCGTCGACGCCGTTCCCGAGGAGCTGCGCGGGCGGGCGATGACCGTGCACACGGCGGGGCTCATGACGATCCAGGGAGTCGGGATGGCGCTGGCCGGGCTCGCGGCGGAGTTCTTCGCGGTGAGCACCGTCGTCGCGGCGTCGGGCGTGCTCGGCACGGTCTGCTGCCTCGCCCTGGCGGCCGAGGTCCGCGCCACGCGTCGCGGCGCCGACGGCAAACCCGCCAACCTACGGGAACAGACGACCGAATCGCGAGACGGGGCTGACCACCATGTGACCGGCGGGTAAGGTCTTTGGCGTGCCGAAGCCGCTCAGCCTCCCCTTCGATCCCATCGCCCGCGCCGACGAGCTCTGGAAGCAGCGCTGGGGATCTGTTCCGGCCATGGGGGCGATCACCTCGATCATGCGGGCGCACCAGATCCTGCTCGGCGAGGTCGACGCGGTCGTCAAGCCCTACGGACTGACGTTCGCGCGGTACGAGGCGCTGGTTCTGCTCACGTTCTCGCAAGCCGGTGAGTTGCCGATGTCCAAGATCGGCGAGCGTCTCATGGTCCACCCCACGTCCGTCACCAACACCGTCGACCGCCTGGTCAAGTCCGGTCTCGTCGACAAGCGCCCCAATCCGAACGACGGGCGCGGCACCCTCGCCTCCATCACGGAGAAGGGCCGCGAGGTCGTCGAGGCGGCCACCCGCGAGCTGATGGCCATGGACTTCGGGCTCGGGGTGTACGACGCCGAGGAGTGCGCGGAGATCTTCGCGATGCTGCGGCCGCTGCGGGTCGCCGCCGAGGACTTCGAGGAGCAGTAGAACCCCGGGTTCCGCTCGTGCCGGGGCCGCCCGAAGATCGCGCAAAACGGGCCGATACGCTCGTGGGCATGAAGCGATCCGTGCTGACCCGTTACCGGGTGATGGCCTACGTCACCGCCGTCATGTTGCTCGTGCTGTGCACCTGCATGATTTTCAAGTACGGCTTCGACAAGGGCGAGGGCCTGACGCTGGTCGTCTCGCAGGTCCACGGCGTCCTCTACATCATCTACCTGATCTTCGCCTTCGACCTGGGCTCCAAGGCGAAGTGGCCGTTCGGCAAGCTCCTGTGGGTGCTGGTCTCCGGCACCATCCCGACGGCCGCGTTCTTCGTAGAGCGCAAGGTCGCGCGGGACGTCGAGCCGCTGATCGTCGACGGCTCCCCGGCCACCGCGAAGGCCTAGTCTCACCGCCCGAAGCGCCGCCACGGACATACCCGTGGCGGTGAGCCATCGACATTTACTAGGACGTCCAAGTAAATTCGAGGGTATGGACGCTGACGCCATCGAGGAGGGCCGCCGTCGCTGGCAGGCCCGGTACGACACCGCGAAGAAGCGCGACGCGGATTTCACCACGCTCTCCGGCGACCCGGTCGAGCCGGTCTACGGGCCACGGCCCGGGGACGCCTATGAGGGATTCGAGCGGATCGGATGGCCCGGCGAATACCCCTTCACCCGCGGCCTGCATCCCACCGGCTACCGCGGCCGGACCTGGACCATCCGCCAGTTCGCCGGCTTCGGCAACGCCGAGCAGACGAACGAGCGCTACAAGATGATCCTGGCCGCCGGCGGCGGCGGTCTCTCCGTGGCCTTCGACATGCCGACCCTGATGGGCCGCGACTCCGACGAGCCGCAGTCCCTCGGCGAGGTCGGGCACTGCGGGGTCGCCATCGACTCGGCCGCCGACATGGAGGTCCTGTTCAAGGACATCCCGCTCGGTGACGTCACGACGTCGATGACGATCTCCGGGCCCGCCGTCCCCGTCTTCTGCATGTACCTGGTCGCCGCCGAGCGCCAGGGCGTCGACCCGGGCGTCCTGAACGGCACGCTCCAGACGGACATCTTCAAGGAGTACATCGCGCAGAAGGAGTGGCTCTTCCAGCCCGAGCCGCACCTGCGCCTCATCGGCGACCTGATGGAGCACTGCGCGCGCGACATCCCCGCGTACAAGCCCCTGTCGGTCTCCGGCTATCACATCCGCGAGGCCGGGGCGACGGCCGCGCAGGAGCTCGCGTACACCCTCGCGGACGGCTTCGGGTACGTCGAGCTGGGGCTGAGCCGCGGCATGGACGTGGACGTCTTCGCGCCAGGGCTCAGCTTCTTCTTCGACGCGCACCTGGACTTCTTC
Source organism: Streptomyces sp. NPDC055099 (assembly GCF_053607685.1). Taxonomy (NCBI): domain Bacteria; kingdom Bacillati; phylum Actinomycetota; class Actinomycetes; order Kitasatosporales; family Streptomycetaceae; genus Streptomyces; species Streptomyces sp. NPDC055099. Next base: position 46,264 of record NZ_JBSGUA010000009.1, on the reverse strand, counting down.
GAGGAGATCGCCAAGTTCCGCGCCGCCCGCCGGATCTGGGCCCGCTGGATGCGGGACGTGTACGGCGCGAAGACGGACAAGGCGCAGTGGCTGCGCTTCCACACGCAGACCGCGGGCGTCTCGCTCACCGCGCAGCAGCCCTACAACAACGTCGTACGTACCGCTGTCGAGGCCCTCTCCGCGGTCCTCGGCGGCACGAACTCCCTGCACACGAACGCCCTCGACGAGACCCTGGCGCTGCCGAGCGAGCAGGCCGCCGAGATCGCGCTGCGCACGCAGCAGGTGCTCATGGAGGAGACCGGCGTCGCCAACGTGGCGGACCCGCTGGGCGGCTCCTGGTACGTCGAGCAGCTCACCGACCGCATCGAGGCCGACGCCGAGAAGATCTTCGAGCAGATCAAGGAGCGGGGGCGCCGGGCGCACCCTGATGGGCAGCACCCCATCGGGCCCATCACCTCCGGCATCCTGCGGGGCATCGAGGACGGCTGGTTCACCGGGGAGATCGCCGAGTCGGCGTTCCAGTACCAGCAGTCCCTGGAGAAGGGCGACAAGCGTGTCGTGGGCGTGAATGTCCACCATGGTTCCGTCACCGGTGACCTGGAGATCCTGCGGGTCTCTCACGAGGTGGAGCGGGAGCAGGTCAAGGTGCTGGGGGCTCGGCGCTCGGCGCGGGACGAGGTTCGGGTGCGGGCCTCGCTCGACGCGATGCTTGCCGCTGCGCGGGGCGGGGAGAACATGATCCCGCCCATGCTGGAGGCGGTCCGTGCGGAGGCCACCCTCGGGGAGATCTGTGGCGTTCTGCGGGACGAGTGGGGGATTTACACCGAGCCGCCGGGGTTCTAGTTCGGGTCGCTTGGAGTGCGTGGGGATCTGCGGGCGCGTTGTGGCTGGTCGCGCAGTTCCCTGCGCCCCTTTCAGGGCCTCTTCGGGGCCCAGGGAATCCGGCGGAAACTCGTGGGTGTCAGATGCGCGCGGCTGGGTAGGCGCCGCCCGTCCACCCGCCCTGCCCCTGGAGTCACCCTGTGTCACCCGTGAGCCTGCCCGGTCCCACCCGTACCGCCGTGATCGCCATCGGAGCGGCGACGCTCACGCTGCTCGGTGCGCTGACGGTGTACGGCTCCGGAGAGGTGAGCGCGAGTCCGCCCGCCGAGCCGAAGGTCCAGGACACCTTCGACTCGCTGGGCCCCGACGTGCACGCGGCGAAGCTCTCGAACGGCCGGACGGCTCACTACTCCGACACCGGGAACAAGAAGGGCAAGCCCGTCCTGTTCATAGGCGGCACCGGCACCAGCGCCCGCGCGGCGCACATGACGGACTTCTTCCGCACCACCCGCGAGGACCTGGGGCTGCGCCTCATCTCCGTCGAGCGCAACGGCTTCGGCGACACGGAGTACGACGAGAAGCTCGGCAAGGCCGACTTCGCCGACGACACCCTCGAAGTCCTCGACAAGCTCGGCGTGGACGACGTGAGCGTGATCGCGATCTCCGGCGGCGGCCCGTACGCCGCGGAGCTCGCCGGGCGCGCGCCCGAGCGCGTGTCGGCCCTGCACCTCGCGGCCGCCCTGCCGCCGTACGGCGCGAAGCCCGCGTACTGCTCGATGTCCGACGACGAGCTCGCCGCCACGGTGAAGGACTCCATCAGGGACCCGCGCAAGTGGTGGGCGTTCCCCGACGACAGCCCCGTGAAGTCGATACCGGGCTTCGCCGACACGGCGTACGAGGAAGGCGCGCGCACCTACAACCAGCGCGGTCAGCAGGCGGACCCCGCGCCGCAGGTGCACGAGCAGAAGCTGTACTGCGGGCGCCCGGGACCGGACCTGAAGAAGCTCGACGCCCCCGTCTACCTCTACGGCGGCAAGAAGGACACGACCGTGCCGCCGGCCACCCTCAAGACCTGGCAGGACGAGCTGCCGGGCAAGGCGAAGGTGCGGACGTACGCGGACTCCGGGCACGACGTGCAGTACCGCCACTGGGACCAGATCCTGGTCGACCTCGCGGGACACGGTGACCGCACGGTCATCTGCCGCGGCAAGACCACGCGCGTCATCCCCGCCGGAGAAGCGGACCGCCTCCTCGCGAAGGGCCGTGCCGAGCTCGGCAGCTGCGCCTGGAAGAACTAGAGCGTCAGCCTGAACAGCGCGCCGCCGCCCGGCGCCCTCTCCGCCGAGAGTTCCGCCCCGTGCGCGTGGGCGATCTGGCGGGCCATCGCGAGACCCAGGCCCGAGCCCGGCAGGGCGCGGGCCTTCTCGGCGCGGTAGAAGCGGTCGAAGACGTACGGCAGGTCCTCCTCCGCGATGCCGGGACCGTGGTCGCGGACCGTCAGGGCCGCGGGGGAGAGGGAGACCTCCACGGGCGTGCCCGGCGGGCTGAACTTGGCCGCGTTGTCCAGGAGGTTGGTGACGAGGCGGGACAGGCGCGCCGGAACGCCGGGGATGCTCACGCCGTCGGCCTCCGGCGTCACGTGCAGGGTGAACGGCACCTGCGGCCAGTGGCCGCGCGCCGCGTCCACGACATGCGTGATCAGGGGAGCGAGCCGCACCTCCTCCAGGAGGGGCTGCGGCTCCTCGTCGCGTGCCAGCTCGATCAGGTCGTTGACCATGCCGGTGACCTCGCGGAGCTGCCGGGCGAGCGCGCCGGAGGCCCGTTCGCGCTGCGCTTCGGTCAACCGGTCGGCGCGGGCGAGGAGTTCGGCGTTGGTGCGCAGCGCGGTCAGCGGCGTCCGCAGCTCGTGCGAGGCGTCGGCGACCAGTCGGCGGCGCGCGGTGACCGACTCCTCCAGCTCGGCCAGCATCGCGTTGAACGAGGCGGCGAGCCGGGTCACCTCGTCCTCACGGCCCGGCGGCCCCGGCGGCAGCTCGATGCGGTGGCGGGCGTCACGCGTCGCCGCGATGCGCTCGGCCGTGGCGGTGAGGCGGGCGACCGGGGCGAGGCCGGTGCGCGAGACCCAGTAGCCGCCGAGCCCCGACAGGAGCACTCCGGCGCCGCCCACCGCGGAGAGCAGCCCGGCGGCCTGCCGCACCCCGCGCTCGGCGATGTCGGCGCGCAGGGCGACCTGGACGGCGCTGCCCGTGCCGTAGTTGGTCGTATACATCCGCGTCGGTCTCCCGTACAGCGTCAGACTCGTGTAGTACGGGGCCGCCTGGCCGCGCGCGACCTTCCTGGTGGAGTCGGTGACCGGCAGCAGATACGGCTTCGAGGGGTCCTTCGCGGGGTCGGCGGGGACGATCTGGGAGCAGGCGGGGGCGCCGGGGTAGCGGCACTCGCCCGCCACGACGCCCGGCTCGGCGTCGTACTCCCGCTGCTGGGCGATGAGGGTCGCCGACTGGGTGAGGTTCTGGTCGAGCTGCTGGTAGAGCTTGTAGCGGATGACGAGGAACGCGGCCACGCACACCCCGACCGCGACCAGCGCGACGGCCGCCGCCGCGGCGAGCGCGAGCCGGGTGCGCAGCGGGCGCCTGCGCCGCCACTGCGCGCCGAGCCTGCGCCGGGCGCTCACGGACTGCCCAGCCGGTAGCCGACGCCGTGCACGGTGTGCACGAGCCGCGGTTCGCCGCCCGACTCCAGCTTGCGGCGCAGGTAACCGACGTACACGGCGAGGGAGTTGGAGTCGGGGCCGAAGTCGCGCCCCCAGACCGACTCCTGGATGAGTTCGCGCGGAAGGACCTGCCCGGCGTTGCGCAGGAGCAGTTCGAGCAGGGCGGCCTCGGTGCGGCTGAACTCGACCGTGCGGTGGCCGCGGCGGCCGGTGCGGGTCGACGGATCGAGCACGAGGTCGCCGTACGTGAGGTCGTCGCCCTCGGCGGTGGAGTGCGGCTCGGGGGCCGCGCGGCGCAGGAGGGCGCGGACGCGGGCGACGAGCTCGTCCAGGGCGAAGGGCTTCACCAGGTAGTCGTCGGCGCCCGCGTCGAGACCGTCGACGCGTTCGCTCACCGAGCCGAGCGCGGTGAGGACGAGGACGGGGGTGCGGTCGCCGAGGGCGCGCATCTGACGGCAGACGGCGAGGCCGTCGAGGACGGGCATCATCACGTCGAGGACCACGAGGTCCGGCTCCCAGCGGGCCACCGCCGAGAGCGCGCGCTGTCCGTCCGGGGCGCCGCGCACCAGGTGGCCCTCGACGGTGAGGCCGTCCTCCACCGCCGCGCGGACCTCGGGGTCGTCGTCGACCACGAGGATCTTGGCGGGCGGCGGGCCGCCGCCGGTCACGGGGGGGCCCGGCCTGCTCGTGAAGCTCATGGACCCAAGGTGCCAAACGCGGCTCTTAAAACCCTCTTAGACCTGCTCGTGATGCTCCATTGCCATGCGAACACCCGATATGCGATCACCCGAGGCAGGGGCCCGTACCCACGGGCGGGCCCCTCTCTCCGTCGTCATCGGCGCGGGCGGCACCGGTGGACACATCTATCCCGGGCTCGCCCTCGCCGACGCCCTGCGCCGGGCGGTGCCGGGCGCGGTCGTCTCCTTCGTCGGCACCGAACGGGGCCTGGAGACCCGGCTGATACCGGAGGCCGGATACCGCCTGCACACCGTCGACATGATTCCGTTCGACCCCTCGCTCGGCGCCAGGCGGTTCCTGCTGCCCGCCGCCCTGGTGAAGTCCGGCGCGCAGTGCCGGGCGATCCTGCGGGAGCAGGGCGCGCAGGTGGCCGTCGGGATGGGCGGCTACCCGAGCGCTCCCGTCATCGTCGGCGCCAGGATGGCCGGGCTGCCGAGCCTCATCCACGAGTCCAACGCCGTCCCCGGCCGGGCCAACCGTTTCGCGGCCCGCCTCACCCCGAACATCGCCGTCGCCTTCGACCGCAGCCGCGAGCATCTGCCGGGCGGCGAGCGCGCGTACACCACCGGGATGCCCATCGCGGCGCCGCTCGCCGCGCTCGACCGGGGCGCGCTGCGGGCCGAGGCACGGCGGGAGTACGGGGTTCCTGACGCGGCCCGGCTGCTGCTCTTCAACGGCGGCAGCCTGGGCGCCGCCCGTCTCACCGAGGCGGCCGTGGGGCTCGCGGCGCGCTGGCGGCACCGCGCCGACGTACAGCTCCTGATCAAGACGGGGCCCGCCGCGCTCGACGAGACGCGGCGGCGCCTGACGGAGGCGGGGGTGGAGGCGACCGCGCGCGCCGTGCCCTACCTCGACCGGATGGACCTCGCGTACGCGGCCGCCGATCTCGTGGTCTGCCGCGCCGGTTCCGCGACCGTCGCCGAACTCGCCGCCACCGGGGTGCCCGCCGTCCTCGTCCCCTATCCGCACGCGCCCGGCGACCACCAGACCCACAACGCGCGTGTCCTGTCCGACGCGGGCGCGGGTCTCTTGCTCCCCGACGGCGAGACGACGGCCGCGCGGCTCGCGGAGCTCGTCGGGCCGCTGCTCGCCGATCCGGCGCGGCTGGCCGCGATGAGCGGGGCGGCCGACCCGGGCCCGCACGCGCGGGCCGCCGACCTGCTCGCCGAGCAGGTCATCCGACTCACCCACCACACACCGCACTTGGAGTACGCATGAGCAGCAGCGAGAACACCTTCAGCTGGGCGGGCCGCACGGTCCTCGTCACCGGGGCGGAGGGCTTCATCGGCTCGACCCTCGTCGACCTGCTCCTGGAACAGGGCGCGAAGGTCCGCGCCTTCGTGCACTACAAGCCGTACGCGGAGAAGGGCCACCTCGCGCATCTGCTCGGCGACCCGCGGGTCGAGATGCTCGCGGGCGACGTGCGGGACGCGGGACGCGTGATGGACGCGGTGGAGGGCTGCGACACGGTCTTCCATCTGGCCGCGCTGATCGGCATCCCGTACTCGTACGACTCCCCGGGTGCGTACGTCCAGACGAACGTCGTCGGCACGGAGAACGTGGCGGAGGCGTGCAGGCGGCACGACGTGCGGCGGCTCGTCCACACCTCCACGAGCGAGGTGTACGGGACGGCGCTGACGGTGCCCATCAGCGAGGCCCACCCCCTCCAGCCCCAGTCCCCGTACTCCGCGTCGAAGATCGGCGCCGACATGATGGCGCTCTCGCACTGGCACGCCTTCGAGCTGCCGGTGACGGTCGTGCGCCCCTTCAACACCTACGGCCCGCGGCAGTCGGCCCGCGCGGTGATCCCCACGATCCTCGCCCAACTGCACTCCGGCGCCCGGCAGATCAAGCTCGGCTCGCTCACGCCCACCCGGGACTTCACGTACGTCACGGACACCGCGCGGGGCTTCATGGCCCTGGCGGCGTGCGATGCGGCCCTGGGTCACGCGGTCAACCTCGGCGTGGGCCGGGAGATCGCGATCGGGGACCTGGCGCAGGCGCTCATCGAGGCGTCCGGGCGCGAGGCGGAGGTGGTCGTGGACCCGTCCAGGCTGCGTCCCTCGGGCAGCGAGGTCCAGCGGCTGCTCTCGGACAACTCACGGGCGACGCGGTGGGCGGGCTGGAGCCCGGAGGTCTCCCTGACGGAGGGCCTCAAGCGGACCTCGGAGTGGGTCGCCGGGAACCTCCGCCTCTTCGCCCCGGACCGCTACCAGGTCTGACCCGCGGCCGCCGCGAGGCCGCCGAGCAGGAGCAGCGTGAAGCGGCGGGCCCAGGCCTCGTCGACCGGTTCCGCGCTCACCAGGGCGCGGTGGACCACCGCTCCGGCGATCACGTCGAAGATGAGGTCGGCGGTCCGGCCCGCCGCGGCGGGATCGGGTTCCGCGGGCAGCTCACCGCGCTCCTGCGCCCGCCTGCGCCCCGCGAGGACCAGCCGCTTCTGGCGGTCCACGATCGACGTACGGATGCGCTCCCGCAGCGGCTCGTCCGACGTCGACTCGGCCACCACCGCCATCAGCGCGGTCTTCGTCTCGGGACGGCCGAGCAGCGCCGCGAACTGGAGCACCACGCCCTCGATGTCCGCGGCCAGGCTGCCGCGGTCCGGCAGCTCCAACTCGTCGAACAGTTCCGCCACCGCGTCCACGACCAGCTCGCTCTTGCCCGCCCAGCGCCGGTACAGGGTCGTCTTGGCGACGCCCGCACGCGTGGCGACGTCTCCCAGGGTCAGCTTGGACCAGCCGAGCTCGACCAGGGCCTGGCGGGTCGACTCCAGGATCGCGGTGTCGGCCGCGGCGTTGCGGGGGCGGCCACCGGTGCGGGCGGGTGGGGGAACGCGGCTCTGCATCCCGCGACCATACCGGCCAGTACGGAATCGGTCGGAGCGCGGGCGAGTGAGCCAGATCACCGAAGTTCTCGCAGGTCCGCCGTCCACACGGCCAGGCATGGCAGTTACGCTACGACTCGTAGCGAAAGAGAAGTGGGCGAGATGAACGGCAACTCCTCGGCGCCCACTTTCTTTCGCGGCGAACGAACAGCGACAACCACAGCGACAACCAGAGCGGCACGCACCGGCACAGGGTGGGGACCCTGCGCCACAACCATCGGTCCTCCTCGGGACCTTGGCGCCACGGCCGTCCGCGGCCCCGCAATCCGGCGGGGGGTCACGGACGGGCGCGGTTCCCGCACGGCTTGGGGGAGGATGTACTCATGCAGCCACGGAACATGTCCATGAGCGGAGTCGTCGACCTCGCCGCCGTGAAGGCGGCCCAGGAGGCCAAGGCGAAGGCGGAGCAGGCGCGTGCCGAAGCCGCCAGGCAGGGTGGGGGCGCCGTGTCGGGCGTCTCGCCGTCCAGCCTCGTCATCGACGTAGACGAGGCCGGCTTCGAGCGCGAGGTCCTGCAGCGCTCCACCGAAGTGCCCGTCGTCATCGACTTCTGGGCCGAGTGGTGCGAGCCGTGCAAGCAGCTGAGCCCGCTGCTCGAAGGTCTCGCGCGGGAGTACAACGGCCGTTTCGTCCTCGCCAAGATCGACGTCGACGCCAATCAGATGCTGATGCAGCAGTTCGGGGTCCAGGGGATTCCGGCCGTCTTCGCGGTGGTGGCCGGACAGGCCCTGCCGCTCTTCCAGGGCGCGGCCCCGGTGGAGCAGATCCGCCAGACCCTGGACCAGCTGATCCAGGTCGGCGAGGAGCGCTTCGGCCTGACCGGTCTCACCGTCGACCCGGACGCCCAGGGCGGGGAGCAGCGGGAAGCCCCCGTCGCCGAGGTGCCCGCGGGACCGCACGACGCCCTGCTCGAAGCCGCCGTACAGGCGCTGGACGCGGGCGACTTGGGCGGCGCGGTGCAGGCGTACCGCAACGTACTGAACGACGACCCGGGCAACACCGAGGCGAAGCTCGGTCTGGCCCAGGCCGAACTGCTCCAGCGTGTCGAGGGTCTGGACCCGCAGCAGGTCCGCAAGGACGCCGCCGACCGACCCGCGGACGTGGCCGCGCAGATCGCCGCCGCCGACCTGGATCTGGTGGGCGGTCATGTGGAGGACGCCTTCGGGCGGCTCATCGACACGGTGCGGCGCACGGCGGGCGACGACCGGGACGCCGCGCGTGTACGGCTGCTCGAACTCCTCGAGGTGGTCGGCTCGGACGACCCGCGGGTGACCGCGGCGCGCACGCAGCTCGCGCGGGTCCTCTTCTGACCCGTTCCCCGGGCCGTTCGCTGACCAGTCTCTAAACGCCGGGGCTTGTGATGCCCGAGTGAAAATTCGCCGTCAAGGCGTCACAGTGGCCGCGCTTTACCAAAACTTGGTAATCGCGGCCACTGTTACTTGGAGTAAGCCCAGGTCAGTCTTCTGTCCTGGTGTGCCCTTCAACATCCCGTTCTGTTCCTCCCCATGGGTGCACCGTCTGTGGCCGACCGATACCGGGCGGTCGTGGTTCGGTTATCGCGCCGTTACTAGCCAGTAACGAACCCCCTTGTGCGGGGACCGAGAATGCACCACGATCGGCGACGCTCGGTCCAATAACCCGCAGCCCGAAAGCCAGTCGGGAGCGGGCTTTCTGGGTCCCCACCGAGCAGGCCGGAGACACCCCGTCGCCCGGTCTAGGACAGGGGGGTCTCTGCCGTCCGGCAGGGCCTGTCCGGCAGGTTGTGCGTGTCGCGTGCGACCAGTGGTTGTCGCTCGGGGGTGATCTCCCGAGGACGTAGCGCTTCTCCCATCCCTGCCCGGCTGCGCCGCCCGAACGGCGGCAGCCAGGGCCGGAGATGTACGTCCGAGAAGGAGGAAAGTCATGGAGTCCGTGGCTCGTGGCGGAACCAGATGGAAGCGGTTCGCCGTAGTCATGGTGCCGAGCGTCGCGGCGACTGCCGCGATAGGTGTGGCCCTCTCGCAGGGTGCACTCGCGGCATCGTTCAGTGTGTCCGGTCAGCAGTTCAAGGTGACTGCCGACCAGCTCGACGGTACGGGTTTCGTCCAGTACGGGGCGCTTGACAGCGGCAAGTCGGGTAACCACCCGGTCGCCGTCGTCGGCCTCGACTCGGCCAAGATCACCAACCTGTGTCAGTCCGTCGTCGTTCCGGTCCCCGTCTTCGGCGATGTGTCGATGACCCTCAAGGCCGGCGCCAAGGGCGGCCCCAGGGTCGAGGCGAAGAAGCTTTACATCGACGCCGATGACCTGAAGGCCGACGCCACGTTCACCAACGTGGACATCGGCGTCTCGATCGACCGGACCACCAAGGGCCCGGGTCCGTCGAAGGGTGACAAGTACGCCCCCGACTCGTTCGCGCAGCAGGCCGACAAGGTGCGGTTCACCGACGTCAAGCAGCGTGCGTGGGCGACGACCGCCGGCACTTTCAAGCTCTCCGGTCTGGCCATGTCGGTCAAGAAGGGCAAGCACGAGTGCTACTGAGGCAACTGATGCCTTGGCAGCGGCACTTGTCGCTATGAAACGGCCGGGCGCGGGGGCGCACGGATCTTGACCTCGACCGTCCCCGTGCCCGAATCCGCAGGACACAGAACCAACGCCATTCCCCGAGGAGCTGTACGACATGAGCGCCGAAGCGCAAGTGGGACTGGGCGACAAGCTCGGCCGGATGCGCCGATCGTTCCGAGGGTGGCGCGGTCAGCGCCCGTTCTGGGGTGGTCTGCTGACGTTGCTCGGCGGCATCCCGATCATGTACTTCCCGTACGCGAACCTCACGATCGGCACGATGACGATCCGGATGGCGACGACCGCCGGTGCCGGTTCGCTGATCATCGGCGTCCTGCTTGTCGTGCTCGGCCTGACCATGTGGTTCCAGCCGCATTCCCGGATCTTCGCGGGTGTCGCGGCGATTCTGCTCGCCCTGGTCTCTCTGGTGGTCTCCAACTTCGGCGGCTTCGTCGTCGGCTTCCTGCTCGCTCTGCTCGGCGGTGCCCTCGGCATCTCCTGGGCGGCGGACAAGCCGGTGAAGCAGTCCGCGAAGAAGCGGGCCGAAGGCTCCGACGACGGGGCGCCGGAGCCCGCGGCCGCGGGGGCCGCGAACGGGGTGAGCGGCACTACGGACGATCTGTCAGGAACGAGCCCGGACAACGGGACGAACGGGAGGCACCGTGCCGGCTGACGAGGTGCACCATGTGGACTCCGCGGGGGAGCCCCGCGCGAGATCCGGGCCGCGCCACGCGGCACCCAGAAAGCCGCTCCTCACCCGCCTGCACGTCCCGGCGGGCAAGGCGATAGCCATCGCGGCCATGCCGACCGCCGTTCTCATGGGCATGGGTCTGACTCCCCAGCTCGCGCAGGCCAAGCCGCTGCCGAAGAACCCCTTCCAGGACGGCCCGTGTGTCACGGCGCCGGACGATGCCTCCGAGGCCACCAAGGACTCGGAGAAGGAAGCCGACAAGGCTGCCGAGGAGAAGGCGGCGAAGGAGAAGGCGGAGCAGGACGCCAAGGACGCTGCCAAGAAGGACGAGGCCGCCGAGCCGACTCCCTCGCCCTCCGCCGGTGGCAAGGCGGGCTCGGACGCCGACGGCTCCGGGAAGGCCGAGCCGACCCCGTCGCCGTCCGCTTCCGAGGACGGGGACGAGAAGGCCGAGGAGCCCGCTCCGGAGCCCTCCGAGACCAAGAACCCGCTGGACCCGCTGGGTGTCGGTCCCGCGCTCAAGGACCTCTTCACGCCTGACGAGAAGGAGTCCGAGAGCCCCACGCCGACCCCCTCGGCCGCGGAGGAGACCGAGTCCGCCGAGTCCTCCGAGGACAAGGCGAAGGACACGGTCGACGACGTCACCAAGCCGGTCGACGACGCCCTCGACGGGGTCAAGGACGGCGTCGAGGACGGTGCCGACAAGGCCGGGGACACGGTCGACAAGGCCAAGGAAGACGCCGAGAAGGCGGCCGAGGAGGCTGCCGGCAAGGCGGGGTCCGATGAGCCTGCGGCGTCCGCGGACCCGATGGCACCGGACGAGAACGGCAAGAAGCCGTTCCCGTGTGTGGTCGAGAAGAAGGTCGACGGAAAGGCCGAGCAGACGCCCGCGCCGATCCCGAACCAGCCGTGGCACCTGGAGGCCAGTTCGCTCACCCTCAAGGGCGCGGACTACCAGGGCGTCGTGAACCTGACGATGCCCAACGGCAAGACCAAGCAGGCCCTGAAGTACGTCGTCCAGAACACGGACATCGGCGACCTGCACCAGATCGTCGAGGGCCCGGCCGGCAAGAAGTACCACGTGCAGGCCGAGAAGGGCTCCACGTCCACGATCCGTGGCGGCGAGACGACGATGTACACCGAGTCGATCTCCGGCAAGCTCTTCGGCCTGATCCCGATCACGTTCGACCCGGAGCACCCGCCGCCCCTGAACATCCCGCTGATCTACTTCACGGACGTGAAGGTGCAGCAGGCGGGCCAGTTCGGCGGCAACCTGCACGTCCCCGGCCTGAGCCAGACGATCACCGACTGATCTTCACCGGGAGCCGCGAAAGCGCCGAGGGCGCCCCCTGTGTCAGGGGGCGCCCTCGGCGTCGTACCAGGTGTCGGTGTGTCAGTCGCGGCCGACGCCGCCCAGGTGGTGCACCCGGACCATGTTGGTGGTGCCGGGGACACCGGGAGGCGAACCGGCCGTGATGATCACGGTGTCGCCCTCGTTGAAGCGGTTCAGCTTGACCAGCTCGGCGTCGACGAGGTCGACCATCGCGTCGGTGTTGTCGACGTGCGGCACGACGTACGAGTCGACGCCCCAGCTCAGGGAGAGCTGGTTGCGGGTGGCCTCGTCGGTGGTGAAGGCCAGGATCGGCTGGGCCGCGCGGTAGCGCGACAGACGACGGGCCGTGTCACCGGACTGCGTGAAGGCGATCAGCGCCTCGCCGCCGAGGAAGTCCGCGATCTCGCACGCGGCACGGGCCACCGAACCACCCTGCGTACGAGGCTTCTTGCCGGGCACGAGCGGCTGCAGACCCTTGGCGAGCAGCTCCTCCTCGGCCGCCGCGACGATCTTCGACATCGTCTTGACGGTCTCGATCGGGTAGGCGCCCACGGACGACTCGGCGGACAGCATGACCGCGTCCGCGCCGTCCAGGATCGCGTTGGCGACGTCGGACGCCTCGGCGCGCGTGGGGCGCGAGTTGGTGATCATCGACTCCATCATCTGGGTCGCGACGATCACCGGCTTGGCGTTGCGGCGGCACATCTCCACGAGGCGCTTCTGCACCATCGGGACCTTCTCGAGCGGGTACTCGACGGCCAGGTCGCCACGGGCGACCATGACGGCGTCGAAGGCCGCGACGACGCCCTCCATGTTGGCGACGGCCTGCGGCTTCTCCACCTTGGCGATGACGGGGACCCGGCGGCCCTCCTCGTCCATCACCTTGTGGACGTCCTTGACGTCGCTCGCGTCGCGCACGAAGGAGAGGGCGACCATGTCGCAGCCCATCTTCAGCGCGAAGCGCAGGTCCTCGATGTCCTTCTCGGAGAGCGCGGGCACGTTCACGGCCGCGCCGGGCAGGTTGATGCCCTTGTGGTCGGAGATGACGCCGCCCTCGACGACGATCGTCTTCACCTGCGGCCCGCTCACCTCGACGACCCGCAGCTCGACGTTGCCGTCGTTGATCAGGACCTGGTCGCCCTTGGAGACGTCACCGGGCAGGCCCTTGTAGGTGGTGCCACAGATGGACTTGTCGCCGGGGACGTCCTCGGTGGTGATGGTGAACTCGTCACCGCGCACCAGCTCGACGGGGCCCTCGGCGAAGGTCTCCAGACGGATCTTCGGACCCTGCAGGTCGGCGAGGACGCCGACGGCACGGCCGGTCTTGTCGGCAGCCGCACGGACGCGGTCGTACCGCCCCTGGTGCTCGGCGTGCGTGCCGTGGCTGAAGTTGAATCGGGCCACATTCATGCCGGCCTCGATCAGCGAGACGAGCTGCTCTTCGGAGTCGACGGCGGGGCCCAGCGTGCAGACGATTTTGGAACGGCGCATAGGGGCGATCCTATCGGTTTGTTTCGCTTCGGAATATTCCGTCTGGTGGAATCTACAAATGGGCGGAACTGCGCTCAGGCGTTGCGGTGAAGAAATGCTGATGAATTGCGGTTATGACGGGTTCTGCGGGTTCTACGGCTTCGGTTCTACGGGTTCTGCGGGTCCCCCACCAATGCGTACGTCTGCTGCGCGATCTCCAGCTCCTCGTCGGTGGGGACGACGGCGACCGCGACCCGCGCGTATTCCGGTGAGATCAGCCGGGCCTCGTCGGAACGTACGGCGTTGAGTTCTCCGTCGACCGCGAGCCCCAGTTCCTCCAGGCCCGCGACGGCAGCCTCCCGCACCGGCGCCGCGTTCTCACCGACCCCCGCCGTGAACGCGATGGCGTCCACCCGGCCGAGCACCGCGTAATAGGCGCCGATGTACTTCTTCAGCCGGTGGATGTAGATGTCGAAGGCGAGCGCGGCCGCCTTGTCGCCCCCGTCGATACGGCGCCTGATCTCCCGCATGTCGTTGTCGCCGCAGAGACCGACCAGACCACTCTTCTTGTTGAGCAGGGTGTCGACCTCGTCGATCGACATCCCGCCGACGCGGGCCAGGTGGAAGACGACCGCCGGGTCCACGTCACCGGAACGGGTACCCATCACGAGCCCCTCAAGCGGCGTGAGCCCCATCGATGTCTCCACGCACCTGCCGCCCCGCACGGCGCTCGCGGAGGCGCCGTTGCCCAGGTGCAGCACGATGACGTTCACTTCCTCGGGCGTCTTGCCGAGCAGCTTGGCGGCCTTGCGGGACACGTACGCGTGCGAGGTCCCGTGGAAGCCGTAGCGCCGCACGCGGTGCTGGTCGGCGGTGGCCACGTCGATGGCGTAGCGCGCCGCCGACTCCGGCATCGTCGTGTGGAACGCCGTGTCGAAGACGGCGACCTGCGGGAGGTCCGGGCGCAGCGCCTGGGCCGTGCGGATGCCGGTGATGTTGGCCGGGTTGTGCAGCGGCGCCACCGGGACGAGCCGCTGGATCTCCGCGAGCACCTCGTCCGTGACGACCGTCGGCTCGGTGAACTTCAGGCCGCCGTGCACCACGCGGTGACCGATCGCGGCGAGCTCGGGGGAGTCGAGACCGAGCCCGTCGGCGGTCAGCTCGGCGGCGACCGCCTTCAGCGCCGCCTCGTGGTCGGCGATCGGCTCCTCGCGCTCCCGCTCCTCGCCGCCGCCGGCCAGCGGGGTGTGCTTGAGCCGCGAGGTCTCCTCGCCGATGCGCTCGACGAGGCCGACCGCGAGGCGTGAGCTGTCCCGCATGTCGAGCAACTGGTACTTCACCGACGAGGAACCGGAGTTGAGGACGAGGACTCGGGTGGCGGTCACAGGAGGAATGCTTTCTGTAGACGTCATACGGGGCTTGCGGGGCCGCTAGACCGAGGTGGTCGGGCGGCCCTGGGCCTGGATCGCGGTGATCACGACGGTGTTGACGATGTCCTGCACGAGAGCGCCGCGGGACAGGTCGTTGACCGGCTTGCGCAGGCCCTGGAGGACCGGCCCGACGGCGATCGCGCCCGCCGAGCGCTGCACGGCCTTGTACGTGTTGTTGCCGGTGTTCAGGTCCGGGAAGATCAGCACGCTCGCCTGCCCCGCGACCTCCGAGTCCGGCAGCTTCGTCGCCGCGACCGAGGGCTCCACGGCGGCGTCGTACTGGATCGGACCCTCGATCTTCAGGTCACCGCGGCTCTCCCGCACCAGCTCCGTCGCCTCGCGCACCTTGTCGACGTCGGCGCCCGAACCCGACGTGCCCGTCGAGTACGAGAGCATCGCGATCCGCGGCTCCACGCCGAACTGCTCGGCCGTGGCCGCCGCCTGCACGGCGATGTCGGCGAGCTGCTCGGCGTTGGGGTCGGGATTGACCGCGCAGTCGCCGTAGACGAGCACCTTGTCGGCCAGGCACATGAAGAAGACCGAACTGACGATCGAGGCGTCCGGCTTGGTCTTGATGATCTCGAACGCGGGCCGGATCGTGGCGGCCGTGGAGTGAACGGAACCCGACACCATGCCGTCGGCGAACCCCTCCTGCACCATCAGGGTGCCGAAGTAGTTCACGTCGGCGACGACGTCGTACGCCAGCTCGACCGTGACGCCCTTGTGGGCGCGCAGCTCGGCGTACTTGGCGGCGAACGCGTCCCGCAGCTCGGAGGTCTGCGGGTCGATGAGCTGCGACGCGGCGAGGTCGACACCGAGGTCCGCGGCCTTCTTGCGGATCTGCTCGACCGGGCCGAGCAGCGTCAGGTCGCAGACACCGCGGCGCAGGAGCACGTCGGCGGCACGCAGGACGCGCTCCTCGGTGCCCTCGGGCAGCACGACGCGGCGCTTGTCGGAACGCGCCTGCTCCAGGAGCTTGTGCTCGAACATCATCGGCGTGACGCGGTCGCTGCTGGGCGCCTGTACGCGGCCGAGCAGCCCCGCCGTGTCGACGTACCGCTCGAAGAGGCCGAGGGCCGTCTCCGCCTTGCGGGGCGTGGCGGCGTTCAACTTGCCCTCCAGGGCGAAGAGTTCGCCCGCGGTGGGGAAGGAGCCGCCGGAGACCGCGATGACCGGGGTGCCGGGCGCCAGGCGGTCGGCGAGCTTCAGGATCGCCTCGCCGGGCTGCTCGTTCAGGGTCAGCAGGACGCCCGCGATGGGCGGCGTACCGGCGCTGTGCGCGGCGAGCGAGCCCACCACGAGGTCGGCGCGGTCCCCGGGGGTGACCACGAGGCAGCCCGGGGTCAGGGCGTTCAGGAAGTTCGGCAGCATCGCGCCGCCGAAGACGAAGTCGAGCGCGTCACGGGCCAGGCCCGCGTCGTCGCCGAGCACGACCCGGCCGCCGAGCGCGTGGGTGATCTGGGCGACCGTGGGGGCGGCGAGCGCGGGCTCGTCCGGCAGGACGTAACTGGGCACGGGAAGGCCGGCCGCGAGGCCCTCATGGATCTCGTCGCGGTCGGCGGGCGCCACCCGGTTGGTGACCATCGCCAGGACGTCGCAGCCCAGGCTCTCGTAGGCGCGATAGGCGTTGCGCGTCTCGGCGCGGACCGATTCGGCGGTCTGGTTCTTGCCGCCGACGACGGGTATCACCGAGGCGCCGAACTCGTTGGCGAGGCGCGCGTTGAGGGACAGCTCGTCGGGGAGCTGGGTGTCGGCGAAGTCCGTGCCGAGCACCAGGACGATCTCGTAGTCCCTGGCCACCCGGTGAAAACGGTCGACGAGCTGGGAGACCAGCTCGTCGGTGCCCTGCTCGGCCTGGATCGCGGAGGCCTCGTGGTAATCCATGCCGTACCCGGACGCGGCGTCCTGCGCGAGCCGGTACCGGGCCCGCAGGAGATCGAAGAGGCGATCGGGCCCGTCGTGGACCAGTGGCCGGAAAACCCCCACCCGGTCGACCTGGCGGGTCAGGAGTTCCATGACTCCCAGCTCGATGACCTGGCGGCCGTCGCCCCGGTCGATCCCGGTCACGTACACGCTGCGCGTCACGCGTGCTCTCCCCTTCTCCGCTGCTCCGCCGCGGTGTTCCCTGGCCGCCCGGTGAGACCGGGCGGCTCCCGTCAGGGCCGGACAAATGACCCGATATGGTTGCCGTGCCCTCTTGACAATACCTCTGCGGCTGGCTAGGTCGCCCGCCGGACGAAAGGCCTCGTGAAGCGGCCCCAAGGGCCTTCTCCCCAGGATCGGCCGGGGCAGCCGTGAACCGGGTCGCTCTGTGGTGAGCGGCACCGGGTTCGCGGTCATGGAACAATCGGACCGGCTCACACGCATCAACAGCGAGCAGGAGACACAGCACGATGCGCATCGGAATTCTCACCGCAGGCGGCGACTGCCCTGGCCTCAACGCAGTGATCCGGTCGGTCGTGCACCGAGCCGTCACGCACTACGGAGACGAGGTCATCGGCTTCGAGGACGGTTACGCGGGCCTGCTCGACGGCCGCTACCGCTCCCTCGGTCTCAACGAGGTCAGCGGCATCCTGGCCCGCGGCGGAACGATTCTCGGCTCCTCGCGCCTGGAGCGTGACCGGTTCCGCGCGGCCTGCGAGGACGCGCGTGCGCTCGCCAAGGAGATCGGCTTCGACGCCCTGATCCCGATCGGCGGCGAGGGCACCCTCACGGCCGCGAAGATGCTGTCGGACGCGGGCCTGCCGGTGGTGGGCGTCCCGAAGACGATCGACAACGACATCTCCTCCACGGACCGCACCTTCGGTTTCGACACGGCGGTGGGTGTCGCCACGGAGGCGATGGACCGCCTCAAGACGACGGCCGAGTCGCACCAGCGCGTGATGGTGGTCGAGGTCATGGGCCGGCACGCGGGCTGGATCGCCCTGGAGTCCGGCATGGCGGGCGGCGCCCACGGCATCTGCCTCCCCGAGCGCGCCTTCGACCCCGCTGACCTGGTGAAAATGGTCGAGGAGCGGTTCTCGCGCGGCAAGAAGTTCGCGGTGATCTGCGTGGCGGAGGGCGCGCACCCGGCCGAGGGCACCATGAACTACGGCAAGGGTGCGATCGACCAGTTCGGCCACGAGCGCTTCCAGGGCATCGGCACGGCGCTGGCGTACGAACTGGAGACCCGCCTCGGCAAGGAGGCCAAGCCGGTCATCCTCGGCCACGTCCAGCGCGGCGGCACTCCGACGGCGTACGACCGTGTCCTCGCGACCCGCTTCGGCTGGCACGCGGTGGAGGCTGTGCACCGCGACGACTACGGCCGGATGACGGCCCTGCGGGGCACCGACATCACGATGGTGCCGCTCGCGGAGGCGGTCACCGAGCTGAAGACGGTGCCGAAGGACCGGATGGACGAGGCGGAGTCGGTCTTCTAGCGGCCGGTTTCCGTCTTCGCCGGATCAGCCCCCGGCGGCGCCGCGCACCTGGGTCCAGAAGTGCTCCAGGATCTTGTCCAGGAAGTCCTGCCCGGCGCTCCCCGAGGCGTCGGCCCCGGCGCCGCCGCCCCAGCTCAGGGTGCGGACCATGCGCGACTGGTAGTCGGCGTGCAGCTGCTGCAGCACGTCCTCGAGATGCCGCTTGTGCACGGGCAGCATCTTGCTGACGGGCCGCACATACCCCTGCCAGCGGGTGGTGACGGCCCTGCGCAGCAGGTCGGCGAGCTCGTCGGCGCGTCCGACGACGTTGATGAAGTCGGGCAGCGGGAGCCGCAGCACGTCGGCGAGGGCGGCGGACTGCCGCTCGTTGCCGCGCCAGGTGTTGGTCTCCTCCATGTGCAGATAGGCCTGGATCTCGACGCCGGACCCGCGCGCCACGTCCTCGGGCGCGAGCCCACGGGCGAGCCGGTGCTCGCGCAGGGTGGTGGCGGCGCCCATGAGCTCACCGGGCGAGCACCACAAGGTCCCCGCGAGCGCGGTGAGCTCGGCGGAGGTGGGCGCGGCGAGCCCGCGCTCCCAGGCGGCGATGGTCTCGGGGGTGATGTAGGTGAGCCCGTAACTCGCCCGCATCCCGTAGGCGACATGCCCGTGCGCCATCCCCAGGGCCTCACGGAGGCGCCGGGCGGCGGGAAAGTTGAACGGGGGCGTCGGCTGATTGGGCTGGCTCGATTGCACGGGCACACGGTATGGGCGCGGGGGGCCGACGACTACGGTGCGTTCATACGAGGTTGCGGATTGGTGCGAAGCTACGGAGTGCTGGGTGCGCGGGGGGCGTGAGGCTCGCCGAGCAACTCCTCCAGGGCGTGCCCGTACGCACGGAAGAGGGGCCGGGCCTTGGGATGCGCGGGGGAGTCCGGGAGCAGCAGGTCGGCGAGGTGGGCGACGCGCCATATCCGCAGGACGGCCATGGCCGCGGCTCCGCGCGCGGGGCCGCCGGGTCCCCCGGGCTCATCGTCCTCCCCTTCGAGCGCGCGGCCGACGAGTCCTGCCGCGATTTGTATCGCCTCGGCGATGAGGGCGGCTCCGCGGGGGACCTCGGGGCCGCGTGCGATCGCCGCGGTGATCAGGGCCTGGAGAAAGCGGGTCAGCTGCAGATCCGCGCCGAGCCGGCACATACGGCGCACGGCGTGCGGCTGATCGAACGGCCCCCGCACGTCCTCGTACCCGGAGGACCACAGCAGGAGGCTCGACGCCTCCACGGGATGCTCCCGCAGATAGCCGAGTTCATCGAAGATCCCCATGACCGGCTCCCCGAAGTCCCCGACCCACCGGACCACTTCAAGAAGCCGCACCACATCACCCCTCCGCCCCGCGACGAAGTCGCCCACGGAAACATCCGCCAGTTCCCAGGTCCCGGCCGCGGCGACAGCACCGATCTCGATGATGCCGCCGAGGGGGCCGAAGAGGGAGCGGGCGAGGGTCTGTTCCGGGACGTCGTATCGCTCGGTCATGTCACGTCGTGTTGTGCCGTGTCGTGCCGTGCGGGCTATCGGTTGATCGACTGGATCTCCTCGACCACGACCTCTTGGTCCGCGCCGAACTCGCCGTCGGGGAGTTTCTGCGGCTTGTTGACCCCCGTGCCGGTCCAGTGGATCTTCCAGGTGACGGTTGCCTTGAGCGGGTAGGAGCCGTCGCCGGACGAGCGGAGGTACTTCACGCCGCAGGGCGGGTCCTCGTCGGACTTGCCCTTGGTGTAGGGCTCACCGATCTTGCCGTCGTTGATCGGGCAGACGCCGGATGCGGGGTAGGTTTCGGCGTCCTTGGTGCCGGGGTCGATCTTCAGGGAGACGGGTTCGGCGGTCGCCGTTGCCTGGAGGTCGAGGACCGGGACCGAGGCCGTCACCGACACCGGCTTGAAATCGGCCTGATCCAGCCACGCCCAGGTCGGGAGATTGACCTTGGTGGTATCCGCCGGGGCGAGCGTGACTTCGGTGTCGGGTACGCGGATCTCGGCGTACGCGAGCTGCGCGAGGACCTCCGGAGTGACGGCTTCCGGAATGTCGGCCGGCGGCGGGTCGCCCTTGTCGACCCAGAAGTACGGCTTGTCGCAGTCGAATGCTCCCGGGGCGCTTTCCCTTCCCTCCGGGATGAAGCCGTCCCACCAGAAGCCGTCACCGGTCTTGTCCTTGTTGAAGTCCTTGTAGGGCTGCCCGTCGACGTAGCGATTGCGCTGCGACAGATCCCACTGCGATCCGGTGGACTCGGCCGCCCAGATCGGCTCAAGCTTCTTCTGGAGCTGGGCAGGGGTGTGCGCGGGAGCGTAATAGCAGGGCGGAGGCGTCCAGTTGGTGGACGGAGTCACCGGGCCCGTCGTGCCGCCCTTGCCGTTCTTCGAGTGGTCGAATTTGACGCCGCCCGCCGTGGCGGACAGGGTCTGCCCGTCGCTGTCGGCGTCCACCTGCGTCTCGGAGCCGTTGCCGCCCGGGTCGATGTCGGCCCACGCCTGAGGGCCGCTCAAGGCCACTGCCAGGCCCGTGAAGAATGCCGTCAGGGCTGTGGCCCTTCTTACGGTTGGCATTGCGCCGCCCCCCTGGTGGAAATGATCTGCGAGGTCTGCCAGGTGCCGTCGTCGTTCTTGATCAGCTGCGTGTTGTACGAGACGTAGCTGTTCTTGGTCACCGGCGTCTTGTTGGTCTTGTCGTTCTTCTTGCTCTTGGTGAAGCCCTTGCCTTCGTCCGCACAGAAGGAAAGCGTGGCGGTCTTCTTGTCCTTGAGCGTCACTTGGCGGTCGTAGTAGCGCACTGTCCCCGTGAGCGACAGATCGGCGTCCTTGAACTTCTTGACCCAGGTCACCGCCGCTTCGAGCGCCTTGCCGGTGTTGTAGTAGCCGACCGCCTCACCCTTCGGGTCCGTCCCCGTGATGGCGGCGTTCACGGCGCGCATGCGCTCCGCGTTGTCGGCAAGCACGGCCTTCTTCACGGCGTCCCCGGTACGGGGCTCCTCAAAGGTCATGGTCAGATCCGCCGGGAGCTCGATCTTGGGACGGCCGGAGTCCTTTGCCGGGCTCGCGCTGGGCGAAGCCGACTCCTTCTCGCCCCCCTTGCCCGCCCCAGCGATCTTGTCGTTGTCCTTGGACTCGTCGTCGCCGCTGCCGCAGGCTGTGAGCAGCAGAGCCGCGGTCGCGGTGAGGGCGACCGTCGCGAGACGGAGAGGGCGGTTCACTGACGGCTCCTGGTGAGGGTGGGAGTTGGCGCGAGCTAAGCACGCTAGCGGGAGCTGATCGGCGGCACCAGAGAGAAATCTGCTGAGCAATGGGGCGTGAGGGGTTCATCCCGGTGAATCGGGCGGCACAAAAAGGGAGATCGCACGTGGTGATGGAGCGGAAAGCCATGGATCTTGAGGGGTACATGGAGCGGGCTCGCAGCGGACCCTGCTTTGTTTGTGCGTTTCTTCGCGGAGAAACCGGCTATGCCCATCACCTCGTCCACGAGGACGACGAGCACGTCGCCTTTCTCGACCGGTGGCCCACCCTCCCCGGGAAAGTCCTCGTCGCGCCCAAGGCCCACGTAGAGCACGTCGTTCGCGACCTGGACGAGGCCGCATACGTGCGGATCATGCTCTTCGTGCGCCAGGTGACCCGCGCCGTCGAGCGGGTCTTCGACTCCGAGCGCACCTACCTCTACTCCCTCGGGAGCCAGGAAGGGAACAGCCACCTCCACTGGCACATCGCCGCTCTGCCGCCCGGAATCCCGTACGAGCAGCAGCAGTTCCACGTCCTGATGACCGAGAACGGGGTGCTGGACGTGGCGCCGGGTGAGATGGCTGACGTCGCCGCGCGGCTTCGGGCCGCCCTGAAGGCTTAGTCGCGGACATCGCTACTGCTTCGTCGGCTCGTATGTGCTGTCCACCTTGCCGATCTCGGTCCACGTGTCCTTCTCCCTGCGGTCGAACCACACCGGGCGTTCACGCGCCGAGCGGCGCTTCTCGAAGGAGACCTCGTCCAGGACGCCGTTGACCGAGACGTTCTGGATCTCGCGGTCCAAGGTGTGGCGGAGCGAAGTCGGGGAGGCGTCCGCCGGGAGTTTCTTGAGGGCCGTCGCCAGAGCCAGGGCGCCGTCGTACAGCTCCTGGTTGCCGCGTGCGGGGAGGTTGTCGCCCGGCTCGCCGGAGTAGTTGCGCGTGCGCAGGACACCCTCCGGGATGCCCGCGGCCGTCTTCGCCGCCCTCGCCCGCTCCTCCGAGTCCTCGCAGACCCCCTCGGGGGCGCTCTGGGACAGGATCGGCCCGGTGAAGCCGCCCGCCCTGAGCTTCTTCGCCCACACGGTGACGTCCGTCCCGATCGGCACCACCACCGCGTCCGCCCGCGCCTCCTCGGCCAGCGCCGGGATCTGCGCCGTCTTCACCTCGTCCGGCCGCACCTCCAGCGCCTCGGCGGGCACGCCCGCCTCGCGCAGCCCGGTCCCGATGCCGTCCTGCCGGTCCGCCCAGACCTTGTCCTCCGCCACAAGCACCCGGCGCGCGTCGGTCCGCGTCAGGAGGTACTCGGCCATCGCCTCACCCTGCCGTTCGTCGTCGGCCGGGATCGCGAACGCGCCCCCGGCGTGGGCGACGTCGTAACACGTGCTGATCTCCGGCAGGAACGCCTCGTCCGTGTCGTGCACCCAGGAGAAGTCGACGGTGTCACCGATGACCGCGAGCATGTCCGGGTGCTCGGCGAGCAGTTCGCGGGACGTCGTGTCCGGGTCCGCGGCCACGGGGACGAGACGGAAGCGGTCGCCGCCCTTCTCGCCGCTCTTCTCACCGCCCTTCTCGCCGAGCGTCTCGGCGAAGGCGGACTCGACGGTACGCATCTGCTGCGTCGTGAACTGCTTGAACTCCGAGGTCTCCTCTGCGCCACCGCCGGAGCGTGCCGTGCCGACGTGCGTGTAGCTGTGGGCGACGCCGATCTCGTACGTGCCCGGGACCGGGGTGGATGGTTCCCCCTCGGACGCGGCAAGGGAACGTATGCCGAGCCCCGTCGGGATGCTGACCGCGAGCAGCAAGGCCGCGGGGATCAGCAGACGCCGCTTCCCGCGTGAGCCGTGTGCGTCCGGGGGCACGGACACCTTGCTGACCGGCTGGGGCCGGGGCTGGGGCTTGGGCTGAGGTGTGGGCTCGGGCCGGGGACGCGCGTCCTCCACCTCCCCGGCCGCCTGCCGCTCCCGCTCGCCCACGACGGCGTCCTGTATGTCGTCGTCGGCCCCGCCCGCACCACCGTCCCCGTCCCCGTCTTCGTCCCCGTCCCCGCCCTGATCGGCCGCCGCCAGAATCCGCTCCAGCGTCGTCGCCGCGTCCGCGGGCCGGTCGGCGGGGTCCTTGGCCAGGAGGTCGAGCACGAGGCGTTCGACGGGCGCCGGCACCTCGGGCCGCGCCCGCGAGGGTCGCAGCGGTGCGTCGTTGACGTGGTTGAACATGACGCCCGCCGCCGAGCCGGTGAACGGCGTTCTGCCGACGAGGAGTTCGTAGAGGACGCAGCCGAGCGCGTAGAGGTCGGTGCGACCGTCGCCCGGCTCCTGCCGGAACCGCTCCGGCGCCAGATACGGCACGCTGCCGAACGGCAGCTCCCCGGTCCGCGTCAACCGCGAGTCGCCCGCCGCCCGCTCGATGAACGTCGCGATGCCGAAGTCGACGACCTTGGCTGTGCCGTCCTGCGTGATCATGATGTTGCCGGGCTTGATGTCACGGTGCACGACACCCGCCGAGTGCGCCGCGTCCAGGGCGCGGCAGACGTCGGCCCCCCAGTGCAACGCCTCCGCCACGGGCACGCGCACGCTCTCGCGCAGCACGTGGTCGAGGGAACGTCCCTGCACGAGGGCCATCACCAGGTACGGAGTCGGCTGCGAGCTGCCACCGGCCGTACCGCCGCCCGTACCCTCATCCGTGCCGTGGTCGTACACGGCCACGATGTACGGGCTGTCCAGCGAGGCCGCCGCCCGCGCCTCCTGCCGGAAGCGCGCCAGGAGCTGGTCCAGTTCATCGGCGTCGGCGGACTCCGCCGCCGCGAAGAGCTTCACCGCCACCTCGCGGCCGAGGCTTACGTCCCGCGCCCGCCACACCTCTCCCATGCCGCCCGCGCCGAGCCGCTCCAGCAGCTCGTACCGGCCGTTCAGCAAACGCCCCCGCATGTGCCCTCCCTCAGACCCGGCGATCCTAGCCAGCGGGGTGGGCAGCGGAGGAGGGCCGGGGTCACCCCTTCACCGCACCCCCCAATGCGAAGCCGCCGCCAAGACGCCGTGAGATCAGTACGTAAAGGAGGATCACCGGCGTCGAGTAGATGATCGAGAAGGCCGCCAACTGGCCGTAGATCACTGTCCCCTTGTTGCCGAAGAAGTCGTTGATGCTGACCGACGCCGGCATCTGCTCCGGGGTGAGCAGCAGCATGAACGGGACGAAGAAGTTGCCCCACATCATGACGAAGGAGAACACCGTCACCACCGCCACCCCCGGGCCCATCAGGGGGAGCACGATGCGCAGCAGGGACTGGAACGACGACGCGCCGTCCGTCCACGCCGCCTCCTCCAGCTCCTTCGGTACTCCGTCCATGAAGTTCTTCATCAGCCAGATGGCGAAGGGGAGTTGGGACGCGGCGAAGAAGAAGATCGTGCCCTGCATCGTGTCGATCAGGTCGACCTGCACGAACAGCGCGTACACCGGGACCATGATCGCCGTGATCGGCAGGCTGGTCGCGAAGAGGATCGTCAGCATGAAGGGGCGGTTCAGGCGGGACCTGAAGCGGGAGAGCGGGTAGGCGGCGAGCGCCGCGCACGCCACCGTCAGGAGTGTGCCGCCGCCGCACAGCAGCAGGCTGTTGAGGAGGGGCGTGAAGGTGATCTCGGGGGTCAGGACCGCGTCGTAGTTGTCCAGGGTGATGCCGTCGGGGACCTTCACCCTGAGGTCGGCCCTGGCGTCGAGCGAGGACAGGACGACCCAGATCAGCGGCAGGACGAACGCCACCGCGACGACGAGCAGGCCGGCGTCCGCCGCGAGGCGTCGGCCCGCCCTGCGCGAACCCATGCTCCGTACAGATGTGTTGGCGGACACTCAGACCTCCGTGCGGAGCAGGCGCATGTAGACGAGGGAGAAGAGTGAGCCGACGACCAGGAGCAGAAGCGCCACCGCCGTGCCGTAACCGATCATGCTCTTCTGGAAGGCCTGTTCGTACATGAACAGGGGGAGGGTCTGGCTGCGGTTTCCCGGGCCGCCGCGCGTCATCACCCAGATCAGACCGAAGACGGAGAGGGTCTGGAGGGTGTTGAGCATCAGGTTCGTGCCGATGGAGCGGCGGATCATCGGGAGCGTGATGTGCCACATGCGGCGCCAGCCGCCCGCGCCGTCCACCTGGGCCGCCTCGGTGATCTCCTTGGGGATCTCGTTCAGGGCCGCCGAGTAGACGAGCATCGAGAAGGCCGTCCCGCGCCACACGTTGGCGAACGACACCGCCAGGATCGGCAGCGTGTACATCCAGTTCTGGGACGGCAGATGGAGGAAGTCGAGGACCGCGTTGAGGGTGCCCTCGCGGCGGAAGAAGGCGTACAGGAGGAAGGCCGCCACCACCTCGGGCAGCACCCACGCCGTGATCACGATGGCGCCGGTGACCGTGCGGGCCGGCCTGGACGCCCGCTGCATCAGGGACGCGAGCGCGAGGCCGATGGTGTTCTGCCCCAGGATCGACGACACCAGCGTGAAGACCAGGGTCAGCCAGACCGCGTTGAGGAACGCCTCGTCCCCGAAGGCCTTACGGAAGTTGTCGAACCCGACGAAGCTCGACTCCGCCTGGCCGGTGAGCTGGAGGTCGGTGAACGCGATGTAGGCGCAGTAGCCGATCGGTCCCGCGAGGAACAGCAGCAGGAGGATCACGGCGGGGGAGACGGGCAGCGCGCGGGACAGGGCCCGGCCCGTCAGCTTGGAGCGGGACGGGGGCCGCGCGGCCCCCGTCCCCGGAGTCTTGACGACGCCGCCGGGTCCGGCGGTGGGTGCGGTGGTCACCTCGGGGATCTCACTTCCCTTGCTTGCCTGCCGGATCTCGGACTCCCTTGCCTGCCGGATCGCGGGCCCGGCCTACTTCTCGATGACCTCGCCGTCGGTCGCCGCCTTGACCTCGTCGTCGTAGCCGCTCGCCGCGTCGGCCACGGACGCGTCGCCCGTGGTGACCTTCTCCATGGCCTCCTGCACCGCGGTGGAGACCTTCGGGTACGCCGGGTACGCGGGCCGGTAGTGCGTCGATGCCACCAGGTCGGTGAAGAACTTCAGGCCGGGCTGCGCCTTGAGGTAGGCGGGGTCGGCGGCGACGTCCTTGCGGACCGCGATGCCCGAGTTCGCCACGTACCACTTCTGGGCGTTGGCCTTGGTCTGCATCTGCTCGATGAACTTGAAGGCCAGGTCGGGGTTGCCCGCCTTGGAGGGGATCGCCCAGGTCCAGCCGCCGGACATGCTCACCTTGCCGGGAGCCTCGCCGTTCTGCGTCGGCATATGGGCCAGGCCCAGCTTCTGGGACCACTCCGGCCACTCGTGGCCCGCGCCCTTGCCCCAGTCCTGCGGCAGCCAGGAGCCGTCGAGGTTGATGCCGAGCTTGTCCTCGGGGAGGAGTTCGCCGCGCACCCGGGTGGCGAAGTTCGGGTCGAGGGCGTCGGAGACGTCAGGGCCGAGCTTCTCCTTGTAGACCGTCTCGACGAACTCCAGGGAGTCCTTGAAACCCTGGCTGCCGGTGACCCACTTCTTCGACTTCGGGTCGTACATGGGGTCCTCGCCCGTGCCGTACAGGAGCATCTCCATGCCCTGCATGGTGGCCGCCTCGCCCGCGGGCTTGCCCGTGTAGACGTTCATGGGCGTGACGCCGGGGACCTTCTTCTTGATGGTGCGCGCGGCCTGGAGGATCTCGTCCCACGACTTGGGCTGCCAGTCGGCCGGCAGCCCGGCCTTCTTGAAGATGCTCTTGCTGAACCAGAGGCCGCGGGTGTCGGTGCCGTCCGGTACGCCGTACGTCTTGCCGTCCGCCGCCTTCGCCGCCGACTTGGCCGTGCCGATGAACTGGTCCCAGTCCTTCCACTTGTTCAGGTACGGGTCGAGCGGCTTCAAGTACCCGCTGGTGATGTCCGAGTTGATGAGGAAGGTGTCCTCGTAGACCAGGTCGGGCGCGGTCTTCGGGGAGCGCATCATCTGCTGGAGCTTGGTGTAGTACTCGGAGTCCGGCGCCTTGATCGGCACCAGCTTCACCTTCTTGCCGGGGTTCTCCTTCTCGAACTGCTTCTTGATGTCCGCCAGGAAGGTGTCCATGACCTTGACCTGGTTGTCCGTGGACTGCTTGAAGGAGACCTTCACGGTGTCCGGATCGTCGCCGGAGTCCCCGCCGCACGCGGTGAGGGTGGCGGCGGCGACCAGGGCGGTGGCGAGGAGCAGAGGGGTGGTGGGACGCACGGGCACGACCTCCTACTGGCCGATACGGCCGGGTTACCACGCGGGGCGCAACGCGGGGCTGCCCGGTGAACGTAAGGGCGGGTTCGGAGCAAGGTCAATGCCCGTGCGTCGCCCCTTGTCATCAACGTGACAACGTTGTTATTGGAGGCGGCGCGCGGACGCTTCCGGGGTTTCGGAGGGGCGGCAACCGGCGTACACGCGCGGGGATTTGATGCGTCAGGTGTTCGACGTGAGCCAGCGGTAGGCGTACTCGGGGCGGCCGACGTGGCCGTACTGCGGGGTGCGGGCGGCGCGGCCCGTGGCGACCAGGTGCTCCAGGTAGCGGCGCGCGGTGATGCGGGAGATTCCCACAATCTCGGCGGCGGCCGCGGCGGTGACGCCCTCGGGGGGCGCGTCGCGCAGTGTGCGCGTCACTCTTTCGAGGGTGGGTCCACTGAGCCCTTTGGGCAGGGCGGCCGGTCCTGGCGCGCGCAGGGTGGCCAGCGCGCGGTCCACCTCGTCCTGTCCGGTGGCCTCGCCCGCGGCCGTGCGGAACTCGGCGTAACGGGCGAGGCGGTCGCGGAGGGTCGCGAAGGTGAAGGGCTTGAGCACGTACTGGATCACGCCGAGGGAGACGCCCTCGCGTACGACCGCGAGATCGCGGGCCGAGGTGACCGCGATGACGTCGGTGCGGTGGCCCGCGGCGCGCAGGGTGCGGGCCAGTTGGAGGCCGTGGCCGTCGGGGAGGTGCAGGTCGAGGAGGAGGAGATCGACCTCCGTACGGTCCAGGGCGCGTTTCGCCTCGGCCGCGCTGTGCGCCTTGCCGACGGCGTGGAAGCCGGGGACGCGGTTCACGTAGAGGACGTGGGCGTCAGCGGCCACGGGATCGTCCTCCACGACCAGGACGCGGATGGGCTCGGTCACGTGGTGCCTCCGTCTGCTGCGCCCGGCGGAACGGACGCCTCTTCATCGGCACCCGGCTCTTCATCGGCACCCGGCGTCGTGGGCACGAGGGCGGTGGCCGCCGTCCGCAGGCGCACCTCGAACTCCGCGCCGCCCCCGGGCGCCTCCCGCACCTTAAGCGTCCCCTCGTGCTTCGTCACCGTCTGGTGGACCAGGGCGAGGCCGAGGCCCCGGCCCGCCGTGGCCTTCGTGGACCAGCCGCGCCGGAAGACCGCCTCCGTGTGGGCCGGGTCGACGCCGGGCCCCGTGTCGGACACCCGCAGCGTGAGCCCCGCCTCGTCCGCGCGTGCCGTCACCGTGACACGGGCCGCGGGCGAGCCCTGGGCCGCGTCCACCGCGTTGTCGATCAGGTTGCCGAGGACCGTCACCAGATCACGCGCGGGCAGATTCGCGGGCAGCATCCCGTCGTCGATGCTGCTGTCGGGCGACACGACGAGTTCCACGCCGTGTTCGTTCGCCTGAGCCGCCTTGCCCAGGAGCAGCGCCGCGAGCACCGGCTCGCTCACGGCCGCGACCACCTGGTCCGTCAGCGTCTGCGCCAGCTCCAGCTCGGCCGTGGCGAAGTCGACGGCCTCGTCCGCGCGGCCCAGCTCGATGAGCGAGACCACCGTGTGGAGGCGGTTGGCGGCCTCGTGGGCCTGCGAGCGCAGCGCCCGCGTGAAGCCGCGTTCCGAGTCGAGCTCGCCGGTCAGCGCCTGCAGCTCGGTGTGGTCGCGCAACGTCACGACCGTGCCCCGGCGCTCGCCGCTCGACACGGGCGAGGTGTTCACCACGACCACCCGGTCCGCCGTCAGGTGCAGCTCGTCGACCCGCGGCTCGGCGGCGAGCAGCGCGCCCGTCAGCGGAGCGGGCAGGCCGAGCTCGGCGACGTTCCGGCCGATCAGGTCGCCCGACACGCCGAGCAGCTCGCGCCCCCCGTCGTTGATCAGGGCGATGCGCCGCTGTCCGTCCAGCATCAGGAGGCCCTCGCGCACGGCGTGCAGGGCGGCCTCGTGGTAGTCGTGCATGCGGCTCAGCTCGGTGGCGTTCATGCCGTGGGTGTGGCGGCGCAGGCGGGCGTTGATGACGTACGTGCCGAGTCCGCCGAGCACGAGCGCGCCGGCCGCGACGCCGAGCAGGGCGAGGAGCTGGCCGCGCGCCTTCTGGCTGATCTCCTCGATGGTGATGCCCGCGCTGACCAGGCCGGTGATCCGGCCGCTGCCGTCGTCGGCCAGGATCGGGGTGACCACGCGCACCGAGGGGCCGAGCGTCCCCGTGTACGTCTCGGTGAAGGTCCTGCCCTTGAGCGCGTCCGCCCGGTGGCCGAGGAAGCGCGCGCCGATCTGGTCCTCGTCGGGGTGCGTCCA
Source organism: Streptomyces sp. NPDC055099 (assembly GCF_053607685.1). Classification (NCBI taxonomy): domain Bacteria; kingdom Bacillati; phylum Actinomycetota; class Actinomycetes; order Kitasatosporales; family Streptomycetaceae; genus Streptomyces; species Streptomyces sp. NPDC055099. The sequence continues at coordinate 16,482 of NZ_JBSGUA010000009.1, read as the reverse complement.
GCGGGTGCCGTCCGGGTCCATGATCGTGACGAAGTCGACGCCGGTGTGCAGGCGCACGGCGGTGGCGTACGGCTGGAGGGTCCTCGTCGGGTCCTCGCTGAGCGCCGCCTCACGCACCGAGGGGGAGTCCGCGACCGCGCGTGCAGCGGCCGTGGCCTGGCGGCGCGCGCCCTCCTCGGCCTGCTGCCGGTCGCTCAGGAACGTGAAGAGCGCACATCCGGCCACCACGACGGTGACGAGCACGATCTGCATCGCGAAGAGCTGTCCGGCGAGGCTGCGCGGCCGGGGCGGACGGGCGAGGGACATGGTGCCAGTCTGCCTCGCCGTATAAGTGCGAACTAAATGAACGTAAGGGTGACCGCCCTCACAGGGCGAGAGATAGTCACCCGAGATTCGCCTGCCCAGGACGTGCGCCGCACCAGCCGCACGTACGGGCCGATCCAGGACGTGAGCCGCACGCACTGGCCGAAAACGCCGACGTAGTCGTTCAAGGAGGGCCCTCGTGGCCGACACCACCGACAGCCAGGTGGCCAAGGCTCCCGCTGCCAAGCGGGACCGCACCCACTATCTGTACATAGCCGTCATCATCGCCGTGGTCCTCGGTATCGGTGTCGGCCTGCTCTTCCCCGACTTCGCCACGGAGCTCAAGCCGCTCGGCACCGGCTTCGTGAACCTGATCAAGATGATGATCTCGCCGATCATCTTCTGCACGATCGTCCTGGGCGTCGGCTCGGTCCGCAAGGCCGCCAAGGTCGGCAAGGTGGGCGGCCTGGCCCTCGCCTACTTCGTCGCGATGTCCGTCGTCGCGCTCGCCATCGGTCTGATCGTCGGCAACATCCTGCACCCGGGCTCGGGCATGGACATCTCCGACTCCGAGAAGGGCGCGGGCCACGACGCCGCCGACGAGGCGAACAAGGGACTCGTCGACTTCGCGCTCGGCATCATCCCCAAGACGCTCGTCTCCGCCTTCACCCAGGGCGAGGTGCTGCAGACGCTGCTCGTCGCGCTGCTCGTGGGCTTCGCGCTGCAGGCCATGGGCCGCTCCGGGGAGCCGATCCTGCGCGGCATCGGGCACATCCAGAAGCTGGTCTTCCGGGTCCTCGGCATGATCATGTGGGCCGCTCCGATCGGCGCGTTCGGCGCGATGGCGGCGGTGGTCGGCGAGACCGGCACGGACGCCCTGAAGGCGCTCGCCACGATCATGATCGGGTTCTACGTCACCTGCGCGCTGTTCATCCTGATCGTGCTCGGCGCGCTGCTGCGCCTGGTGACCGGGGTCAACCTCTTCAAGCTCCTGAAGTACCTGGGCCGCGAGTTCCTGCTGATCCTCTCCACCTCCTCCTCCGAGTCCGCCCTCCCGCGGCTCATCGCGAAGATGGAGCACCTGGGCGTCAGCCGCCCGGTCGTCGGCATCACGGTCCCGACGGGCTACTCGTTCAACCTCGACGGCACCATGATCTACCTGACCATGTCGTCGCTCTTCATCGCCGAGGCGATGGACCAGCCGCTCGGCATCGGCGAGCAGATCTCGCTGCTCCTGTTCATGATGATCGCGTCGAAGGGCGCGGCGGGCGTCTCCGGTTCCGGCATCGCGGTCCTGGCCAGTGGCCTGCAGTCGCACAAGCCGGCCCTGGTGGACGGCGTCGGCCTGATCATCGGCGTCGACCGCTTCATGAGCGAGGCCCGCGCCCTGACCAACTTCGCGGGCAACGCGGTGGCCACGCTCCTGATCGGCACATGGACCAAGGAGGTCGACCGGCAGCGGGTGGACGACGTGCTCGCCGGACGGCTGCCGTTCGACGAGAAGACGCTGCTCGACGACGGCGCTCCCGAGCCGGAGGACGTGGACCCGGACGCGGTGGACGCCGTTCCCTCGCAGCCGGCCGGCGTCGAGAAGAAGTCCCTGACGGCCTAGCCGTCGACGGTCGCCGCTCTCCGGTCGGCGACCCGTGTCACCAGCTCGGTGGCTTGTGAGGCGGGCAGGCCCGCCGCGGTCAGAAACGTGATCGCGGTGGACCTGCCCGCCTTTTCCGCTGGTACGACACCGTCGTTGACGGCCTCCATCACGGCGAACAGGATGCCTTCGAGCACGTAGCCGAGCGCCCGCGTCGGCAGCGGCGACACGAACGTGCCGTCGTCCAGGCCGCGCTGGAACGTCTCCAGACCCTCCTCGTGTACGCGGCCGAGCCGTTCGCGGATGCCGCCCATCGTCACGCTCCGCTCGCCGAGGGAGAGCAGCAGGCGGTAGCGGTCGGCGACCTCCCACACGGCGAGCAGCGAGCTGGCCACCGCCTCCGCGGGGTCCTCGACGCCCGCGCGGCCCGCGGCGTGCGCGGTCTCCACCGCCGCGATGGCCCGCTCCACGATCGCCTCGATCAGCGCGTCACGGCTGGGGAAGTGCCCGTAGACCGTCCGCCGCACGACGCCCGCGGCGCGCGCGATCTGGTCCATGGAGGCGTCGGGGTCGCGCAGCAGCTCGGCGACGGCGACGTCGAGGATGCGGCGGCGGTTGGCGTCGGCTCTGACGCTGCTCGCGGGGCGGGGATTCATGGCCCCATTCTGCCCACTCGCCCGCGCCCCCGTTCCCCCCGCTTGCACACTGCTGTGCAACATGGAGTATCTTGCACAGCAGTGTGTAGTTGCACAGGGTTGTGCAATATCTGTGCGATGCCTGCGCAATGCGTATGCAATGCGTGTGCGAGAAACGGGATGGGTGAGATCCGATGCCTCTGCTGATCAAGGAACCGGTCGAACGGATGGACCGTCCGTACGCCCGCCGCTGGTGGGCCCTCGGAGTCCTCTGTCTGAGCCTGCTGATCGCGGTGATGGCCAACACCGCGCTGACGGTGGCCGCGCCCGACATGACCATGGACCTCGGCCTGTCCAGCTCCGACCTGCAATGGGTCATCGACGCCTACACCGTCCCCTACGCCGCGCTGATGCTGCTGCTCGGCGCGATCGGCGACAAGTACAGCCGCCGTGGCGCGCTGGTGCTCGGCCTGCTGATCATGTCCGTCGGCGCTGCCGCGGGCTCCGTGGTCGACAGCTCGACGGCCGTCATCGTGGTCCGCGCGGTGATGGGCGTGGGCGCGGCGCTGATCATGCCGGCCACGCTCTCACTGCTCGCGGCGACCTTCCCGCGCGCGGAACGGGCCAAGGCGATCACCATCTGGGCGGCCACGTCCGGCATCGCCATCGCCGCGGGGCCGCTGATCGCGGGGGCGCTGCTCCGTGACAACGGCTGGCACTCGACGTTCCTGATCAACATCCCGGTGGCGGTGCTCGCGATCGTCGGCGCGTTCGTCCTCGTACCGCCGTCGAAGGCCGCCCAGCACGGCCGGATCGACTACGTGGGCGGCCTGCTCTCGGTCGTCTGGGTGGGCTCCCTGATCTTCATGATCATCGACGGTCCGCACTTCGGGTGGGGCGTACGCGCGATCTCCGCCGCGGTGGTGGCGGGCCTCGGCCTGATCGCCTTCGTCGTCTGGGAGCTGAAGCACCCGCGCCCCGTCCTGGACGTACGCAGGTTCACGCAGCGCGGCTTCGCGGGCTCGAACCTCGCCGTGGCGCTCTTCTTCCTCGCGGTGTTCGGCGCCTTCTACTACCTGACCCAGCACCTCCAGTTCGTCCTCGCCTACGACCCGTTGGAGACCGGCGTACGCATGCTGCCGCTGGCCGGCGCGGTCTTCGTGGGCTCGGCGGTCACCGGAATCCTCGCGCCGCGCATCGGCGGCAAGATCATGGTGGTCGCGGGGATGGTCGGCGGCACGGTCGCGCTGGCGCTCCTCACACAGATCGAGGCGGGCTCCACGTACGGGGACTTCGTGGCGCCGCTGGTCATCCTCGGCCTGTCGCTCGGCTTCGCGGTCTCGCCGTGCACGGACGTCATCATGGGCGCGTTCCCCGAGTCGGAGCTCGGCGTGGGCGGCGCGGTCAACGACACCTCGCTGGAACTCGGCGGCTCGCTCGGAATCGCGGTCCTCGGCTCGGTCCTCGCGAACGCCTACTCCTCGAAGCTGGCCGACGAGACCGCGGGCAGCAAGCTTCCCGCCTCCGCGCTCTCCACGGCCCAGGACTCCGTGGGCGCGGGCAACGGCGTGGCCCAGGGCATCGCCGAGCAGGCGCGCGAGCTCTCGGCGAAGGCGGCGCAGGCGTCCTCGCCCCAGGAGGCGTCGCAGCTGAAGTCGCAGGCGCAGGAACTCGCCGGGGGCGCGCACCAGATGGCGGACGCGGTGGGCTCCGCGTTCTCTGGCGCGGTGGCCCACACCAGTCTGATCGGCGCGGTGATTCTGGGAGTGGGGACCGTGGTGGTGGCGGTGCTGTTGCCGGGGCGGCGGAAGGGGGCGACGGGGGTGCCCGGGGCCTCGGAGGCCGAGGAGACCGCAGGGGCCCCGGAGCCTGCGGAGATCCCCGAGGCCGCGGGGCGGCGGTAGGCGTGGGGCGGCGCCGCGGGTCCGGGGGCCGGCGGGTGCGGCGCCGCTCTGACCTGAGCCGCCGCTGCGCAGGCGGCGCCGCTCTGGCCTGAGCCGCCGCTGCGCGGTGGATGTGTCTCGGGTGCGGCGCCGCACTTGCCTGTGCCGCCGCTGCGCGGTGGATGTGTCTCGGGTGCGGCGCCGCACTTGCTCTGTGCCGCCGCTGCGCGGCGGAAGCTTTTCGGGTGCGGCGCCGTTCCGGCCTGAGCCGCCGCTGCGCGGCGGAAGCTTCCCGCCCGCCCACCCGTTTCCCCGCAGCTCGCAGCAGACGTAGGGCAACGATGCCCCCACGGGGCAATCGGGTGGGTGGGCGGGATAAATCCGCCGCGAAGCGGCGAGACGGTGGTGGTGGGGTGCCACCTGGTGCGAGCTGTGGGGTAAACGGCGGGACCGACTGCCCCGGGGAGTGCGAGCGCGCGGGGTAAACGGGCGGGGCCGATCAACCCCGGGGAGACGTTGTGGTCCTACGTCCGGTGGGAGCTGCGGGGTAAACGGGTGGGTGGGTGGGGAGAATCCGCCGCGGAGCGGCGGGACCGTGGTGGCGGCCTGCCACCCGCCGCGAGCCGCGAGGGAAACGGGTAGCCACGGGGAGGCCCAACTTGCCGGAGAGCAAGCGTGACTGCCTGGCCTGCGACCTCGCCGAAGGCACAGCCCCGCCCCCCGGCGGCACCCTGCTCCGCACCGCGCACTGGACAGTCGAGCACTGCACAGGCCCCCTCGGCATCGGCACCCTCATCGTCAAACCGCTGCGGCACATCACGGGAATACACGAGCTCGGCGCCGAGGAAGGCGCCGAGCTCGGCCCGTTGCTCACCCGGGTAACCACCGCCGTGCGCAGGGAAGTTGGCGACGAGTGCGAGCAGGTGTACGTCTGCCTCTGGTCCCACGCCGGGCGCGTCCCCGGCCACGTGCACTTCGTCGTGCAGCCCGCCCGTACGCGCGACATCGAACGCCACGGCCGCGTGTACGGCCCCACCCTCCAGGCGGCGATGTTCGCCGAGGCCGCCGAGCCGGACCCGGCGGCGGTGGAGGAATTCTGCGGGCGGGTGCGTCGCGCGCTGGGCGAGGGTGAGGGCGAGGGCGAGGGCGAGGGTGAGGGTGAGGGTGAGGGTGAGAGCTCCGCCATCTAGGTGGCCGCGTGCGCAAACTGTTGACTCTTGTTCAAACCTGCCAGTAACTTCAGCGTTGCACCACTGAGAACCGCCGAAAGCCGCTGAAGCCTGCTCAAATCACCCCCACCGTACGGCTGTTGGCGCCCGCGGCTTGCTCGCTCCTCTCCGGGAATGACCCCCCATCGGATTCAAAGGAGATTCCAGATGGTGATCCGCGCACGCGCCCTGCGCCTGGCAGCCGCCACTCTCGCCGCCGCAGGTACCGCCACCCTCGGCCTGGCCGCCGCACCCGCCCACGCGACCGGCGCCGACCCGCTCGACTACGTCGCCCTCGGCGACAGCTTCAGCGCCGGTTCCGGCGTCCTGCCCCTCGACGTGACCGCGCCCCTCCTCTGCGCCCGCTCGACCGCCAACTACCCGCACGTCGTGGCCAAGCGGACCGGCGCCAGACTCACCGACGTGACCTGCGGCGGAGCCCAGACCAAGGACTTCGCCGGATCGCAGTACCCCGGCGTCGCACCGCAGCTCGACGCCGTCAAGGCCGACACCGACGTCGTGACGCTGACGATCGGCGGCAACGACAACAACACCTTCATCAGCGCGATCCTCGCCTGCGGCTCCGCGGGAGTGCTCTCCGGCGGGAAGGGCAGCCCCTGCAAGGACGCCAACGGCGACAAGTTCACCAAGCAGATCGACGCGAGCACGTACCCGGCGCTGAAGACCGCCCTCCAAGCGGTAAAGGCAAAGGCGCCGAACGCGCGCGTCGGCGTACTCGGCTACCCGTGGATCGTGCCGGAGAAGTCCGACCCCAGCTGCTTCGCCAAGATGCCGATCGCCACCGGGGACGTCCCCTACCTGCGCGATCTCCAGGCCCACCTGAACAAGGCCGTGCAGCGCGCCGCAACCGAGACGGGGGCCACGTTCGTCGACATGGCCGCCGCGTCGGACGGGCACGACGCCTGCAAGCCGGTCGGCACGCGCTGGATCGAGCCGGTGCTGTTCGGCACCAACTTCGTGCCGGTGCACCCGAACGCCCTCGGCGAGTCCAGGATGGCCGACCAGGCCATCGGCGTACTGAAGCTGGGTTGACCCGCGGGTCAAGCGCAACAACTCCCTTCACCCATAACGTAGTTGCATGAGCGCACCCCAAGACGTCGACTTCTGGTTCGACCCCGTCTGCCCCTACACCTGGCTGACCTCCCGGTGGATCCGGGAGGTCGGGCGGGTGCGGGACGTCCACGTGCGGTGGCGGGTGATGAGCCTCTCGGTGCTGAACGAGCACCTCGACGTCGACCCCGAGGATCCCGACGGGCAGTGGGGCGACTACATGCGGGGTCCGGGCCGGGTCTGCGCGGCGGTGGCCGCGCGGCACGGGAGCGACGCGCTCGGCAGGTATCTCGACGCGCTCGGGGTGCGGTTGCACGAACGGGGCGAGTGGGACGGAGCCGAGCGCGCCCTCGCCGACGCCGGACTGCCCACGGAACTCGCGGCGGTGGCCTGGACGGAGGAGTACGACGACGCGGTGCGGGCCTCGCACGAGCGGGGCATCGCGCTGGCCGGCCCCGATGTCGGGACACCGATCCTGTCCGTCCACGGCGTGGGCGCCGTCTTCGGCCCGGTCGTCTCGCCCGCGCCGAGGGGTGAGGCGGCGGGGCGGCTGTGGGACGGGGTGCTGCTGATGGCCGGCGTCCCGAGTTTCTACGAGCTGAAGCGGGCGTACGGCGCACTCGACTTCGGCTGATTCCCGTGCACTCGATACCTCGGCTGGTTCCCGGACACCCGACACCTCGGCTGATTCGCGGACACCCGACACCTCGGCTGGTACCCGGACCGACCGCCCGGCCGCGCCCCAACTCCCGCCCCACGCTTACCTTTTCGTAAGTACCTGACTATTTAGTCCGTACTTGTGTGGAGGTGGGCGCTCGCCAAGCATGGTCGGTATGACGAACCAGCAGCGCAAGACCTCAGTTACCGTTCTCGGCCTCGGTGCCATGGGCCGGGCCCTCGCCGGCGCCTTCCTTCAGGCCGGGCACCCCACCACCGTCTGGAACCGCACGCCCGGCAAGGGCGACGACCTGGTGGCCAGGGGAGCCACGCGCACCACCACCGCGGCCGAGGCCGTCCGTGCCTCGGACGTGGTGGTCGTCTGCCTCTACGACTACGCCGTCTCGCAGGCCGTGCTCGACCCGCTCGCCGCCGACCTCTCGGGGCGCGCCCTGGTCAACCTCACCTCGGACACCCCGGAGCGCTCGCGCGAGGCGGCGGCCTGGGCCGCCGGGCACGGCATCGACTACCTGGACGGCGCCATCCTCGTGCCGGTGACCGTGATCGGCACCGCCGACGCGCTGCTCTTCCACAGCGGCCCGCGGCCGGTGTTCGAGCGGCACGAGAGCACGCTCAGGGTGCTCGGCGGCAACACCGTGTACCTCGGCGAGGACCACGGACTCGCCGCCGTCTACGACAACGCCCTGCTCGACTTCTTCTGGACCAGTATGTCCGGCCTCGTGCACGCCTTCGCGCTGGCCGGGGCGGACGGCGTGAAGGGCGCGGAGCTGGCCCCGTACATGAGCGCCCTGCTCTCCATCTTCCCGGAGGCCGTCGCGTCGACGGCGGTCGAGGTCGACTCCGGGGAGTACCCGGGCGAGCAGGCCCCGCTGGTCACGGAGGCCGCCAATGTCGACCACGTCATCCACGCCTCCGAGCACCGGGGCCTGGACGTCGGCGCCCTGAGGGGCGTCAAGGCCGTCCTTGACCGGGCCATCGCCAAGGGGCACGGCGCCGACGGCTGGACGGCCACCATCGAGGCGGTACGCGGCGTACGGTGAAAGTGACCGCCGTCACAGAGTGGGAGCCGTGCGATGACCGGTGAACCGAGTTTCTTCGAGATCGGTGTCCAGGACCCGGAGCGTGGGCGGGCCTTCTACGGTGAGTTGCTCGGCTGGACCTTCGAGCCGGGGCCCTCGGGGCAGGGGTACGTGATCGGGACCCCGGGCGTGCCCGGCGGCATGCACGGCGGTGACGCCGGAGCCGCGCCCTACCTGTTCTTCCGGGTCGACGACCTGGAGACGGCCCTGGCCGCGGTCATCAAGCTGGGCGGCACCGTCGAGGCGCCCCTCGGCGGCGAGAGCGAGGAGTCGGACGCCGCCTTCGGCCGCTTCCGGCTGTGCAAGGACGACCAGGGTTCTCCCTTCGGCCTGCACCAGCCGCCAAAGAGTCCCTGAATCACGCTGGCCTTGACGCCTGCGTCAAGGATTACCGTCGTACGCATGCGCATCGGCGAACTTGCGGAGCGGGCGGGCACCACCACGCGGACGCTTCGGTACTACGAGTCACGGGGGCTGCTGCCCGCTCGTCGCAGCGGCAACGGATACCGCACCTACGACGAGGACGACGTGCGTCTCCTCGAGCAGATCAGGACCCTTCAGGACTTCGGGTTCGATCTGGAGGAGACGCGCCCGTTCGTGGAGTGTCTGCGCTCGGGGCATCCGGCGGGCGACTCCTGCCCCGCGTCACTGGACGTCTACCGCCGCAAGCTCGGTGAACTCGACGCTCTGATCGGCGAGTTGACGGCGGTGCGCGAACAGGTCGGGGCGCAGTTGGTGCGTGCCGAGGCGGCGATCCCGGGTGGCCCGGAGCCCCGGTGCGGGCTGACGGACTGAGGGAGAGGGAGGAGCACGGCATGGCGATGGTCAAGGCGGACGGCGTGGCCGAGGTGACGGACGCGGACTTCGAGGGGGAGGTGCTCAGGGCGGAACTGCCGGTGCTCGTGGAGTTCGGGGCCCAGTGGTGCGGTCCGTGCCGGCAGCTCGCGCCGGTGCTGAGCGAGATCTCGCGCGAGGAGGCGGACCGGCTGAAGATCGTGCAGCTCGACGTGGACCACAACCCGGAGACGGCGATGGCGTACGGGGTTCTCTCGGTGCCGTCCCTCCTGGTCTTCCGGGGCGGTGAGCCGGTGAAGTCCATGGTGGGCGCGCGCCCCAAGCGCAAGCTCCTCGCCGAGCTCGCGGAGGCCGAGGTGCTCTGAGTGCACCCGGCTCCACCCCGCGGGGAACACACGCGGAAAGAGAAATACCCCGGACGAATTGACGTCCGGGGTATTTCTTGGCGTATATTAGATCCTTTCGCGACCTCATACCCATCTGGGCATACCGGTATCGCGAGAATCTGTATAAGAGCACTGTAACTGGCGAGGGGCTGAATTGTCAACCGAGGAATTGCGGGAAGAGCAGCAATTCGTCTCCGGGCTGTACGCGCGCCTCGACGCGCTGCGCGAGGAGGCACAAGCCGCCGTGCAGGCGTCGTTGACGCAGGTCGGCAACGGTCTGCAGGCCAGGCTTGAGCGTGACGTCCTGGTGGCCGAGCGGTCCGGACTGCTGGCCGCCTTCGACGCGGGGGAGAACGGCCTCTGCTTCGGCAGGCTCGAATTCCGCGACGGCCGTGATCACCACATCGGACGCATCGGAATCCGCGCGTCCGACACCGAACGCACCCCATTGGTGATCGATTGGCGCGCGGAAGTCGCGCGTCCCTTCTATCTCGCCACCGGGCATACGCCGATGGGACTGCGCAGGCGCAGGCACATCACCACCGAGGGCCGCGACGTCACGGCCCTGCACGACGAGATCCTCGACCTCGGCGACACCACCCGCACCGGGCACGAGGGCGCGGACGCCGACGAGGTGCTGCTCGCCGCGCTGGACTCGGCACGCACCGGACGCATGCACGACATCGTGCAGACCATCCAGGCCGAGCAGGACCGCATCATCCGGGCCCCGCACCACGGCGTACTCGTCGTCGAGGGCGGCCCCGGCACCGGCAAGACGGTCGTGGCGCTGCACCGTGCCGCGTTTCTCCTCTACGCCCACCGCCAGCTGCTCGCCAAGCGCGCGGTCCTGATCGTCGGCCCCAACCCCGCCTTCCTCGGCTACATCAGCGAGGTCCTGCCCGCGCTCGGCGAGACGGGCGTCCTCCTCTCGACGGTCGGCGAGCTGTTCCCCGGCGTGAGCGCCACCGGCACCGACACCCCCGAGGCGGCCGAGGTCAAGGGCCGCGCGGAGATGGCGGACGTGCTCGCCGCCGCCGTGCGCGACCGGCAGCAGACCCCGGAGCCCGGCGCCCCGGTGATCATCGAGCACGACGACGGCGACCTCGTCCTGGACTGGACGATCGCGCACGAGGCCCGGGAGGCAGCCCGCGAGGCGGACGTCCCGCACAACCTCGGCCGGCCGCACTTCGCCTTCCGCGTCATCGACATGCTCACCGAGCAGCTCGCCGAGCGGCTCGGCGCCGACCCGTACGGTGGCCCGAACTTCCTCGGCCCCGACGACATCGCCCAGCTCGGCAAGGCCATCGCCGCGAGCCCCGAAGTACACGCCGCCATCGACGAGTTGTGGCCCCAGCTCACCCCGGAGGGCTTCCTCGCGGACTTCCTGGAGGAGCCGACGCACCTGTCGGACGAGGACGCCCGGCTGGTCCGGCGTCCGCGCGGTGCCGACTGGACCGCCGCCGACGTCCCGCTGCTCGACGAGGCGGCCGAGCTGCTCGGCAACGACGACAGCGCGGCCAAGGCGATGGCGGAGGCCGAGCGCGCCAAGCAGATCGCCTACGCGCAGGGTGTGCTCGACGTGTCGTACGCGTCCCGTACCTACGAGTTCGAGGACAAGGAAGACGACGAGTCCGAGGTCCTGCTCGCGCACGACATCATCGACGCCGAGCGGATGGCCGAGCGCCAGGAGGAGGCCGACCACCGCAGCGCCGCCGAGCGCGCGGCAGCTGACCGGACCTGGGCCTTCGGGCACATCATCGTCGACGAGGCGCAGGAACTCTCCGCGATGGCCTGGCGGTTGCTGATGCGGCGCTGCCCGACCCGCTCGATGACACTGGTCGGCGACCCGGCGCAGACGGCGGAGGCCGGTGGCTGCGGCTCCTGGGAGGCGATCCTCTCGCCGTACGTCGACGACCGCTGGGAGTACACACGGCTCGGCGTCAACTACCGCACCCCCGTGGAGATCATGGACGTGGCCGCCGAGGTGCCCCGCGTCGAGTACCCCGACTTCGCGCCGCCGAGTTCTGTGCGGTCCACCGGGGTGCTCCCGTGGGCGCACCGCACGGACGACCTGCCCGCGGCCGTGGCAGGCGCGGTGGCGGCCGAGGCGCGGGACGAGGGCCGCCTCGCGGTGATCGCCCCGCGCGAGCTGCACGCTCGGCTCGCCGAAAAGCTCCCCGGTGTGACGGCCGGGGAGGCCCCGGACCTGACGCGGCCGGTCGTGTTGATCGACCCGCGTCAGGCGAAGGGCCTGGAGTTCGACACGGTCCTGGTCGTGGAGCCGGGCCGCTACGGCACGAGCGACCTGTACGTGGCCCTGACCCGGGCCACGCAGCGCCTCGGCATCCTGCACGCCGAGGAGCTGCCGGTGGCGCTCAAGCAGGTCGCAGCCACACCGTGGCCAGCGGCGGCAGGGTGAGGCGCAGGGACGCCGGGCGGCCGTGCGACGCCACCGGCTCGGTCTTGACCGGGTCCGGGTTGGTGACGTCGCCGCCGCCGTAGCGCCCCGCGTCCGTGTTCAGGACCTCGTGCCAGGCGGTGTACTCGCCGGGGACGCCCAGGCGGTACTCGTGCCGCACGACCGGCGAGAAGTTGGAGACGGCCAGCAGAGGTGCCTCGTCCGTCTCCTCCTCGGCGTACCGCAGGAACGCGAAGACGTTGTCCTCGGCCGCGTCGCCCTCGACCCAGGCGAAGCCGCCCGGGTCCGTGTCGCGCTGCCAGAGCGACGGCTGGCCGCGGTAGACGGTGTTGAGGTCGCGCACGAGATCGCGTACGCCCCGGTGGTCGGCCTCCGCCCCGTACGCCGGATCGAGCAGCCACCAGTCGGGACCGTGGCCCTCCGCCCACTCGGCGCCCTGCGCGAACTCCTGTCCCATGAAGAGGAGTTGCTTGCCGGGGTGGGCCCACATGAAGCCGAGGTAGGCCCGGTGGTTGGCGCGCTGCTGCCACCAGTCGCCGGGCATCTTCGACACCAGGGACCGCTTGCCGTGCACGACCTCGTCGTGCGAGATCGGCAGGACGTAGTTCTCGCTGTAGGCGTACACCATCGAGAACGTCATCTCGTTGTGGTGGAACTTGCGGTGCACGGGCTCCTTCGACACGTAGTCGAGGGAGTCGTGCATCCATCCCATGTTCCACTTCAGGCCGAAGCCGAGCCCGCCGAAGCCGCCGGGGCCCTGGTGGTGCGTCGAGCGAGTCACGCCGTCCCAGGCCGTGGACTCCTCGGCGATGGTGACGACGCCGGGCGCGCGGCGGTAGACGGTGGCGTTCATCTCCTGGAGGAAGGCGACGGCGTCCAGGTTCTCGCGTCCGCCGTGCGCGTTCGGTGTCCACTCGCCGTCCTCGCGCGAGTAGTCCAGGTACAGCATCGAGGCGACGGCATCGACGCGCAGACCGTCGATGTGGAACTCCTCGCACCAGTAAGAGGCGTTCGCGACAAGGAAGTTGCGGACCTCCTTGCGCCCGTAGTCGAACTCCAGGGTGCCCCAGTCGGGGTGCGCGGCCCGCCCCGGGTCCTCGTGCTCGTACAGCGTCCGGCCGTCGAACTCGGCGAGCGCCCAGTCGTCGCGCGGGAAGTGCGCGGGCACCCAGTCCATCAGGACACCGATGCCCGCCCTGTGCAGCGCGTCGACGAGGAACTTGAAGTCGTCGGGCGTGCCGAGGCGGGCCGTGGGCGCGTAGAAGCCGGTGACCTGATAGCCCCACGAGCCGCCGAAGGGATGCTCGGCGACCGGCATCAGCTCGACGTGCGTGAACCCCAGGTCGGCGACGTACGCGGGCAGCTGCTCGGCGAGCTGTCGGTACGTCAGGCCTGGTCGCCAGGACGCCAGATGCACCTCGTACACGGAGAAGGGCGCCTGGTGGACCGGCACCTCCGCCCGCCGCACCAGCCACTCCGTGTCACGCCACTCGTGGTGCGACTCGTGCACGACCGAGGAGTTCGCGGGCGGTGCCTCCGTGCGGCGCGCGAGCGGGTCGGCGCGGTGCGTCTTCGTCCCGTCGGGCCGGGTGATCTCGTACTTGTAGAGCTCGCCCTCGCCCACCGACGGCACGAAGAGCTCCCACACGCCGCTGCCGCCGAGCGAGCGCATCGGGAAGCCGGTCCCGTCCCAGAAGTTGAAGCTCCCCACCACGCGCACGCCCAGGGCGTTGGGCGCCCACACCGTGAAGCGGGTCCCGGTCGCCCCCTCGTGCACCATCGGGCGTGACCCGAGCGCGTGCCACAGCTGCTCGTGCCGGCCCTCGCCGATCAGATGCAGGTCGAACTCGCCGAGCGCGGGCAGGAAGCGGTACGCGTCGTGGATCTCCAGCTCGGCGTCCTCGTACGTGATGTGGAGCCGGTAGTCGTCGGGGACCTCACGCAGCGGGAGCACCCCGGAGAAGAACCCCTCGCCGTCGTCCCGCAGCTCCGCCCGCAGATCCTTGGCGACGACGGCGACGGAACGGGCGTACGGCCGCAGCGCGCGGAAGGCGATGCCCTCGCGCACGACGTGGGCGCCGAGCACCCCGTGCGGGTCGTGGTGGGTGCCGCCCAGGAGGCGGGCACGGTCGTCCTGGGGGACGGGAGACTCGGGGCGGGCGGCCCGCGGCTCCGCCGCCTGCGGGGGTTGCTTCGCCTGCTTCGGCTGCTTCTGCCGGGGCGGCTCGGGTTTCCTGCCGGTGGCCTCCGGCTTCCGCTTGCCCTTCTTGCTGGCCTCGTCGGACGGTTTGCGCGGCTGCGGGCGGGGGGTCACGGGGGAGCCTCCTCGGCGATGGCAGGTCAGTGGGGTTCGGTGGCGGGGCCGTTCGTGGCGAGGCGTTTGATCGCGGCAAGGGGGACGGGAAGCCAGTCAGGGCGGTGACGGGCCTCGTAGAGCACCTCGTAGACCGCCTTGTCCGTTTCATAGGCGCGCAGCAGGACCGGGTCCATGCGCGGATCGCGGCCGGAGACCTCCGCGTACCCCGCGCAGTACGCCGCCCGGCAGTCGCCCGCCCACTCGGGGGCCCACGGCTCGTGCGAGCGCGCCGCGTAGTCGAAGGACCGCAGCATGCCCGCCACGTCGCGCACCGCCGGCTGCGGCATCCTGCGTTCGGCGAGCGGGCGCGACGGCTCACCCTCGAAGTCGATCAGGGACCACTCCCCGGCGGGCGAGCGCAGACACTGCCCCAGATGCAGGTCGCCGTGGACGCGCTGGGCCGTCCAGGTCTCCTCGCCACGGCCCAGGTCGGCGAGCGCCTCGTAGGTGGTGTGCAGCGCGGGGGCGTACGGCCGCAGGGCGGGCACCGCCCCGGCGGCCGTGGCCAGGCGGTCGGCCATGCCCTCGGCGATCAGCTCGACCTGGGCGCGGCCCAGCGTGACGGTGGGCAGTGCGCGGGCCAGCGCCCCGTGCACCTCGGCGGTCGCCCGGCCGAGCTGCCGCGCCTCGCCGCTGAAGTCGCGCCCCGCGGCGAGCTCTTCGAGGGCCAGCTCCCAGCCGTCCACCGTGCCCTTCAGGTAGGGCTGGAGCACGCCGAGGACGCTCACGTCGTCCCCCGTGTCCGCGAGGAACCAGGCGGCGGGAGGGGGGACCTGCGCACAGCCGTAGCGGGACAGCACCAGGGGCAGCTCCAGGTCGGGATGGGACCCGGGCACGATGCGGCGGAACAGCTTCAGGATGTACGTGTCGCCGTACACCAGCGAGGAGTTGGACTGCTCGGCGGCGAGCACGCGCGGTGTGAGATCCGCGTCTATGTCCTTGCGGCGGTCGCGCTCGAAACGCAGCTTGCCGACGCGCGCCTGCACGCGCAGCGCCTCAAGGAGAAAACCGGACATCCGGGAGTCGTGCAGCGCCTCGTAGACCGTGTACCCGTTGAGCGGGCCGCGCGTCACGTGGCCGATCAGGGCGGGGGCGAGCCGTGGCGGCAGCTCGCGCCGCACACCGAGCAGGAGTTGGTAGCAGTCGGCGGGCGGCGGGGGCGCGCCGCCCGCCTGCCCCGGCACCTGTGGCTGCCGGACCCGCACGATCAGGTGGAGGAGCCCCGACTCGGAGGTCGGCGGCAGCAGTTCGGTCGCCGTGACGACGGTGAACTCGGTGATGGGGCGGCCTTTGCCCGCGAACCAGCGCTGTCGTGGCAGCCACGCGCGCAACAGCGGATCGAGCGAGGCGAGCAGCGCGTCCGCGGTGATGCCCGGGCGGGTGACGGCTTCCGACATGGCGTCGCGTCCTTTCCGCGGTGCGGACAAGGGAGAAGTGCGGGAGTGCCGGTTGTGCGGGGAGAGTTCCCAGGGCGGGGCGGTGGAAACCGCCCCGCCCGGGAGTAACAGGGGTGGAGCCTACGCCTGGTCCCTGCGCAGCCGGAACCAGTAGAAGCCATGTCCGGCCAGAGTCAGCAGATAGGGCAGTTCACCGATGGCCGGGAATCGCACCCCGCCGATCAGTTCCACCGGATGCCGGCCGTTGAAGGTCTGCAGATCCAGTTCCGTGGGCTGGGCGAACCGCGAGAAATTGTGCACGCACAGCACCAGATCGTCTTTGTACTCGCGCAGGAAAGCGATCACCGCGGGATTCGACGACGGGAGTTCCGTGTAGGAGCCGAGTCCGAAGGCGGGGTTCTGTTTGCGGATCTCGATCATCCTGCGGGTCCAGTGCAGGAGTGAGGAGGGCGAGGACATGGAGGCCTCGACGTTGGTGACCTGGTAGCCGTAGACGGGGTCCATGATCGTGGGGAGGTAGAGGCGCCCCGGATCACACGACGAGAAGCCCGCGTTGCGGTCGGGCGTCCACTGCATCGGTGTACGCACGGCGTCGCGGTCGCCGAGCCAGATGTTGTCGCCCATGCCGATCTCGTCGCCGTAGTAGAGGATCGGGGAGCCGGGCAGGGAGAGCAGGAGTGC
>NZ_JBSGUA010000008.1:149731-373046 GCF_053607685.1 Streptomyces sp. NPDC055099 | reverse complement strand
GCCCCGCACAGACACTGTGCGGGGCCCCGTCGGCGTATACGGAAGGGCGGGGGCCTCAACCCTGCTGGGCCGCCAGCTCCTTGGCGGCCTCGGTGAGGTCCTTCGCGGTGTCGATCGCCCGCCAGTACGCGCCCTGCGGCAGCGGGAAGCCCGCCAGGCTCTTCTCACGGGCCAGACGCGGGAACGTGGTGCGCTCGTGGTCGCCGCGGTCCGGCAGGAGTGCGGTGAACGAGGCGGAGAAGACGTACACGCCCGCGTTGATCAGATACGGGGACGGCGGGGACTCGATGAAGTCCGTGATGTGCCCGAAGGCGTCCGTCTCGACGGCGCCCCACGGGATGCGGGGGCGGGCCAGGGCGAGGGTCGCGGTGGCGTCGCGCTCGGCGTGGAAGGCCGCCATGTCGCGCAGCGAGAAGCGGGTCCAGATGTCGCCGTTCGTCGCGTACCAGGGGCGGTCCGCGTGCGGGAGGTGGCGGGCGGCGTACTTCAGGCCGCCGCCGCGGCCCAGCGGTTCGTTCTCGACGACCGTGGTGACGTTCAGGGGGAGGTCCGCCGACTCCAGCCACTCCTGGAGCACTTCGGCGAGATGGCCGCAGGAGACCACGGCGTCCGTCACGCCCTCGGCCGCGAGCCAGGAAAGCTGATGGCCGATGATCGGGGTCCCCGTGCCGGGGATCTCGACCATCGGCTTGGGCCGGTCGTCGGTGTACGGACGGAGGCGCGAGCCCTGGCCTCCGGCCAGGACGACGGCCTGCGTGGGTCTGTGAGCGTGAGGGTCGCCGGTCATGCCGGAAACCCTACGTGCCGGCCCGATCAGCCGTTCTGATGGGCGGCGGCGACGCCCGTCGCGAAGGACGTGTCGCAGACCGGGCGGGCATACGACTGCGCGCGTGTCGGGCCGTACGCCCGGACGGCCGCGCGGCCGAGGGCACGGGCGATGGAGACGCAGTGCCTGGCGAGCGACGGGTGGCGGTTCACCTCCTGCTGGAGGTGCGTGAGCGCGACGCCCGGGTTCTTCTCCTGGAGCTCCAGGAGCAGCTTGTCGCGCAGGATGTCCTGCGCGGCGCGGGACTTGGCCGGCTTGGAAAGATTGTCGGCGGATGCGGTGAGCATCGAATCCGAGGAGTTCCCGGACCAGTTGACGCTGGTGACCGCGAGGGTCCCGGAGAGCACCAGCATCACGGGCAGGACGAGAGCGAGCGTGCGGCCGATGCGTCGGGCGGGGCCCCGGTGGGCTCGGCGCGGCTTCTGGGTGTAGTTGGCGGAGTGCGTCACGCGAGTGAGCGTAGCGCTCGGTGATGATTTGGCGACATTACGTCACTCGGTCGAGCGACGGAGAATGAGGTTTTTTTGGAGCGGTGTTGACGGGCTCGAGGTGAAATGACCGGTCTGCCGGGGTATTTGTCGACAACGCGAGCGCACGCGAAGGGCCCCGCACCGAGGTGCGGGGCCCTTCGTCTGCTCAGGCTCGTCCGGCCATGTCCGCAGGTCAGTCGCTGAGGCGCTCGCCCGTCGACGTCGAGAACACGTGGATCTCACCCGGACGCGGCACGACGTGCAGCTGCGTGCCCTTCTCCGGGACCCTGCGGCCGTTCACGCGGACCACGAGGTCCTTGTGCTCGCCGCCGACCTCCGCGGAGCCGTAGACGTACCCGTCGGCGCCGAGCTCCTCGACGACGTTCACGGAGACGGCCAGACCCGCCGGGGCGTCCTCGGTCTCCTTCGAGAGGGACTTCGCCGTGGCGCCGTCCTGCTCGACGATGTCGAAGTGCTCCGGGCGGACGCCGACCGTGACCGTGCGGTCGCCCTTGTCGGCCGCGGCGGACAGCGCCTCGCGGTTGACCGGCACGACGGAGTTGCCGAACTTCACGCCGCCGTCGGTGATCGGGACCTCGACGAGGTTCATGGCGGGGGAGCCGATGAAGCCGGCGACGAAGAGGTTGGCCGGGCGGTCGTACATGTTGCGGGGGCTGTCCACCTGCTGGAGGAGCCCGTCCTTGAGCACGGCCACGCGGTCACCCATGGTCATGGCCTCGACCTGGTCGTGGGTGACGTACACGGTGGTGATGCCGAGGCGGCGCTGCAGGCTGGCGATCTGCGTACGGGTGGAGACACGCAGCTTGGCGTCGAGGTTCGACAGCGGCTCGTCCATGAGGAAGACCTGCGGCTCACGCACGATGGCGCGACCCATGGCGACACGCTGGCGCTGACCACCGGAGAGCGCCTTCGGCTTGCGGCCGAGGTACTCGGTGAGGTCGAGGATCTTGGCGGCGTCCTCGACCTTCTGGCGGATCTCGGCCTTGTTGACGCCGGCGATCTTCAGGGCGAAGCCCATGTTGTCGGCGACGGTCATGTGCGGGTAGAGCGCGTAGTTCTGGAACACCATGGCGATGTCCCGGTCCTTCGGCGGCAGGTGCGTGACGTCGCGGTCACCGATGCGGATGGCTCCGGCGTTCACGTCCTCCAGGCCCGCGAGCATGCGCAGGGAGGTGGACTTTCCGCAGCCGGAGGGACCGACGAGCACGAGGAACTCGCCGTCCGCGACGTCGAGCTGAAGCTGGTCGACGGCGGGCTTGTCGCCACCCGGATAGATGCGGGTCGCCTTGTCGAACGAAACAGTGGCCATGGTGAGGGCCCCCTTCACCGGCAGGAACGTGCCGGACGATCCGTTGTAAAGAGAGGAGTGGTGTAGTCCACCTGAGTGAACTGCTCGGACGGTACCCCGGGGGGGACGGATCTGTCAGTAGTCCTGCACCCGCGACCTTCGAGGAAATTTTCGACGGGGGCACATGCGGCGTTGGTTACACTGCTCGGGCACACCGCTGCACGCCTCCTTAGCTCAGATGGCCAGAGCAACGCACTTGTAATGCGTAGGTCGTCGGTTCGAATCCGACAGGGGGCTCACCTGGAACCCCAGCTCAGACCGCTCTGAGCTGGGGTTCTGTTGTTCAGTGGAGGGGTCAGTGGCGGCCCGATACCTTGTCCGCCCACTGGGCCAGGCGGGATGACTGTGCCGTGGGGGTCGCCAATTCGTTGTGGTCTGCTTTGCGGTACGTCGCGTACATGCTGTGGACCGCCAGCCAGCGCAAGGGTTCCGGTTCCCATTTGCGGACCTTGTGGTTGACCCAGGGGAGGGCCGTGAGGTCCGTGGGGCCTGCCTGGCCCGAGTCCTGTTGGACCAGGTCGCGCAGGGTGCGGGCCGCCAGGTTGGCGGTGGCCACGCCGGAGCCGACGTAGCCGCCCGCCCAGCCGAGGCCCGTCGCGCGGTCCAGGGTGACCGTGGCGCACCAGTCGCGGGGGACGCCGAGGACGCCGGACCAGGCGTGGGCGATCTCGACTCCGGCCAGTTGCGGGAAGAAGCGGGTCAGGATCTCGCGCAGGGCCTCGATCGTGGCCGGTTGGGTGCGGCCGTCGTTGTCCGTCTTGGAGGCGTAGCGGTACGGGACGCCTCGGCCGCCCAGTGCGATGCGGCCGTCCGCCGTGCGTTGCGCGTACATGTACGCGTGCGCCATGTCGCCCAGCGTTTCGCGGCCCTCCCAGCCGATTGACTCCCATTGGGTGGCAGAGAGGGGTGCTGTTGCGATCATGGAGGAGTTCATGGGGAGCCAGGTGCGGCGTTGGCCCTTCAAGGACGCCGTGAAGCCCTCCGTGCAGCGCAGGATGTAGGGGGCGCGGACCGTGCCGTACGGAGTGATCGCGTGCTTCGGCTTGATCTCCGTGACCGGTGTCGATTCGTGGATCGTGACGCCCAGGGACTCGACCGCCGCCGCCAGGCCCTTCACCAGTTTCACCGGGTGCAGGCGCGCGCCGTGCGGGGTCCAGGTGGAGCCGACGGCGCCCGCGACGCGGATGCGGTCGGCCGTCTCCCGGGCGCCGTGGAGTGTGCGTTCCTTCTCGCCGTACGCGAGTTCCGTGGCGTGGAACTCCTTCAGGCGCGCCAACTGGGCGGGCGTGTACGCCACTTCGAGTACGCCGCCGTGGTGGATGTCCGCGTCGATCCCTTCCGCCTTCGCCGTCTCGATCACCTCGGTGACCGTTTCGTTCATGGCTTCCTGGAGGCGGACCGCGGCCTCTTTGCCGTGCAGGCGTGCGTAGCGGTCGCGGCCCGCGATGCCGTTGTAGAGCCAGCCGCCGTTGCGGCCGGAGGCTCCGTAGCCGCAGAACTTCTGTTCCAGGACGGTGATACGGAGGAAGGGGGCGGCCTTCTTCAGGTAGTACGCGGTCCACAGGCCCGTGTAGCCGCCGCCGACTATGCAGACGTCGGCACTCTCGTCGCCAGGCAGGGGTTCGCGGGGGGCCGGGGTGCCGTGGTCCGCATACCAGTGCGAGATACCGCCGTTGATCGTGCTCATGTGCGGGACGTTACTGCGCTGGTGGGGGCTTTGGGGAGGGGGTTGGGGAGGGGTCTTGGGGAGGCGCCGGGGGAGGGCTGGTCCGATACGTTGGTGCGGCACGTGGCGATGTTGAGGCGCGATGTTGAAGCGGCACGTGCCGAGATCCAGGAGGACTGTTCAGATGGCCGTACGCAAGGCCGGGCGCATCGTCGCCGCGGTGGCCGCCACCGCACTCGTCGCCGGGGGCGCAGCCGCCTGCGGGCCCGAGGACCTCACGGGCGGGAGCGGGAGCGACGACAAGGGGGCGTCGGCTTCGGCGTCCGCCTCCGACGGCGGCCCCGCGGCGAAGCAGCCGTCGGCCGGTACGGACGCGCTCGCCAAGGTGCCCGCCTCGGTGAAGGGCGGTGTGATCACGGTCGGCGACCCGAAGGCCGGGCACACGGTCAAGCTGTACGAGGACGCGCGCTGCCCGATCTGCAAGAAGTTCGAGGAGACGGGTGCGCAGGCCCTGGTGAAGCCGGTGGCCGAGGGGAAGGTGAAGGTCGAGTACACGCTCGCCTCGTTCCTCGACAAGAACCTCGGTGGCAGCGGTTCGGTGAACGCGGCGAACGCGCTGCGGGCCTCGGTGGACGCGGGCAAGTTCCCGCAGTTCCACGCCGCGGTCTTCGCCAACCAGCCCGAGCGCGAGACCGAGGACGCCTTCACGCCTGCCTTCCTGCTGAAGATCGCGGACAACGTGGACGGGCTGCGGGGCGCCGAGTTCGACAAGGCGGTGAAGAAGGGCTCGTACAAGGGCTGGGTCGGTGAGGCCATGCAGGCCTTCACCGACGACGGCATGCAAGGCACGCCGACCGTCGTCATCGACGGCAAGAAGGCGGAGAGCAATTCGCTGTTCGATCAGGACGCGTTCGCCAAGGAGCTCAAGGCTTCCGGGATTTCTTGAGCGGGATTGTCCTCGGTGCCGGGCGTACGGTGCTCCGGGTCAGCGGGTGGCAGGCGAGGCCGATCAGGACCGCCGTGAAGTGGCCCAGGTCGGTGAAGGTCCTGCCGGTGATCAGCGGAGTGCCGTACACGGCGAGGACGATCAGCAGGTACGCGTGTCTCCAGGGGCTCGGCACCCAGTAGGTGAGGACCGCCACCACGCCCGCGAGGGCGTAACTCACGCCTACGTCCAGGGTGTTGACGGCGGACGTCGGGGCCGCGCCGTGGCGGATCGCGAGGGCGAGTACGCCCTCGCTGATGAGCGTGGCCATGATGTGCGCGCCCGCGGCCACCGCGAGCCAGCGGGCGGTGCCGAGCCACCGCTCGGCGGTGGCGTGGAAGAGGGTGTAGAGCACGGCGTACGACAGCCAGGTGCCGCCGTCGGTCCAGAACGCGCTGGCGACCAGGACCCGGACGGGGTTCTGCGACAGCTCGTGAATGTTCGTGGAGCGCTGGAGCAGGAAGTCCCTCTCGAACTCCGGTGACATGTGGTGCATCGCGACCGTCGTGACGAAGAGGACCGCGAGCCAGATGTACGTGCCGGGGGCGCTGCGGACGTAGGCCCGCACCGTTCGTGTGGCCCGATTAATCCCCATGCGGCGATTCACGCACGCCGGTAGCGTCGCCGGCGTGATCGACATTCGTATTCCGGACGGGCTGATCGAGTCGCAGCACCTGTACGCGGGGGAGCCGGGCCGTGCCTTCATCGCGGCGCTGCCCGCGCGCGTGGCGGAGTTCGTCGAGCGGTGGGACCTGCGGGTCGACGGGCCCTCGATGCACGGCATGGCGGCGCTCGTGCTGCCCGTGGTGCGGCGCGACGGCACTCCTGCCGCGGTCAAGTTCCAGCTTCTGGACGAGGAGACCGAGGGGGAGCCGGTGGGGCTCCGGGTGTGGGACGGCGACGGGGCGGTGCGGTTGCTGGATCACGACGAGGGCACCGGCACGATGCTGCTCGAACGCCTCGACTCCGGGCGGATGTTGTCGACGGTGGAGGACACCCACAAGGCGGTGCTCGTCATCGCCGAGCTGCTCGCACGGCTCACGTCCGTGACCGCGCCTGCGGGGATGCGGCGGCTCGCGGACATCGCGGCGGAGATGCTCGACGATCTGCCGGATGCGCTGAAGGCGATCCCCGACCCGGCCGAGCGGGCGCTCGTGGAGCGGTGCGGGGGCGCGATGCGGGAGGTCCTGGGGGAGCCGGGGGAGCAGCTGCTGCACTGGGACCTGCATTTCGAGAACGTCCTGGCGGCCGAGCGTGAGCCGTGGCTCGCCATCGACCCGAAGCCGCTGGCCGGGGACCCGGGCTTCGACCTGTGGCCCGCGCTCAACAACCGTTTCGAGCCGGGTGACGTGCTGTGGCGTTTCGACGCGATGAGCGAGGTGCTGGGCCTTGACCGTGGGCGGGCCCGGGCGTGGACGCTGGGGCGGGTGCTGCAGAACGCCCTGTGGGAGATCGAGGACGGGCGGCCGGTGGACGAGGAGGATCTGGAGGTGGCGCGGCGGCTCCTGTCACGGTGACGATGACGACCTGCTGTGCGGCGCCGGACCGTCGTACTCTGCCGCCATGATTCGTACCGCCACTCCTGCCGATGTCCCCGTCATCCACGCCATGGTCCGCGACCTCGCCGAGTACGAGAAGGCGCTCGACGAGGCCAGGGCCACCGAGGAGCAGCTGCGTGAGGCGCTCTTCGGCGAGCGGCCCGCCGCGTTCGCGCACATCGCCGAGGACGATGCCACGGGGGAGACCGTCGGGTTCTCGCTGTGGTTCCTGAACTTCTCCACGTGGCGTGGGGTGCACGGGATCTACCTGGAGGACCTGTACGTACGGCCGGAGGCGCGCGGCGGCGGGCACGGCAAGGCGCTGCTGACCGAGCTCGCGCGGATCTGTGTGGAGCGGGGTTACGAGCGGCTCGAATGGTCCGTGCTCGACTGGAACGAGCCGTCGATCAACTTCTACAAGTCGCTGGGCGCGCTGCCGCAGGACGAGTGGACCGTCTACCGGCTCACCGATGGGGCACTGGCGGGGCTGGGGGCCGCCGCGGCGGAGTGACGGGGTCCGCCGCGGGGTGACGGGTCCATCCCGTGACTCATGCGGACTTGAGGTCGAGCCTCGTGGAGGTGAGGGCTAGTGTCACCGCCTCCAGCGCGCTGTTGAAGGAGACCTCGGAGAGCAGGCCGGGCGCCGCGACCTGGTCCCCGGCCAGGTAGATCCCGTTGCCGCGGTCGATCGCCGGGCGGTCCCGCCAGGTGGTGCCGGGCAGGTCGACCGCGCCGGTGCGGCCGTTGGACACGGCGTCGCGGCGCCAGACCAGGCGGTCGCGCCAGCCGGGGAAGCCGAGGTCGAGCAGGTGGTCGGCGCGGGCCACGCCGTCCGCCTTGGACTCCTCGGGGGCGAGCGGGAGCTGGCCCTGGATGAGCTCCTGTCCCGCGGGGGCGAGGCTTCGGTCCTGGGTGGTGAACCGTTCGATCCAGCCGGTCCCGTCCAGGTCGGAGATCGCGAACGGGTCGCCCTTGCGGGAGGTGAGGGCCACGTCGACGAGGGCCGTGCGGGCGCTGTCCCAGCGCAGGCCGTCGTCCTGGAGCAGGTGGCGTGCCGCGGGCAGTGACGTGGCGACGACGACCGGCCCCTTGGCGCAGAGCGGGGCGAGGGAGTCGACGCGGGACAGCGTCTCCACCCGTACGCCCAGGTTCCAGGCGTGTGTCGCCATGCGGTCGATGACCGAGCCCCAGCCGCCGCTCGGGTAGTGCGCCTCCGGGGGCAGCTTCGTGGCGCGGCGCAGGCGCTCGTGCACGAACCTGGCGGAGAGGGAGCCGGGGTCGTGGTGGAACGTCGCCACGGCGATGTAGTGAGCGGCGGCGCGTGCGCCTTCCTCGCCCACCTCGCCGGTGGCCCACGTCATGAAGTCCTGGTCGACGGGCGCCTGTTCGGCCTTGCGGCGCAGGAGCTTCAGCATGGCGAGGGGCGGGGTGCGGCGCAGCTTGCCCTGGTGGTGGAGGCGGAGCCAGGTGCCCTCGATGGGCGGGATGGAGGCGAGGGGGCCGATGAGGTCGCGCTGCTTGAGCCAGGTCCAGTGGGGGCCGCCGTTGTAGAGGGCGTGCGGGCCTTCGTTCGTGCGGTACGGGCCTTCGGCGGTGCGGGCCCGGCCGCCGAGGGTGTGGTGGGACTCGTGGAGGGTCACGCGGGCGCCGGACTCCGCGGCGGTGATGGCCGCGGTGAGGCCTGCGAAGCCGCCGCCGATGATGGTGATGGTGGTGCGCTGAGTGGGCATGTGGCTGGGCTCCTGCCGTGGTCGGTGCGTTCACTCGGTACGACGGACGGGGGTGCCCGGGATGTGACATGGGGGCGCGGCGGTGTTGTCAGTGGGTGGGTGCACGATGGGCGCATGGGACTGCGGGATGGACAGCGGGATGGGCAGCGGGGGCGTCAGAGGGACACGGACGCGGCGGGGGTGAAGAAGGCTCGGCGGCCCGAGGTGCGGCTGCCCGCGCTGCGGGGGTTCGGTGAGCTGGGGCTCGGCGGGGGCGAGCTGGAGCCCGACGGGGATTACGACGGGGTCGAGTTCCGGGACCTCGACCTTTCGGGGCAGGACGGCGGGGGAGCCCTGTTCCTGGACTGCGCGGTGACGGGCTGCGGGGTGACGGAGACACGGCTCAGCCGGGCGCGGTTCGTGGACTCGGTGCTGACGGAACTGCGCGGGGTCGGCACGGAGCTGGTGGAGGCCTCGCTGCGGGACGTGGAGGTGGTGGACGCGCGGCTGGGGGGTGTTCAGCTGCACGGGGGTGTGCTGGAGCGGGTGGTCGTGCGGGGCGGGAAGATCGACTATCTGAACCTGCGGAAGGCCCGGCTGAAGGACGTCGTCTTCGAGGGCTGCGTGCTGGTGGAGCCGGACTTCGGGCAGGCGGCCCTTGAGCGGGTGGAGTTCGTGGGCTGCGTGCTGAAGGGGGCGGATTTCAGCGGCGTGCGCATGAAGGACGTCGACCTGCGGGAGGCGGCCGAGGTGGACATCCTGCGGGGGATCGACTGCTTGGCGGGGTCGGTGATCAGTACGGCCCAACTGATGGACTTGGCACCGGCGTTCGCCGCGCAGGTCGGCGTACGGGTGGACTAGCGTGCCTGCGCCCCCTCCCCGGGGGCGTCTATGCCCGGGGGAAACGGGACTGGAGCGTCCAGATCGCCGGGTTCTCCGCGAGCGGCTCGTGGAGGTCCGTCAGGTCGGCCAGGAGGTCCTGGAGGAAGTCCCGGGCCTCGCGGCGCAGCTCGGCGTGGGAGAACGTGAGAGGGGGTTCCTCCGCCTGCATCCAGTCCGCCTCGATGTCCACCCAGCCGAAACGGCGGGTGAACAGCATGCGGTCCGTGGACTCCGTGAAGTCGAGCTCGGCGTACTGGGGGCGCGACGCCCGGCTTCCCAGGGGGTCCTGGTCCAGGAGCTCGACGATGTCGCACAGGGCCCACGCGAAGTCGAGCACGGGAACCCATCCCCAGGCTGTGGACAGCTCCCGGTCCGCCTTCGTGTCCGCGAGATACACGTCCCCGCAGAACAGGTCGTGCCGCAGCGCGTGGACGTCCGCACGGCGGTAGTCGAACTGCGGGGGGTCGGGAAAGCGGTGGGAGAGGGCGTAGCCGATGTCGAGCACGTGGTCGATGGTGTCACGGGCCGGGGGCCTTGGCCGCCGCTGCTCCTTGGCCGGGGGCCTTGGATGCCGCTGCTCCGTGGCCGGGGGCCCTGGGCCGTCACTCTTGGCCCGGAGCCGTGCGTCGCTGCTCAGCCGGGGACCGTGAGCCGTCGCTCCTGGCCGGGTGCCTTGGGTCGCCGCTGCTCCTTGGCGGAGGGCTATGTGCTGGCGCTGCTCGGCCGGGGCCGTGGGCTGGAGCTGCTTGGCCGGGGCCTTGGTCGGCCGCTGCTTGGCTGGGAGCGCTGGGAGGCCTCTCCTCGGCCCGGCGCTATGGGCCGCCCCTCATCGGCCGGGGGCCGCGGGCCGTCGGTCAACAGGCGAGCGTCTGAGGCGCCGCTCCTCACGGAAGCAGTCGCTGTTCCTTTGCCACCGATACCGCTCCTGCCCTCGTGTCCACGCCCAGTTTGTCGTAGATGCGGCCCAGGTGTGTTTTTACCGTGGCCTCGCTGATGAACAGGGCGCGGGCGATGTCGCGGTTGCCGAGGCCCTGGGAGAGTTGCGCGAGGATGTCGAGTTCGCGGTCGGTGAGGGTGGGCAGCGGCTTGCGCATGCGGGCCATGACGCGGGACGCGACCGGCGGGGAGAGCGTCGTACGGCCCTGCGCCGCGGCGTGGATCGCGGCGAAGAGCTCCTCGGGGCGTTCGGCCTTCAGGAGGTAGCCCGTCGCCCCCGCCTCGATGGCACGGGTGATGTCGGCGTCCGTGTCGTACGTCGTCAGGACCAGGACGTGGGGCGCGGGGTCGGCGGCCGTCGTGATGTGGCGTGTCGCCTCCACGCCGTCCATCCCCTCGCCGAGCTGGAGGTCCATCAGGACCACGTCCGGCGTCAGCTTCGCGGCGAGCGCGATCGCCTCCTCGCCGGTGCCCGCCTCGCCGACCACCTCGATGTCCGGCGCGCTGCCCAGCAGGGCCAGCAGTCCGGCGCGTACGACGATGTGGTCGTCGCAGACCAGGAGACGGACCGAAGGCTGTGACATCAGGTGGTCCTTTGCGGGGAGAGGGGGATCGCGACCGAGAGGACCGTGCCCTCGCCCGGCGCGGACTCGATCGTCAGTGTGCCGCCCAGCTGCCGCGCGCGGGCGCGGATCGCGGGCAGCCCGTGCCCCCGCCGGTCGGAGGCGGGCGGCTGCTCGGTGGGGGTGAAGCCACGGCCGTCGTCCGCGATGTCGAGCACCACCTGATCGTCCAGGTGCGTGAGCGTCAGCGCCGCGGTGGACGCGTCGGCGTGTTCCGTCACGTTGGCGAGCGCGCCCTGCGCGATGCGCAGGAGCGCGGACTGGGTGCGGTCGGGAAGCGGGACGGGTGTCCCCTCGGCGTGGAAGCGGACCGTCAGGCCCGCGTCCTGCGCGGTGCGCTCGGCCAGCGTCCGCAGCGCCGCGTCGAGGCCGCCGCCGTCGGCGAGGTCGGCGGGCGCCAGGTCGTGCACGAAGCGGCGGGCTTCGGTGAGGCCGAGTTCGGTGATCGACTCGGCGGTACGGACATGGGCGCGGGCCTTGGCCGGGTCGGTGTCCCAGACGCGGTCGGCGGCCTGGAGCAGCATCTGCTGGCTGGACAGGCCCTGGGCGAGGGTGTCGTGGATCTCCATGGAGATCCGCTGGCGCTCGGCGAGGGTGCCTTCGCGGCGCTCGATGGCGGCCAGCTCGCGGCGGGTGCGGATCAGGTCGTCGATGAGGGTGCGCTGGCGGGCCGCCTGGCGCTGCATGTACAGGAACACCGCGGTCGCGACCGCCGCCCAGGCGGGCGGGGCGAGCAGCAGGTTCGGGTCGAAGCGGCCCGCGAGCTGCAGCTGCGCGACGACCACGAAGGCGGTCAGGACGGCCACCAGGAACAGCGCGGCGCGCGGCGGCAGCGTCCGCAGCCCCGTGTAGAAGAGCGGCACCGCGCACCAGGCGAAGCTCGGCGCGAGTATGACGATGACGACCCAGACGGCCACGACGAGGATCAGCCAGGTGAGGCGGCGCGGCGCGGTGGGGCGGGCGCCGATGGCGGGGCCCAGTACGTAGAGCAGGGCGAGGGAGATCGAGAGCGCGATGATCCACGGCGTACGCGGTTCACCGGGGTGCCGCATCAGGTAGCGGGTCAGGGACGAGCCGAGGAGCAGGAAGAACGCCGTGTGCATGACGGCTGCGAGCCAGCGTGCGTCGGGGTCCGGCATACGGGGGTCGGGGCCCGGTGTGCGTGGCGTGCGCTGTCGCTGTCCCATCGGGCGCCTCCCTCTCGTGTCCGTTCCGCCGTGCCTCGTCGTGCTGACGTACGTCTCCGGTCGCCCGAACGCGGTCGCTGAACTGGGCAAACACCCTCATTGTGACCCGGTGGGGCCACCGGGGGGTCAACCGATCGGCTGACCCTCGTGTCGGCCGAGTCGCGCGCGGCTCCCAGCCGGTACGTCGACGGGTGCGGGCCGGTACCGGCCACAGGATTGGTGACAGGGAGAACGACCTCCCCGAGGACTTCCCCCAAACCCCGCCTCCACCTTCACCGTCACCCAAGGAGCACCCCATGCAGAAGCTCTCCCGCCGCACCCGTGTCCTGACCATCGCCGCGACCGCCGCCGTCCTCGGCGCCGGCACCTTCGGCGCCGTCTCCGCCAGCGCCGAGTCCCCGGCCGCCGCCCCCAAGGCCGCCGTCGCCGCCGACGCGGCCGACAAGAACCTCACGCAGTCGACGCACCTGAACGTCGCCGCCGCGACCAAGGCCGCGCAGGCCACCCTCGACGCCGCGAAGAAGGAGAACCAGCGCGTCTCCGTCGCCGTCGTCGACCGCAACGGCAACACCATCGTCGAGCTGCGCGGCGACGGCGCCGGCCCGCAGTCCCCCGAGTCCGCCGTGAAGAAGGCGTACACCGCCGTCTCCTGGAACG
The DNA here is from genome assembly GCF_053607685.1 of Streptomyces sp. NPDC055099. Classification (NCBI taxonomy): domain Bacteria; kingdom Bacillati; phylum Actinomycetota; class Actinomycetes; order Kitasatosporales; family Streptomycetaceae; genus Streptomyces; species Streptomyces sp. NPDC055099. Next base: position 360,198 of record NZ_JBSGUA010000008.1, on the reverse strand, counting down.
CGCCCACCTCCGAGCTGACCAAGCGCCTGGAGCAGGCCCCGAACCTGAAGGACATCCCCGGCACCCTGTTCCTCGCGGGCGGCGCCCCGGTGACCGCCAAGGACGCGCCCATCGCGGGCATCGGTGTCGCGGGCGCCCCGAGCGGCGACCTGGACGAGAAGTTCGCGAAGGCAGGCGTCGCGGCGCTCGGCCGCTGATGCTGAGGCTGTTCCCGGTCCGTACGACCACGAGGAGGACGAACATGGCAAGGACCGCGCAGGACGAGCGGCTGCTCGATGCCGCACGGACCGGGAACGCCGACGAAGTGAGAGCCGCCCTCGACGCGGGAGCCCGCGTCGAGACCCGTGACCCCGAGCTGCGCACCCCCCTGCTGCTCGCCGTCATCGGCGACCGCGTCGAGGCCGCACGGGTCCTGGTGGCCGCCGGCGCCGACGTCGACGCCCAGGACCACCGCGCCGACAGCCCCTGGCTGGCCACCGGCGTGACCGGCAGCGTCGCCATGCTGCACGCCCTGCTTCCCGCGGGGCCCGACCTGAAGCTCCGTAACCGGTTCGGCGGGATCTCCGTGATTCCCGCGGCGGAACGCGGCCACGTCGCGTACGTACGGGAGGTCCTGCGCGTCACCGACATCGACGTCGACCACGTCAACGACCTCGGCTGGACCGCCCTGCTGGAGGCCGTGATCCTCGGCGACGGAGGCCCCGCGCACCAGGAGATCGTGGAGCTGCTGCTCGCCGCGGGCGCGACGCCGGGACTCGCCGACCGGGACGGCGTCACCCCTCTCGGGCACGCGGAGCGCCGCGGTTTCGCGGGGATCGCCGCGCTGTTGAGGGGGGCCGCCTCGTGAAGGCTCCCGGGACGGTGGCCATCGCTCTCCTGGGTGCCGCCCTCGTCGCGGGCTGCGGCGCCGGCGGGGACGACGCCGGGGCGTCCGGCGCCGAGCCCACCCGCGCGAAGGCCACGGCCACCCTGCCCGCGGACCAGCGCACTCCCGAAGGCACCCTCCTGGTCGGCGACTTCGGCTCGGACACCGTCACGTTCGTGGACCCCGAGCGCGGGCCCGTCGAGTCCGTGGAGGTCGGCACCGCGCCGTACGGGATCGCCGTGGGGGAGGACGGCCGCGCCTGGGTCGCCACCGCCGACGCCGTGGCCGTCGTCGACACTTCCCCAAGCTCCAAAGAGCAGGGGAGACCCCAATCCCGCGAACGCGTCGACCGCATCCCGTACGAGACCGACAGCGGCCCCACGACGACCGGCGAGTACCGCGGCGGCGGCATGGGCATCGCCCTCTCCCCGGACGGCGAGCACGCCTACGTGGGCGTCAACGTCCCGGACGGCAAGGGCACCCTGGAGGTCATCGACACGAAGAAGCGCGAGGTCACGGACACCGTCCCGGTGGGCCGCCGGCCCTTCGACGTCGACGTGTCCAAGGACGGCAAGGAGGTCTACGCGACCAACCACGACTCCTTCGACGTGACGGTCGTCCGCGCGGACTCCCTTGAGCCGCGCCGCATCGAGGTCGCCCCCTACGGCACGGAAGGCGGCCTCGGCTCCTGGCTGAAGCCGCACTACGCCGCCGTACGCCCGTCGGACGGCAAGCTCCTGCTGCCCTTCGAGGGCGAGAGGCTCGTCGTGCTCGACCCGCGCACCGGCGAGTCCGACATCGAGAGGATGACGGCCAACACCCATCAGCACGGCGCGCTGATCACGCCGGACGGCACGCTCTTCGCGGTCGGCACCGGCCCCATCGACCCGTCGTCGGACGAGGGACCCTCGCTGACCATGCGCACGAAGGACGGCGAGGAGAGGGTCTTCCCGCTGGACGGTCCGCACGAGGACGTCGCGGTCTCCGAGGACGGCGGCACCGCCTACGTCACCGGCGGCTTCACCCGCGACGGCTTCTGGAACGGCATCACCGTCATCGACCTGAAGAGCGGCGACACCCACCGACTCCCGGCAGGCGAACGTCCGTTGGGCATCGCAGTCCTGTAGGCGCGAGGCACGGGGGGCCGGGCGGACCCGACGCGGTGGGCGTGCGCGGTGCACGACCGAACATATGCCGCATAAGATCACAGGCGTGCACCCACGATCCACGGCGCTGCGCGGCACGTCGGCCGCTGCCCTCACCGCTCTCGTCCTCACCGCGTGCAGCGGCTCCGGAGTGCACGGCACGCCCGGGGCCGACGGCGTGCGCGACCCGTACTTCCCGAGGCTCGGCAACGGCGGCTACGACGTCGCGCACTACGACCTGACCCTCGGCTACGACCCCGACGCGCGGCACCTCACCGCCACCGCCGAGATCACGGCGCGCGCGACGCAGGACCTCAGCGCCTTCAACCTGGACCTCAAGGGCCTTGAGGTGAAGGGCGTGACCGTCGAGGGGAAGGGCGCCTCCTTCCACCGCGACGGGCAGGAGCTGACGATCCGGCCCCCGGACGACCTCGACGAGGGCGAGACGTTCCGCACGGTCGTCCGCTACTCCGGCAACCCGGAGACCATCACCGACCCGGACGACTCCGAGGAGGGCTGGCTGCGGACGGAGGAGGGCGCCATCGCGCTGGGCGAACCGACCGGCTCCATGGCGTGGTTCCCGTCGGACAACCACCCGTCGGACAAGGCCTCGTACGACATACGCGTCACCGTCCCCAAGGGCCTGAAGGCCATCTCCAACGGTGAGTTGACCCGCGAGTCGACCAAGAACGGCCGCACCACCTTCGCCTGGCACAGCGCCGAGCCGATGGCGAGCTATCTCGCCACGGTGGCGATCGGGCCGTACGAGGTGAAGAAGTCGACGACCAAGTCCGGCATACCGGTGCTCACGGCGGTGGAGCCCTCCGAGGCCAAGGCCAGTGCCAAGGCGCTCGCCCGGATTCCCGAGATCCTGGAGTGGCAGGAGCTGAACTTCGGCCCCTACCCCTTCTCGTCGGCCGGCGCGATCGTCGGCCGCGAGGGGGACGCGGGCTACGCCCTGGAGACCCAGACCCGCCCCACCTACCCGGGCGCCCCCGACACCGAACTCATCGTCCACGAGCTGGCCCACCAGTGGTTCGGGAACTCCGTGACGCCCAAGTCCTGGCGGGACATGTGGCTCAACGAAGGCTTCGCGACGTACGCCGAGTGGCTCTGGCAGGAGGACAACGACGGCGACAGCGCGCAGGAGATCTTCGACCAGGTCTACGCGGGCGACTACTACGAGGCCAAGGAGGACAACGACGCCATCTGGGCCTTCCCGCCCGCGAAGCCGCCGTCCGCCGCGACCATCTCGGACAGCCCGGTCTACGAGCGGGGCGCCATGGTCGTCCACAAGATCCGCCGGGCGGTGGGCGACGCCACCTTCTACGACATCGTGCAGGGCTGGACGAAGACCCACCGCCACGGCAACGCGGACACCGAGGACTTCACGCGGTACGTGGAGAAGCACGCGGGCGGCCAGAAGGCGCGCGAGAAGGTCCGGGCGATCTGGGGCCCGTGGCTGTACGAAGAGGGAAAGCCGAAGAACCCGTAGGCCGTCGGCCTTCCCTGCCGTCACACCACCAGGGCGGCGGCCTGCTCCCTGGCCAGGCGCAGCCAGTCCGCCCGCACGCCGTCGCCGGAGTCGGTGACGGTGCGCAGGACGTGCCGGCGTACGTCGTCGACGCCGACGTAGGGCAGCACGCAGGCCGCCCAGATGCGCTGGAGGGGGTCGCCGAACTCGTCGTCCTCGCGTTCGGCGGGCGTGTCGGAGGTGTTGAGGACGAGGGCGCGCCGGGCCTTGAGCAGTCCGGCGGGCTCGCCGTCCGCCGTGCCCAGCTTGTAGGCGATGCCGGGCGCCAGGACGCGCTGGATCCAGCCGGTGAGGACGGCGGGCGGCATGCCCCACCAGTTGGGGTGGATGAACACCAGGGCGTCCTGCGCGACGACCTCGGCGCGGTGGCGCGTGACGAGCGGGTCGTCGTCGGCGGGGGCGGCGCCGACCGTGCCCGTGGCGTCGGCGGGCAGCATCGGGTCGAACCCCTCGGCGTACAGATCGTGCACGACGACTTGGCAGCCCCGCCCCGCCAGTTCGTCGGCGACGGCTTCGGCCAGTGCGTGGTTGAAGCTGCCGGGGCGCGGGTGGGCGAGGTAGACGGCGACGGACTTGGACATGAACGGGTTCCCCCCTGGGTGACCTGTCTGACTTACACCTGGCTGACTTACACCTGTCTGACGTGCGGCGGCGGACTTACGGGAGCGGACCTACAGCAGCGGGCTCACAGCAGCGGTTTGCGCAGTACGGCGCACGGGCGGTCCGCTTCGAGGTCCTGCTGGTGGTCGATGATCTCGTATCCGAGCGCCCTCCAGAAGGCGAGCCCGGCGTCGTTCCCCGCGAGCACCGCGAGACGCAGCCCGGTGCGCCCGTCCGCCCGGAAGCGCTCCTCGATCCGGCCCGTCAACTCCCGCCCGAAGCCGTGGCGTCGGCGGTGCGCGTCCACCATGAGGAGCCCGATCCACGGGTCCGGGTCGGCGGGGTCGGGATGGTGGTCCAGGGTGATGCCGATCCCGACGGCCCGCCCCTCGGACCGTGCGACGAGCACCTCGGCGCCCGGCACGGCCAGCTCGTCCGCGAGCGCGGCGGCGACCTGTTCGGGGCGGATGTCGTGGGGGTCGGGGAAGTCCCCGGAGAGGGCGTGGAAGACGTGGTTCGACGCGTACAGGGCGGTGAGCTCGGTGAGCAGCTCGCCGGGGAGCGCGCCGTCGTCCGCGGGCGTGAGCGGTTCGAGGATCATGCGGCGCAGGTTAGCCCCGCGCCCTTCCGCCGCGGGGTCGTGGCGGGCCGCGGCGGGTCCGTGGCGGGGTGGCGGTGAACCACGAGGGCCCCCGGCGGAGACATCCGCCGGGGGCCCTCGTGAACTCGCCTAGGAACCTCAGACGTTGACGCCGAAGTCCTGCGCGATGCCGACGAGGCCGGACGCGTAGCCCTGGCCCACGGCGCGGAACTTCCACTCGGCGCCGCTGCGGTACAGCTCGCCGAAGACCATGGCGGTCTCGGTGGCGGCGTCCTCGCTCAGGTCGTAGCGGGCGATCTCGGTGCCGCCGGCCTGGTTGATGATGCGGATGAAGGCGTTCCGCACCTGGCCGAAGTTCTGCGAGCGGTTCTCCGCGTCGTAGATCGAGACCGGGAAGACGATCTTGTCGATGTCGGCCGGGAGGCCGGCCAGGTTGACGTTGATCTGCTCGTCGTCGCCCTCGCCCTGACCCGTGACGTTGTCACCGGTGTGCACGATGGTCTGGTCCGGCGTCGCCTTGTTGTTGAAGAAGACGAAGTGGGCGTCCGAGAAGACCTTGCCCTGCGGGTTCACCGCGATGGCCGAGGCGTCCAGGTCGAAGTCGGTGCCAGTGGTGGTACGGACGTCCCAGCCGAGGCCCACGGTGACGGCGGTCAGGCCCGGAGCCTCCTTGGTGAGCGAGACGTTGCCACCCTTGGACAGGCTTACTGCCATTGTTGGGAGTCCCTTCCCTCGTTGCTTTACGAACGGGCTTCGTACTGGGGACGAAGCTACCGTCACCCCTATGAACGTCGATCAGGGTCCCAGAGGTTCCAGGTCCTTTTACTTTCTTTGCCAACCTCTGACGTCACACCCGCCACACGCGGGTCGCACCCGGGGTGGCAAGCACGGCGCGCCGTAAATGCGGGTGACGTGGACCGGACAGACGCGGGACCATAGGACCCATGTCCGGTCCCTATGTCATCCGCGGCTCCGTCTCCCTGCCCGAGGCCGAGCTCATGTGGCGCTTCTCCAGGTCGTCCGGGCCGGGCGGTCAGCACGTCAACACCAGCGATTCGCAGGTGGAGCTGAGATTCGACCTGGCCAACACCGAAGCGCTGCCCCCGGTGTGGAAGGAGCGCGCCCTGGAGCGGCTCGCGAACAGGCTCGTCGGCGGCGTCATCAGCGTGCGCGCCTCCGAGCACCGCTCCCAGTGGCGCAACCGCGAGATGGCGGCCACCCGCCTCGCCTCGCTGCTCGCGGAGGCCACCGCGCCGCCCCCGCGGCCCCGCCGCGCCACGAAGATCCCCCGGGGGATCAACGAACGGCGGCTCCGCGAGAAGAAGCAGCGCAGCCAGACCAAGCGCGGCCGCTCGGGCGAGGGCTGGGGCTGAACCCGGACCCAAACCCGGACCCAAACCCGGACCCGGACCCGGACCCGGCCCATGGCCACCGCAGCAAACGGTTCCGCGGGCAAAGTCCGTTCAACCCAAAACCATTTAGCCCAGCTGTCGGTACTTGCCCTTGAAATACATCAGCGGGCCCCCGTCGGCGCTCGGCAGAGCAGCCGAAAGTACACGCCCGATGACGAGGGTGTGATCACCCGCTGTCACCGTCTGTTCGGTCCGGCACTCCAGCGTCGAGAGCGCACCGCCGATCAGCGGCGCCCCCGACGTCTCCCCACGGGAGTAGGGAAGGTCCTCGAAGAGCAGCCGGTCGCTGATCCTGCCCTTCATCGCGAACCGGCCCGCGATGTGGCGCTGGCTCTCGGAGAGCACCGAGACGCCCCACAGCGGCTGCTCGGCCAGCAGGTCGTCCATCCGGGAGCCCTCGCGCAGGCTGACCAGCACGAGCGGCGGGTCGAGGGAGACGGAAAGGAAGGCCGTCGCGGTCATGCCGACGTCCTCGCCGTCCGGTGCCTGCGGGTCGTCCGCGTCCAGTGACGGCTCTCTGGCGGTCACCAGGACCACACCCGCGGCCAGCCGGGACATGGCGGCGCGGAACTCTTCGTTGCTCACCCCCACAGGATGCCCGTCGGGGGACGGGGCACGGGGGGAGGGCGGGGCGGGGGGAGTCGCGGAGGCGCTCGCCAGGGATGTCTTCAGTACGGGAACCACGAGGCCGACGCTAGCCCGGCCGCCCCTGCCACCACATCGGGCCGTGGTCCGAGACCGGGCCTAGGACCGGCGACCGAGGCGGCGGCGGGGGCGTGGGAAGCCGTGTATCGGGCAAGTGGACTGGACCAACGAAGGCTTCCCATCTGTGACTTGAGTCACAGGACCCATATTTTGTTGACCCTGTGTACCGAGTGAGCTGCTCGCTGTGATTCAGTGACGGTGGCAATCGGACACTGAGAGAACTCAGGTACGACGAGAACACTAAGGGCGCTGCGAATCCTGGAGTTGCTGTCGAGGTCTCGGGGAGAGCGAGCAATGGAGACCGAGTCGGAGCCGTACGTCCGTCTTGCGACCCTGCGGCAGCTGCATCAGGTGGTGGCGGATCTCAATACGGCCCGGAGCCTGGCGGACACGCTGCAGACCGTCGCCGACGGCGTGGTCAACGGCCTTGGCTATGAACTGGCGTGCGTCAATCTCGTGCGCCCTGACGGCGACCTCGTGGTCGCCGCCTTCGCGGGCAACACCGCCGCCGAGGCCCTCATCACCGGCCGGGTCGGCTCCCGCGAGGCCTGGGAGAAGCGGCTCTCCATGGGCGAGGCCTGGGGCGGCCTGAGGTTCATCTCGTACACCGAGGGCTGGGTCCTGGACGAGGACGACGTCCCGCAGTGGTACACCGACGGCCCCGAGCCCCGCTTCGAGGACGAGTGGCACCCCGCGGACCGCCTCTTCGCCCCGATGTACGCGACGGGCGCGGCCGGCGGCGAACTGCTCGGCGTGATCTCCGTGGACCGGCCCCGCAACGGCCGCAGGCCCGGCGCCTGGGGCCGCGAGGCCCTCCAGATGTACGCCTTCCAGGCCGCCATCGCGATCAGCAACGCCCGCCTTCGCGCCAACATGCAGCGCGCCCTGGTCCGCCTGGAGCGCGAGCAGCAGGCGCTGCGGGCCAGCGAGGAGTCCTTCCGCCAGGCCTTCGAGTACGCGCCCTCCGGCATGGCCATCGCCGAGATGGGCGGCGACCAGCACGGCCGCATCCTGCGCACGAACGACGCGCTGTGCCGCCTGCTCGGCCGCCCCGCGTCCGCGATGCGCCGCTACTCGTTCTCCGACCTGGTCCACCCCGAGGACATCGGCACCCTCCTGCGGACCTCCGCCGAGGGCGGCAGGGCCGAGCTGCGACTGGCGCGCCGCGACGGGACGTACGTCTGGGTGTCCCTGCGCAACAGCGTGGTCGCCGACGCCGCCGACGGGCCGCGCTTCCTGCTGACCCACGTCGAGGACATAGAGGAGCGCAAGCGCCGCGAGCTCCAGCTCGCGCACCGCGCCTCGCACGACTCCCTCACCGGCCTGCCCAACTCCGCCGAGCTCCGCTCCCGCCTCAGCTCCCGGCTCTGTCGCAGGCCGCACGCGGGCCAGCCGAGCGCGGTCGACTCGCTGGACGCGGCGTACGACGGCGTGTACGACGCGGAGGGCCGGCACAGCTTCGACTACGGCTCGCAGAACGCGCACAGCCTCCAGCAGGGTGCCGAAGGCTTCGACCACCACGTGCACACCGTCGCGCCCCCCGAGGGCCACGGGGACACGGACGACGGCACGAAGGGCCTCGCGGTGCTCTTCTGCGACCTCGACGGCTTCAAGTCGATCAACGACCGCTTCGGGCACCACACGGGTGACGCGGTTCTCATCGAGGTGGCCAGGCGGCTGACCAGCGGCGTCCGTGACGGGGACACCGTCGCGCGGCTCGGGGGTGACGAATTCGTCGTCCTGGCCGACGGGCTCGGCCGCGCCGACGCCCAGGACCTCGCGGTGCGGCTGCGGAACGCGATCATCCCGCCGATCCGGGTGGACGGCAGGGCGGTCCGGGTCGGTGCCAGTTTCGGCATCGGGTGGGCGCACTGCGGGATGTCAGCGGACGAGGTGTTGCACTCCGCTGACCAGCGGATGTACGTGGAGAAGCGCTCACGTGCCAAGCAGCACAGGCGTGCCGGATGAGGCAAACGCCACCCCGTGGTCTCACTCGAAGCGGGTAGGCTCCCCCGGTCAGCGACATGAGGGAGTGACCAGGGAATGACGCCCGGCACCAACGGCGAGCACACGCCGAACCCGCCGGAGGGCGAAGACGATCCGTTCGGCTATCTGTACGAAGACGGACAGGCGGCCGGCGCCACCCCGCCCAGCGGCGGGGGCGGCTACGGGTACCCCGGTCCGCGGTCCTCGTACAACCACGTGCGCGCGGTGGGTGACCGCCGGCCCAACGCCTACGGCACGCAGGCGGCGCCCACGTACGGCCAGCAGGTCCCGCCGCAGCAGCAGGCGTACGGGCAGCCGAACGCGCACTACGCCGCTCCGGAGACGCAGCCCGGCGGGGCCCCGACGGCCCCGCAGTACACCCCGGCGCCCAGAGGCTCGGGCGGTCGCGGCTCCGGCCCGAACACGAAGGGCCTCCTGATCGCCGCGATCGCGGTCGTCGCGGTCGTCGCCATCGGGATCGGCGCCGCGATGACGTTCGGCGGCGGCGACGACGAGGGCGGCAAGAAGGAAGCGGGCGGCGGCTCCACGCAGGGCGAGACGGTGAAGCCCAGCGAGAAGCCGACCCAGGACCCGGCGGACCCGGCCGAGCTCCCGAAGACGGACGCGAAGGCCCTGAAGCTGGAGGGCGGCACGTCGGCGTCTTCGGACGTCAAGGGCGCGAAGGCCGCGGGCGGCTATTACGTCCAGGGCTTCAACCAGGTCGGCGCCAAGGTTTCCTGGACCGTCAGCATCAAGAAGGCGGGCAGCTACCGGCTGTACGTGCGATACGGCATTCCCGGCGAGGACGCCGATGCCACGCTGAACGTCAACGGCAAGCCGAACGCGCAGCCGCTCGGCATGAAGAACTTCATCTCGTCTCCCAAGGGTGACTGGGAGAAGGGCTGGCAGACGACGTGGGCCCCGGTGGATCTCACCAAGGGGACGAACGTGGTCGAGCTGGAGTGCGCCGAGGGCAACAAGTGCAACGCCAACATCGACCTGCTGACGCTGAAGAACTGACGCGTGGCATGACACCGGCGCCGGTGGCCGCCGTCCACGGACGGTGACCACCGGCGCCTCGTGCTGCCGGGTGCCGTCGGCTAGGCGACGCGGCCCCACTCCATGCAGCGGCTGGCGACCCAGGCCTTCTTGCCGTTCCAGCGCACCGCGTGCCAGTCCTTCTCCTTCGGACTGGAGCTGGAGCAGCGGTAGGTGCCGCCGTTGTGGGTGCCGCTGCAGCCGGACACCCAGCACTTGATCTTCTTGCCGCGCTTCAGCGTGCCGACCTTCCGCGAGCTCGTGCTGGCCTTCTCGCGGACACTGGTGTCGCCGTAGTTGTTCCAGCCGCCGCCCCAGTCCTGGGCCGCCCGCGCGCTGACGGAGGTCTCGGCGGACCTGGAATCGGCGCTCGCGCTCGCGGCGGTGGCGGTGAAGGCGCCACAGGCGACGGCGGCCGCCACGGCGATACGAAACGTCTTGCTGGACGTACGCAAGGTTCCCCCAACTAAATCGTGATCTTGGTCGTTGATCACGATACGTCCCCGCCGCGCGTGCCCGCACACCTATATGCGCGCATTCACGCCATGAGCCCCAGGAACCCCGCCACCGTCCCGGCCATCGCCTCGCGAGCCGGGGCGAGGTATTTGCGGGGGTCTACGCCCTTCTCGTGGGCGGCGAGGTACGCGCGGACCTCGCCCGTGAATGCCGTGTTGAGGGCCGTGCCGACATTTATCTTCACCATGCCGGACGTGATGGCCTGCCGGATCTCCGCGTCCGGTACGCCACTTGAGCCGTGCAGGACGAGAGGCACGGGCACGGCTGTCGCGAGGGACGCGATCAACTCGTGGTCCAGCGTTGCCGTGCGGGACGTCATCGCGTGGGAGGAGCCCACCGCCACCGCGAGGGCGTCGACGCCTGTGTCCGCTACGTACGTCGCCGCTTCCGTGGGGTCCGTGCGGACGCCCGGGGCGTGCGCGTCCAGTGGGGCCTCGCCCTCCTTGCCGCCCACCTTGCCCAGCTCGGCCTCGATCCAGATGCCCCGCTCGTGGCCCCAGCGCACGGCCTCCGCCGTCGCCTTGACGTTCTCGCCGTACGGCAGCTTCGACGCGTCGAACATCACCGAGCTGAAGCCCTCGGGGTGCGCGGCCCGCAGGAGTTCCGGGTCCGTGACGTGGTCCAGGTGCAGGGAGAGCGGGGCCGATGAGGCCTTGGCCACCGCCGTCGCCGCCGCGGCGATCGCGGACAGGCTGCCGCCGTGGAACTTCACGGCGTTCTCGGAGATCTGGAGGATCGCGGGGGTGCCCGCCCGCTCGGCGCCCGCGGCGATCGCCTCCGCGTGCTCCAGCGTGATCACGTTGAACGCGGCGACCCCGCGTCCCGTGGCACGCGCGTCGGAAACCAGGTCGCCGGTGGATACGAGTGGCACGATGAATGTCCCCAATTCCTGGGCCGGCACGGCCCGTTGTGCGTCGCGTTGTGCGTCGCCCACGCGGTGACGCGTGATCTCACGCCGCGGTGGCCTCCCCGGTCACCGCGACCCGCGCGAGCAGGTCTTCGTACGTCGCGCGCGCGAACTCGCCCGCCACGGGGGACTCGACGGTCGCCGTGGACAGCGCCACGGCACGCGCGAGGCGGTCCGGCCACGGGAGTTCCTCCACGAGGGCGGAGAGCAGACCCGCCACCGCCGAGTCACCGGCGCCCGTCGGGTTGCCGCGCACACGGGTGGGCGGCGCCGCCTGCCAGGTGCCCTCCGGCGTGACGGCGCGCAGGCCGTCCGCGCCCAGGGACGCCACCACGGCGTGCGCGCCCCTGCGGCGAGCGTCGCGGGCCGCCTGGGCGGGCTCGTGGGAGCCGGTCAGCTCGGCCAGTTCGTCGGCGTTCGGCTTGACGATGTCGGGGCGGGCGGCGACGCCACGGCGCAGCGCCTCGCCGCTGGTGTCCAGGAGCACGGGGACCTTGGCGGCGCGCGCGGCCCGTACGAGCGTCGCGTACGCGCCGACCGGGACCCCCGGCGGCAGGCTTCCGCAGAGCGCGACCGCGGCGACGCCCCGGCGCAGCAACTCCTCGTACGCCCCCTGGAACGTGGTCCATTCGGCGGGTGAGACCGCCGGTCCCGGTTCGTTCAGCTGGGTGGTGTCGCCGGTCGCCGCGTCGACGACGGCGAGGGTGCGGCGGGTGGCGCCGGCGACGGGCACGAGGGCGTCCGTGACGCGGGGCTCGCGCGCCAGGCGCTCGTGCAGGACGCGGCCCGTGTCGCCGCCCGCGAAGCCGGTCACCGTCACGTCGTGGCCGAGGGCCGCGAGGACGCGGGCGACGTTCAGGCCCTTGCCGCCGGGCCGTTCGATGACCTCGGTGACGCGGTGCGAGGCGTGCGGGACGAGGGCGGGGACCCGGTAGGTGATGTCGAGGGCGGCGTTCAGCGTCACCGTGAGGATCACTCGTCACTCACCCCCGAGTCCGCTTCACAACGCGCCTGCCGCCCGTCTCTTTCCGGGGCTGATCATGCCAAAGAGAAGGCGGTTGGCCCAGAGGTCAGGGCCAACCGCCTTCTCTTCGTTGCTTCTTCAACGGGTGGTGAAATCGCCCCAGTTGGGCCTAATGGGGTGCAAGTACCCACTCGCCCTTGCGCATGACGCCCTTCAGGTCGAACTCCGCGTCCAGAATCACCAGGTCGGCGTCCTTGCCGGGCTCGAGCGAGCCGATCTCGTCGTACATCCCGAGGAGCCTGGCCGGGTTGGCGGAGATGGTCCGCACGACGTCCTCGACCGGCAGCCCGTCCACGGTCACCGAGCGCTTGAACGCGCGGTCCAGGGTCAGGGTCGAGCCCGCGATCGAACCGCCCTCGACGAGTCGCGCGACGCTGTCCTTCACCTCGACCTCCAGCGGGCCGAGCATGTACCGGCCGTCGCCGAAGCCCGCCGCGTCCATCGCGTCCGTGATGAGCGCGGTGCGGGCCGCGCCCGCGTGGTGGAAGGCCAGCTCGAACGCGGCGGGGTGCAGATGCGTGCCGTCGTTGATCAGCTCGACCGTGATCCGCTCGTCCTCCAGGAGCGCGGCGATCGGGCCCGGCTCGCGGTGCCCGAGCCCCGGCATCGCGTTGTAGAGGTGCGTGGCGACGGTGGCGCCCGCGTCGATGGCCTCGACCGTCTGCTCGTACGAGGCGTCCGTGTGCCCGATGGCCGCGATCACCCCGTGCTCGGCGAGCAGGCGTACGGAGTCGATGCCGCCCGGCAGTTCGGTGGCCAGCGTCAGCATCTTCGCCCGGCCGCGGGCCGCGTCGATCAGCTTGCGGACCTCGGCGGGGTCGGGGTCGCGCAGGAGCACCTCGCTGTGCGCGCCCTTGCGGCACGGCGAGATGAAGGGGCCCTCGAAGTGGATGCCCGCGATGTCGCCCTGCTCGGCCAGCTCGCTGAGCATGCCCGCCCGCTGGGCGAGGAAGTCCATCTCGCCGGTGACGGTGGAGGCGACGAGCGTGGTCGTGCCGTGCAGGCGGTGCGTGTGGACGCCCTTGAGCACGTCGTCGACCGTGCCGGAGGTGAAGGAGGCACCGCCGCCGCCGTGGTTGTGGAGGTCGACGAAGCCGGGGACGACCCAGTGGCCGGCCGGGAGTTCGATGATCTCGGCGTCCGCGGGAGCGCTCCCGGAAATGCGCGAACCCTCGACGATCACGCGGCCGTTGGTGAGCGTCCCGGTGGGCAGGACCACCTGAGCACCGGCGAGAACTTTGCTAGCGGCCATCAGGCGGTTACCTCCGTGGAGTGGGTGGCGTCGGGAGCGGTGGCGGTTCCTTCGAGCAGATCCCAGGCGAGCAGGCCCGCGCCCAGGCACCCGGCGGTGTCCCCCAGGGCGGCGGGGACGATGAGGGGCTGGGTCTGGAACGTGACGATGCGTTCCGTCATGGCCGCCCGCAGGGGTGTGAACAAGGTTTCCCCGGCCTCGGCCAGACCGCCACCGATGATCAGGGTGTGCGGGTCCAGGAGGGTGAGCGCCGTGATGAGGCCGTCGGCGAGCGCGTCGACCGCGTTCTGCCAGACCTCCCGGGCGCGCGGGTCGCCGGACTCCACGGCCTTCGCGCAGTCCGCGGCGTCCGCCTCCGGGGCGCCGCTCGCCGCCGCCCACGCCTCGCTCACGGCGGACGCGGAGGCGAGCCGCTCCAGGCAGCCGCGCTGGCCGCAGCCGCAGGGCGGGCCGCCGGGGCGCACGATGATGTGCCCGATCTCGCCCGCCGAGCCGTGGGCGCCGGGCTCGATGCCGCCGCCGATCCCGATGGCCCCGGCGATGCCCGTGCCCAGGGGCACGAAGAGGAAGCGGTCGGCGCCCTTGCCCGCGCCGATCCGCCCCTCGGCGAGGCCGCCGGTACGGACGTCGTGGCCGAGCGCCACCGGGATGCCTTCGAGCCGCCGGCTCAGGAGGTCGCGCATCGGGACGTCGCGCCAGCCGAGGTTCGCGGCGTAGACCGCCGTGCCGCGCTCGGTGTCGACGATCCCGGGGATCGCGACGCCGGCCGCGGCGGCGGGCTCCCCGAACTCCTTGATCCCGTGGGCGCGCAGATCGGCGGCGAAGTCGAGGATGGACTCGACCACGGCGTCGGGACCGCGTTCACGGCCGGTGGGCCGCCGCGCCTCGTGGAGGAGCGCGCCGTCCGCCCCGACCAGGGCGGCCTTCATTCCGGTGCCGCCCACATCGAGGGCGATGACGTGTCTCACGGGGGACAGTGTCGCGCCTACGCCGCGAGAGGTCTAGTCCACTTCGGCCAATCGCCGCTTACCCCGGTGGGCGGGTGCCCCCTAAACCGCCGCTTCGCGGCGGATGTCTCCCGCCCACCCACCCGTAACCCCGCATCGCCTCGAAACCGTCGCACCCCCGCCGCTGCGCGGCGATACGCCCACTCGTTACCCCGCGGGGCAATCGGATGGGTGGGTGGGGAGCGTCCGCCGCGAAGCGGCGGGTCAGTATTAGCCCAAGATGACGCTCCGCGTCAGGTTCCTGGGCCGGTCAGGGTCGAAGCCCCGCGACTCGGCCAGTGCAACCGCGAGCCGCTGGGCCCGGATCAGGTCAGCCAGGGGGTCCGCCTCCTCCCGGGCGACCAGCTCACCGCCCACGCGCGCGACATCCCCCGCGAGCCCCTCCGGAAGCACCCCGAACATCCACGCCACCCGGCCGGGACCGGTGATGGAGATCGGACCGTGGCGGTACTCCATCGCCGGGTACGACTCCGTCCAGGCGCCCGCGGCCTCCCGCATCTTCAGCGCGGCCTCCAGAGCGAGCCCGTACGTCCAGCCACGCCCCAGGAACGTCCACTGCTCAGCGCCAAGGACCGCCGGAGGCAGCGGCTCCGACACCGCGAGCTCCGCGTCCACCGCCGCCTCGGCGACCGACTTCACGCCGGGGATGTCACCGAGCCCGGCCCGCAGGAAGGCGAGCGCGGTCGTCGCGAAGCGGGTCTGGACGACCGACTCCTCGTCCGCCCAGTCCAGGACCGCCACCGAGTCGGCCGCGTCCATGACCGGTGTCTTCGGGTCGGCGGTCAGGGCCGTGGTCGGGACGACGCCCTTCAGCTGTCCGAGGAGTTCGAGGACCTCCGTCGTCGTACCGGACCGGGTGATGGCCACCACCCGGTCGTACGTCCGCCCCGCCGGGAACTCCGACGACGCGAACGCGTCCGTCTCGCCCTGCCCGGCGGCCTCGCGCAGCGCCGCGTACGCGATGGCCATGAACCACGACGTCCCGCACCCCGTGACGGCGACCCGCTCGCCCGGCTTCGGCAGTCCGTCGAAGGTGAGAGCGGCCTCGGCCGCCCGGTGCCAGCAGGCGGGCTGAGTTGCGATCTCTGCTGCGGTACGCGACATGCGTCGGGACTCCTTGCCGGTGGGCTGTCAGTGGTACGCCGTTGCACAAGCGATACTGAGGTGGTGTAGACCTCGTGTCCATACGCGAGGGAAAATCGCAGTTCACGAAGATCATCGAGGGTGGGAACAGCTGTGCAGCGGCGCGCGACAGGACTGACCGCGGCGATAGCCGTACTGGGCATGGCGGCGGTACTCGCCGGCTGCGGCGGTCCGGGCGACTCCGGCGACGTCACCCTCAAGCTGGTGGCCGCCGACTACGGCGACTCGAAGGCCAACAGCTCCCAGAAGTACTGGGACAAGATCGCCAAGAAGTTCGAGGCCGAGAACCCCGGCATCAAGGTCGACGTCAGCGTCTACTCGTGGACCGACGTCGACCGCAAGGTCAAGGAAATGGTCAAGGCCGGCGACGCCCCCGACATGGCCCAGATCGGCGCGTACGCCGACTACGCCGCGGCGGACAAGCTCTACCGCACCGAGGACCTGGTCTCCATCTCCACCCAGGCCGACTTCATGGCCCCGCTCTCCGAGGCGGGCGAGGTCAAGCGCGTCCAGTACGGCATGCCGTTCGCCTCCTCCACGCGCCTGCTCTTCTACAACGAGAAGATCTTCAAGGACGCCGGCCTCACCCCGCCGCAGAGCTGGGGCGAGCTCGCCGCCGCCGCCAAGACGCTCAAGGCGCGCGGCGTGAAGATCCCCTACGCCCTTCCGCTCGGCAAGGAAGAGGCGCAGGCCGAGACGATGCAGTGGCTGCTCAGCGGTGGCGGCGGCTACACCGACAACGTCGACACGTACGACATCGACTCCGCGCAGAACGTGAAGACCTTCACGTGGCTGAAGGACGAGCTCGTCGGCAAGGGCCTGACGGGTGCCACGCCCCCCGCCAAGCTCGACCGCGCCGAGGCCTTCGCCGCCTTCACGCGCGGCGACGTCGGCATGCTCAACGGCCACCCCACGCTGATGCAGATGGCTTCGAAGAAGGGCGTGAAGTACGGCATGGTGCCGATGCCCGGGGTGAACGGCCACACCCAGGCCACCATGGGCGTCGCCGACTGGATGATGGCCTTCAAGCAGCGCGGCAACCGCGAGGAGATCGGCAAGTTCCTCGACTTCGCCTACAGCACGAAGAACGTCCTGGACTTCTCCCGCGAGTACGACCTGCTGCCGGTCACGAACTCCGCCGCCGAGGAGATGACGGGCAACAAGAACGACAAGGCGCTCGCCGAGTTCCTCGACGAGCTGCCCACCTCGCAGCTGTACCCCGTGGGCAAGACGTCCTGGGCGCAGGTGTCCGTCGAGGTCAAGAAGTACATCGGCAAGGCAGTCGACCCGAACGGCAATCCGGCGTCGATCCTCAGCCAGATCCAGTCCAAGGCGGCGACCGAGGAGAACTCGGAATAGCGTGACCGGCATGACTGAGGCAGCGGACGGCGTCCCGGACGACACGTTTCCCGACACCGGGCTCTCCGAGCGTGACCGCGCGATCCTCGCCCTGGAGCGCCGTGACTGGGTGACCGGTCCCGGCGCCAAGGAGCGGGCCGTGCGCGAGCAGCTCGGCCTGGTGCCGGTCCGCTACTACCAGCTCCTGAACGCCCTGCTCGACGATCCCCGCGCCCTCGCGCACGATCCGGTCACCGTCAACCGGCTTCGGCGGGTCAGGGAGTCCCGGCGCGGGGAGCGTTGAGCGTAGGGTCGGGCCCATGGGTGACCCTGTGTACTCGACGTACTCTCCCGAGCTGCCCGAGCCCGTGACCCCCGCCGGGCGCGAGGGCCTGGCCGCGCTGCTCGCGCGCCCCGGGAAAGCCGTGATCGCGCTCGACTTCGACGGCACGCTCGCTCCGATCGTGCCCGACCCCGAGCAGGCCCGCGCCCACCCCGGCGCCGTCCCCGCCCTCGCCGCGCTCGCGCCGAAGGTGTGTTCCGTGGCGGTCGTCACCGGGCGTCCCGCGGGTGTGGCGGTGCGGTATGGCGGCCTCGCGGGCGTGCCGGGCCTGGAGCACCTCGTCGTGCTCGGGCATTACGGCGCCGAGCGCTGGGACGCCGTCTCGTCCACCGTGCACGCGGCGGAGCCGCACCCCGGTGTGGCGGCCGTGCGTGCCGAACTGCCCGGATTCCTGGACACGATGGGCGCGTGGCGCGGTACGTGGATAGAGGAGAAGGGGCGTGCGGTCGCCGTCCACACGCGTCGTGCGGCCGATCCGCAGGCCGCCTTCGAGGCGCTGCGGGAGCCGCTGGCGGAGCTGGCGTCCCGCCACGGCCTCATCGTCGAACCGGGCCGCCTGGTCCTGGAGTTGCGGCCCCCCGGCATGGACAAGGGCGTGGCCCTCGCGGACTACGTGCGGGAGGTGGGTGCGGAGACGGTGCTCTACGCGGGCGACGACTTGGGCGACCTGCCCGCTTTCGCGGCCGTGGAGAAGCTTCGCTCGGACCAGGTGCGGGGGCTGCTTGTGTGCAGTGGCAGTGCGGAGGTGGCGGAGTTGGCGGAGCGGGCGGACTTGGTGGTGGACGGGCCCCAGGGTGTGGTGGGGCTGCTGGGCGCGGTAGCCGCGCGGCTGAGGTGAGGCGGACGGACTTTTAAGTCCCCAACCCCGCCCCTTCCCGAAAACCCGCTCTGGCGCGGGGGCCTTGCGCGCCCTCATCACCGGCTCCGCCGAGTTCGTCCTCAAACGCCGGACGGGCTGATTTTTCAGCCCCTCCGGCGTTTGAGGAGGGCCCTCGCGCCGAGCGAGTTTGCGGGAAGGGGCGGGGTTGGGGAGAAATCAGGCCCTCAGCGCCCGCAGCTGGTCCAGGAACCACTGGGCCGGGGGGAGAGCCGTCGCCGCCGAGGCGAGCCGCTTCGTGCGTTCCGAACGCTCCGCCTCCGGCATCGTCAGCGCCGCGTGCAACGCGACTGCCGTCCCCGTGACGTCGTACGGGTTCACGACCACCGCGTCCTCGCCCAGCTCCTCGTACGCCCCCGCCTCCCGGGACAGGACAAGAACGCACCCGTCGTCGGAGACGACCGGCACCTCCTTGGCCACCAGGTTCATCCCGTCCCGGATGGGATTCACCAGTGCCACGTCCGCGAGGCGGTACGCCGCGAGCGACCGCGCGAAGTCGTCCTTCACGTGCAGGACGACCGGGGTCCAGCCCTCCACCCCGAAGCGGGAGTTGATCTCGTCGGCGACCCGCTGGACCTCGGCCGTGTAGTCGCGGTACACCGCGAGGTCCTGCCGCGAGGGGTACGCGAAGGCCACGTGCACCACCCGCTCCCGCCACTCGGGGCGGGTCTCGAGCAGCTCCCGGTAGGCCAGCAGTCCCCGCACGATGTTCTTCGACAGCTCCGTCCGGTCCACCCGGACGATCACCTTCCGGTCGCCGGAGCCCCCGATCTGCTCCCGCAGCGCGACAAGACGCTCCTCCACGTCCGCCCGCCGCGACCGCTCCCGCAGGAAGTCCGCGTCCGCCCCGAGCCCGTGCACCCCGATCCGCGTACCGGACGTACCGCCGAGGACGGCGACGCAGCACTCCGTGAACGCGTCCGCCCACCGGCCCGTCAGGAACGCCGCACGGTCGGCGCCCAGGATGCCGCGCAGGAGCTGCTCGGCGACGTCGTCCGGGAGCATCCGGAAGTAGTCCACCGGCGCCCACGGCGTGTGCGAGAAGTGGCCGATGCGCAGGTCGGGGCGCAGCTCACGCAGCATCCCCGGCACCAGCGCCAGGTGGTAGTCCTGCACGAGGACCGCGGCGTCCGCGCCCGAGCTCTCGGCGAGCGCCTCGGCGAAGGCCCGGTTGTAGGTCTCGTACGACGCCCACTGTCCCCGGAACTCCGGGCCGAAGGCCGGTTCGAGCGGCGTCTGGTAGAGCATGTGGTGGACGAACCACAGGACCGAGTTCGCGATTCCGTTGTACGCGTCGGCGTGCACCTGGGGGTCGATGTCGAGCATCCGTACGCCCGGCTCACCCACCCCGCGCCGCACGGCCTCCCGGTCGCCGTCGCCCAGTGCCGCGCAGACCCACAGGGCCGCGTCGCCGTCGGACTCGCCGATCGCGCTGAGGCCGGAGACGAGCCCGCCGCCGCCCCGCTTGGCCGTCAGTTCCCCGTTCTCCTCCAGGGTGTACGTGACGGGGCCGCGGTTGGACGCGACGAGGACCTGGGCGGAAGCGTGCTCGGAGACCATGTGGCGAACCTAGCCCCTGGGGCGGGGACTCAAACACGTCAGAAGGGACACGTCAGAAGGGGCACGTCAGCAAGGCCGCCTAGTCGCGCCTGCTTCTTGCTGCCGCCACCGCCAGCGCTCCCAGTGCGCACAGGGAGATCGCCAGTCCCGCGTACAGCATCGTGTCCGAGTCGCTGCCCGACTTGGCCAGTTCCCCCCGGGCGCCCTCCCGGCGCACGGGCTCTTCCTGCCGGGTGACGGCGTCGGTGTGGCTGATCCGCGGACCGGCGCCGGCGTCCGCCGCGGCGGCGGACGCGGTGGCCCCGCCGAGTGCTCCTGCCGCCAGGGTGGCCGTCGCCAAGGCCACGGCACCGGCACGAAGCGCGCTTTCCCTTGCTTGTCTGACCCACATAAGTGGGGAATGTAGACAAAATGCCCGGCTTGGGGCGGTTACGCCACGCGGCGAGCCGTGTACTCCGCGATGCCGCACATCGGCGGACGCTCCTCCGTGTCCACCGAATGGGTCCGCGGCTCGAACCCCTGCTCGCCCCGTTCGAACTGGGTGAGCTCGGGTCGTACGAGATGGCCGCGCGCGAGCCGCAGCTGCGCCGTCCGGTAGATCGCCGCCGCCATCCGGCCGAGCGCCTGCCCGTCCTGGTGCCGGTGCTTGCGCACCCCGACATCGACCTGCGCGAGCGCGTCCAGGCCCACGGTGTGCAGCGCGTCGACAAGCAGCCCCAGCTCCACGCCGTAACCGACGGGGAACGGCAGCCGCTCCAGGAGGGATCTGCGCGCCGCATACTCGCCGCCCAACGGCTGTACGAAGCCCGCCAGTTGGGGCCAGTGCATGTTGAGCAGCGGGCGCGCCATCAGCTCGGTCACCCGGCCGCCCTGCCCCGCGGTCTCACCCAGGGGGCGGTCGTACATCGCCTTCACGAAGTCCACGTCGGGCTCGGTCAGGAGCGGGCCCACTATGCCGGTGACGAAGTCCGCCGAGAACTCCCTCAGGTCCGCGTCGACGAACGCGACGATGTCACCGCCGGTCACCAGGAGCGAGCGCCACATGACCTCGCCCTTGCCGGGCACGGCCGGGATGCGCGGCAGGATCACGTCCCGGTGCACGACCCGCGCGCCCGCCCTCCGCGCGACCTCGGCCGTACGGTCCCGCGAGCCGGAGTCGATCACCACGAGCTCGTCGACGAGCGCCGCCTTGTCGACCAGCTCACGGCGGATCTCGGCGACGATCTCGCCGACCGTCCCCTCCTCGTCGAGCGCGGGCAGGACGACACTCACCGAGGCCCCCGACGCCTGCTTGGCGGCGACGAGTGCGCTGAGCGGACGGTCGGCAACGGACCAGGAGCGCCTGGTCAGCCAGCGCTCGGCCTCTTCCAGCACGGGTGGCTCCTCCTGTGTGTGGCCTACATGTGATCCATCTCGCGGTTCGGACGACTATCTCAAGGGTCCAGGCCGTCGGTTACAGTCTTGAACAACGCCGATGACCATCGCATGCCGGGGTCATCGCGTAACAAATGCCCTGGGGCCCCTGAAGCCCCCGGCGCCATACCGCTCATCCAGAGGGGCAGAGGGATACGGCCCGTTGAAGCCCCGGCAACCATCCCGCCGACCGCGCACGCGAGGTCTCGGTGGGGAAGGTGCCAATTCCGTCTCGCGGCGAGATGCGTCGCGGGGAAGATGAGGAGAAAGGGCCTCGCCTCCATGGCTGCGCAGACTGTCGCAACGAACGACACCACCCCTTCCACCACGGGTTCCGTGGACCTCGGCCCCGCATCGGGCCTCTCTTGCCGCGAGTGCGGCGAGCTCTACGCCCTCGGCCCGATCTTCGCCTGTCAGGCCTGTTTCGGCCCGCTCGAAGTGGCGTACGACCTGCCGACCGGTGACCCCGAGGCCCTGCGGAAGCAGATCGAGTCCGGCCCCGACAACATCTGGCGCTACGCCCCGCTGCTGCCCGTCCCGGCGGACGTCGCCGAGAAGCCGAACATGAACCCCGGCTGGACCAAGCTCGTCAAGGCCGACAACCTCGCCCGTGAGCTGGGCGTCGAGCAGGGCAAGCTGTTCGTCAAGGACGACTCCGGCAACCCGACGCACTCCTTCAAGGACCGCGTCGTCGCCCAGGCCATCGAGGCCGCGCGCGCCTTCGGCTTCACCACGCTCTCCTGCTCCTCCACCGGCAACCTCGCGGGCGCCGTCGGCGCCGCCGCGGCCCGCGCCGGCTTCCGCTCCTGCGTGTTCATCCCGCACGACCTGGAGCAGGGCAAGGTCGTCATGGCCGCGGTCTACGGCGGCGAGCTCGTCGGCATCGAGGGCAACTACGACGACGTGAACCGCTTCTGCTCCGAGCTCATCGGCGACCCGCTGGGCGAGGGCTGGGGCTTCGTGAACGTGAACCTGCGGCCGTACTACGGCGAGGGCTCCAAGACCCTCGCGTACGAGATCTGCGAGCAGCTCGGGTGGGTCCTTCCCGACCAGCTCGTCATCCCGATCGCCTCCGGCTCGCAGCTCACGAAGATCGACAAGGGTCTGAAGGAGCTCATCGCGCTCGGCCTCGTGGAGGACAAGCCCTACAAGATCTTCGGTGCGCAGGCCGAGGGCTGTTCGCCGGTGTCCACCGCCTTCAAGGCGGGCCACGACGTCGTGCGCCCCCAGAAGCCGAACACCATCGCCAAGTCGCTCGCCATCGGCAACCCCGCCGACGGGCCGTACGTCCTGGACATCGCGCGTCGCACGGGCGGTGCGGTCGAGGACGTGAACGACGAGCAGGTCGTCCACGCGATTGAGCTGCTCGCCCGGACCGAGGGGATCTTCGCGGAGACCGCCGGTGGTGTGACGGTGGGCGTCACGAAGAAGCTGATCGAGGCGGGGCTCATTGACCCGGCGTTGACCACGGTGGTCCTGAACACCGGTGACGGCCTCAAGACCCTCGACGCGGTCGCGGAGACATCTCAGGCGACCGCGACGATCAAGCCCAGCCTTGAGGCGTTTCGCTCCGCGGGTCTTGCCGACTGAGCTTGTTCGCTTGACTGCGGCGCCGTCGTGGCTGGTCGCGCAGTTCCCCGCGCCCCTTACGGGGCCCGCATATCCCGAGGTGAATTCATGAGCGTCAACGTCCGCATCCCCACCATTCTTCGCACCTACACCGGCGGGCAGTCCGAGGTGGCCGCCGAGGGGGCCAATCTCTCCGAGGTCATCGCCGACCTGGAGAAGAACCACGCCGGTATCGCCGCCCGTGTCCTGGACGACCAGGGCAAGCTGCGGCGCTTCGTGAACGTCTACGTGAACGACGACGACGTCCGCTTCGAGCAGGGTCTCGAGACCGCGACGCCGGACGGCGCGGGGATCTCGATCATCCCCGCCGTCGCCGGAGGCTGACCATCGAGCACAGTGCCGGTGGTTGATCCTTTAAGGAAATACCCTGCGTAATGGTCTTTGCCCCCTCCGCGAGAGAAACGGAGGGGGCAATTCCATGTGGTTGAGCGCGGTACAGTTGGGAAGCGAGCTTCCCCGTTTGTGCCGAGCGCATATACGAAGTCGCCCTGAGGGCGACAAGAAGCAGCCAAAGTGCACTGCCCATTTGCCCTTCCCGTGGCATTTGTCTGGCCCGACTTGCCCTGAACTCCGGCGAATTCTCCGCATATTACCGATCAGGCGTGCCCAGAATTCTCGTCCGATTGACCTGTTGCAGAGGGCAGTTGGACAGATACATTCAGCCGCGGTCGACGCGTTCCGGCGCACGCCTCCACAACCCATTGGGGGGGTGAGGTCTGACCCGGGTCCGCGAAGTGCGGGTCCGTGCAAGGGCCAGTAATAGGGGAGTTAGGCATGGCTCAGGGCACCGTCAAGTGGTTCAACGCGGAGAAGGGGTACGGCTTCATCGCGGTCGACGGTGGTGCGGATGTTTTCGTCCACTACAGCGCGATTCAGATGGACGGCTACCGCACCCTTGAAGAAGGTCAGCGAGTGGAGTTCGAGATCTCGCAGGGCCAGAAGGGTCCGCAGGCGGACATGGTCAAGCTCGCCGTCTGATCTCGGCGCGATCGGCCAGCGAACTTAGCGAGTGACGAGGGGCCCGCATCCCGACAGGGGTGCGGGCCCCTCGTGCGTCCGCCGCACGCCCCTGGCCGTGCGCCCCTCGTACGTCGGGTATCCGTAAGAGGCGCTTGCACTCGTAGGGGTCGAGTGCTAATCATTGGGCTTAGCACTCTCCGAGTGAGAGTGACAGAACTTGGATCGGGTCGGTGAGGCCCGCAGGCCGGGTGGGGCAAGGAACCACAAGGCTTGCAGGCCGTCCGTCGCGGGCACCGACAGGATCCGGAGCATGCCACCCCTGTCCGGGAGGACCACTTCACATGGCCAAGATCATCGCGTTCGACGAGGAGGCACGGCGCGGCCTCGAGCGCGGCATGAACCAGCTCGCCGACGCCGTCAAGGTGACCCTGGGCCCCAAGGGTCGCAACGTCGTCCTCGAGAAGAAGTGGGGCGCCCCCACGATCACCAACGATGGTGTCTCCATCGCCAAGGAGATCGAGCTCGAGGACCCGTACGAGAAGATCGGCGCCGAGCTGGTCAAGGAGGTCGCGAAGAAGACGGACGACGTCGCCGGTGACGGCACGACGACCGCGACCGTCCTGGCCCAGGCGCTGGTCCGCGAGGGCCTTCGCAACGTGGCCGCCGGTGCCAACCCGATGGCCCTCAAGCGCGGCATCGAGAAGGCCGTCGAGGCCGTCTCGGGCGCCCTGCTCGAGCAGGCCAAGGACGTGGAGACCAAGGAGCAGATCGCTTCGACCGCCTCCATCTCCGCCGCCGACACCCAGATCGGCGAGCTCATCGCCGAGGCGATGGACAAGGTCGGCAAGGAAGGCGTCATCACCGTCGAGGAGTCGCAGACCTTCGGGCTCGAGCTTGAGCTCACCGAGGGCATGCGCTTCGACAAGGGCTACATCTCGGCGTACTTCGCCACGGACATGGAGCGTATGGAGGCGTCGCTCGACGACCCGTACATCCTGATCGTGAACTCGAAGATCTCGAACGTGAAGGACCTCCTTCCGCTCCTCGAGAAGGTCATGCAGTCCGGCAAGCCGCTGCTGATCATCGCCGAGGACGTCGAGGGCGAGGCCCTGTCGACCCTGGTCGTCAACAAGATCCGTGGCACCTTCAAGTCCGTCGCCGTCAAGGCCCCGGGCTTCGGTGACCGCCGCAAGGCCATGCTCGGCGACATCGCCATCCTCACCGGTGGCACCGTCATCTCCGAGGAGGTCGGCCTCAAGCTGGAGAACGCCGGTCTCGACCTGCTCGGCCGCGCCCGCAAGGTCGTCATCACCAAGGACGAGACGACCATCGTCGACGGTGCCGGTGACAGCGACCAGGTCCAGGGCCGCGTCAACCAGATCCGCGCCGAGATCGAGAACTCGGACAGCGACTACGACCGCGAGAAGCTGCAGGAGCGCCTGGCGAAGCTCGCCGGCGGTGTTGCGGTCATCAAGGCCGGTGCCGCGACCGAGGTCGAGCTCAAGGAGCGCAAGCACCGCATCGAGGACGCCGTTCGCAACGCGAAGGCCGCCGTCGAAGAGGGCATCGTCGCCGGTGGTGGCGTGGCCCTGCTGCAGGCCACCGCGGTCTTCGAGAAGCTGGAGCTCGAGGGTGACGAGGCGACCGGCGCCAACGCCGTGAAGCTCGCCCTGGAGGCCCCGCTCAAGCAGATCGCCGTCAACGGTGGTCTCGAGGGTGGCGTCGTCGTCGAGAAGGTCCGCAACCTCACCGTCGGTCACGGCCTCAACGCCGCGACCGGTGAGTACGTCGACATGATCGCCGAGGGCATCCTCGACCCGGCCAAGGTCACGCGCTCTGCCCTGCAGAACGCCGCGTCCATCGCCGCGCTGTTCCTCACCACCGAGGCCGTCATCGCCGACAAGCCGGAGAAGGCGGGCGCTGCCCCGGCCGGCGGCGGCATGCCGGGCGGTGACATGGACTTCTGATCGACCTCTGGTTGATCTACGTCCCGTACGTACCGAGGGCGGTACTCCTTCTCACGAAGGGGTGCCGCCCTCGGGCGTTGCCAGGGCATAGGCGATGCCGTCGTCCACGTCGGTCTCCAGGCCCCGGCGGAAGGCGACCTCGTACGCCAGGTCGCCGATGGCGTCGCGGACGCGGCGCTCGCAGGCCTGGCGGGCGGCCATCAGGTGCGGGCTGCCCATCTGCGCGACACCGCTGGAGCGCCACAGGACATCGGAGATGCCGAGAAGCCGCCCGGCCTGTTCGGGGTCGGCCATGGCCGAGGTCAGCGCGTCGATGCTCATCGCGGCACCGAAGACGTCGTGCAGCCGCCATTTGATCGGCAGGGCGTCGCGGGCGTGCCGGACGGCCGACGCCGGGTCGCCGTTGCCGAGCGCCGCCCTGGACAGCAGGTAGAAGGCGAAGCTGAGCATCCACTGTTCGCCGTGCCGTTCGCACTCCTGGCGCAGGGTGTCGGCGCTCGTGGTGGCCTTGTCGAACTCGCCGAGCTGGAGATGGGCGTACACCACGGCGGAGAGCACGAAGAGCTTGACGGCGGGGGAACCGCCGCCGCAGTCGGGCGAACCGGCCGTCCGTGCGAGAAGCTCGATCGTCTGCGCCGGCCGGCTGGTGAGGACCAGCTGGACCGCTTCGAGGTAGAGCGCGGCGTCGACCGCCGCCCGATCGTCGACCTGCTGCGCCAACGGCGTGCAGAGCTCGGACAGTTGCCCGGAAGCTTCGAGATCCCCCTGCATGAAGGCCACCGCTCCACACGCCCACAGGGCCCAGAAACGCCCCGGATCGGAGCCCGGACCGGGAGGCTTGGCGAGGGCCCGGTCCAAGTAGTGGCGGCCCTCGCGCTGGAAGCCGCAGCAGAGCCAGAAGAACCACAGGCCGCCGGCCATCTCCAGGCTGTCGCGCGGGTCCGGCGAGGCCAGGCAGCTTTCGAGCGCCGCGCGCAGGTTGGCGTGCTCCGCCGTGCACCGCTCGTACCAGGCCACCTGGTCGGGGCCCGTCCACTCCCGGCCGCCGGTGCGGGCCAGCCAGCGGTAGTAGTCCCGGTGCCGCTCCGCGAGGCGCTGCTCCTCGCCGAGCCGGCGCAGCCACTCCTGGCCGTACTCACGGACAATGTCCAGCATCGAGTAGCGCGGGCCACGCCTGGTCTTCACCGACCGCAGGAGTGACTTGTCCACGAGGCTCGACAGCAGCCCCCCGATCTGACCGCTGCCGAGCGGCCCGCCGGCGCAGACCAGTTCGGCCGCCTCCTGCTCGAAGCCGTCGGCGAAGACGCAGAGGCGGGCCCAGGCCAGCCGCTCCTGCGGGGTGCACAGTTCGTGGCTCCAGCCGATGGCCGTGCGCAGGGTCTGGTGCCGGGGTTCGCTCTCGCCGTACCACGTGCCGGGGGAGGGGGAGTCGAGCGTCTCGAAGCGGGCGTGCAGTCGCCGGCGCAGGGTGTCCAGGTCCATCTCGGGCAGGCGGGCGGCGGCCAGTTCGATGGCGAGGGGGATGCCCTCCAGATGCGCGCAGATGTCCGCCACCGCCGTGCCGTCCTGAGGCGTGACACCCGCGCGTTCCATGAACAGCCGCGCCGCGTCGGACGGTTGACTGCCCAGGGCGTGCACGGGCAGTGGGGGCACGCTGATCGCGCGCTCCTCCCGAAGGGCCAGGGGGTGACGGCTGGTGGCCAGGACGTGCACGCCCGGGGCCGCGGCCAGCAGGGTGCGTACGAAGTCGGCGCAGTGGGCGGCCAGATGTTCGCAGCAGTCCAGGATCAGGAGGAGCTTCTTGTCGGCCAGCCATTCGGCCACCACGTCGAACGCGGGGCGGGTGCTCTGGTCGGCGAGACGCAGGGCCTCGTACACGGCGAGGGCCATCAGGGCCGGTTCGCTCAGCTGCGCCAGGCCCACCAGCCATACCCCGTCGGGAAAGCCGTCCCGCAGTCCGGCTCCGGCGCGCTGTGCCAGGCGGGTCTTGCCCACCCCGCCCACGCCCGTCAGCGTCACCAGGCGGGTGTCGGTCACGGCCTGTGCGACGGCTCGCAGTTCGGCCCCGCGTCCGATAAAGCTCGTCGTCTCGTCCGGCAGGTTGCCGGCCCGTCGTCCTTGCCCGGATTCCCGCATGGTGGCCTCCCCGCCCGGACGTGCGGGCCGCGACGGTCCCCATTGACCCCGCAGCCGCTTGCTTGCCGCCAGGTGAGTCTGCTCCCTGTCACGGTCCTGGGCCCGGGGATGTCGTGAGATGCCCATTTCCGTGGAAGTCCCGCTCGTCCAGACGCATTTCGGAGTCAGGTCCGGTCATCTGAGGCCCACACCGATCAACCACCTCTGCGCCCCGCCGCGCGTGAGCGATAGTGTCCGCAGCCATCACGGAGCGTGCACAGCGGGTGGCGCCGGGCCAGGCTTGTCGGCGGGGCGGTGCCGGGAGGCAGACATGCAGAGATGGCGCGGCCGGGACCTTCTGTCTGCGCTCGCCCTGACGGTGAGCACCGCCCTCGCGGTCATCGGCAGACCGACGGGGGTCGCCGTACTGCTGATCGGCCCGGTCCTCGCCGGCGTGTGGTCGAGCGCGCGGCGTACCGCCGCGGTGGCCGGCTGGACGGTGCTGCTCGCGGCGGTGACCGGTGTCATGCGGCGCTCGGTGGGCACACCGGGCTTCGCCCTGGAGTTCGCGGCGCTGACGGCGGGCGGACTGCTCGCCGTCCGCAACGCCACCCGGCACGCCGACCGCAAGGCGACGCTGGCCCGGGTCACGGAGGTGGCACGCGCGTCGCAGGGCGCGCTGCTGCAGCCCCTGGCGGTCGAGTTCGGCGGGATCGAGGTGTGCACCCGGCAGCACAGCCCGGTGCGGGACGCCTCGGTGTGCGGGGATCTGTACGACGTCGTCCACACCCCGTACGGCCCGCGGCTCTGCGTCGGGGACGTACGCGGCCACGGCCTGGAGACCCTGCCGACCACCGCGGCGACGATCAAGGCCTTCCGCGACCTCGCCTACGTCACCCCCAGCCTCGCCGACCTGGCCGCGGCCCTGGACACCCGGCTCGCTCCCGGCCTGGGGCCCGAGGACTTCGTCACCGCCGTCCTCGCCGAGTTCGCGCCGGGCGAGGTCCGCCTGGTCAACTGCGGCCACCCGCCGCCCCTGCGGGTGGGCAAGCAGGTCAAGCTCCTCGAACCCCCGGACCCCGCCCTCCCGTTGGGCCTGCGGACGGCCCCCGTGCCGCACCGCGTCTACCTCCAGCCCGGTGAACGCCTCCTCTTCTACACCGACGGCCTGAGCGAGGCCCGCGACGCCGACGGCGTCGACTTCCCGCTGCTCCCGCGCGCGGCCGAGGCGCTGGCCGAGCCGTCGAACGCCGACGCGCTCGACGCCCTGTACGCCATGGCGGTCGCGCACACCGGCCGCCCGCTCACGGACGACGTCGTCCTCGTCCTGTGCCGGGCGACCGGTGTCACCGAGGCGCCGCTCGACGCCTGCCCCCGGGAGGGGATCAGCCCGGAAGCCGGTCCATGATCCAGGCGCAGAGTTCCTCGGTGACGAGGGTGTGGCCCTCGTTGTGGGTGGCGCAGAGGTACTCGTCGAGCTCGCTGTCCTCGGACTGCTCCGGGAACGGGTCGTGCAGCTTCTCCTGGGTGTCGATGTCCCGCAGGGCGACCGCGCTGACGGAGGGGACGAAGCAGTGCTCGCGGATCGTGGCCTCCGAGCCGAGGCCGATGATCGCGGGGATCTTGTTCAGCTCGTCGGCCAGGATGCCGAAGCCCTCCAGGGTGCCGCCGGGGGCGCCGTCGATCTCGGGCAGGCCCGAGGTGTGGATCTGCGGCTTGCGCAGGGTCACCACCCGCAGCTGCGCGACGAGCTTCTCCTCGCCCGTGGGCTGCGTGTAGAGGTGGGTGCCGGTGATGGCCAGGCCCCTGCCGTGGAAGGCCCGTTCGCCGGGGCCGATGCCATTGGCCACGCCGGTACGCACGCCGTTGGCGACGCCGATCTTCTTCGGGCGCCTGGGCCAGCCGCCGACCCGCTCCAGCTCGGCGAGGAACTCGATGCGCTCCTTGTCGGTCTCGGGGCTGTCGTCCCACTCGGAGATGTGCTGCCACAGGAGCTGGCGCGCGGCCGGGCTGTTCATCTGGTTCGAGAAGGCGGCGTTGAGCCGCCGGATGTAGTGCGCGAACGACTGCAGCGCGATGGGAATCCAGGCACCGCGGTGCGGGCTGTCGAAGGACAGGTAGACCGCTGTCTCGTGTTCGACGTCCTCGTGCTCCATCTTGGCGAGCGCGTACCGCGTGACCAGGCCGCCCATGCTGAAGCCGCCGACGGTCAGCGGGTGGTCGCCGACGCGCCGCGCGATCGCCTCCTGGATCGCCGACCTGGCGGCCTTGGCGTTGTCCAGGATCGAGGCGCTGCGCTCGTCGAAGCCGAGCAGGACGACGTCGTAGCCGCGCTCCCGCAGCTTGCTGATGAACGGGTACGGGCCCCGCTCCAGGATCTCCCACGAGAAGTCCAGTTCGCTCGGCCCGGTGTTGAACCCGTCCGCGAGGATCACCGGCTTGGTGAGCCCGTGCTTGGAGTTGGCGAGATACACCCAGGCCCTGCCCTCCGGCAGGGTCCACTCCTGGTCGGGGGTGGGCGCGGCTTCGGAGATCTCCCTGGGGCCGGGGGCCAGCGTGATGTGGGCGGCGGCGCCCAGGGCCTCGGAAATCTGCTGTTCCGTGGGCTCGTTGGACTCGGTCATGAAGGGCCCCTCCGGTTGGTCGTTTCGATGACGGCAGGTGCCATCCTCGATACGCGCCGTAGTCGCCGGAAGGCGGTCACCGGGATTCACCGGGTGAGCGGGGTCATTTCGGACAGTGGGGTATTGGCTGTTTTCACCTGTGCCGGACCGGGGCGCCGGGCCCTTGGCCGGGGCTAGCGGGTGCGCGGCGGTTACGGGTGTGGCGTGGCGGGCTGCGTCTCGGTCAACTTCTGCCGGTCGGGGGCGGGGAAGTATGTCCCGAAGGTGACCTGGGGAGGGGGTGGGCTGGGGTGGGGCGGTCAGTCGGCGTAGTCCTTGAGCGCTTCGGTTTCCAGGGTGATGGCGACGGGGGCGGGGATGCGGACGGTGGAGCCGTAGTGGAAAGAGCGACGGCTCTGATAGACGCCGTTCTCGGGAGAGCTGTATACGACGACGGTGTGGTTGTCACGGTCGATGAGCAGGTAGACGGGGATGCCGGCGTAGGCGTAGGCGCGCGGCTTCTCCTGGCGGTCGCGGCGATCGGTGTCCCGGTCGCGGGAGGTCACCTCGACGGCCATCAGGACGCCGTCGGGGGATGCCCACTCACCCTGTCCGGCGAAGTAGTCGACCGGGGTCAGAGAGCCGTCCGGCCTGATGCACCCCTTTCGATACGTGTCGATGCGCAGTCCCTGCTCCAGGTGCAGTGCCAGCTCGGGGCGCTGCATCATGCACTGGCGAAGCACCCACATGGCGATCGAACCGTGGTTGCCGTCCGGCACGGGCTTGACCTCAAGCTTTCCGTTGATGAGTTCGAGCGTGACCGTCTCGGGGGCCACGCGGGCGAGCTCCTCGAAGTCATCGATGTCGATCGGACCGTGCTTGACGTGCACCCTGCCGTCGAGGAATTCGAGAGACACGGTCTCCGGGGCCCGGCGGGCCAGCTCTTCGAATTCCTCGACGGACATCTGGGGGCGCTCATCGGTGCCAGGGTTCATGGTGGTGCCTCCTCCCTTCCATCGTGCCCCGGCTGTGTGCCTTCGGACCGTTGGAGCGCTCATGCGTGTGTCCTTTCCCGTGCGCTGATGGTTGCGGCGCGAGCTGCCGCCGCGTGGTTGCGGACGGCCGTGGGCGGCAGGGGCGCCGCCGTGCGGGGTGGTGCGGGTTCGCCCCGGCACGGGCCGCAGACGCCGCCGGGCAGGGCCTCGGGGCGGCCGGGGGTGCCGCATCTGCCGCACTCCAGGACGCGGAGGGCGGGGCGGAGGGCTGGTTCCGGCGGGAGTTTCGTCGTGAGGCGGTTGCGGATGAGGGCCGCCGGGCTGTGGACCGGGGTGGGGATCCCTGCGGTCAGGGCGCGGAGGACGTCCGGCTCCGTGGCGCCACGCGTGAACCACTCGGTGAGCTGGGGCTCCAGGGCGACGCAGTCCGCGTACGAGAGGGACAACGCGGGGGCCGTCCGGCCGAGGGCGGCCAGAAGGATGAACGCGCGGCTGCGGGTAGGGTGTTGGGGCCGTCTGTCAGGCTCCGGCTCCAATACGTCGCCGCGCGTGAAGGCGGCCCACCAGGTGTCGTCCCGTGCGGTGCGCGAGAACCACGTTCGAGTGATCCAGCGCGCGCTGCCGCTTCCGTGCACGTGTTCCCTGCCGCGCCTCAAGTGCCCAGCGGACTGGAGCCTGTTGAGGGCCGTGCGGAGGGCGCACTGCCCGTACGGGAGGTGCTTGGCCAGGGTCTTCACGGAGATGTCCGCGCCCTCCGGCAGCCGGTCGACGGCGGCTGCGATGGCTGCCTCGCGGGGCGGGAGGTGGGCGAAGTCGCGGTTCGTACGGGGCCGTTGTTCGGGCGCCGAACGCTTTCCGTAACCCGGACTGGCCATGGGGTGCGGGTCTGCGTGCGCAGGGCGGGGGGCGGCACTAAGCTTGGCGTCAGCCATGGATCGAACTTCTCTCGATCGTGATGGTTAAACCCCCGCAGGTGTTCGCAGCACCGGGCGGGGGTTGTTCGTTAATCGGGCACGCTAGAGCGTCGTCACACTGCGTGGCAAGTCGAAGCCCGAAAGTGATCGGCTGTGCCAACTGCAAGGGAGGGAGGGCGGGTTGAGGCCCGCCTCCCGTTCCTTGAAAAGAGGTCTCGGGGCTGGTGGCTTGAGCCTCGGGGTCAGTTGTTCTTGAGGTCCGCGACGAATGCGGACCAGCTGGCGGCCCGGAACACGAGCTTCGGGCCGGTGGGGTTCTTGGAGTCGCGGACGGGGACGATGTGCGGGTGCCCGTCGGCAACTTCGAGGCAGTTGCCGCCGTCGCCGCCGCTGTACGTGGATTTGCGCCAGGTGGCGACCTCTACGCAGTCGCCACCCTGGCCGCCGCTGTAACTGGACTTGTGCCAGACGGTCGTGGACAGGTCGTACTTAGGGGTGCTGTTCTCCATGCTCGTAATCCTGCGCCACTGACTCCAGCAGAGCCAGGGACTTCTTCGGGGAGAGCGCCGTGGCCTGGAGGAGGTTGAACATCAGTGTGTGACGCGTGACGGTGGCGGGGTCATCGAGCAGCTTCCCCATGTCTGGCGCCTCGACGAAGGAGAGTGGGGGAGCGCCCTCGAACTCCATGAGCTTTAGGGACCCGTGCATCGCGGCGTGTTCGCCAGCGTCGAACGGCAGCACCTGCACGATGACCCGGTGCTGGAGTGCGAGCGTCGCCACGTGGCGGAGCGCCTCGGCCATTACCGCGTTGCCGCCGACCCTTCTCCTGATGCTGGCTTCGTCAAGGACCACCCACAACAGGGGGGTTGTTGGGTCGTCGAGCAGAGTGGCGCGTTCGAGGCGCGCTGCGACGAGGGTGTCGATCTTCTCGGCCGCTGCTGTCGGATGGTAGGCGCGGAAGACCGCCGCCGCGTACGTCCCCGTCTGGAGCAAGCCCGGAATCAGCGTCGTCGTGTACTCCTTGATAGCCGTGGCGACCGCCTCCGCCTCAGCCGCCTCGGTGAAGTGATCCGGGTACTTCGACTTCGCCACAGCCTGGCAATTCCGGGCGAAGAAGCCCCCCGTATCCAGCACCTCGTCGAAGTGCTGGGCGTACTCCATGTGCATCCGCCGCGTCCCGGCCTCCAGCTGGCCGATGAAGGAGCCGCTGACGAACAGCGGCGCACCCAGTGCCTCCTGGCTCATCCGCTTCCGCTCCCGTGCGTGACGGAGTTCGCAGCCGAGGAGGGCGCGGGGGTTCGACGAGGGATCGAGGTCCTTGGGGCGTGTCATCAGCAACTCCTCATCCAACAAGGCGGTTTGTTGGGACGCCGTTGCTTCTCAGGCTACGCAGCGACGGACACGCTTAGTGAGGAAACAGCAACACCCAGTGTGAGAGGCGGGGCGCATGGCGCTGACGGCGGAGGAACGGGTGCGGGCGGCGGAGGAGGCCGTCCGGCAGTTGAGAGCGGGGCTCGAAGAGGTCGGCGTCACGCTGCCTTCCCTGCGGATGGACCCGTTGACGGCAGCGGCGGAAGGCGCGCTGCCGTTGGTGGAGTTGGGGCGCTGCAACCTCGACACCGCGCTGCGGCTCGCCGCCGTACTGGAGAGCGCGCGGTGAACGACGACGATCCGAGCGTGCCGGAGGCGGGGACGTACGCCGTCGACTTCCGGGACGGCAGCGTCGGGCAGGTCATGGGGTGCGAGGGCGGGCTCGTACAGCTGAGGCCCCTGAACGGCGGCCGGGAGTGGGACTGCCCGCCGGAGAAGGTCGGGCAGGCCCCGCCGGGCGAGGTGTTGCGGGAGAGGGTGCGGCAGCTCAACCGGGAGCGTCGGCTGCCGTGAGGGTCAGCGGACCGGGAAGCCGAAGGTGTAGCCCTGGCTCTTGAGCTTGGGAAGGAGCGTGCGCAGGGCCTCGACGGTCTGGGTGCGGTCGCCGCCCGCGTCGTGGAAGAGGAGTGTCGGCCCGTTGGGCAGCTCCCGCTCGACGGTGGCGACGATGGCGGCCGTGCCCGGGAGCTCGAAGTCCTTGGTGTCCACGTTCCAGCCGAGCGGGCGCATGCCCCGGTCGGCGGCGAGCTTGCGGCTGTAGGGGGTGAACGCGCCGCCGGGCGCGCGGTAGTACATCGGCCGTACGCCGCCGGACGCCTTGGTGATCATGCGCTCGGCGTCCAGGATCTGCCGCGACTGGTAGGCCTTGGAGTCCTTGTCCATGCCGGTGTCGTGCGACACCGAGTGGTCGCAGAGGCGGTGTCCGGCGGCGACGACCTTCTTCACCATGTCGGGGTGGGCCTCGGCCTGCGTTCCGACCATGCAGAAGGTCGCCTTCACGTCGTACTCCTTGAGCACGGCGAGGACTTCGGGCGTCCACTTGGGGTCGGGGCCGTCGTCGATGGTGAGGTTGATGCCGCGCTCGCCGGCCTGCGAGGCGTGCGCGATGGTCGCCGAGACCGGCTTGACGGCGCTGGGCTTCTTCGCCGCCGGTGAGTCCGTGGTACCGGCCTGGGCGCTCCACACCCCTGCGCCGGTGGCGAGCAGCGTCACCCCGAGCGCAGCCCCGATCAACTTGCCGTACCAGCCACGCCCGCCGCTGTGCCGCGCCATCGTCCGCCCCTTCGCGTCCAGTCCCTCGCCGCCCCCCGGTCACGCGCGGCACCTGGCAGGACGAGGAACGGGGGCGGGAGGATGCACCCGGCCCGGGTCCGTTACGGATCACGGACAATCCCGGGGAAGTCCGCGGACAACTCGCCGCGGCGGACGCATTCGGGTTAGACCTTGGCGGGCTCCGCCTCCGGGGCCGTCGGCCCGGGTGTCGTGGCGGGGGAGGCCGCGACGACCTGTTCGTGGGCGGTCGTGTCGGCGTTCAGGTCGATCAGCATCTGCTTGCTGAAGCCGAAGAAGTACGTCGCGAAGAAGCCCACGAGGTAGCCGACGAGGAGGCCGCCGCCGTAGATCGCGACCGTGAGGCCAAGGCCCTGGTTGCCGTCGAGGAGGGGGAACAGGGCCCAGCCCGACGGGCCGATCGCCGTGGAGCCGACCTTGTCGCCGATCATCGAGAAGAAGCCGATGAACGCGCCGCCCGCCGCGCCGCCCACGCACGCCGTGACGAACGGGCGGCCGAGGGGGAGCGAGACACCGTAGATCAGGGGTTCGCCGACGCCCAGGAAGCCCGCGGGGAGCGCGGACTTGATCGTCGTACGGATCGAGGTGTTGTGGCGCAGGCGCTTGTAGACCGCGATCGCGCAGCCCACCTGGCCCGCGCCCGCCATCGCGAGGATGGGGAGCAGGACCGTGAAGCCCTGCTGCTCGATGAGCGTGGTGTGGATGGGGATCAGCGCCTGGTGCAGGCCCAGCATGACGAGGGGGAGGAACAGGCCGCCGAGGACCAGGCCCGCGAACGCGCCCGTGTTGTCCAGGAGCCAGTTCGCCGCCGTGCCGATGCCCGTCGAGACCTCGCCCGCCAGGAACATCAGGCCGAAGATCGTGACCAGGCCGGACAGCAGCACCGTGACGGTGGGGGTGACGAGGACGTCGAGCGCCTCGGGGACCCAGCGCCTGCACCACTTCTCGATGTAGGTCGCCAGGACCGCGGCGCCGAGGGCGCCCAGTACGCCGCCCTGTCCGGGCGACAGCTTCTGGCCGAACGCCTCGATGTTCGCGACACCCGCGTACACGATGATCGCCGCGACCGCGCCGCCCAGGACCGGCGTACCGCCGAACTCCTTCGCCGTGTTGAAGCCCACGAACACCGCGATCAGCGCCATGAACCCGGAGGCGATCGCCGCGAGCGCCGGGGTGATCGCGGGCAGCCACTCCAGGTTGACCAGGAGGCCGTTGATGCCCGCGATGATGCCGCAGCCGATGAGGGCCGGGATCAGCGGCACGAAGATGTTCGCGATGCGGCGCAGGAAGAGCTTGAAGGGGGTGGCGTTCTTCTCCTTGCGGGCCGCCCTGATGGCCGCGCCCTGCTCCGCCAGCTCGTCCGCGGTGCGGGTGGGTTCCGGCGGGGGCGTCGCCCCGGCTTCCGCCACCAGGGCCTCGAACTCCGGGGTGACGCGGGCGACCGTGCCCGGGCCGAGCACGATCTGGTACGTGTCGTCCTCGACCACGCCCATCACGGCGGGCAGCGCCTTCAGGGCCTCGTCGTCGACCAGCGAACGGTCGGCGAGGCCCAGGCGCAGGCGCGTCATGCAGTGGGCGATGGACGTGACGTTCTGGGCACCGCCGACGAGGGGGAGGATCGCGGCGGCTGTGGCGCGGTTCTTGTCTGTTGCCATGGTGCGGGGTGCCTTGCTGTGCGTGCGGGTGGCGCTGTTCTTCCAGCGGCTGGGGGAGGTCAGTCAGGGGGTGCGGGGGGTGTGGGTGGTGCTGGTCGTGCGGGACGTGTCGAGGGCTGCCCTGAGGTGGCCGTTCGACGAGGCGAGGAGGTCGGCCGCGGTGGGGCCGTCCACCCCGCCGAGGATGGTGAGAATGGCGTTCTTCACCTCCCCGTCGGTGGCGGCGAGGGCGGCCTCGATCTCCTCGTCGGACGCCCCGGTGGCGAGGGAGACGATCCGGCGCGAGCGGGCCCGCAGCTTCTCGTTCGACGCGCGAACGTCCACCATCAGGTTTCCGTACGTCTTGCCGAGGCGGATCATCGTGATCGTCGACAGCATGTTGAGGACGAGCTTCTGGGCCGTGCCCGCCTTCAGACGGGTCGAGCCGGTGAGGAGTTCGGGGCCCACGACGACCTCGATGCCGTGGTCGGCCGCCGCCGCGAGAGCGCTGTCCGCGTTGCAGGAGAGGCCGATGGTGAGCGCGCCGTGGCGGGTGCGTGCGTACTCGACCGCGCCGATCGCGTACGGGGTGCGGCCGGACGCCGAGACACCGACGACCACGTCGTCCGCCGTGAGCCCGAGCCCGTCCAGGTCCTCGGCCGCGAGCTCCTTGCTGTCCTCCGCGCCCTCGACCGCCGTGACCATGGCGCTCGGGCCGCCCGCGATGAGGCCGACGACCTCGGCCGGGTCGGTGTTGAAGGTGGGCGGGCACTCGGAGGCGTCCAGCACCCCGAGGCGTCCCGCCGTCCCCGCGCCCGCGTAGATGAGCCGGCCGCCGCGGGCCATGCGCTCGGCGGTGCCGTCGATGGCGGCGGCGATGGCCGGGAGCTGCTCGGCGACGGCCGCGGGCACGGTCGCGTCCTCGCCGTTCATGATCTCCGCGATCTCCGCCGTGGGCAGCCGGTCGATCTCGGAGAGCTCGGGCCGGAACGCCTCCGTGGTGAGCGTGTCCAGCTGGGCGCGGAGTTCCCCGTACGTGTCCCCGGATCCGCTTTCGGGGGCAGGGGAGTCCGTGGCGTCGGTCGTGGAGGTCATGAAGTGCGGCTCTTTCGTGTGCGGCGGGGGTGGTGGGGGTGGTGGGGGTGACGTGAAGGCGGATGCGGGCGTCGCGGGGGTCGGCTCAGCGGGTGCCGCCGCGCGGGCTGTGCCGGTGCGCGAGTGCTTCGTACGAGGCGGCGAGCGCGGGGGCGGCGGTCTCGTACGTCCGCTGGGCGACGCCCACGAACAGGCAGTCCACGACCAGCAGTTGGCTCGTGCGGGAGGACATCGCGGCGGGCCTGAGCTCGCTCTCGCGGGCGGTGGAGGTGGTCAGTATGTGATCCGCGTACTGCGAGACGGGGCTGCCGGGGCGTCCGGTGATCGCGATGGTCGTCGCCCCGCGCTCGAAGGCGACCCGCAGCGGCTCGATGACGTCACCGGTCGACCCCGAGTGCGTGATCGCGATCGCCACGTCCTTGGAGCGCAGGGTGACGGCGTTCGTGACGGCAAGGTGCGGGTCGGAGTGCGCGTGGGCGATGTGGCCGATGCGCAGGAGCTTCTGCGCGAGGTCCTGGGCGACGAGGCCGGAGGCGGCGACGCCGTAGATCTCGGTGCGCGGCGCCACGGCGAGCGCGGCGACGGCGGCGCCGAGCTGGACGGTGTCGAGTCCGCCCGCGGTGTCGGCCAGGGTCTGCTGCTCGTCGTACGCCAGCTTCGCCACGACGTCCGCGATCGGGTCGTCGACGGCGATGTCGGCGGTGACGGCGGGCGCGCGGCCCGACTGCTGCTGGGCGGCGAGCCCGGCGAGGGCGAGCCGCAGGTCGCGGTAGCCGGGGTAGCCGAGGAGGCGGGCGGTGCGGACCACCGTGGCCTCGCTGGTCCCGGTGAGCTCGGCGAGGCCGGTGACCGTGAGGGCCGCGCAGCCCGCGGGGTCGCCGGCGACGGCTTCGGCGACCAGCTGCATGGAGCGGGTCATGGACGGGGCGAGGGTCCGCACCTTGGCCGCGAGGGCGGCCGGGGCGGGGGGCGCCGCGCCCGCGAAAATTTCCTTCACGTCATTGGTCACGCTTGAAAGATATTTTCGGACCCCGGATGGGTCAAGACCCCTTTGGTCCCGAAGTCCGTGAGGGTGCCGGTGGATCTTCGACGGGTTGCGCGTGGGGTGGACAATGGCTGCATGGACGCGATCGACCCTCTGGAGCAGGCGCTGCACGCCGCTCGTGCACTTGTCCTCGCCGACCTCGTGACCCGTGAGGTCGCCGAGGCCGAGGTCGTCTCGCTGGTCGAGGAGTCGGTGGCGCACCGCCGCTGGTGGGTCGAGCAGTGGCCCGAGGGCGTCGATTACGTCGCGGGCCTCGTCGCCCAGGACGTCCAGGATGCGCTCCTGGAGCGCTACGGCCGCTGGCCGCTCTGCCCCGTCTGCGGCACGGGCGACCCGCACGCCCTGGACGTGGAGCCCGAGTTGGGCCCCGACCCGCACTGGGTGTGCGGCAAGGCGGGCGTCGTCGTCGCCCCCGTGGGCGGCCTGACGCCATGACCGTCTACATAGACCCGCCGACCTGGCCGGGCCACGGCCGCATGTGGTCGCACCTGGTCAGCGACGTCTCGTACGAGGAACTGCACGCCTTCGCGGCGGGCATCGGCGCCCCCGCGCGCGCCTTCGAGCGCGACCACTACGACCTGCCCTCGCACCGCTACGACGACGCGGTGCGCGCGGGCGCGGTCGAGATCGGCTCGAAGGAGCTGGTGCGCAGGCTCACGGAGGCGGGGCTGCGGAGGCCCAAGGGGCGGCCCGCGTAAAGGCAGGCCGTGTGACGCGGGGCGAGCCTAGGGTGAGCCGCATGATCACGGTTCACCTGAAGTACGAGATCGACCCCGACCGCATCGACGACTTCGAGGAGTACGGCCGCCGTTGGGTCGCCCTGGTCAACCGCCTCGGCGGCGACCATCACGGCTACTTCCTGCCCAGCGAGGGCGACAGCGACATCGCGTACGCCCTCTTCTCCTTCCCGAGCCTCGCCGACTACGAGCGCTACCGCACCGAGAGCGCGAGTGACCCCGAGTGCCAGGAGGCCTTCGAGCTCGCGCGCCGGACGCGGTGCATCCGGCGCTACGAGCGGCGGTTCCTACGGCCTCTGGAGTGAGGGCGCGGCAGAGGTGTGGGCGGCCTCGGGTCCGGCCGGGGACGTCGTGATCACGCGGCTCGGTGCCTTGCGGTGCAGGCGCAGGGAGACAGTCAGTGCGGCGATCGCTACGGCCGTCATGGCTGCGCCGGCCCACGCCGTGGACTCGTAGCCCAGCTCGAGGTCGATGACTGTGCCGCCGAGCCAGGGGCCGCCGGTGTTGCCCAGGTTGAACGCCGCCGTCGTGGTCGCGCCCGCGAGGGTGGGGGCGGCGCCCGCGACGTTGAACATACGGGCGTTGAGGGCCGGGGCCGTGTAGAAGGCGGAGACGCCGAGGAGGAAGGAGAGGGAGACCGCGACGGCCGTCGTGCCGGAGAAGAGCGCGAGGGCGACGAGGAAGACGGTCGAGGCGATGATGCCGCTGAGCAGGACGCCGAAGAGGTGCGCGTCGGCGACGCGGCCGCCGATCGCCGTGCCGATGAGGGCGCCGAGCCCGAAGAGGCCGAGCACGGTTGGCACCCATCCCTCGTCGAGGCCCGCGACGTCCGTCAGGAGCGGCGAGAGGTACGAGAACGCGCAGAAGACGCCGCCCGCCGCGAGGGCGGTGATCGTGACGGAGAGCCAGACCTGCCGGTCGCGGTAGATGGCCAACTCCCGCTTGAGGCGCGGTTTCTCGGCCGGGAGCGGGATGCGGGGGGTGAGGGTCAGTACGCCGACGAGGGCGATCGCGGAGGCGGCGCCCACCGCCCAGAAGGCCGAACGCCAGCCGAAGTTGTCGCCGAGGAACGCGCCCGCGGGGACGCCGAGCACGTTCGCGATGGAGAGGCCGCCGATCATCACGGCCATGGCGCGGGCCCGCTGGTTGACCGGCACCATCGCGATGGCGACGGCCGCGCCGACCGCCCAGAACCCGGCGCAGGCGAAGGCGCTGACGACGCGGGACGCGAAGAGGATCTCGTACGTGGGCGCGAGGGCACCGGCGACCTGGCCGAGCCCGAAGACGGTGATGAGCGTGATCAGGGTCGTACGGCGGGGGAGGCGGAGGGTCGCCACGGCCAGCAGGGGAGCGCCGACGACCATGCCGATGGCGAAGGCGGAGATGAGGAGGCCGGCGCGGGGGATGGAGACGTCCATGTCGTCCGCGATGGGGGGCAGGAGCCCCGAGAGCATGAACTCGCTCGTGCCGAGCGCGAAGACGGCGAGCCCGAGGATGTAGACGGCCACGGGCATACGGTCACGGCTTTTCCCTGGCTCGGGGGCCTTGGGGGCGGGGGCCTTTGGGTCAGGTGTCGGCATAACAGTGCCGAACGTTGGGGTGGCTGCTTACATTCCCGTGGGGGTGCGGAGCACTGTTCCCGCGCTTCGCGCGGATGCTTCCCGCCCGCCCGATTGCCCGGGGTCGGTGCTTTTCCGCGCTGGCGCGCGGATGCTCCCCGCCCACCCACCCGATTGCCCCGGGTCGCGAGGCTTTTTCCGCGCTGCCGCGCGGGTGTTCCCCGCCCACCCACCCGATTGCCCGGGGTCGGGTGTCTTTCCCGCGCTGCCGCGCGGGCGTGCCCGCCCACCCGCCCGACTGCCCCGCATCGGAACGCGGGGCGACTGCAGGCTGGGCGGGGATGCGGGGTGATGGGTGGGTGGGCGGGAAACCTCGCCGCGAAGCGGCGGCTGTTCAGGGTTCCCGTGCTGCGGGGCGAGGTGCGGTTACGCGTGCTGCGGGGCGAGGCGTGGCTAGGCGTGCCGCGGGGTGAGGTGTGGTTACGCGTGCCCCGGGGTAGTCCGTTTCCGTGCCCCAGGTGGCACCCGGCGCAAGTACGCCCGGAGCTCGCCCCGGTCCGAGGCCCTGGTGTAGCCCGCCCTTGTGACCACCGCCTGGGAAGGCTCGTTCTCGGGGTCGATCACTGCGAGGAGAGCCGTGAGGCCCGGGCGGGCCAGGGCCCAGTCGGAGAGCGCGCGGAGGGCCTCCGTGGCGTACCCCCGGCCCCGCGCGCCGGCGGCCAGGTCGTAGCCGACCTCCGCCACGCCCTCCTCGTCCGGCGGACCGTGGAAGCCCATGCCGCCGACCGCGACCTCGTCCTCCACCCGCACCAGCGCGAACATCCCCCACTCGGGCCGGTGCACCCCGGACGCGTACGCCTTCGTGACCCCCTCCGCCGCCCGCCGCGTCCCGTCGAAGGGCCCGCCCTCGATCCACGTCAGACCCCCCGTGCCGCCCGCGGCGAGATCCGCCGCCGCCGCGGGGGAGACCTCCCGCAGCGCGATCCGCCCCGCGGGGATCGAGAAGGCGTTGTGCCAGCGCCACTTGTCGAGGCGGGGCCGCCCCGCCAGCGCACCGCGCCCCGTGGCCCAGAGCAGCGTCGCCCAGTGGTCGTCGGGCGTGCGCGCGGGCATGACCTGCGGGAACAGCCAGGCGAGCACCGCTTCGCACAGCCGGGCCGGAGGCTGCGCATCCAGGCCGAGCGCCTGCGCGATGTCGTACGTGTGCAGGAGCACCTCCGCCGCGCCCATCGCCGCGAAGCCGGTCGCGTCCGCGCTCCCGGCCGGGTACGGGTGATAGCCCCGCACCCCCGCAGGCGTCGTCCGCACCACTGCCGAGAGCAGACCGCCGGTCGACTCGATCACGCTGATCGCGTCCGCGGGACCCGAGCCCTCGTCGAACGCGATCTCGAAGGGGACCCACCTGTCGGTCGCCCGGCCCGTCAACTGCCCCGCGTACGCGACGAGATCGCCCGCGACGTGCTCGGCCGTCTCCAGGCAGCTCCATTCGAGACCGCCCGCCTTCACGCTCCAGTCGAGCTCCACCCCCGCACGCAGCACCTTCGCCGCGTGCGCCACGGCTTCCTCGATCTGGTCCCCACCCATGAAAAGCATGCGGCGAGCGTACGGGAGCCTCAGGAGTCCAGCAGCTCCATTTCCGTCGCCAGGTTCGCGCGCGCCGGACCCTCCCACTCGGCCGCTC
Source organism: Streptomyces sp. NPDC055099 (assembly GCF_053607685.1). Taxonomy (NCBI): domain Bacteria; kingdom Bacillati; phylum Actinomycetota; class Actinomycetes; order Kitasatosporales; family Streptomycetaceae; genus Streptomyces; species Streptomyces sp. NPDC055099. The sequence goes on along the minus strand of NZ_JBSGUA010000008.1, from coordinate 317,337 downwards.
CGTACGGCGTACGGAACAGCCTCGGCAGCGCGAGGAGCTGCCGGAGCACCGCGGCCCGGCCCGCGCGGAAGTCCTCGTCCGGCACGAAGGCGTACTCCTCGCGGACGGCGGCGGCGTACGCGGCGTAGGCGTCCGGGGCCGCGGCCAGGATCGCCAGGTCGGCGTCGCACAGCGCCTCGCCGTTGTGGTCGCCGTCGGCGGGGTCGTGGGTGACGGTCAGCCGGACGAGGCGGGCCACCTCGGCGGTCCGTGCCTCGGTCAACCCGGCCTCGGCCAGGGCACGTTCGGCGAGACGGGCGCTGCGCTCCTCGTTCTCGGAGCGGTCCGGCGCGTACACCGCGTCGTGGAACCAGGCCGCGAGCCGTACGAGATCGGGCTCCTCGGCGTGCTCCTCCAGTACGTCGATGTGATCGAGGACCGCCGCGAGGTGGGCGGTGGTGTGATACCGCCGCTGCGGCTCGGCCCAGCGCGTCAGGAGGTTGTCCGCGTAGGGGCCGGGGTCGGGGGTGCCCTCGCTCGCCCGCAGCAGCGTCGCGTGCCAGCGGGCGCGGAGGTCGAGGGCGAGGTCCTTGTCGTCGTGGGGCATGGGGCGACTTTAGCGGGCGGCCGGGCAAATACCCCGGAGGGGTATGCGTGGCGGGTGTGCGCATGTATTCCACCCCGGTGCGTTGCCGTAGGCCGCCGCACGCGATTGGCTTGCTCGCATGACCTCTGTGACGCACCGCGACGAGACATACGACCCCGAGCTGCCCGGCCGGCTGCTGCGTACCGAACGCGACCTGCTCATACCGCTGTTGAGGGAAGCCGACGACTCCGCGTACGCGGTCAGGACCTGTTGTCCCGGCTGGACCGTACGGCACGTCCTCGCACACTGCGGCGCCGCACTGATGCGCGTCATCGACCGCCGCTTCGAGGAGGGCGTCTACAGCCCCGAGAGCAATGACCGCGACATCGCCGAGCGCGCCGACTGGCCCAACTCCCGTGTCGTGGACGAGCTGGAGCGCGGCATGACGGAGGCGGGTGCGGTCATGGTCGAGTTCAAGGGACGCCTTGACGGCGTGGCGCTGGGGGAGTGGGTGCACGCGGGGGACGTACGGGAGGCGTGGGGGCTGCCCGGGGCGTACGGCGGTGCGGGGCTGCCCGATGCGTTGACCCTGCTCGGGGAGTACAGCAGGGCGACGTCGGCGCTGGCGCTGCACGCGGATGTGGACGGCATGGACGAGCCGCTCATCCTGGGCGTCCCCGACGGCAAGCGTCCCCCGGCCCGCTACATCGGCGACGCGCCTACCTTGATCCGCCTCTACACGGGCCGCCCTCTCGCGGGCACGCGCTACGAACTGGCGGGAGCAAAGGAATCGGAACTCCCGATCTTCGACTGAGTCCGGCCGTGTACGCCTGCGGGCCCGCCGTGGCTGGTCGCGCAGTTCCCCGCGCCCCTGGGTGGGTCCTGTTGTATGTCTCTGCGGGCCGGCCGTGGCTGGTCGCGCAGTTCCCCGCGCCCCTGGAGGGGGCCGGCCGTGTCGTCTTCCGCGGCACTGGCGCCCGAAGGGGCGCGGGGAACTGCGCGAGCGAGCACAGCGGACCCGCAGGTGCGGACGGCGTTCGTGGCGGTTTCAGGGGCGCGGGGAACTGCGCGACCGGCCACAGCGGGCCCGCTGACGGACGGCGTCAGTGCGCGTGGCCCGAGTCGCCCGACTCGGCGGTTTCCCCGCCCCCGGCATCGTGGCTCCCACCCGCGTACACCGTGAACGCCGCCGTCCGCACCTCCCCCTCATGCTTGAAGTCCAGGAACAGCCGATAAGCGCCCCCGCTCGGAGCCGTCGCCGAGAAGGACACGCCGGGGCCCGGCTTCGTGCGGCCGTCGCCGGGCTCGCCGGTGGGGTGCACGTGGAGGTAGGCGAGGTCCCCGGAGCGCAGGGCGACCAGGTGGCCGTACGAACCGAGGTAGGGCTGAAGATCGGTGACGGGCTTGCCGTTCTTCTCCACGTTCAGGGTCACGTCCGCCGCCTTCCCGGGCTTCAACTCCCCCTTGAGGCTGACCTCGTAGCCGTCGACGCTCGCCTTCATGGCGGGCTTCGGCAGCGACCGCGGCTCGTACGTCCCCGCCACCGCGAGGTCCGCGCCCAGCGTCAGCCCCTCCTTCGCGCCCGCGGGCTTGAAGTCGGCGAACACGCGGTAACCGCCCGCCTCCGGGAGCTCGACCGGCGTCGACCAGGTGCCGTCCGCCGCGCGGACCGGGTGCAGGTGGCGGTAGGTCGTCAGGTCCTGTGAGGCGACGATGAGGTGCAGCTCCTTGCCGTGCTCCTTCTCGTACGCCGTGACGTTCTTGCCCCGGCCGTCCTTGCCCGCGCCGTCCTTGACGACCGTGAACCGCAGCTCCTCGCGCTTCTCGGCGTCGACGCGGGAGGTCTCCAGGTCCAGGGTGTAGCCGCGCTCGGAGATCTGCAGGCCGCCGGGCACGGTCTCCGCGTGGCCCCCGCCGGCGTCCGTTCCCCCTGGCTCCTTCTCCTTCCCGCCCTCGCCCTCGCCCGCATGCCCGCCGTGCTCGCTCGCGGGCTTCTTCTCCGCGGTCACGGGGTCGATGCCCTGGCCCACGCCGTACGCGGTGCCGAAGGTCGCGGCGACGGCCGCGGCGAAAGCGGTGATCTTCAGTCCGGTGTTCATGACGGCTCCCATGGGACGAATGGAGTGGCGTGGAGTGGCCGTAAGAGGCTGGCTCTCTCATGTCCTGACCATCTGACCATACCCCCTAGGGGTATGAAGTCAAGCCTGGAGCGGCCCTTGCGTTCTATACCCCCCAGGGGTATAAAGGGAGCCAGCTCGAAGGTACCCACCCCGGGTACCCAGCCCCCACCCCCGTCCAAGGAGCCCGCAGCCATGTCCACCACACCCGGCACCGGCACTGGCACCACCGAGGTGGCAGAAGTAGAACTCGCCATCGGTGGCATGACCTGCGCCTCATGCGCCGCCCGCATCGAGAAGAAGCTCAACCGCATGGACGGCGTCGAGGCGACCGTCAACTACGCCACCGAGAAGGCCAAGGTCAGCTACCGCGGCCAGGACGTCGCCGTGCGGGACCTGATCGCCACCGTCGAGGCCACCGGCTACACCGCGCAGGAGCCCGCCCCGGCCCGTACCAAGGAGCCGGACCCGGACGCCGAGGAGCGGGCGGCCGACGACGAACTGCGGCCGCTGCGCGACCGGTTGGTCACCGCCGTGCTGCTCTCCCTGCCCGTCGTCGCGATGGCGATGATCCCCGCCCTGCAGTTCGAGTACTGGCAGTGGCTGTCCCTGACGCTCGCGGCGCCCGTCGTGACGTACGCGGCCTGGCCCTTCCACAAGGCCGCGTACACGAACGCGCGGCACGGGGCGGCGACGATGGACACGCTGATCTCGGTCGGCACGTCGGCCGCGTTCATCTGGTCGCTGTGGGCGCTCTTCTTCGGTACGGCCGGTACGCCCGGCATGACGCACCCCTTCGAGCTGACCATCGCCCGCACGGACGGCGCCGGGAACATCTACCTGGAGGCCGCGGCCGGCGTCACCGCCTTCATCCTGGCCGGGCGCTACTTCGAGGCCCGTTCCAAGCGCAAGGCGGGCGCCGCCCTGAAGGCGCTGCTCCAGCTCGGCGCCAAGGACGTCACCGTCCTGCGGGACGGCGGAACGCGCGAAGAGACCATCCCCGTGGGCGAATTGAAGGCCGGCGACCGCTTCCTCGTACGCCCCGGCGAGAAGATCGCCACCGATGGAAAGGTCGTCGAGGGGGCCAGCGCCGTCGACGCCTCCATGCTCACCGGCGAGTCCGTGCCGGTCGAGGTCACCCAGGGCGACTCCGTCACCGGCGCCACCCTCAACGTCGGCGGACGCCTGGTCGTCGAGGCCACCCGCGTCGGCGCCGACACCCAACTCGCCCGCATGGCCAAGCTGGTGGAGGACGCGCAGAACGGCAAGGCGGCGGCCCAGCGCCTCGCCGACAAGATCTCCGCGGTCTTCGTGCCGGTCGTCATCGCCCTCGCCGTCGCCACCCTCGGCTTCTGGCTCGGCAACGGCTCCGGCCTGACGGCGGCCTTCACCGCCGCCGTCGCCGTACTGATCATCGCCTGCCCCTGCGCCCTGGGGCTCGCGACGCCGACCGCCCTCATGGTCGGCACCGGACGCGGCGCCCAGCTCGGCATTTTGATCAAGGGCCCGGAGGTCCTGGAGACCACCCGCAAGGTCGACACGATCGTCCTGGACAAGACCGGCACCGTCACCACCGGCAAGATGACCCTGCTCGCCACGCACGTCGCGGACAACGCGGCCGAGGCCGAAGTCCTGCGTTTGGCGGGGGCGTTGGAGCACTCCTCCGAGCACCCCATCGCCCAGGCCGTCGCCACGGGCGCCGCGGAGAAGGCCGGCCCGCTGCCCGCCCCCGAGGACTTCGCGAACGTCGCGGGTCTGGGCGTCCAGGGCATCGTCGAGGGCCACGCGGTCCTGGTCGGCCGCGAGGCGCTCCTGAAGGAGTGGGCGATCCGGCTGCCCGTGGAACTGGAGCGGGCGAAGGCGGCGGCCGAGGCGGCCGGGCGTACGGCCGTCGCGGTGGCCTGGGACGGCGAGGCGCGTGGGGTCCTCGAGGTCGCGGACGCGGTGAAGGAGACGAGTCCGGAGGCGATCCGCCGCTTCCGCGCCCTGGGCCTCACCCCGATCCTCCTCACCGGGGACAACAAGGCGGTCGCGGCGTCGGTGGCCGCCGAGGTGGGCATCGCCCCCGAGGACGTGATCGCCGAGGTCATGCCGCAGGACAAGGTGGATGTGGTCAAGCGCCTCCAGGCGGAGGGCCGGAGCGTGGCGATGGTCGGCGACGGCGTGAACGACGCGGCGGCGCTCGCCCAGGCCGACCTGGGCCTGGCGATGGGCACGGGCACGGACGCCGCGATCGAGGCGGGCGACCTGACGCTCGTACGGGGAGACCTGCGCGCGGCGGCGGACGCCATCCGCCTCTCCCGCCGCACGCTCGGCACGATCAAGTCCAACCTGTTCTGGGCCTTCGCCTACAACGTGGGCGCGCTGCCGCTGGCCGCCGCGGGCCTCCTGAACCCGATGATCGCGGGCGCCGCGATGGCGTTCTCCTCGGTCTTCGTGGTCGGCAACAGCCTGCGCCTGAGGGGGTTCAAGCCGCTGAGCTGACATGTCTCCACGATCACCCCGGTGCGCTTGGGGCGCGCCGGGGTGATCTGCGCGTAGGCTGGGTAATTGGACTAGACCTATGTGTGGCGGCTTCAAGGCCTCCGCGTCGCCCGCCCCCGCGGCCCCGGACCCGAAGGAAGACATCCATGAGCAAGCGTGCAGTCCTGGAGGTGATCGCCCTCGATGCCGAGGACGCCGTCGCCGCCCAGGCCGGAGGCGCGGACCGCCTCGAGCTGGTCACCGACATGGCCGCGGACGGCCTGACCCCGTCCCGCGAGACCTTTGCCGAGATCCGCGCCGCCGTGGACATCTCCCTGCGCGTGATGCTGCGCCTCGCGGACGGCTTCGACGCGGGCGACGTCGACGCTCTCGTACGCCGTGCGCGCGAGCTCAGGAGCGCGGGCGCCGACGAGTTCGTGCTCGGCTTCCTCGACGAGACGGGCGGCCCCGACCTCGTCGCGGTGGAAGCCGTGGTGGACGCGCTCGACGGCTGCCGCTGGACGTTCCACCGGGCCATCGACCGGGCCCCCGACCGCGACTCCCTGCGCAAGCAGCTCGCGGACCTGCCCGGCCTGGACACCTACCTCACCGCGGGCGCGGCGACGGGCGTGGACGAGGGCATGACCACGCTGCTCGACGAGGCGGCGCGGTCCGGCGAACCGGGGTACGAGCAGCAGATCCTGATCGGCGGCGGCCTGCGCCTCGACCATCTGCCGCGGCTCAGGGCCGCGGGTGTCGACGGCTTCCACATCGGCGGCGCCTCACGCCCCGACGGCTGGTCGGCTCCGGTCTCGGCGGACGCGGTCCGTACGTGGCGCGAGGCGCTGGACGCCTGACAGGCAGTCCCCGTGCGCCGGTGGAAAATGCGTGTGGGGCTGACGGGCGGGACGCGATACAACTGGACGGACAGGGAGGGGACTTCATGCCGACACCAGCCAGCAAGACGCGTCCCGCGGAGCGGATGCTCGCGGCCGGGGCGCTGCCCGTCGCCGCGACGCTGCTCACCGGGACGGTGGCGCTCTACATCGCCCTCGTGGCGTTCGGGAACATCACCGACTTCGGGACCAACCAGCAGTTCGTGCGCCATGTCCTGGCGATGGACACCACCTTCAAGGACGACGACCTGATGTGGCGCGCGGTGGAGTCCACCACGCTGCAGGACATCGCGTACGTCGCGATCATCGTCTGGGAGACCCTGGCGGCACTGGTCCTCATCGGCGCGACGGTCCTGTGGGCCGGGGCGCTGCGCCGTCCCCAGGGGCTGCGCAGGGCCCGCCAAGCGGGGACGGTCGGCCTCCTGATGGTGCTCCTGCTCTTCGGGGCGGGCTTCATCGGGATCGGCGGCGAATGGTTCGCCATGTGGCAGTCGGAGGACTGGAACGGCCTGGACGCGGCCACCCGGATCGTGACGCTCGCGGGCCTCGTCCTCGTCGTCACGCACCTGCCGTCCGCCGGCACCGCGGCGGACGGCTCCGGGACCCGCGCCTAGCGTCCTTCGGCAGCAGGACCCTGGGCGGCGAGCTGCTCGGGAAGCGCGGCCGAGTGCACGACGGTGAGCCCCGAGACGGCACGGGTCAGGGCGACGTACAGGCGCCGCAGGCCCGTCCGCTCGTCGGGCTCGCCGTCGACGACGGCCGCGGGCTCGTCCAGGACCACGTAGTCGTACTCGAGTCCCTTGGCGAGGGAGGCGGGCACGAGGGTGAGCCGGGTCTCGGCGGTGGTCTCCTCGCCGGGCGAGAGGTACGTCATGCCCGCGGCGCCGAGTGCTTCGGCGAGCGCGGGGATGCGGGCGTCGGCGGCGATGAGCCCGATGGAACCTTCCTGCCGCAGCGACTCGACACAGGCCTCGACACAAGCCTCGACAGAGCCTTCGACCGAAACGGCGTCCCTCTCTGTCACCTCGCGCACCACGAGTGAACCGGGCGACTCACGCACGGACTTCACCTCGGCGAGACCCGGCGCGATGGAGGGAAGCAGCCGGGAGGCGAACGCGATGACCTCCCGCGGCACACGGAAACCGGCGGTGAGCTCCTCCACCACGGCGTCCCCCTTCCCCAGATGCCCCAGGGCCTGCTCCCAGCTCCGGGTCGCCCACGGGGTGGTGCCCTGCGCGAGGTCGCCGAGGACGGTGGCGGAACCGGTGGTGCAGCGGCGCCCGACGGCGCGGTACTGCATGGGGGAGAGGTCCTGCGCCTCGTCGAGGACGACGTGCCCGAGGGAGTGGGTCCGAGAGACGAGATCGCTCGCCTCATCGATCAACACGGCATCGGCGGCCGACCACTTGGCGGCCTTCACGCTCCGCGCGGGCTTCTCCCAGAGGATGAGCTTCTGCTCCTCGTGATCGAGGATGCCTTCCGCGTGCGTGGCGAGGAAGTCGGCGTCGGAGAGCAGCCGCAGCACGAGCTTGGCCGGATCGACGGGCGGCCACACGGCCTTGACGGCGGCCTTCACGGCGGCGTTGCGGGCGACCGCGTCCTGGACCCGGTCGTCGGGGGCCTCGCCGGACTGCTCCATCCGGACGAGCACGGCGTGCGCGATGCGCTGGGGCAGGGCGTCGCGGGCGGCCCCGTACCGGATGTCGCGCGCGAGCAACTCGCGCACGATCTCCTCCAGTTCGTACGCGGGGATGCGCCAGCGCCGGGAACCGCGCACGACGACGACGGGCTCGTCGGGCATGGACACGTGGGAGCGCAGGGCGTTTCGCAGTACGGCGGCCATGCGGGCGTCGCCCTTGACGACGGCGGCGGCGGCTTCGTCCGTGCCGCGTACCTCCACATGGGCGACGAGGTCGTCGACGGTGGCCTGCTTGACCTCCAACTCGCCGAGAGCGGGCAGCACTTGCTCGATGTAGTGCAGGAAGGACTTGTTGGGCCCGATGACGAGGGTGCCGGTCCGGGCGAGGCGCTCCCGGTGGGCGTAGAGCAGATAGGCGACACGGTGCAGACCGACGGCGGTCTTGCCGGTGCCGGGCCCGCCCTGCACACAGACGGACCCCCCGAGACCGCTGCGCACGATCTCGTCCTGCTCGGGCTGGATCGTGGCGACGATGTCGCGCATGGGGCCGACGCGGGGCCGCTCGATCTCCTGCTGGAGCAGCTTGCTGGTCCGCTCGGCCTCGTCGGCGTCGCTGAGGTGCTCGTCCTCGTACGCGGTGAGTTCGCCGCCCGTGTAGCCGAACCGCCGCCGCAGGGCGATGTCCATCGGCGCCTTCTTCGAGGCGCGGTAGAAGGGCTGCGAGACCGGGGCGCGCCAGTCGATGACCATGGGGTCACCGTCGCAGTCGTGGACGTGGCGCCGCCCGATGTAGAACTGCTCGCCCTCGGCGCCTTCCGCCTGCTCGGCGCCGGGGGCGTGGAGGTAGTCGAGCCGCCCGAAGAAGAGCGGGGTGTGGGAGAGGTCGGCCAGGGACTTGATCCGCTCGTCGATCTGGCTCTGCAACACGGCGGCGTTGACCCAGTTCGCGGTGACGTCGCGGATGTCGAGCGCTTCGGCGTCCTCGCGCATGGCTCGGAGGGCCGAGCGGGAGGCGGCGAGGTGGTTCCGCTCTCGGGAGAGTGGGTCGGGCTGGGCGTGCACGGTTGCCTCCGGCCGGGGGTGCGGGCTGTTGGGGCTGCCCGGTTGCCGACCGGCCAGCGACCGCGTTCCACGCGGGCAGACGGAGCATCTTATGCGGGGCGCGGGGGCGGGGCCACGGGTTTTCCTCCCGGGTGCGGCTGCGGTTGCCCGGCATCTTGCCTCGTGCCGAACGGGCGTCTCCCACCCGCCCGCCCGGCGCCCCGGGTCTCGCTTCGTGCCGAACGGGCGAAGGCTTGTTCGGTCAGGGGTAGGTGCGGGGTTCTGGGCGGATGGGCGGGAGAGTCCGGGGGGCATCCCGCCATGCGGCAGTGCGGCAGTGCGGCCGGCAGCAGAGCCGTGAGCAGCGGGAGTGGTCCACTAAGGTCGCCCGGGTGAGAGTGCTGAGCGTGAGTAGGGCGGTACGCATTGTTACTGGCGTGCCGGGGGGTGCCTGTCTGCTGGGAGCTTCCCTCATCGGACTGGTTGCCCTTTGCCTTGCCCAGCGCGTCCCAATGGCCGATGTTCTCGTTTATCGGGCCGAGGGTGCCGCCGTTGCCGGCGGCGGGGATCTTTATGGGTTCACCGTCACCGAGTGGGAGCTGCCGGCCACCTATCCGCCCTTCGCCGCCCTCCTCTTCGTACCCACCACCTGGCTCCCCCTCCCCGCCCTCAAGCTCGCCTTCCTCGCCGGGAACGTCCTTCTCCTCGCGCTCCTCGTCCACCTCTCCTGCCGCCTCGCCGGACTCCCCACCCGCACCGGCCCGCTCCTCGCCGCCACCGCCCTCGGGATCTGGGTCGAGCCCGTTTTCCAGACGATCGTGTTCGGGCAGATCAATCTCGCCCTCGCCTGCCTCGTCCTCTGGGACCTCACCCGGCCTCCCGGCGCCCCCGGCAAGGGCGCCGCGATCGGGATCGCCGCCGGGATCAAGCTCACCCCGGCGGTCTTCATCGCGTACCTCTTCCTCACCGGGCGCGTACGCGAAGGGCTCACCGCCACCGCCGCCCTCACCGGCACCCTCGCGCTCGGCGCGCTCGCGCTGCCCGTCGCCAGCGTCGACTTCTGGACCCAGCGGCTCTTCGAGACGGGCCGCGTCGGCAAGGCGTGGATCGTCGACAACCAGTCGCTGCAAGGGCTGATCGCCCGCGTGACGCACGACCCGCATCCAGGGATCGTGTGGGCCGTCCCCGCCCTCCTCGTCGCCGCCACCGGGCTGTGGCTGGCCCGCCGTACCCCCGACGAGCCCCGCGCCGTCCTCCTCACGGCCGGCACCGCGCTCCTCGTCTCGCCCATCAGCTGGTCCCACCACTGGATCTGGTGCGTACCGCTCCTGGTCCTGCTCATGGCGGAGGGCCGCCCCCGCCTGACCGCGGCGGTGGCGACCCTCTTCACGGCCCGCACCCTGTGGCTCGTCCCCCACCAGGGGGCAACGGACCTGCGACTGCCCGACTGGCACCAGCCGTTCGCCTCGCCCTACCCCCTGCTGGCCCTCGCCCTGGCGCTCAGTTGTCTGCCAGCAGCTCGTCCGCGTCCACGATCCGGTACGCGTACCCCTGCTCCGCCAGGAACCGCTGCCGATGCGCGGCGAAGTCCTGGTCGATGGTGTCCCGCGCCACGACGGAGTAGAAGCGGGCCTCATGACCGTCGGCCTTCGGACGCAGGACGCGGCCGAGGCGCTGTGCCTCCTCCTGCCGGGAGCCGAACGTTCCCGACACCTGGATCGCGACCGTAGCCTCGGGCAGGTCGATCGAGAAGTTCGCGACCTTCGAGACGACGAGAACGGAGATCTCGCCCTCCCGGAACGCCCCGAACAGCTTCTCGCGCTGCGCGTTCGTCGTCTCGCCCTTGATGACCGGCGCGTCCAGATGCTCGCCCAACTCGTCCAGCTGGTCGATGTACTGCCCGATGACCAGGGTCTGCTCACCGGCGTGCTTCTTGACGAGCGCTTCCGTCACCTTCCGCTTCGTGGCCGTCGTGGCGCAGAAGCGGTACTTCTCCTCGGCCTCGGCCGTCGCGTACGCGAGCCGCTCCGAGTCCGTGAGGTTCACCCGCACCTCGACACAGTCCGCGGGCGCGATGTACCCCTGCGCCTCGATCTCCTTCCACGGAGCGTCGAACCGCTTGGGGCCGATCAACGAGAAGACGTCCGACTCGCGGCCGTCCTCCCTCACGAGCGTCGCCGTCAGACCCAGGCGTCGCCGCGCCTGCAGGTCGGCGGTGAACTTGAAGACGGGGGCGGGCAGCAGGTGCACCTCGTCGTAGACGATCAGCCCCCAGTCCCGGGAGTCGAAGAGCTCCAGATGCGGGTAGACACCCTTCCGCTTCGTCGTCAGGACCTGGTACGTGGCGATGGTGACCGGCCGGATCTCCTTGCGCGTACCGCTGTACTCGCCGATCTCCTCCTCGCTGAGCGAGGTCCGCTTGATCAGCTCGTGCTTCCACTGCCGGGCGGAGACCGTGTTGGTCACCAGGATCAGCGTCGTCGCCTTGGCCTCGGCCATCGCACCGGCCCCGACCAGCGTCTTTCCCGCACCACAGGGCAGCACGACCACACCACTGCCGCCGTGCCAGAACCCCTCGACCGCCTGCTTCTGATACGGCCGCAGCGCCCACCCGTCCTCCGCGAGGTCGATGCGGTGCGCCTCGCCGTCGACGTACCCGGCGAGGTCCTCGGCGGGCCAGCCCAGCTTCAGGAGGGTCTGCTTGATCTGTCCGCGCTCGGAGGGGTGGACCACGACGGTGTCCGCGTCGACCCGCTCACCGACCAGCGGCTGCACCTTCTTGGACCGCAGGATCTCTTCCAGGACCGGCCGGTCGGTGGTGGTCAGGACGAGACCGTGCGTGGGGTGCTTCGAGAGCGTGAGGCGGCCGTAGCGCGCCATCGTCTCGGCGATGTCCACGAGCAGCGCGTGCGGCACGGGATAGCGGGAGAACTCCACCAACGCGTCCACGACCTGCTCGGCGTCGTGCCCGGCGGCACGGGCGTTCCACAGGCCGAGCGGCGTCACGCGGTAGGTGTGGATGTGCTCGGGAGCACGCTCCAGTTCCGCGAAGGGCGCGATGACACGGCGGCAGGCCTCCGCCTGCTCGTGGTCGACCTCGAGCAGGAGAGTCTTGTCCGACTGGACGATCAGGGGACCATTCACGCGCGCACCCTTTCGGTAAGCCAAACGTCCAGTGTGCCGCATGGCGCGCGCATACGGTCCTGCCTCAGCTCCCGACCCAGCTCCCGCCGCAGCTCCGGACCCAGCTCCCGCCTCAGTCGTCCGCCAGCTCCGCGACTCCCGTCACACGGTGCAGCGGGTACGTCCTGACCTCGTCCGCCGTGTGGTCGTACGCCGTGACGAAGCCGCCCTCCACCCGGATCGGGGCGATCACGCGCTGGCTCGCGGAGCCCTCGGCGTTGACGTACCCGATCCACACCGCCTCGCCCGTCAGGACCGCGGCCTGCATCGTGGCGAGGGTCTCGGCGGCCGTGGTGCGGGGCAGCGCGTCGCCCTTCTCCGGGGTCGCCTTGCGAGGGGCGGTCGAGGCGAGGTCACCGGCGCGGATGGCGCGCACGGCCGCGCCGATCAGCGTGGAGTCCGGCAGCGGCGGCCCGTCGTGCACCGGCTCGGGAGCGGTGCGGGGCGGCGAGCGGTGGGCGTGGGCCCGCGTGATCAGTACGTCGCCCTCGGCGCTCTCCGCGGCGGGCGCGAAGCCCATCCCCCGCAGCCCTTCGAGGAGCGCCCCGGGGTCGGCCTGCGCGGCGAGCACGGTCGGCGCGAGGCGGCGCAGGCGCAGTCCCTGGGAGCGCTTGTCGGCCAGGATCTCGTTCAGGAGGGCCTCGTCGTCGCAGCGCACGTACGCGGACGCGGCGCCGATCCGCAGGTGGCCGTGCTTACGGGCCACGTCGTCGATGAGATACGCGAGGGGCTGCGGCACCGGCGTACGCGAGTGCGCCGCGAGGAAGGCGTGCAGGTCGGAGGCGGACTTGCCCGCGTCGAGCGCCCGCCGCACGGAGCCGGGCGTGAACCGGTACACGGTCGCCCCGCCCTTCGACTCGACGTCGGCGAGCACGGAGAGCGTCTCGGCGAGCGGCCGCTCCAGCGGGCCGGGGGCTACGGCGGTGAGGTCGGCCTGCAGCAGGACGTGGTCGAGCGGTTCGGGGAGCAGCGGTGCGAGGAGCCGGGCGGCCCGTGCGCCGGACGCGGCGAGTTCGGCGGGGGAGGGATGGGGGGCCGCCGTCCCCACGGAGTCGTCCTCGCTCTCGGAGCCGAGCAGTGCCCGGCCGTGCGCGGACAGCGCCCCGCGTCCCGTGACGCCGAGCAACTCCGCCTCGTTCAGCGTCCATTGGGCGATGCGCGCGCGCAGCTCCAGGGGGGCGGTGCTGCCGGGAGTGGCGCCGGGGGCCGTGCTGCCGGAGGTGGCCGTGCCGCCACGCGGAGGGCGTTCCCACCGCAGGCGGGCCAGCAGCGACTCGGGGGTCGGGCTCGCGCCGTCCGGCAGGGTGGTGAGCAGGGTGAGCACGCGGTGCCGGATCTCCGGCGCCGACGAGCGGTCCAGGTGCGGGCCGAGCGCCGAAAGCGTGCGGTCCTTGCCGTCACGGCCGCCGATCAGGCCCGCCGTGCGGGTCGCCGTCAGCCACGCCGTGGCCAGGACCGACCAGCGCTCGGCGGGGGGCAGTTCCTGCCAGTCGTCGTACGCGGGCGTCGCCGCGTACCGCTCGTCCGCCTCGCCGTCCGACGCCACGAGGCCTGCCGCGTAGGCCAGTTCGACCCAGAACGCGGCCACCGGCTCCGGCAGGTCCAGGGCGACCGCGGTCCGCTTCAGGTCGCGCACGCTCAGGCCGCCCGCGCGGAGCACGGTCGGGCCGCCCTCGTCCCAGTCCTTCAGGAGCTCCTCGACCGTGTCGAGCGCCATGTACGCCTGGCTGGCCGCCGCCGCGTCCACAGCCTGTGGACGGTGTTCGCGCAGCGCCTCCACGGCGGGCGGTACGGGTTCGAGCACCCGGTGGGCGCGGCCGGCGCGCAGGTGCAGGGCCGCCTCGCGGGGGAGGACGACGGTGCCGGGCGCGGTCGGCAGGAGCAGCCCGCGGTCCAGGAGCCAGCGCAGATGGCGCGCCGGATCGGCGGTGACCTGGCCGTACGGCGGCCCCCAGACGAGCCGCGAGAGCACCTCCACCGACTCGGCGGGGGCTTCGTCGAGGAGCGCGGACATGCGGGTGCGGTCGGTGAACAGTTCGGTGAGCGAGCGGACCGCGGACACCGCGTCGTGCGTGGAGGGCAGCCCGGCCGCCGCCACGATGTCCTGCATGCGGTTCGGCGACATGCCCGCGGTGGCCTCGGCGACGGTCGGGCCGAGACCGGTGGGGGAGGGGTACTGCGGGGCGGGGGCGAGGAGTTCGCGTGCGGTGCGGACCAGGCGGAGGCGGTCGTCGGCGCCCCAGACGAGGGCCTGCTCGCGGAGCGTGGCCAGTGCCCGGCCCAGCGCCGCCTCGACGGCGCCGCTCTCCTCGCTCCCCTCGTCCCCGGCCACGAGTGCGTGCAGCTCTCCGTACGTCGCCGGTTCCGGGGCCACGGCGAGCGCCTCGGCGACCTGCTGGGCGAACCGGTCGAGGCGCTCCAGGGCGCGGACCACGGAGGCGCGGGTGGCCGCGCGGGTGGCGAGCTGGGTGAGGTCGTTCGGGACCGGCGTGAGCAGGTCGGGGCGGGCATGGAGCAGCGCACCGAGGGACGCGTCGTCACGGAAACGAAGCGCCTCGGCGAGGGACCGGGGGGTGTCCGCTGGGCGCTGTGGCTGCTCGTCGGTGCTCATCAGGCTCACGGTAGCGGGTCACGGTGCGAGGCCGGGGGTTCCTGGGGGCTGCGCAGGTGGCGGGGGTGGCGAGGGCGACTTCGGGGCAACCGGCGGGTGGGCGGGAAGGCTTGTTCGTCAAGAGGTCAGCCGCGGGGCAATCGGGCGGGAAGGCTTGTTCGTCAAGAGGTCAGCCGCGGGGCAATCGGGCGGGTGGGCGGGAAGGCTTGTTCGCAAGGAAAGCGGGGGCAAGGGCCCGAAGCCCGCCTCAAGGAGGGAGGACACAGAGGCGCCCACGCCAGAAGAAGGTACGGTCGTCCTACCGGGCACAACGGGCGGTCAACGGCACCGCCCCGGAGGGGACTTCGTGGGGATCGAGAGCGATCAGCTCGTCTTCGACTATCTGAGCCGCGTCGGCGACCTGGCCCAGCAGCACCAGCTGCCGTCCGCCGCCCGCATGCGCCTCGTATCCGATCTGCGGAACGAGATCGACCGCAGCAGAGCGAAGGCCTCCGACAACCCGGCCGCGATACGCCGCATCCTGGACCGCCTCGGCTCCCCCGAGGAACTGGTCGAAGCGGCGGGCTCAGGCGGCAGGGGCCCCACTGACACCGGCACCGTCGACGCCGGGGGCGATGACCTGCCCAAGACCGCCAAGCCCCACAAGCCCCCCAAGCTCCACAAGCCCCGCACCCCCCGCCCCGCCGTACCCACCCAGCGCACCGGACAGCCGAAGGAACGGCCCAATCGCCTGCGCCGCGTCGTCCCGCGCCCCCGCCCCCGCCCCGCCGCGGAGGAACCGGAGCCACCCCAGGACGACCTGCCGTCGCCGCCGCACCTCGCGAGCACGGACGAGCTCGGCGCCCCCGGCTCCGAGCCCGACTGGTGGCGGGTGGACAGCAGTCCCTTCGGCCTCGCCGACAGCGTCCCGGGCTTCACCGGCGGCGTGGAGATCCCGGAGATCCTCAAGCCCCCGCCGAAGAAGCGCCCCGTGGAAGACAAGCGAGGGGCCGACGGCGAGGACGAGGAAGAGGCCGAGGGCGAAGAGGAGGAGTGGGAGGAAGCGGACGACACCGCTCCCGAACCCCGGCGCCGCCTTCGCATCCGGCGCCCCGTCACCGCGGCCGTCGCCCCCGCGGGCCCCCGCTTCACCAACCCCCTGCTCCTGCTCGCGGCGGCCCTCCTCGCCGTCGGCGCCATCCTCGGCAACTGGCTTGCCCTGGGCGGCGGCTGGCTCCTCGCGTACGCCTCGCGCAGGCTCAGCCGCGCCGAGGCGAAGTGGGCCGTGTTCGGACTGCCGGGTCTGTCCGTGGCCGCCGGGATCACCTGGCTGTGGGGCAGGAACGAGGGCCGCTGGGGCGATCCCATCCGTGAGGGCCACATGAGCGACGCGATGGCCGAGACCTGGCCGTGGGTCGTACGCGGCGCCGCCATCGCCTCCGCGCTCTACCTGCTGTGGAGATCGCAGCGCCGACGGCCGTAAGCAGTACCGGTCAGCCGCGGTCGTCCGACTCCTCCACCGGCTTCGTATGAAGCACCTCGCGGGCCTGGTCCGCCGCGCGGGCGATGCTCTCGCTGACGAAGTCGAGGAAGCGGGCGATGTTTTCGAGGCGGGTGCCCGCCGGGGTGCCGGGGCCGAGGATGCCCACGCCCTGCCGCGCCGTCAGGACGACCTGGGCCGTGGAGCGGGCGCTCGCCATCATCGACTGGTACCAGATGTCGTCGTCCACGGCATACCGCTCGCGGCGGCGGTCGTCGCGTTCCCGGCGGATGAGCCCCTGCGCGTCGAGGTACGTGATGGCCTTGGAGACGGACGCCGGGCTGACCTGGAGCCGCTGGACGAGTTCGGCCGCGGTGAGGCTGCCCGAGTCAGTGGTGCACAGGCAGGCATGGACGCGGGCCATCATCTTGGGCATCCCCGACTGCATGAAGACGGTGGTGAGCGTCTCCTCGAACTCCCGCACGGCCTCGGCGTCGCGTCCATGCGCCTGCGGGGCGGCTGCCGGCTCGCGGGGCGCCGCCTGCCTGCGCCGCTGGGTGCGGCGTTCGGTCGCGCGGTGGGCCAGGTCGGCGCGATAGCCGGTGGGGCCGCCGTTGCGCATCACCTCGCGCGTGATCGTCGACGTCGGCCGGTCGAGGCTTCTGGCGATCTCCGCGTAGGCGAGGCCGTCGGCCAGCCCCAGCGCGATCTGCTGACGTTCCTGCTGAGTGAGTCTGCCGCCCGGCATCGCGATCTCCTTCGTACCCGTCGAATGCCCCCAGCATAGCGTTCACTCCCAGTCCATTGCAACGAGCCCGGCGCGCCTGTTGCATTCGCTTCTGGCCAGTTGCAACGAAATAACTACTCTGACCTGCGTGTACATCCTTCAAATGCAACGGAGGTGTTGCCGGAACCGTGAACGCAACGTAGCTTTTCCCATGTCAGAAACAACGACGACCCGAAGGAACACACCATGCAGAACTTCGACACCCCCACCCCGATCTCCGCCCGTATCGACATCCCCGCCGGCCACATCCGCCTCATCGCCGCCGACCGGGCCGACACCGCGGTCGAGGTCCGGCCCGCGAGCGCCTCGAAGAGCCGTGACGTCGCGGCGGCCGAGCAGACCACGGTCGAGTACGCCGACGGAGTCCTGCGCATCGAGGCCGCACCGGCGAAGCACGGCATCCTCGGCAACGGCACCGGATCGGTGGAGGTGACCGTCCAGTTGCCCGCCGGCTCCCACGTCGAGGCGAAAGCCGCCGCCGCCGACCTCCGCGGAGTGGGACGGCTCGGTGACGTCGTCTTCGAGGGCGCGCAGAGCACGGTCAAGCTCGACGAGACCGCGAGCGCCCGCCTCGCCCTCCAGGCCGGCGACATCTCGGTCGGCCGCCTCGGCGGGCCCGCCGAGATCAGCACGCAGAAGGGCGACCTGACCGTCGCCGAGGCCGTGCACGGCACGGTCACCCTGCGCACCGAGTCCGGCGCGATCTCGGTCGGCGCGGCCCGCGGGGTCTCCGCCTCCCTGGACGCCGGCACCTCCTACGGCCGCGTCCACAACACGCTCCAGAACGCCGAAGGCGCCGCCGCGGGCCTGAACATCCACGCGACCACCGCCTACGGCGACATCACCGCCCGCAGCCTCTGACGACCCAACATCTGACCGCCCCGACAGCCGACCCACCCGCAGCCCTTTAGGAGCGCTCCTCATGACCAACCTGGCCATCGCCGCGAACGGGCTGCGCAAGTCCTACGGCGACAAGACCGTGCTCGACGGCATCGACCTGGCCGTCCCGGAAGGAACGGTCTTCTCCCTCCTCGGCCCGAACGGCGCGGGCAAGACCACCGCCGTGAAGATCCTCTCCACCCTCGTCACCGCCGACGCCGGTGACCTGCGCGTCGGCGGCCACGACCTGGCCGCCGCACCCCAGGCCGTGCGTGCCGCGATCGGTGTCACCGGCCAGTTCTCCGCCGTGGACGGGCTGATCACCGGCGAGGAGAACATGCTCCTCATGGCCGACCTGCACCACCTCTCCAAGAGCGAGGGACGCAAGGTCACCGCCGAACTCCTAGCCCGCTTCGACCTCACCGACGCCGCCAAGAAGCCCGCCTCCACCTACTCCGGCGGCATGAAGCGGCGCCTCGACATCGCCATGACCCTGGTCGGCGACCCGCGCATCATCTTCCTCGACGAGCCCACCACCGGCCTCGACCCGCGCTCGCGCCACAACATGTGGCAGATCATCCGCGAACTCGTCACCGGCGGCGTCACCGTCTTCCTCACCACCCAGTACCTGGAAGAAGCCGACGAACTCGCCGACCGCATCGCCGTCCTGAACAACGGCAAGATCGCCGCCGAAGGCACCGCCGAAGAACTCAAGCGCCTCATCCCCGGCGGCCACGTACGCCTGCGATTCACCGACCCCGACGCCTACCGTTCCGCCGCCCTCGCCCTGCACGACGTAACCCGCGACGACGAGGCCCTGACACTTCAACTCCCCAGCGACGGAAGCCAGCGCGACCTGCGTGCCGTCCTCGACCGGCTGGACTCCGCGGGCGTCGAGGCCGACGAGCTGACCGTCCACACCCCCGACCTCGACGACGTCTTCTTCGCCCTCACCGGCACCGACGCCATCCCCAGCCAGCCCGACCAGCAGTCCGACCAGCAGCCCAACCAGCCCAAGGAGAACGTCCGATGAGCTCCCTCGCCCTCGCCGTCCGCGACTCCTCCACGATGCTGCGCCGCAACCTCCTGCACGCCCGGCGCTACCCCTCGCTCACCCTGAACCTGCTGCTCACGCCGGTCATGCTGCTCCTGCTCTTCGTCTACATCTTCGGTGACGTGATGAGCGCGGGCATCGGCGGCACGGACCGCTCCGAGTACATCGCCTACATCGTCCCCGGCATCCTGCTGATGACCATCGGCAGCACCGTGATCGGCACCGCGGTCTCCGTCTCGAACGACATGACCGAGGGCATCATCGCCCGCTTCCGCACCATGGCCATCCACCGCGGGTCCGTGCTCGTCGGGCACGTCGTCGGCAGCGTGATCCAGACGGTCATGAGCGTGGTCCTCGTCGGCGCCGTCGGCGTGGCCATCGGGTTCCGTTCCACCGACGCGACCGCCCTGGAGTGGCTGGCCGCCTTCGGACTGCTCGTCCTCTTCTCCCTGGCCCTCACCTGGGTCGCGGTCGGCATGGGCCTGGTCAGCCCGAACGCCGAGGCGGCCGGCAACAACGCGATGCCGATGATCCTGCTGCCGCTCCTGTCCAGCGCGTTCATCCCGGTCGACTCGATGCCGGGCTGGTTCCGGCCGATCGCCGAGTACCAGCCCTTCACCCCGGCCATCGAGACCCTGCGCGGCCTGCTCCTCGGCACCGAGATCGGCCACAACGGCTGGCTCGCCGTCGGCTGGTGCCTGGGGCTGACCTTGCTCGGCTACTTCTGGGCGACCGCGAGGTTCAACGACGACCCCAAGTGACCGCCGTGGCACCGCGGTCCGTACACCATCGAGGCGGCGCACACCGACACCACGTCGGAGTGCGCCGCCTCGTTCGTCATTCCCCGGCCCTCATCCCTCGGCCGTCATCCCTGGGCCGTCATCCCCCGGCCGTCATTCCTTCGTCAGAGCCGCCTGCATCTCGTCCAGGATCTTGTCCGCCGCCGTGTAGCCGATGCCCTGGATCCACAGCTCGTCCTCGACGGTGTGGACGTTGCCCCGCTTTACCGCGTCCATGTTCTTCCACAGGCTGCTGCCGACGGTCTGCGTCTGCTTGGACTTCTTCGGATCGCCGTACGTGGAACGGAAGATGACGTCCGCGTCTGCGAGGTCGATCTTCTCGGGCGACACGTCGTACGAGAAGCCGTCCTTGGCCTTGGCGGCGATGGCGGGGCGGCCAAGACCCACGTCCTTGAGGAGCGTGGCGACGTACGTCTGCTCGCCGTAGATGCGGATGTCGGCGCCCTCGACGAAGCGCACGACGTTGACCTCCGTCGCCTTGGCCTTCGCAGGCCCGCCGACGGCGGTGGTGACCTTCTCGGCGTGCGCGTCGTAATCGGCGACGACCTTCTTCGCCTCGGCCTTCTTGCCCAGCGCGGCGGCGTGCACCTGGAAGTTCTCCTTCCAGGGGTAACCGGTGTTCTCCGTCATCACCGTCGGCGCGATCTGCTTGAGCTGCTCGTACTTCGCCGCGTGCCGGATCTTGCTGGTGAGGATGACGTCCGGGTCGAGGGCCGCGATGGCCTCCATGTTCGGGTTCAGCATCTCGCCGACGTCCTTGATGCCGCTGACCTTGTCCTTGGGCAGGTAGGCCGGGAAGCCCTTCGACGCCTCGACGTGCGTGGAGCCGACCGGCTTCACGCCCAGCGTGATCGCGGAGTCCAGCTCGGCCGTGTCGAGGACGACGACACGCTTCGGGGCGACGGGGACCTTCACGTCACCCATGGCGGTCCTGACGACGCGCGTCCCGCCGGAACGGGCGTCCTCCTTGCCGGAGTCCGACGATCCGCAGGCGGAGAGCGCGAGGGCACCGCCGAGGACGAGCGCCCCGGCGGTGAGGGCGCGGCGGCGGCGCGAGGAGCTGTTCTTGGGGGTCATGGTCCGGGGACCGCCTTTCGGTCGGACGAGGGGTGCGGGTGCGCGTCGGCGGCCCACGGGGCCCCGGGGACGACCAGGGGCGACCCCGTCACAGGGTCCGGTACCACCACACAGTCCAGACCGAACACCTCGCGCACGAGATCCTCGGTGACGACATCGGCGGGCGCGCCCTCGGCGACGATGCGGCCCTGCTTCATGGCGACGAGGTGATCGGCGTACCGGGCGGCCTGGTTGAGGTCGTGCAGCACGACGACCACGGTCCGGCCGCGGCTGCCTTCCGGGGTTTCGGCGGCGAGCTGGCGGACCAGGTCGAGCACCTCGACCTGGTGCGCGATGTCGAGATACGTCGTCGGCTCGTCCAGGAGCAGGATGTCCGTCTGCTGCGCGATGGCCATCGCGATCCACACCCGCTGGCGCTGACCGCCCGACAGTTCGTCGACGGACCGTTCGGCGAGCGCGGCGACGTCGGTGCGTTCCATCGCCTCGGTCACGGCCCGCTCGTCCTCGTCGGACCACTGCTGCCACCAGTGCTGGTGCGGCTGGCGTCCGCGCGCGACGAGGTCGGCGACGGTGATCGCCTCGGGTGCGACGGGCGTCTGCGGGAGCAGCCCGATCTGCTGGGCGATCTTCTTGGTCGGCAGCTTGGCGAGCGCCTCGCCGTCGAGCAGGACCGCGCCGCTCCGGGGCTTGAGGAGGCGGCCGAGTGCGCGCAGGGTGGTCGACTTGCCGCAGGCGTTGGGGCCGACGATGACCGTGACCTTGCCGTCGGGCACCGCGAGTTCGAGCTGGTGCACGACTTCGCGGTCCTCGTAGGCGAGGGTCAGCTCGCGGGCGCTGAGGCGGGCGGCGGGGGCGGTCACGAGGTGCCTCCAGAGCGGACGGAGCGGCTGCGGACGCCGTGGCTTCTCACGATGAGCCAGATCAGGTACGGGGCACCGACGGCCGCCGTGAGCACGCCGACCGGAAGCTCGGTGGGCGAGAAGAGCCGCCGGGCGATGAGGTCGGCGAGGACCACGATCAGCGCGCCGGTCAGTGCCGAGCACAGCAGCGGGATCTGCGCGGTGCGGGTGAGGCGGCGGGCGATCTGCGGGGCGAGCAGCGCCACGAAGTCGACGGGCCCGGCGGCGCCGGTCGCCACGGACGCGAGGATCACGCCGAGCAGCACGAGACCGAGGCGTACGTGTCCCAGGCGCACCCCGAGCGCGGTCGCCGTGTCGTCGTCCATGGTCACCGAGCGCTGGGCGCGGGCGGCCCAGAACACGAACGGGAGCAGGACGAGCAGGGTCAGGGCGAGCGGCGACGCCTCCGTCCAGCCGCGGCCGTTGAGGGAGCCCGTCATCCAGATCTGCGCCTGCTGGGCGACGAGATAGTCGCCCTTGGTCATGAAGAGCGTGGTGACGGAGCGCAGGGCGATCGCGAAGCCGATGCCGATGAGCACGAAGCGGGTGGCGTGCAGGCCGCCGCGCCAGGCGAAGACGTACACGAGGGAGGCCGCGGCGACGCCGCCGAGCACCGAGAGGTAGGGCAGGACGGCGGCCGACGTGACGCCGAAGGTCATCGCGCCCACGGTCAGGGCGCTCGCGCCCTGGCTGATGCCGATGATGTCGGGGCTGGCGAGGGGGTTGCGGGCGACGGTCTGGATGAGCCCGCCCGCGACGCCGAAGGAGGCGCCGACGAGGAGGCCGACGACCATGCGGGGTTCGCGCAGCGTTCCCACGACCAGCTCGTCGGGGGAGGGCTGCCCCGTCAGGACCTTCAGGACTTCGCCGGGCGCGACGAAGGACTCGCCGACGCAGAGGTAGGCGAGGCAGGAGGCGGCCAGGAGCAGGGCCAGACCGACGGCCGCCACGGCAGCGCGCCGGTGCAGGAGGAAGGCGGCCCTCCCGATGCGCACGACGGTGTATCCGGCGGGTTTGATGCGGGGTGCCGGGTAGGTGGGTGGGAGAGATCCGCCGCGAAGCGGCGGCTCAGAAGCACCAGAAGCACCAGAAGCACCAGAAGCAACGGACATCAGGCAGCGACCGCCTTCCGGCGCACCAGTGTCACCAGGAACGGCACCCCGATGAGCGCGGTCATCACCCCGGCGGGCACCTCACTCGGCGGAAAGATCACCCGCCCCACGGTGTCGGAGACGAGCAGCATCACCGGCCCCAGGACAGCGGCCATGGGAAGCACCCAGCGATGCCCGCTGCCCACGATCGCGCGGGCGATGTGCGGGACGGCGAGCCCGATGAACGCGATGGGTCCGGCCGCCGCGACCCCCGCGCCGGTGAGCACGGTCGCCCCGAGCCCCCCGACGATCCGTACGGTCGCGACCTTCTGCCCGAGCCCCTTGGCCACGTCCTCCCCGAGGGCGAGCGCGTCGAGCCCCCGCGCGACGGACAGCACAAGCACGAGCCCCACCAGCAGGAACGGCCAGATCTGCCCGACGATCTCCGCGTCGCGCCCGGAGAGCGAGCCCACCTGCCAGAAGCGGAACTCGTCCAGGGCCGAGGCCTTGGTGGTGAGGATTCCGGTGGTCACGGACACCAGCAGGGCGTTGATCGCGGCGCCGCCCAGCGCGAGCTTCACGGGGGTCGCCCCGCCCCGTCCGCTGGCGGCGATCGCGTACACCGTGACGGACGCGATGCCCGCGCCGGCGAAGGCGTACCAGACGTATCCGGTCAGGGTGTGCACGCCCGCGAACGCGATCGCCATGACCACGCCCACCGAGGCGCCCTGGCTGACGCCGAGGATTCCGGGGTCGGCGATGGGGTTGCGGGTGATGCCCTGGAGGACCGTGCCGGCCAGGGCGAGCGCGGCGCCGACCATCAGACCGATGAGCGTGCGCGGCACGCGCATCTCGCGGATGACGTCGGCGGCGTCACTGTGCCCGCCGTGCAGCAGGGCGTCGAGAACGGCGGACGGCGCGATGGCGCGGGCGCCGACGGAGAGGCTGAGCAGGACCGCGAGCAGCAGGGCCAGGACGGCTGCCGTCATCGCGACGGCGCGTCGGGCTGGCACACGCATCGGCTGCGCTCGATTCGGGTCGCTGGGACTGAGAGGGGGGAACTTCGGTAAGGCTCGGCTAAGCGTAAGGCCATCGCGGCGCAGGTCATCCGGCCCTCGGGCCTCTGCACAATGGCTTCATGACCTCACGCGCTCTGACCGTCGGCTTCGACCTCGACATGACCCTGATCGACTCCCGCCCCGGCATCAGGGAGGCCTACAAGGTCCTGTCCGCCGAGACCGGGACGTACATAGACGCCGACCTCGCCGTCACCCGGCTCGGACCGCCGCTGGAGGAGGAGCTGCGCAACTGGTTCCCCGCCGACCGGATCCAGGAGATGGGCGACCGCTACCGTGAGATCTATCCCACATACGCCATCGCCCCCACGCTCGCGATGCCCGGCGCCCGCGAGGCGGTGGCGGCCGTGCGCGCCCACGGCGGCCGGGCGATCGTGGTGACCGCCAAGCACGAGCCGAACGCGAAGCTCCACCTGGCGCACCTGGGCATCGAGGCGGACGCGGTGATCGGCTGGCTGTGGGCCGAGGCGAAGGCGGAGGCGCTGCGCGAGCACGACGCGGCGGTGTACGTCGGTGACCACACCGGTGATGTACGCGGAGCGCGTACGGCGGGCGCGCTCTCCGTCGCGGTGGCCACCGGGCCGTGCGACGCAGCGGAACTGCGCGCGGCGGGCGCGGACATCGTGCTCAGCGACCTGACGGGGTTCCCGGCCTGGCTCGACTCCTACGTCGCGGGACCCGTCAAGTAGTCGCGGATTTCGCCTGGCGGCGCTGCACGGCGATTCCGCGCAGCACTCCTGCCACGGCGACGATGAATCCGACGCCCATCAGCATGCACACCGCGTACGCGATGGACGGGAAGGGTTCGGTGCCGAGGAACAGTGGGGCCACCGTGACCAGAGTGGCCACGGCGCCCACGAAGAAAATGATCGCTCCGGTACGGACCAGGCCATCACCCGGTCCGGCGGAATTCGCTTGGGTTTTGTCACGCACCCCACCAGGGTAGTTCCCAGCGCGAAGGAAGAATCCGGGGACGTCTTGTCACCGGCCCCCGGACCAATAGTCTTGGTGCTGGCGGGTCGGGCGACCCGCTGTAGTGCTATCCAGAGCCGTTTTCCGCGGCATAGACGCGTTCGACGACAAAGTACGAGGACGAGGACTTCAGGTGCCTACCGGCAAGGTCAAGTGGTTCAACAGCGAGAAGGGCTTCGGCTTTCTCTCCCGCGATGACGGCGGCGACGTCTTCGTGCACTCCTCCGTACTGCCCGCAGGTGTCGACACACTCAAGCCCGGCCAGCGCGTCGAGTTCGGCGTCGTCGCCGGTCAGCGCGGTGACCAGGCCCTTTCGGTGACGATCCTCGACCCGACGCCGTCCGTCGCGGCCGCGCAGCGGCGCAAACCGGACGAACTGGCGTCCATCGTCCAGGACTTGACGACCCTCCTGGAGAACATCACGCCCATGCTGGAGAAGGGCCGCTACCCCGACAAGGCGTCGGGCGCGAAGATCGCCGGGTTGCTCCGCGCGGTCGCGGACCAGCTGGACGTCTAGGCGGCGGGCTCAGTAGCGGGCTCAGGGAAACGCGAGCGCGTCCGGCGCGAGGGGCGGTACGAGCCCCTCCGCCGCGGCGCGCGTCAGAAGCCCGCGGATCGCCGCGTGGCCGTTCTCGCCCAGATCGGCCGTGAACTCGTTCACGTACAGGCCGATGTGCTGGTCGGCGACAGCCGGGTCCATCTCCTGGGCGTGCTCCTGCACGTACGGGCGTGAGGCCTCGGGGTCGTCCCAGGCCATCCGCACCGAGGTGCGCACGCTGTCCGCGAGCTGCCGCAGTCGCTCGGTACCGAGCGACCTCTTGGCGATGATCGCGCCCAGCGGGATGGGCAGGCCCGTCGTCCGCTCCCAGTGCTCGCCCATGTCGGCAAGGCAGTTGAGCCCGTAGTTCTGATAGGTGAAGCGCGCCTCGTGGATGACGAGCCCGGCGTCGACCTTGCCGTCCCGCACCGCGGGCATGATCTGGTCGAAGGGCAGCACGACGATCTCGCCCACGCCGTCGGCCAGGGTGTCGGCCGCCCAGAGCCGGAACAGCAGGTAGGCCGTCGACTTCTCGCTCGGCACGGCGACGGTCTTGCCGGTCAGATCGGCCCCGGCCTCCCGGGTGAGGACCAGCGGTCCGCAGCCCCGGCCGAGGGCGCCGCCGCAGGGCAGCAGCGCGTACTCGTCGAGGACGTAGGGCAGCACGGCGTACGACACCTTCAGGATGTCGAGTTCGCCGCGCTCGGCCATGCCGTTGGTGATGTCGATGTCGGCGAAGGTGACATCGAGAGCGGGCGCGCCGGGCACCCGGCCGTGCGCCCAGGCGTCGAAGACGAACGTGTCGTTAGGGCAGGGCGAGTAAGCGATCTGCAGGGCGTTCGCGTCGGGTGCCTCGGGTGCGTCCTGTGCGTCCTGCGCGGGCGATTCAGTCATGCCGTTTCCAACTCTCCAGTACGGGCGCGAATTTCCCGAACGCCTCTCCCAGCGCGCCGAGCGCCTCGCCGATCCGCCAGGCCGCGCGGTCCCGTGGCCCGACGGCGTTGGAGATCGCGCGTATCTCCAGGACGGGCAGTGCGTACGCGGCGGCCGCCTCGGCGACGCCGAAACCCTCCATCGCCTCGGCGAGCGCCCGCGGGTGGCGTCGGCGCAGCTCGGCGGCGCGCTCGGCGGAGCCGGTCACGGTGGAGACGGTCAGGACGCTGCCGGTGAGACCACCGCAGGCGGCGGCCAGATCCCGTACGAGGGACAGCGGCGGCGCGTGGGTGACGGCGCCGAACCCGAGTTCGGTGACGGGCAGGAAGCCGTCGGGCGTCTCGGCACCCAGATCGGCCGCGGTGATCTCGTCGGCGAGGACGAGGGAGCCGAGGGGCGCGTCAGGCTGGAAGCCGCCGCCGATCCCGGCGGAGATCACCAGGTCGTACGGGGCGCGCGCGAGGGCGGCCGCCGTGTGCGCCGCGGCTGCCGCGGGGCCGACACCGACGGCGACGGCATCCATGTGAGGGGGCAGCCGGTCGGCCACCGCGTCCCGTTCGGCGGGGACGGCGGTGGCCACCAGGACGTGCGGGGCGGACGCCAAGGGAGGGGTCAGGAGTCCTTCTTGAGCTTGAACGACCACAGGCCGGTCGCCTTGGCCCCGGAGCCCTTGCCGCCTTCGAGCAGGCTGACGGTGGTGGAGTTCTTGCCGCCGCCGTACTGCTGGTTGAAGAAGACGCTGCCGGGGATGACGACGTAGGTCTTGTTGCTGGCCTCGGTGAGCGGCTGACCGTTCATCAGGAGTGTCCAGCCCTTGTCGGCGACCTCGGGGTCGACGCCGAAGCGGACCTTCTCGTCGGGGTCGACCTTGATGGACTCGACGTCCGTGTCCTTGAGGCAGTCCTGGAGCTGGGAGTCCGCGATCTCCTTGCCGTCGTTGTAGCAGGAGGCCTCGGAGTTCACCGAGTCGCTGCCGACCGTGACGGTGGCGAGCGGCGTCGGCTTGTCGCAGGCCGACAGGACGAGGAGTCCGGCGGAGACAGCGCCAAGGGCGGCCACGGAACGGCGACGTCGCGCCGAGCTGTGAACGAGTGCGGCTCCGCCGCGGAGCAGGGAGGTCATGGGCGAAGGCTATCGGGCACCCCGTGCCGTCCCGCCACGTGGGGGTCGCGGCGTGCCGCACCTGTCACATTGCCGGGCTCACGCCACCCGCGGACGGCGCTTCCCGCCGTGCCGGGCCGCCGAGAGCAGACCCCGTACGGTCGAGAACCAGCCGACGGCCACGATCGCCGCGGCCACCGAGAACCCCAGTGACCCGTTCAGCGGCAGGGCCATGCCGATTCCGCCGCCCACCACCCAGGAGACCTGGAGCAGGGTCTCCGAGCGGGCGAAGGCGGAGGTCCGCACTTCTTCCGGTACGTCTCGCTGGATAAGGGCGTCCAGGGAGAGCTTCGACATGGCCTGGGCGAAGCCCGCCACCGCGCCGAGGCAGGCGACGCCCACCGCCCCGAAGAACACCGCCGCGGTGACGGCCACGCCGAGGACGACGGCGACGACGGTCACGATGATGACCTCCGGCGCCCGCGATCTGAGGCCGGCGCCGACGGCCGTGCCTAGCGCGTTGCCGACTCCGGCCGCGACACCCACTATCCCCAGGGAGACTGCGGCGCTCTGGCCGCCGAGCGGTTCCTCGCGCAGCAGGAAGGCGAGGAAGAAGATGAGGAAGCCGGACAGGCACCGCAGTGCGGCGTTGGCGGTGAGGGCGTGGGTGACGGCGGGCCCGACCGTACGCAGCCCAAGGCGCCGCTTCTTGGACGTGTCCGACGCGGCTTCGGTGCGCGCGTGCAGATGCAGGTGCTCCTCGTCGGCCGCGAGCAGCGCCTTGTGCTCGCCCTTCGCCGAGTCGACCTTGGGCGGCAGCGAGACGGAGAGGAACATCCCGACGATGAAGATCACGAAGGCGCCGTACAGGGGCCAGCGTGGGCCGAGCGCCTGTAGCCCCGCGCCGATGGGAGCGGCGATACCGGTCGCGAGAAGCCCGCCGAGCGTGACCCTGGAGTTGGCCTTGACCAGGGAAAAACCCTTGGGCAGCAGCCGTGGCACCACAGCACTTCTCACGACCCCGTACGCCTTGGAGGCGACCAGGACGCCGAGCGCGGCCGGATACAGCTCCAGACTCCCCGTGATCACCGCCTCGGACAACAGCAGGGCGAGCAGGGCGCGGGCCAGCATCGCGGCGGCCATCGCGTACCGGCGGCCGTGCGGGAGGCGGTCCAGGAGGGGGCCGATGACGGGGGCGAGGAGGGTGAAGGGCGCCATGGTGATGGCGAGATAGAGGGCGACACGGCCGCGGGCCTCGTCCGTGGGCACGGAGAAGAAGACGGTCGAGGCGAGCGCGATGGTGATCATGACGTCGCCCGCGCCGTTCACGGCGTGCAGTTCGATGAGCTTGCCGAGGCCCGACTCGCCCGCGCCGTGCGCGTGCGTGGCCTTGCGGATGCCGCGGGCCGTGCCCGTGAAGGGCAGGTGCAGGGCGCGGCCGATCCAGCGGGCGGCCCGGTTCAGCACCGGGCTTCGTCCGCTGTATCCCTGGGACGACGACCTTGCGGTTGCCACCTCGTCATAGTGCCCCCTAAAGGCGCGCTGTACGGGTGGGCGGGCGGGAGAAACGCCGCGAAGCGGCGAAACGCTCTGCTCGGTGGGGAGGGCAGCCGCACGCCGGTGTAGGCCCAGGGGCCAGGAGAAGGTAGCGTGCGTAGCGCGCCTGCGGCGGTTGTTCTTGGCCGCGCGCCTCTCGGTCATCCCGCAGAATGGATGACGTAGGTGCGCCCGAGGACGTTCGGGCGCGGACGTCGACGCGGCCCTTTGGTCCGCTCCGTCCGCACCCCCGCGTATGGGTGGCGCACTCGTGAGACGGCGTAATGGAGAAGCGATACCTGTGAGCGCAGCGACAACGCGAAGCCGTACCCCGCGTACCCCGCGTACTCCCGACCGCCTGTGCGCCGAGGCGGTGGGACTGGCCCGTGACGCGGCCGAGGAGGCCGCCGCGCCCGGTGTGGTCGGTGAGCATGTCGAGGTCGTGGTCGAGGGCGACCGCGTCGTCACGCACCTGTTCGAGTGCAAGGAATTCGGCTACCGGGGCTGGCGCTGGGCCGTGACGGTGGCCCGTGCCTCGCGCGCCAAGGTCGTCACGCTCGACGAGACGGTGCTGCTTCCCGGGCCGGACGCGCTGCTGGCCCCCGAGTGGGTGCCGTGGAGCGAGCGTCTGCGCCCCGGCGACATGGGCCCGGGCGACCTCCTCCCGACCGACGCCGAGGACCTGCGCCTTGAGCCCGGCTTCTCGGGCGAGGAGGAGCCGCCGCCGAACTCCGTGTTCTCGGAGGAGATGGCGGAGCTTGCCGACGCGGAGGACGCGGAGGTGACGGCGGGCTCGCCCGCCGAGCTGCCGGCGGCGCCGGCGCGTGGCTCCATCGCGGCGCTCGCGGACGAGCTCGGCATGCGCCGGGCGCGTGTCCTGTCCCGGTACGGCCTGCATGCCGCGGCCGATCGCTGGGAGGAGTCGCACGGCGCGAAGACGGCGATGGCGCAGGCGGCGCCCGCGTCCTGCGTCAGCTGTGGCTTCCTTGCCCCGATCGGCGGATCGCTCGGGCAGGCGTTCGGGGTGTGCGCGAATGAGTTCGGTCCTGCGGACGGGCATGTGGTGTCTCTCGCTTACGGGTGCGGCGGGCATTCGGAGGCGGCCGTGATGCCTACGCCGTCGCGGCCGGCCGCGCCCGTCCTCGACGAGACCCGCGTCGACGTCCTCCCCCTCCGCCCTGCCCCCGACTCGGGCTCGGTCCCTCTGGAGGGGGCGTCGGAGGACCTCGGTCACAGCTGAGGTTTCGTGAGGGCTGCGTTTCGCCTCTCGGCGGGGTTCGCGTCTGACTTCGGCTTCCGGGCTCCTTCGTTGCCGCGCTCCGCGCGGATGCTTCCCACCCACCCACCCGGTTACCCCGCGGTGCGCGGGGTGGCGTAGGCGTCGTGAGTCTGCGGCTCGACACAACCCGACGCATGCCGCGCTGCGCGCGATTTTTTCCCACCCACCCACCGATACCCCGTGGTGCGCACGGGGTGGCGTGGGAGGAATGTGCGCCTGCGGGCCGGTGTCCATGCCGCGCTCCGCGCGGATGCTTCCCGCCCACCCACCCGATTGCCCGGCATCGATTGGCTATGGGGCGGGTCCCCGCGCGGGTTGGCGCTGCGGGGTGCACGGGTGGGTGGGCGGGGAAAATCCGCGCGAAGCGCGGGAAGGCGCCCACCGGCCCGCAGGTCGGGACTCCTCGTGCCGCGGAGGGGTTCGAGCTGTGGGGCAATCGGGCGGGTGGGCGGGGGAAATCCGCGCGGAGCGCGGGAAGGCGCCCACCGGCCCGCAGGTCGGGACTCCTCGTGCCGCGGAGGGGTTCGAGCTGTGGGGCAATCGGGTGGGTGGGCGGGGGAAATCCGCGCGGAGCGCGGGAAGGTGCGCACCGGCCCGCAGGTTGGGACTCCTCGCGCCGCTGAGGGTTCCTACGTGCAGGTTCGAGCTGTGGGGTGATCGGGTGGGTGGGTGGGAGATATCCGCGCGAAGCGCGGCATGGAGTGGCGCCGGCCCGCAGATGGACGTAGTCCCGACCTGCACATCGGTGGGAGATATCCGCGCGCAGCGCGGGAAGGAGGCCGCCGGGCTGCAGGGCGGGGCTCCTTGCGCCACGCGAGGGGTTGGAGCTGCGGGGTGGGTGGGGGGAAGAGGCCCCCGGCCAGGGGGAGGGGGACGCCCTGGGCCTGGGGAAAGCGCAGGACGCGGTACCGTTCGCCCCGCGAACCGAGCGAGGGAGACGACACCGTGAGCAAGACCGTGCGGCCGGCGGCCGAGGGCACAGACCCGTTCGGCACGGCACGGCTCCGCCGGGGCGTCCTCGACGCCTGGGCGGCCAGCCCGGCCCGCTTCCGGGAGGACGCGAACGCCGAGGAAGACCTCGCCCTCGGCGGCTACCGCGACCGCCTGATCGTCGAACTCGCCCAGAACGCTGCTGATGCCGCAGCCCGCGCCGGAGCCCCGGGACGACTCGCCCTCACCCTCCGGGACGGCGTACTCGCCGCCGCCAACAACGGCGCCCCCCTCGACGCCACCGGCGTCGAATCCCTCTCCACCCTCCGCGCCTCCGCCAAGCGGGAGGAGCAGAACAACGGCGCCGTAGGACGCTTCGGCGTCGGCTTCGCCGCCGTACTCGCCGTCTCCGACGAGCCCGCCCTCGTGGGCCGTACCGGCGGCGTCCGCTGGTCCCTGGGCGAGGCGCGCGAACTCGCCGCCGACACCGCCCGCTTCAGCCCGGGCCTGGGGGACGAGATCCGTCGGCGCGACGGCCACGTACCCCTGCTGCGGCTGCCCTTCGCCGCCGAGGGGTCCGCCCCGGAGGGGTACGACACCGTCGTCATCCTGCCCCTGCGCGACGCCGCCGCCGAGGACCTCGTCCTGCGGCTGCTCGGCGACATCGACGATGCTCTCCTCCTCGCCCTCCCGGGGCTCGCGGAGGTGGTCGTCCAGGTCGGCGACCACGCCCCCCGCACCCTCCGCCGCACTGCCGAGCCCGGCTACGTCGACATCTCCGACACCCGTGACGGCGACACCCGCTGGCGTACCGTCAGCCGGCAGGGCGGCCTGGAGCAGGACCTCCTCGCCGACCGGCCCGTCGAGGAGCGCCTGCGCCCCCACTGGTCCGTCACCTGGGCCGTCCCCACCGACCGAGAAGGCGCCCCGCAGGCCCCCCGCAGCGCCCCCGTCCTGCACGCGCCGACCCCGAGCGACGAGCCGCTCGGCGTGCCCGCGCTGCTCATCGCCTCGTTCCCGCTGGACACGACCCGGCGGCACGCGGCGCCGGGACCCCTCACCGACTTCCTCGTGCAGCGCGCCGCCGACGCGTACGCCGAACTCCTCGCCGAATGGCGGCCCGTCGGGGAAGGCATCATCAGCCTCGTCCCCGGCCCGCTCGGCAAGAGCGAGCTCGACGGCGCCCTGCGCCAGGCCATCCTCGACCGGCTGCCCCGCACGGCTTTCCTGCCGCCCGCGGTGGAGGCCGTACCGCAGGAAGACCCCGACGTACCCGAGTGGCAGGCGCCCGTCGCGCTGCGGCCGCGTGACGCGGAGGTCGTGGAGGGCGCGGGCGCCGACACCGTACGCGTCCTCGCCGACGTCCTGCCCAGCCTGCTCCCCGCGGGACTCGAGCGGCGCGCCGAGCTGCGCACCCTCGGTGTCGCCCGCGTACCGCTGACCGAGGCCATCGACCGCCTCGCGGGTCTTGAGCGGGAGCCGGGCTGGTGGCACCGGCTGTACGAGACGTTGGCCGGGGTCGATCCCGACCGGCTCACCGGGCTTCCCGTACCCCTCGCCGACGGCCGTACCACCATCGGGCCGCGCCAGGTCCTCCTGCCCGTCATCGGCGACGACAGCGACCCGGCCGCTCTCGTCCGCCTCGGCCTCAAGGTCGCGCACCCCGACGCCGTGCACCCCCTCCTGGAGAAGCTCGGGGCCCTGCCCGCCACGCCCCGCGCCGTCCTGACGACCCCGCAGGTCCGCGCCGCCGTCGCCGCCTCACTCGACGACGACACGTGGGACGAGGACGCCCTGGACGCCGACGAGCTCGCGGACATCGTGCTCGCGCTCGTCCGTGACGCCAACCTCGCGCCCGGCGACGAGCCCTGGCTCGGCGCGCTCGCCCTGCCCGACGACGAGGACGGCGACCTCGCGCCCGCCGGTGAACTCGTCTTCCCCGGCAGCCCTTTCGCCCAGGTCATGCGCGAGGACGAACTCGCCACGGTGGACTCCGAGCTCGCCGAGCGCTGGGGCGAGCAGCCCCTCGCCGCGTGCGGGGTGCTCGCCACCTTCGCGCTCGTCCGCGCCACGGACGTCGTGCTCGACCCCGATGAACTCGACCCGCGCGAGGGCGACTTCGCCGAGCCGGACGACGCGGGGCTGCTCGACGCGGTCGACGTGTGGTGCGAGGACACCCTCGACCGGCTGCCGGAGACTCCCGTGCCGCCGGTCGCCACCGAGATCATCGCCGTACGGGACCTTGACCTGGTCGACGACGACTGCTGGCCGCAGGCCCTGGCGATGCTGTCGCGCCCGCCGCTGCGGGACGCGTTGACGCAGCCGCTGCGGGTCCTGCTGCCGGACGGCACGACGGAGAGCGTGCGTTCGTACACGGCGTGGTGGCTGCGCGGGAATCCCGTGCTCGGCGGGCGGCGTCCCGCCGGTCTGCGGGCGTCGGGCGGCGATCCGCTGCTCGAAGGGCTCTACGACGCGGCCGATGCGTCCGGCTTCGACGACGAGCAGGTGCTGCGGGCGCTCGGCGTCCGTACGTCGGTCGCCGCGCTTCTCGCGGAGCCGGGCGGCGCCGCCGAGCTGCTCGAACGGCTCGCGGACCCGGAGAGGACCGTTTCGGCGGCCCAGTTGCACGCGCTGTACGGGGCTCTGGCCGATCTGGACCCGGAGCAGGTGACGCTGCCGGACGAGGTGCGGGCCGTGGTGGACGGTGAGGTGGTGGTCGTCGACGTGGCGGACGCGGTCGTCGCCGACGCGCCTGATCTGTTGCCGCTGGCCGGGGGCGTGGCGCTGCTGCCCGTGGAGCCGCGCAGGGCGGGCGACTTGGCCGAGTTGTTCCAGGTGCGTCGGCTGAGCGAGACGGCGGCGGTGGAGCCTTCGGGGGAGGGGGTGGAGCATCCGGTGCCGGAGTCGGTACGTCTCCTGCTGGGGCCCGCTACTCCGGGGACGTACATCGAGCATGATGAGCTGATCGCCGGGGGTGTCGAGCTGGACTGGCGACGGGTGCCGGACGGTACGGTCCATGCCGCCACGCTTGAGGGCGTGGCCGCGGGGCTCGCCTGGGCGGCGGGGCAGTGGCCTCGGCGCTTTGAGGTGGCGGCGTTGCTTGAGGATCCTTCGCGGACGGAGGAGTTGGAGAGGGACCGCTGGTTCGACTGAGCGGTTCGCTGACCGCGGGTGGGTGGGGGCTGGTCGCGCAGTTCCCCGCGCCCCCTGGAACCCGGGGCCTAGCCGCGGAATCTCGTAGTCCATATCCCAGTCACGAAATCTTCACTTCTCGTACAACCAGACGGGCAGGTCGCGGGTCTGATCTTGCGAGTCAACAGACTCCTAGATCACCGGGCCCCGCGTGACAGCCCCCACGCACCGCGGAGCCCCTTCCCAACTGGGGAAACACATGCGCATCCGTGCCACCGTGGCCGCACTGACCGGCACCCTGGCTCTGTCCGCTCTCGTCGTTCCCGTCGCCCAGGCGGCCGACGAGCCGAACGCCCCGAAGCTCGCGCCCTTCGCCGCCAACGCGCAGGCCGACGAGGTCGTCGGCGACACGAAGATCACGAAGGTCACCGTCAACGGCGGCAAGAACATCGTGGTCGGCACCACCGAGAAGAAGAAGTTCAGCATCGCCGTCACCGCCACCGACCCCGAGGGCATCGCGGGCGGCAGCGCGTTCCTGTGGCACGGCACCGACTTCGAGAGCGAGGACGGCATCGACGGCGCCCTCATCCCGGACGACCTCGAGGGCAACTGCACGGTCCTGAACGCGACTACCTCGACCTGCACGGTCAGCGTCATAGCTGACCCGACGACCGACCTCTACAGCAACGTCCTGGCCGGCAAGTGGAAGGTCTGGGCGACCGCGGCCGGCAACGACGGCGACTCCATCACCAAGGACTCGCTGGCCTCGGACGCCAACGTCCAGCGCAACTCCCGCCTCACCACCAACGCCTCCCCTGAGCCGGTCAAGAAGGGCAAGACCATCACGGTCACCGGCGCCCTGACCCGCGCCAACTGGGACACCTCGAAGTACGCGGGCTACACCCAGCAGTCCGTGAAGCTGCAGTACAAGAAGAAGGGCGCGACCTCCTACAGCACGCTGAAGACGATCACGTCCGGCACCGGCGGCGCCCTGAAGACGACCGTGACGGCCTCGGCCGACGGCTACTACCGCTACGTCTTCGCCGGTACGTCCACCACCCCGGCCGTGACGTCGACCAGCGACTTCGTGGACGTCAACTAGTAACCGCGCGGGACATCACGCCGGAAAGCGGCGGCCGACCCAGCGGAAGATGACCTCGATGATCAGTGAGGCCACCGCCGCGATGGCGACCGCCGCCCACGGCATCGTCGTGCCGACCAGCTTCAGCTGGAAGAAGTCCTGGAGCCACGGCACGGTGAGCACCAGCAGGAAGCCGAGACCCATCGCGCCGATGAGGCCGAGCCGCCACCACGTGTAGGGGCGGGCGATGATCGCGAGGACCCACATGGCGATCAGGAACAGCGCCAGCGTGGCCGCGCTGGTCTCGGCTTCCCGTGCGCCCGCGCCCGAGTAGTGGCTTCGGGCGAGGAGGTACGTGCAGAACGTCGCCACCCCCGCGACGACCCCGCCCGGGATCGCGTACCGCATGACCCTTCGTACGAAGTGGGGCTTGGCCCGCTCCTTGTTGGGCGCCAGGGCGAGGAAGAAGGCCGGGACGCCGATCGTCAGGGTGGACAGGAGGGTCAGGTGCCTCGGCAGGAACAGGTACTCCACCTGGGAGCAGACCACCAGCAGGGCGATGACCACCGAGTAGACCGTCTTGACCAGGAACAGCGTCGCTACCCGTGTGATGTTGCCGATGACCCGGCGGCCTTCCGCGACCACCGAGGGCAGCGTCGCGAAGCTGTTGTTCAGCAGCACGATCTGGGCGACCGCCCGCGTCGCCTCGGAGCCGGAGCCCATCGAGACGCCGATGTCGGCGTCCTTGAGGGCCAGGACGTCGTTCACGCCGTCGCCCGTCATGGCGACCGTGTGGCCGCGTGACTGGAGGGCGCCCACCATGTCGCGCTTCTGCTGCGGGGTGACCCGGCCGAAGACGGAGTTGGCGTCCAGGGCCTCGGCCATCTCGCCCTGGTCCGTGGGGAGTTTGCGGGCGTCCACGGTGTTCTCCGCGCCCGGCAGGCTCAGCTTCCCGGCGACCGCGCCCACGGAGACCGCGTTGTCGCCCGAGATGACCTTCGCGCTGACGTCCTGCTCCTCGAAGTAGCGCAGGGTGTCGGCGGCGTCCGGGCGCAGCCGCTGCTCCAGGACGACCAGGGCGGTGGCGCGGGCCCCCGCGGCGACGTCCGGGTCGTCCAGGTCACCGGCGGCGCGGGCGAGCAGCAGTACGCGCAGGCCCTGTTGGTTGAGGTCCTCGATCTCGGCGAGGGACGGGTCGCCGTCGGGCAGCAGCACGTCCGGCGCGCCCAGCAGCCACGTCGAGTCGTCGCCGTCGCCCTCGCTGAAGGAGGCGCCGCTGTATTTGCGTGCCGAGGAGAAGGGCAGCGACTCCGTGCAGCGCCACTCCTCGCTGTCGGGGTAGGCGTCGATGATCGCCTGGAGCGAGGCGTTGGGCCGCGGGTCGGATTCCCCCAGGGCGCCGAGGACTTTCCGTACGTACGCCTCGTCCGTGCCGTTCAGCGGGCGCAGTTCGGTGACGTCCATGCCGCCCTCGGTGAGGGTGCCGGTCTTGTCGAGGCAGACGGTGTCGACGCGGGCCAGCCCCTCGATCGCGGGGAGTTCCTGCACGAGGCACTGCTTGCGGCCGAGGCGGATGACGCCGATCGCGAAGGCGACCGACGTGAGGAGCACGAGCCCCTCCGGGATCATGGGGACGATGCCGCCCACGGTGTAGGCGACGGACTCCTTGAAGTTGTCGTCCTTGACGACGAGCTGGCTGATGATGAGGCCGATCGAGGTCGGGACCATCAGCCACGTCACGTACTTGAGGATCGTGGAGATGCCGGTGCGCAGCTCGGAGTGGACGAGCGTGAAGCGGCTGGCCTCCTCGGCGAGCTGCGCCGCGTACGCCTCGCGGCCGACCTTCGTGGCGGTGAACGCGCCGCCGCCCGCGACCACGAAGGAGCCCGACATCATCTTGTCGCCGGGCTTCTTGATGACCGGGTCGGCCTCACCGGTCAGGAGTGACTCGTCGACCTCCAGGCTCTCGGTCTCGACCGCCTCGCCGTCCACGACGATCTTGTCCCCCGGACCCAGCTCCACCAGGTCGCCGAGGACGATCTCGGAGGTGGAGATCTCGGACGCGGTGCCGTCGCGCCGCACGGTCGGTTTGGCCTCGCCGATGACCGCGAGCCCGTCCAGGGTCTTCTTGGCGCGCAGCTCCTGGATGATGCCGATGCCCGTGTTGGCGATGATCACGAACCCGAAGAGGGAGTCCTGGATCGGCGCGACGAAGAGCATGATCACCCAGAGCACGCCGATGATCGCGTTGAAGCGGGTGAAGACGTTCGCCCGGATGATCTCGGTGGTGGACCGGGAGCTGCGGACGGGTACGTCGTTGACCTCGCCGCGTGCGACCCGCTCGGCGACCTCGGCGGCACTCAGACCCGTCGCGCGTCCGGTGGGCGGTGCCACTGGGTGGACCGGGTCGAGCTCGGCGCCCGCGTCGATATGCGTCATGGCATCGACGGTACGGGCGGGGCGGGGGCTTCACCCCTTGAGTGGCCCAAAGATCCGACCACGGTAGGAGACGGACCGTCCCGTGGTTGTACGGGCGGCCTCGCGGGGCGGCGGCTACTCGCCGGACGGGGAGGCCGAGGGGGCCGCCGGGTCCGAGGCCGCCTTGCGCGCCGCGTCCCGCTTGATCGCCGCGTCGCGGCCCCGCACGTACCAGATGCCGATCAGGCCGAGGCCCGCTCCGGCCAGGCAGGTCCACACCCACCAGGTGGCGTCGCGGTCGTCGAACCAGCCGTAGAACGGAAGCTGCACCAGGAAGAGGACGAACCAGAGGATCGTGCCGCCCGTGATGGTGGCGACGACGGGGCCCTCCAGGGGCTCGGGCGCCTCGTGCTTGGGGGTCCACTTCTCCATGCGCCTAGCTTACGAGCAGCCGGGACGGGCCCCCGCGGGGGTCGGTGCGCCCTGGTGCCACAAGGGTCTACGCGCGGAGATAGCGCATTCTCCTTCATGTATTCATACTGAAACCGCTCGTTAATGGCTGGTTGTTTTCGTAAGAACAAACAAATCGATCAATGGCCACCACTTAACGATCTTCCCCCTTTCTCTGCGTTTCTCTGAGTCCACGAGGTCCCGCATGCCTTCCTCGGCCACCACCCCGGTCGACGCCAGCAAAGAGCCGCCGAAGCCCCCGCAGGGTGGCATCGACGGCTTCTTCAAGATCACCGAACGGGGTTCCACCCTCGTCCGTGAGGTCCGAGGCGGCTTCGCCACCTTCTTCGCGATGGCCTACATCATCGTGCTGAACCCGATCATCCTGGGCAGCGCGAAGGACATGTACGGGCACCAGCTCGACAACGGCCAGCTGGTGACCGCGACCGCCGTGGTGGCCGCCTTCACCACGCTGCTCATGGGTGTCATCGGCAACGTCCCGATCGCGCTCGCCGCCGGTCTCGGCGTGAACACCGTGGTCGCCCTCCAGCTCGCGCCCCGCATGTCGTGGCCCGACGCGATGGGCATGGTCGTCCTCGCGGGCTTCGTCGTGATGCTGCTCGTGGCGACCGGACTGCGGGAGCGCGTGATGAGCGCCGTGCCGCTGGGCCTGCGCAAGGGCATCGCGATCGGCATCGGCCTCTTCATCATGCTGATCGGCCTCGTCGACTCCGGCTTCGTCTCGCGCATCCCGGACGCCGCGCACACCACGGTCCCGCTGCAGCTCGGCGGCGACGGGCACCTCAACGGCTGGCCCGTGCTCGTCTTCGTGCTCGGCGCGCTGCTCACGCTCTGCCTGATCGTGCGCAAGGTGCCGGGCGCCATCCTCATCAGCATCGTCGTCATGACGATCGTCGCGATGATCATCAACGCCGTCGCGAAGGTGCCCTCCTGGGGCCTGACGACGCCCGAGTGGCCCGGTAACCCCGTCGCGACCCCGGACTTCGGCCTGGTCGGTCAGGTCAGCCTGTTCGGCGGCTTCGAGAAGGTCGGCCTGCTCACCGGCATCCTCTTCGTCTTCACCGTGCTCCTGTCGTGCTTCTTCGACGCCATGGGCACGATCATGGGCGTCGGCGACGAGGCCAAGCTGACCGACGCCAACGGCAACATGCCGGGCATGAACAAGGTTCTGTTCGTCGACGGCATCGCGGTCGCCGCGGGCGGCGCCTCGTCCTCCTCGGCCACCACCTGCTTCGTGGAGTCCACGGCGGGCGTCGGCGAGGGCGCGCGTACGGGCTTCGCCAACATCGTCACCGGCGGTCTCTTCACCGTGGCGCTGTTCCTCACGCCCATCGCGACGATGGTCCCGTCGCAGGCGGCCACGCCCGCGCTGCTCGCGGTCGGCTTCCTGATCCTGTCCGGCTCGATCGGCCAGATCGACTGGGCGGACTTCACCATCGCGATCCCGGCGTTCCTGACGATGGTGATGATGCCGTTCACCTACTCGATCACGAACGGCATCGGCATCGGCTTCATCAGCTTCACCGTGCTCAGGCTGGCCGCAGGCCGTGGCCGGGAGGTGCCGGTCGCCATGTACGCGGTGTCGGCGGTGTTCGGGTTCTACTACCTGATGCCGGCGCTCGGGCTTACGTAGGGCGCGTCGCTTTCCGCAGGCCGTTGTGGCTGGTCGCGCAGTTCCCCGCGCCCCTTTGGGGCGCGGGGTCTATGCCGCCCCGTAGAACTTTTCCGTCTCCTCGACGGCGCTCTGGAAGCGCTCGTCGAAGTCACCCCTGATGAGCGTCCCGACCACGTAGTCCTGGACGCTCATTCCCCTTTTGGCGGCGTGCTGCTTGAGCCGGTCGAGCAGCTCACCGTCTATTCGCAGGCTGAGCACTGTCGATCCCATGCGTGCCAGGGTCCCTGGCGTTCCGCGGACCGTGTCTCACTTTCCGCGGCCACCTCACTCATTTGGGTGACGAAAGGGTTCCGTGGCCCTTGTCGCGGGAAACCAGGTGGTCTTTAGCTAGAGTAATGAGTTACTCTAACGAACATGCCGGACCTCTCCCATGGTGACGACGCCGCCGCCGTGAACTCCCTGCGCTCCGCCGTGATGCGCCTGTCCCGTCGACTCAAGCACCAGCGGGTCGACGAGTCGCTGAGCCCCACCGAGATGTCGGTGCTCGGCACCCTCGCCCGCTGCGGCCACGCCACCCCCGGTGAGCTGGCCCGCAAGGAACACGTGCAGCCGCCGTCGATGACCCGCATCGTCGCGCTGCTCGAAGCCAAGGGTCTCGTCCGGCTGGAGCCGCACCCCGAGGACCGCCGCCAGAAGGTGGTGACCCAGACGGAGACGGCCGAGGCCATGCTCGAGGAGAGCCGCCGCAAGCGGAACGCCTGGCTGGCCGGCCTGGCCGAGCACCTCGACGAGGACGAGTGGGCGCGACTGCGTGCCGCCGCCCCCGTCCTGGAGAAGCTCGCGCACCTCTAAGCAGCGGGCACCCCGTAAGCAGCGGGCACCCCGTGAACAGCAGGCAGTAAGACCAGTACGACGCCAAGGAGGCGAACGCACTTTGAGTACGGGATCCGGAGCAGACTCCGCCCCCGCACCAACCACCCTCGACAAAACCCCTGCCGCCAAGCAGTCGATGTTCAGCTCGCTGAAGATCCGCAACTACCGGCTCTTCGCCTCCGGCGCCGTTGTCTCCAACACCGGCACGTGGATGGCGCGCATCACCCAGGACTGGCTGGTCCTGAGCCTCACCGGCTCCTCCGCCGCGGTCGGCATCACCACCGCGATGCAGTTCCTGCCCATGCTCCTGTTCGGCCTCTACGGCGGAGTCATCGCCGACCGCTTCGCCAAGCGGAAGCTGCTCTTCTGCACCCAGGGCGCGATGAGCATCAGCGGCCTGTTCCTGGCGGCGCTCACCCTGAGCGGCAACGTCCAGGTCTGGCACGTCTACCTCGCGGCCTTCTTCACGGGCCTCGTCACGGTCGTCGACAACCCGACCCGGCAGTCCTTCGTGTCCGAGATGGTGGGACCCGACCAGGTCCGCAACGCCGTCTCGCTGAACTCGGCGAACTTCCAGTCCGCGCGCCTCATCGGACCCGCCGTGGCGAGCGGTCTCACCGCCGCCGTCGGCCCCGGCTGGGCGTTCCTCGCCAACGGCCTGTCCTTCCTCGCGCCGCTCACCGGACTGATGCTGATGCGCACCCGCGAGCTGCACCCCACCCCGCGCAAGCCGCGCGGAAAGGGACAGCTGAGGGAGGGCCTGAACTACGTCTCCAAGCACCCCGAGCTGATCTGGCCGATCGTCCTCGTCGGCTTCGTCGGCACCTTCGGGTTCAACTTCCCGATCTGGCTGAGCGCCTTCGCGGACGACATCTTCCACGGCGGCGTGGGGATGTACGGCCTTTTCAACACCCTGATGGCGATCGGCTCCCTCGCGGGCGCGCTGCTCGCCGCCCGCCGCGGGACCTCACGCCTGCGGCTGCTCGCCGGGGCCGCGATCGCCTTCGGAGTGCTGCAGATCGTGGCGGCCTTCGCGCCTGACCTCTGGATGTTCGTCGCGCTGATCGTCCCCATCGGCATCCTGGGCCTGACGGTGAACGTCACCGCCAACTCCTCGGTCCAGATGGCCACCGACCCCGAGATGCGGGGCCGCGTCATGTCCCTCTTCATGATGGTCTTCACCGGCGGCACGCCCCTTGGCGGCCCGCTCTTCGGCTGGCTCGCCGACGCGTACGGGGTGCGCGTGAGCATGGCCGCCGGCGGCCTCATCTGCGCCGTGGCCGCGGTCGGCGTCGGCCTGATGCTGGCCCGCGCCGCGAACCTGCGGCTCAAGGTGGATCTGCGGCGCGGGCAGCAGCACGTGCAGTTCGTGCCGCGGGAGCTGGCTACAGCGGCGTAGGTCCCTGCCGGGTCACACCCGCCGGGCCAGGATCTGGCCCGGCCAGGTGCCGTCCTGCTCGACGAAGGACTCGGTCCGCGTGAAGCCGTTGCGCTCGTAGAACGCGACGAGCTTGCCGTCACCGCCCGCGTAGCAGTCGACCCGGAGCAGGGAGACCCCCTGTCTCCGGGTTTCCTCTGCCGCGTGCGCGAGGAGGGCGGCGCCCGCGCCCGTCCCGTGCCGGGAGGCCAGCAGATGGATGTAGCGCTCCGGCTCGTCCACCGGCGCGATGTACGCCCCCGGGCCATCGGTCAGCGTGAGCGTGCCGACCGGCAGCCCACCGATCTCCGCGATCCAGGGGGAGCCGGTGGTCAGATACTTCTCGACCAGGGCGACGGTCTTCGGATTGGCCGACCAGGGCGTGTCGCCCCACTGCCCGGTACGCCCCTGCGAGACGAGCCAGGCGACGGCCTCGTCGAAGAGGGCGAGAACGGTGGGAATGTCGTCGGGACCGGCGGGACGGATGGTTATGTGGCTGTCCATGCGACTTTCTCTCCCCCGGTCCGCGCCCGGATATCCGGCCGGTGCGGTGGTCGGTCGACGGCCGTTTGGTGGAGGCGGTTAACCTCGACTGCGTGGACCCCAAAACCAGGAACCGGATCATGGCCGGTGTGCTCGTGCTGATGTTCGTCGTCGTGGCGGTCGCGGCCGCGGTCGGCCAGTGAGGCGATGACCGCGGCCGCACGCGCGGCACGCTCTGATCAGCCGCTGATCACCCAGCGGTGATCACCCGCTGATCATCACCAGGCGAAGGACTCCGGCGAAGGCCCCGGCCCCGGGAAGATCTCGTCCAGGGCGTCGAGCAGCTCGGCCGGGAGTTCCAGCTCGACGGCGCGCAGTGCGCTGGTGAGCTGCTCCGACGTACGCGGCCCGACGATCGGTCCGGTGATGCCGGGCCGGGTGAGCAGCCAGGCGAGCGCGACCTCGCCCGGCGCGAGGCCGTGCTTGTCGAGCAGGTCCTCGTACGCCTGGACCTGCGCGCGCACCTCGGGCTTCGCCAGCTCCTGGGCGGCCCGTCCGCCGGTACGCCGCTTGCCCTCGCCCTCCTTCTTCAGGACGCCGCCGAGCAGCCCGCTGTGCAGCGGCGACCACGGGATGACGCCGAGGCCGTAGTCCTGGGCGGCCGGGATCACCTCCATCTCGGCGCTGCGCTCGGCGAGGTTGTAGAGGCACTGCTCGC
Organism: Streptomyces sp. NPDC055099; assembly: GCF_053607685.1. NCBI lineage: Bacteria > Bacillati > Actinomycetota > Actinomycetes > Kitasatosporales > Streptomycetaceae > Streptomyces > Streptomyces sp. NPDC055099. The sequence goes on along the minus strand of NZ_JBSGUA010000008.1, from coordinate 274,203 downwards.
TGACGAGGCCGTAGCTGCCGCGTCGCGCGGCGATCTCGTTGGCCTGGGCGATCTTGTATCCGGGGAAGTTGGACGAACCCGCGTAGAGGATCTTGCCCTGGGTGATGAGGGTGTCGATCGCCTGCCAGATCTCCTCGAAGGGAGTGCGGCGGTCGATGTGGTGGAACTGGTAGATGTCGATGTAGTCGGTCTGCAGGCGCTTGAGCGAGGCCTCCACCGACCGGCGGATGTTGACCGCCGAGAGCAGGTCGTGGTTGGGCCACGCGGGCTTTCCGTCGAGGGCCATGTTCCCGTACATCTTGGTGGCGAGGACGGTCTTGTCCCGCCGGTCGCCGCCCTGCGTGAACCACGTGCCGAGGATCTCCTCGGTGCGGCCCTTGTTCTCGTCCCACCCGTAGACGTTGGCGGTGTCGAAGTAGTTGATGCCCGCGTCGAGCGCGGCGTCCATGATCGTGTGGCTGTCGGGCTCGTTGGTCAGTGGCCCGAAGTTCATGGTCCCGAGCACGAGTCGACTGACCTTGAGTCCTGTGCGTCCCAGCTGCGTGTACTCCATGGTTGCCAAGCCAACGACTTGGAGTGCGCTCTATGCAAGGGTGCGCGCCCGGCGGGCGGTCACGAGCCGCCGAGCCAGCCCGCCGCGTCGAGGCGGAACGCGTCCGGCGGCACGACCGTGCGCAGATCGTCCTCCAGCGTGCGCAGGCGCCCCGCGCCGAGCTGCCCGGCCCACTCCGCGTGCAGTGCGTCGAAGATCGCCGCCGAGCGGCGCAGTGCGTCGATGCCGTGCGGGGTGAGGCGGATGAGCTTGCGGCGGGCGTCGGCGGGGTCGTCGGTGCGTTCCGCGTAGCCGAGGGTGAGCAGCCGGTCGACGGTCTTGCCCGCGGCCTGCTTGGAGACGCCGAGCCGCCGGCCCACCTCGCTGGCGCTCGCGCCCCGTACGCCGATCGCCTGCATCGCGAAGCCGTGGGCCGGGCGTACGTCCGGGTGGCCCTGACGGGCCAGTTCGGCGTGCAGCCGGTCGATCAGCGTGCGGAATCCGGCGAAGAGGAGCAGCGGCAGCTCGAAGCCGCGCCCGTCGCCGTCCGCCGGGACACCCTTGCCAGAATCGACAACCTGATTTACCTTCTTATCGTCAACCACGTTGTCCATCGTAGGGGGTACCTCTTGTTCGCCGAGCACACCGTGGAAACCGCGCCCGCCGCCTCCCGCGCCGCGATGGAGCGCACGGCCGCCGCCTTCGGGAAGACGCCGGACGCGGTGGCGCGGCTCGCCGAGTCGCCCGAACTGCTCAACGGCTTCCTGGAGTTGAGCGCGTCCTTCGAGGGCTCGACGCTGGAGCCGGTGGCGCGCGAAGTCGTCATCATGACCGTCGCCGTACGCAACGACTGCCACATCTGCGTGACCATGCACACCGGCAAGCTGCGCAAGCTGGGCGCGGACACGGAGCTGATCGCCGCCTTGCGCGAGGGGAAGGCCCTGGCCGACGAACGCCTGGAGGCGGTACGGCAGTTCACCCTGGAGGTGCTGGCGACCGCGGGCGGAGTGGGGGACGACGACCTGGAGAAGTTCCTCGCCCACGGCTACACGAAACGCAACGCCCTCGAAGTCGTCCTCGGCATCGGCACCTACACGATGTCAACCCTGGCGAACCGGCTGACGCGGGCCACGTGACGCTCCTGCCTTGCCGTACGGTGCGGCAAGGCCCCACGCCTGGTGCATCGCGTCCGCGAACGCCGCCGCCAGCTTGTGCTCGCCGCTCGCGTTCGGGTGCGTGCCGTCGTAGGTGTCGCGGTCGATGTCGTACGACGGTGGCGTCGAGGCCAGGAGCAGCGGGGAGGCGCCCTCGTCGAGGTCCGCCGCGGCCTTCGCGAGAAGCACGTTGAAGCGGGACACCTCCGCCGCGAACGGCGCGTCCGTCCTGGCCCGGATGTTCGGGATCACGGGGAGCAGGACGAGGCGGACACCCGGGTTGGCGGACCTCGCCGCCGAGACGAAGCGGCGTACGTTCTCCGCCGTCTGTTCCGCGTTCGTGTAGAAGCCCAGGTCGATCAGGCCGAGGGAGATGAGCAGGACGTCGGGGCGGTCCTGGCGCACCGCGTCCGCGATCTGCGGCGCCATGTGCAGCCAGCCCTCGCCCCACCCCGCGAAGTGGTGGCGGGGGAAGTCCGGGTCGCTGCCGGCGTAGGCGTACGAGACCGGTTCGCCGGAGACCTTGTCGTGCAGCGCGCTGCGCGGCCCCACCACCGCGAAACCCTCCTCGCCGAGCGAGGGCCGCAGGTGCTGCCACATCCGGTAGCGCCAGGTGTGTTCCCCCGCGCTGCCGATCGTCATCGAGTCGCCGACGAACATGAACCTGAGCATCCGCTCATCATCGCGGATCAAGGCCCCGGCATGCGATGTGAGGCTGACCACCCGATGTGAGGCTCAACACCCGGCGAACGCCCGCCCCGCCGCGCGGGGGTGGCAGGCTTGGGCCATGCGTTCACTGCGTTCTTCGATGGGTGCCGCCGCCGGGTGCCTGGTCCTGCTGTGTGCCGCCGGCCCCGCCGCCGCCGACGACAGCCACGACGGGTTCACCATCAAGGACCCCCGCATCATCGAGTCCAGCGGCCTCGCCGCCTCCCGCGCCCACCCGGGCGTCTACTGGACGCACAACGACCAGGACAAGAACGGCGCGCTGCTCTACGCGGTGGACGGCAAGACCGGCGAGACCGTCGCCACCATCACCATGACCGGCGTGGGAAAGCCCCGCGACGTGGAGGCGGTGTCCGTCGGCGCCGACGGCAACATCTACGTCGGCGACATCGGCGACAACCTCGGCGGCACCTGGTCCCACGTGTGGATCTACAAGCTGCCCGAGCCGAAGAAGCTGGGCGAGCAGACCGTGCGCGCCACGCAGTACACGGTGAAGTACGAGGACGGCGCGCGCGACGCCGAGGCCCTGATGGTCCACCCGAAGACCGGCCGGATCTACATCGCCGACAAGAAGGAGGAGGGCGGCGCGCTGTACGAGGGGCCCGCCCAGATGTCCTCGTCCGGCGTCAACGTCTTCAAGCGCCTGGGCACCACCGGACTCTGGACCACGGACGGCGCCTTCTCGCCCGACGGCAAGCAGCTCGCCCTGCGCGGATACCTCGGCGGCGTCTCGTACACCTGGAAGGGCGAGGGCAAGAAGCCCGAGCGCCAGGGGCGGCTGAGCGTGCCGTTGCAGCGGCAGGGCGAGTCCGCGACGTACACCCTGGACGGGACGACCATCCTGTACGGCACCGAGGGCGGGCAGAGCGAGGTGGAGCCCGTCGAGGTCGAGGGAGCGGGCGGCGGCCACGACTCCGCGTCCGGCGGCGGGAGTTCCGGCGAGTCAGGGGGCGGCGCCGGGCTCGACGGCGACCTCAAGGTGGGCGGCCTCGCGCTGGCCGCCGTGCTCGTGGCCTTCTTCGGCCTGAAGCGGATGTTCCGCCGGAAGTAGCGGGCCGGACCTCACGCCTGCCCGGCGGCGCTCGTCCCCGCCTCGCGCCGGGCCACCAGCACGTCGAGGCCGTCCAGCAGGCGTTGCAGGCCGAACTCGAAGTGGTCGAAGTCCGCGCCGAACGCGTCGCCGGACAGGCCCGCGAGGTGGGGATAGCGGCCGCTGGTCATGATCCGTTCGAGGGTCGGGTGCTGCGCCTCCCAGAACGCCTCGTCCGTCAGGCCGGTCTTCCTGACCGCCTCCATCTCGTGCACCTGGGTGCGGGCGACCCCGGTGACGTATCCCTCGACCATGACGACCACACCGATCAGCTCGGGGTCGGTCAGGCCCATCGACTTGATCCCGGCCAGGGTCAGTTCGAGGCCGCCGACCGAGCCGGGGCCGAGCACCGGGCGTGCCTGGTTGACCTGGAGCAGCCAGGGGTGCGCGCGGTAGAGGACGAGTGTCTCGCGGGCGTACGTCTCGACGGCCTCACGCCAGCCGCCGCTCGGGGGCGTGGCGTCGGGGGCCGGCATGTAGACCCGGTCCAGCATCAGGTCGAGCAGCTCGCCCTTGCCCGGGACGTAGCGGTACAGGGACATCGTGCCGGTGCCGAGTTCCGTGGACAGGCGGCGCATCGAGACCGCCGTGAGCCCCTCGGCGTCCGCGAGCCGCACCGCCTCGGTGACGATCCGGTCCAGGGTGAGTCCGGGCTTGGGGCCGCGCGTGGGGCGTTCGCCCTCACCCCAGAGCAGCTCCAGGCTGCGGACGATGTCGCTGCCGGTGCGCTGGGTGCTGTCGCCGGAACCGCCGTTCGTGCTCGTCATGACGCTCAGCCTAATCGCCGGACCAGTAATTGGGTACGGTGTACCCGAAAAACTGGGTACGGTGTACTCTCTATTGAGTACGGCGTACCCAGAGGGGGCTCGGATGGCTGGCGCGGGAAGGTCTGGAGGGGCAGTGAGCGAGACGACGAACGACTACGCGGTACGGGCCGAGGGGCTCGACAAGCGCTACGGGGAGAAGAAGGCCCTGGACGCCTTCGATCTGCGCGTGGCGCGCGGCACGGTGCACGGACTGCTCGGCCCGAACGGCGCGGGCAAGACCACCGCCGTACGCATCCTCTCGACGCTGGTGCGCCTCGACGGCGGCCGGGCCGAGGTCGCGGGGGCCGACGTGGTGCGACAGCCCGACGTCGTACGCGGCCGCATCGGTCTGACCGGCCAGTACGCGGCCGTCGACGAGGTCCTGACCGGGCGGCAGAACCTGGAGATGTTCGGCCGCCTCTTCCACCTCGGCGGCAAGCGGGCGGCGCGGCGCGCCCAGGAACTCCTCGAACAGTTCGACCTGGTGGACGCGGCGGGCAAGGGAGCCGGCCAGTACAGCGGCGGCATGCGGCGCAGGCTCGACCTCGCGGCGTCGATGATCCTCGCGCCCGCCGTCCTCTTCCTGGACGAGCCGACCACCGGACTCGACCCGCGCAGCCGCCTCGAAGTCTGGGACACCGTAAGGAAGTTGGTCGCGGACGGCACGACGGTCCTGCTCACCACGCAGTATCTGGAGGAGGCCGACAAGCTGGCCTCCCGGATCACCGTCATCGACCAGGGCCGCGCCATCGCCGACGACACCCCGGACGGCCTGAAGAACACGGTGGGCGGCAGCTACCTGGAGGTCGTGGTCCGCGACAGCGCCGACCTGCCCGCGGCGCTGAAGGCAGTCGCCCGCGTCGCCGAGGGCGTCCCCGAGGCAGTCGACCTGGAACGCCGCGTCCAGGCGGCCGTCACCGACCGGGTCGCCGCCCTGACGGACGTGGCGCGGACCCTCCAGGACCAGGGCGTCGCCGTGGAGGACATCGGCCTGCGCAGGCCGAGCCTCGACGACGTGTTCCTGCGCCTGACGGGACACCGCACGGAGCACGAGACCGGCGCGGCCGCTCCCGCCAAAGCCGCCGCCCGCATCGACGAGAAGACGGGAGCCGCGGCATGAGCGCCGTACTGACACCGGAACCACTGGCCGCCGACACCTCGCGCGGACGCCTCTACTGGGCGCTCGCCGACACCTGGAACGTCACCCGCCGCTACCTCACCCACTTCCAGCGCCAGCCCGTCAACATCGCCTGGCAACTGGGCTTCCCGATCATCTCCGTGCTCCTGTACGGCTTCGTCTTCGGCGAGGCGATGAAGGTGCCCGGCGGCGACGACGGCGACTACAAGCAGTTCCTGATGCCCGGCATGTTCGTGATGACCATGGCCTTCGGCTTCATGAACACCGCGATGGCGGTCGTCACGGACTCCACCAAGGGCGTCATCGACCGTTTCCGCTCGATGCCGATGGCGCCGTCGGCGGTGGCCGCGGGGCGCGGACTCGCGGACCTGATCGTGGCGTGCGCCGAGCTGACGATCCTCGCGCTCACCGCGCTCGCGATCGGCTGGCGGTCCAGCGCCGGACTGCCCGAGACCCTGGCCGCGTTCGGGCTGCTGCTGCTCCTGCGGTTCAGCCTGATCTGGGTCGGCGTGTTCCTGGGCCTCGTGGTGCCGACCCCGGAAGCGGCGGGCGGGCTCTACGCGGTCGCCTTCCCGCTCACCATGATCTCCAGCGTCTTCGTCGCGCCGTCGCTGATGCCGGACTGGCTGGCGCCGGTCGCCGCCTGGAACCCGGTCTCCTCCACGGGCACGGCGGCACGCGAACTGTTCGGCAACCCCGGGGCGGGCGGGGCGAGCTGGGTCGAACAGAACGCGGTCCTGATGGCCGTGCTCTGGCCCCTCGCGATCTCACTCCTGTTCCTGCCGCTGGCGGTACGGAAGTTCAAGCAGCTGAGCAGGTAGTTGGTCCCCGTACGCGAAGGGGGGCGCTCGGCAGGTATCACCTGCCGGGCGCCCCCATCTGCGTACGAGCTGCTAGAGCTTGTCGATGACGTAGTCGATGCACTTCGTGAGCGCCTCGACATCCGAAGGATCAATCGCCGGGAACATCGCCACGCGCAGCTGATTGCGGCCGAGCTTGCGGTACGGCTCCGTGTCCACGATCCCGTTCGCGCGCAGAGCCTTCGCCACCGCGGCGGCGTCGATCTCGTCCGCGAAGTCGATCGTGCCGATGACCTGCGAACGCTTGGCCGGGTCCGTGACGAACGGCGTCGCGTACTTCGACTCCTCCGCCCACCCGTACAGGGTGCGCGAGGACGCGGCCGTGCGGCCGGTCGTGAAGTCGAGCCCACCCTGGCCGTTCATCCAGTCCAGCTGCTCACCGAGCAGGAAGAGTGTGGCGAGCGCCGGGGTGTTGTACGTCTGGTTCTTGCGGGAGTTGTCGATCGCCGTGGGAAGGCTGAAGAACTCCGGGACGTGCCGCCCGCTCGCGTGCACGCGCTCGGCACGCTCGATGGCCGCCGGGGAGAACGCGGCGATCCACAGGCCGCCGTCCGACGCGAAGGACTTCTGCGGGGCGAAGTAGTAGACGTCCGTCTCGGCGATGTCGACCGGCAGGCCGCCCGCGCCGGAGGTGGCGTCCACCAGGACGAGGGAACCCTCGTCCGCGCCGGCCACCCGCTTGACGGGGGCCGCGACGCCGGTCGAGGTCTCGTTGTGCGTGAAGGCGTAGACGTCCACGCCCGCCTCGGCCTGCGGCTCCGGGTGCGTACCCGGCTCGCTCGAGATCACCGTGGGCTCGGCGAGCCACGGGGCGAGCTTCGAGGCCTTGGCGAACTTCGAGGAGAACTCACCGAAGGTGAGGTGCTGCGACTTGTTCTCGATGAGGCCGTGCGTCGCGACGTCCCAGAAGGCGGTGGAGCCGCCGTTGCCCAGGATCACCTCGTACCCCTCGGGGAGGGAGAAGAGGTCGCGCACACCCTCGCGCACCTTGCCGACCAGGTTCTTGACCGGGGCCTGGCGGTGGGAGGTGCCGAGCAGAGAGGTACCGGTGGCGGCGAGCGCGTCCAGCGCCTCCGTGCGCACCTTGGAGGGGCCCGCGCCGAAACGTCCGTCGGCGGGCTTGATGTCAGCGGGAATCTGGATCTCAGCCACGGGAGGAGCCTAACGGCTCCGCCTCGCCCGTCTCGGGAGTGTCCGTCGGGTGAGACCGCCCCGCACGGTCCGTGGACGCGCGGGGGGTTCCACCCCGACCCGTTCGGCCGCCCTCGGTACGGGCCTTCGCGGATGCATATTGAGGGCATGGATATGGGCATGAGTGATCTCGGAGGCGTGGAAGAGGAACTGCGGGCGGCCGTGCGGGGGGAAGTGGACTTCTCCGTCACCGCGCGGTCCCTGAACACCATGGACGCGTCCAACTACCGCAGAGTGCCGCTCGGCGTCCTCGCCCCGCGCGACGCGGACGACGTGGCGGCGGCGCTCGCCGTGTGCCGGGAGCGCGGGGTGCCGGTCGTGGCCCGCGGCGCCGGTACGTCCATCGCCGGCCAGGCGACCGGCACGGGGCTCGTCCTCGACTTCACCCGCCACATGAACCGGATCGTGTCCCTGGACGCCGAGTCGCGGACCGCGGTCGTCCAGCCAGGCGTGATCTGCGACGGACTGCGGGGTGCGGCGGCCCCGTACGGCCTGACCTTCGGCCCCGACCCGTCCACCCACAACCGCTGCACCCTGGGCGGCATGATCGGCAACAACTCCTGCGGGTCGCACTCGGTCGCCTGGGGCACCACCGCCGACAACGTCGCCTCGCTCTCGGTGGTCAGCGGCGCGGGCGAGCGGCTCGCGCTGGGGCAGGGCTGGTCCGGCGCTCCGGAGGGTCTGCGGGCGCTGGTGGACGGCGAGTTGGAGCTCCTGCGCACCGGCTACCCGGACCTGCCGCGCCGCATCTCGGGCTATGCGCTCGACGCCATGCTCCCCGAGCGGGGCGTCGACCTGGCCCGCGCCTTCTGCGGCTCCGAGGGCACGCTCGGCGTGGTGACGGAGGCCGTCGTACGCCTCGTCGAGTCGCCACGCGCGCGTGCCCTCGCGGTCCTCGGTTACGCGGACGAGAGCGCGGCGGCGGAGGCCGCGGCCGGGCTGCTGCCGTACGGGCCGCTGACGGTGGAGGGGATGGCCGCCGACCTCGTACGGGGGTCCGAGGGGCTGCCCAAGGGCGGTGCCTGGCTGTTCGTGGAGACGGGCGGCGCGAGCGAGGGCGAGGCACGCGCGCGTGCGGAGGCGATCACGCGGGCGGTCGCCGGGGACACGGTGGACTCGGTGGTCGTCACGGACCCGGCGGGGCAGCGCGTGCTGTGGCGGGTCCGCGAGGACGCCAGCGGGACGGCGACGCGGATGCCGGACGGCAGCGAGGCGTGGCCGGGGTGGGAGGACTGCGCGGTGCCTCCGGCCCGACTGGGCGCTTATCTGCGGGACTTCAGGGGGCTGCTCGCCGAGCACGGCCTGCGTGGGACCCCGTACGGGCACTTCGGGGACGGCTGCATTCACGTACGCATCGACTTCGACCTGATGAGCGAGGTGGGCGTGCGGCGCTTCCGGCGTTTCTCCGAGGACCTGGCGCGGCTCGTGGTCGCGCACGGGGGCTCGCTGTCGGGCGAGCACGGGGACGGCCAGGCGCGGGCCGAACTCCTCCCCACGATGTACGGGGCTGACCTCGTCCGGCTGTTCGAGCGGGTGAAAGGGGTGTGGGACCCGGCGGACCTGCTGAATCCGGGGATGCTGGTGCGGCCCGCGCCGCTGGACTCGAACCTGCGCTTCGACCCGCTGCCGCGGCAGCCGGTGGACGTGGCCTTCGGCTACCCGCATGACGGCGGGGACTTCTCGGCGGCGGTGCGGCGGTGCGTGGGCGTCGCCAAGTGCCGCACCACGTCGGCCGGTTCGGGGGGCGGGGTGATGTGCCCGTCCTTCCGGGCGACGGGCGAGGAGGAGCACTCCACGCGGGGCCGGGCGCGTCTCCTGCACGAGATGCTCGCGGGCGACGTGGTCACGGACGGCTGGCGCTCGGAGGAGGTACGGGACGCGCTGGACCTCTGCCTGTCCTGCAAGGGCTGCCGTTCGGACTGCCCGGTGGGCGTGGACATGGCCACGTACAAGGCGGAGTTCCTGCACCACCACTACGAGGGCCGCCGGCGCCCCGCGGCGCACTACGCGATGGGCTGGCTGCCGCTGTGGCTGCGCCTGGCCGCACGGACGCGGACGGCGGGGGCGGCCAACGCGGTGGCCCGTGTGGGGGTGCTGGCGTCGCTGGCCAAGAAGCTGGGCGGGATCGCACCGGAGAGGGAGATCCCGCGTCTCGCGGGCGAGACGTTCCGCAGGTGGTTCCGGGAGAGGCGGGCTGGCGAGGCCCCTCCGGGCCCGACGGTCGTGCTCTGGCCGGACACGTTCACGGACCACCTGTCACCGGAGGTGGGCCGGGCGGCGGTGCGGGTCCTTGAAGACGCGGGCCTGCGGGTGGTGGTGCCGCCGGGGGACGTGTGCTGCGGCCTGACGTACGTTTCGACGGGCCAACTGGACCGCGCCCGCACGGTGATGCGGAGGACCCTGGACCGGATGGGACCGCTGCTGGACTCGGACGCGCTGCTGATGGTCCTCGAACCGAGCTGCGCGGCGGCGCTCAAGACGGACCTGGTGGAACTGCTGTCCGGGGACGAGCGAGCCAGGGATTTGGCTGCCCGAGTACGGACGTTCGCGCAGACCCTGGAGGAACTGGCCCCGGAGTGGACACCACCCCGGATCGGCCGCCCGGTGGTGGGCCAGACGCACTGCCACCAGCACGCGGTGCTCGGCGACGCGCCGGAACGCCGCCTGCGCGAGAAGGCGGGTCTGGAGGGCGAGCTGAGCGGCGGCTGCTGCGGCCTCGCGGGCAACTTCGGCTTCGAGGCGGGCCATTACGAGGTCTCGGTGGCCTGCGCGGAGGAACAACTGCTCCCGGCGGTACGGGCCGCCACCCCGGAGCCGGAGGGCGGCCCCTTGATCCTGGCAGACGGCTTCTCCTGCCGAACCCAGCTGGAACAGCTGGGGGAGGGGGCACGGGGGCGGCATTTGGCGGAGGTGCTGGCGGAGGGGCTGGATGGGGGGTGAGGGGGGCGCGGGGTGCGGGGGTTCACGGATTCCGGACGGGGGCGGCCGGGTTACGGGGGCCGGAGTGCTGCCCACGGCGTCGGAGCTCCGGCATTACGCGGCGCGGCCTCGCCCCCACCCACCCCCGCCTGGCCGGACGCATCAACCCCCCGGGCCCCAGCTTCGACACCATGCGGTGCGGCCTCGTCCCCACCCACCTGCCCCGCCTGCCCGGGCGTCACGGCCCGCTCCCGCGCCAGAGAATCCCGCGCCCCTCAGCCCCAGCCGCCACCAGCCGTCACCAGCCCTCACCGCCAGCCGCACTGCCGGCCCGCGGTGCGCCCGTCTCCGCGCCCCTCGCGTCCGCCTCGCCCGCCCGCAACTCCCAGTACAAGCGGGCCGTCGTCCCGCACACCAGGGGCATGACCAGCGGAGGGAGCAGGAGCAGGGCCACGGTTGTGGGAAAAATCTGCATCAGTACGCCCGTGATCCATACGTTGTCGTCGCTGAGCCACAGCATGCCGAGCCCGGCGTAATGGGCGAGAGGGGCGGCCGCGTAGCCGGTCAGGAAGATGACGAGGGCCGTGGCCGCCACGGACAGCGTGCCGAGGCCGAGGGTGCGCATGCGTGCCCGGCGGGTCAGCACCCAAGAGCGGTACAGCGCCACGAACGGAGAGCGGCGTTCCAGAACCGTCTCGGCGGTGGCCAGCGAGAGGCGGAAGTACAGCAGCGGGCCCAGGTACATGACGGCGAACGGCAGCACCCATCCCACCAGCGTGTAGAGCGGGGTCGCGGTCTCGCCGATGGGCGTGGGCTCGACGCCGGGCACCTCGCCACGCTCGACGGTCATCCACAGCACGTAGCTCGCCAGCGCCATGGCACCCACGATCAGACCGCTCAGCGCGTTGACCGCGAGGGCGGCGGGGAAACGCCCGCGGGTACGCCGCCACAGTTCGCGTACGGTCAGCGCCCCACCACCCTCACGCGTGGAGTGGGACTCGGCGACGGCGTACGCGGCGTGCAGCACGGAGACGACGAAAAGTCCCAGGACGAGCAGCAGCAACGACACCCCGAGACCGACCTTCACCAGCGGAAACCAGCCGCCGTCGGCGTAGGCCACGTAGGAGTCCTCGTTGGCGATGTTGCGGTCCGCGTAGTCCCTGACCCCTTCGAAGGTGTCCCACGCCGCGGCGAACCCCCCGGCCAGAATCGCGCACCCGAGGAGTGCAGTGAGACCGGACACCCGCAGCGCGAATCCGTACGCCGCGCCTCGGTAGCTCCGACACCCCCCGCCCAGCCGCCCGGTCGCCTGATTTCCGTCGCGCGTCATGCCCTGACCTGACTTCCGTACGGTTACGTGGTGACTGCACCCAAGACGCGGGGCGGGGTGTGGGGGGTTCCACGGCCAACCGTCATGTGGACCCGGTTTGCGTACAGCAGTGAAAGGGCTCCACAATCCTGACGTGGTCTACTACCTTGGACGGGGTAGTTCAGGTGAGTGGACTGGTCGAGGCTGGTTGGGGCTCAAGAAGTGGAAGGGATGGCTGTGGACGCGTCGAGGAGTGGCCAGGAGGCGGCATCCGGTGGGCGGTGGGGTGCCCTCGGGCCCGTCGGCCTGGTGCTCGCGGGCGGCGTCTCCGTCCAGTTCGGCGGGGCCATCGCCGTGAGCGTGATGCCCAAGGCCGGAGCCCTCGGCATCGTGACCCTGCGGCTCGCCTTCGCCGCCCTGGTCCTGATGATCGTCTGCCGGCCCAAGATGCGCGGGCACTCCCGCGCCGACTGGGGGACCGTCGTCGCCTTCGGTGTGGCCATGGCCGGGATGAACGGGCTCTTCTACCAGTCCGTCGCCCGGATTCCCATGGGGCCCGCCGTGACGCTGGAGGTGCTCGGGCCGCTGGCCCTCTCCGTCTTCGCGTCGCGCCGCGCCGTGAATCTGATCTGGGCCGGGCTCGCCCTGTGCGGTGTCTTCCTGCTGGGTGGCGGGGGCGGGTTCAGCGGGCTCGATCCCGTCGGCGTCGCGTACGCGCTCGGTGCCGGTGCCATGTGGGCCACGTACATCATGTTCAGCGCCCGTACGGGGCGCCGCTTCCCGCAGGCCGACGGGCTCGCCCTCGCGATGGTCGTCGCGGCGATCCTCTTCCTGCCGCTCGGCCTCATCGAGTCCGGGGAGAAGCTGGTGCGGCCCGAGGTGCTCGCGCTCGGCGCGGCCGTCGCCGTGATGTCCTCCGTGCTGCCGTACACCCTCGAACTGCTCGCCCTGCGCCGCCTTCCCGCCTCCACCTTCGCGATCATGATGAGCCTGGAGCCCGCGATCGCCGCCGTCGCCGGATTCCTGGTGCTGAACCAGGCGCTTTCCGTCAACGAGGCGCTGGCCATCTCGCTCGTCATCGCCGCCAGCATGGGGGCCGTGCGGACGCAGGTCGGGCGGGGGCGGGTGCGCCGTGGGGACGGCGGGGACGGTGGGGGCGGCGGAAACGTCGTTACGGGGGCCACCCCGGACGCGGTCCTGGCGCCTGCCGAGGGTGCCGAAGGCGGCGAGTGTGCGGACGGCGACGGGCGGGCGGCCGAAGCGCCCGTCCCGGAGACGTCCGGAAAGTAATGCAAGCACGCTTGCTTGTTTCTCCGGGCGCTGCCATGCTCCGGGGCACTTCCCCAAGCTCTCAACTTCGTTCGAGCAGGGGAGACCCCATTCGTGCCCCGAGGGGAGCGCTCCGTGTCCGAAGCTGTGCCCGTACTCGATGATCTGCGCCGTGAGAGCGAGGAACTCGACCAGCTGGTAGGGGGGTTGGGTGAGGAGCGCTGGGCGCTCGGCACCCCCGCCGAGGGCTGGACCGTCGCCCATCAGATCGCCCATCTCGCCTGGACCGACCGCGCCGCGCTGACCGCCGTCACCGACGGGGACGCCTTCGGCCGGCTCGTCGAGGAGGCCCTCGCCGCTCCCGACTCGTTCGTCGACGCCGGGGCCGAGGAGGGGGCCGCGCAGCCGCCGGGCGAGTTGCTCGCCCAGTGGCGGGCCGGGCGTGACGCCCTGCTGAAGGCTCTGACGGCCGCCCCGCGCGGCACCCGTTTCCCTTGGTACGGGCCGCCCATGTCGGCCACCTCCATGGCGACGGCCCGGCTGATGGAGACCTGGGCCCACGGCCAGGACGTCGCCGACGCGCTCGGCGTCGAGCGGGTGCCCACCGACCGGCTGCGGCACATCGCGCACATCGGGGTGCGCGCCCGGGACTTCTCCTTCGGGGTACGGGGTCTCGACGCGCCCGCGTCCCCCTTCCGCGTGGAGCTCCGGCTGCCCTCCGGTGAGCCCTGGACCAGCGGCCCCGAAGACGCCGACCAGCGCGTGACCGGCCCCGCGCTCGACTTCTGCCTCCTCGTCACGCAACGCGCCCACCGAGACGACCTCGCCGTACGCACGAACGGCACTGACGCCGAGCGCTGGCTGAGCCTCGCCCAGGCCTTCGCGGGCCCACCGGGACCGGGCCGCCCGGCGAAGGGAGGCGGGCGATGAGCGCCTCGCAGGCCGCCGCACGGACAACCCCGCAGGCCGCCCCACGGACAACCCCGCCAGCCGCCCGGCCGTGCCTCGCCAACACCCCCGGCCGCCTCGCCGTACGCACGAACGGCACCGATGCCGAGCGCTGGCTCGGCATCGCGCAAGCCTTCGCGGGCCCGCCGGGGCCGGGTCGCCCCGCGAAGGGAGGCGGGCGATGAGCGACCCGCGCCCCTCCCCACCCCCCGCCCCCCTCCGCATCGGCAACGCATCCGGCTTCTACGGTGACCGTTTCGACGCCATGCGTGACATGCTCACCGGCGGCCCCCTCGACGTCCTCACCGGTGATTACCTCGCCGAGCTGACCATGCTGATCCTCGGTCGTGACCGGCTCAAGGACCCCACCCGCGGGTACGCGAAGACCTTCCTGCGGCAGCTGGAGGAGTGTCTTGGGCTCGCCCAGGAACGGGGCGTCAAGATTGTCGCGAACGCCGGGGGGCTCAATCCCGCCGGGCTCGCGGACGCCGTAAGGGAGTTGGCAGACCGGCTCGGGATCGGTGTGCGGGTTGCGCATGTGGAGGGCGATGACCTCGGGGCCCGTTTCCCGGATGCCCTCACCGCCAACGCCTACCTCGGCGGCGCCGGAATCGCCGCCTGCCTGCGCGCCGGGGCCGACATCGTCGTCACCGGGCGCGTGACCGACGCCGCCCTCGTCACCGGGCCCGCCGCCGCCCACTTCGGGTGGGGCGACGACGACCACGACCGGCTCGCCGGCGCGGTCGTCGCCGGGCACATCCTCGAATGCGGGACGCAGGCCACCGGGGGCAACTACGCCTTCTTCGGCGAGCGCCCACAGAGCGACCTGCTGCGGCCCGGCTTTCCGGTCGCCGAGATCTACGAGAACGGCGGCAGCGTCATCACCAAGCACTCCGGCACCGGCGGCTTCGTCGACGTCGGCACGGTCACCGCGCAACTGCTCTACGAGACCTCCGGCGCCCGTTACGCCGGGCCCGACGTCACCGCCCGGCTGGACACGGTCACCCTCACGCAGGACGGGCCGGACCGGGTCCGCGTCTCCGGAGTGCGCGGCGAGGCACCGCCACCGGACCTCAAGGTCGGCCTGAACCGGCTCGGCGGCTTCCGCAACGAAGTCGTCTTCGTCCTCACCGGGCTCGACGTGGAGGCCAAGGCAGATCTCGTCCGCGCCCAGGTCGAGGACGCGTTCGCGCGGTCCAAGTCCCGTCCGCAGGAAGTGCGGTGGGAACTCGCCCGCACCGACCGGCCCGACGCCCCGAGCGAGGAGACCGCCTCCGCCCTGCTGCGGCTCGTCGTTCGCGACCCGCAGCAGGAGCCCGTCGGCCGTGCCCTGAGCGGCGCCGCGATCGAACTGGCCCTCGGCAGCTACCCCGGCTTCCACGTCACGGCACCCCCGGGCAAGGGCGCGCCCTACGGAGTCTTCGAAGCCGCGTACGTCGAGCGCGGCACCGTCGACCATGTGGCCGTACTGCCCGGCGGCGAGCGGATCCAGGTCCAGGGCCCCGGCGACACCCTCGTACTCGAAGATCTCCACGAGCAGCCTCCCCTGCCCGCACCCTTCCCGCCCGGCCCCACCCGCCGCGCCCCCCTCGGCCGCATCGCCGGGGCCCGCAGCGGCGACAAGGGCGGGGACGCGAACGTCGGCGTCTGGGCACGCACCGACGACGCCTGGCGGTGGCTCGCCCACGAGCTGACCGTCGAGCGGTTCCGTGAACTCATCCCTGAAGCGGCGGAGTTGAACGTCGTGCGTCACCTCCTGCCGAACCTGCACGCGCTGAACTTCGTCGTCGAAGGAATCCTCGGCGCGGGCGTCGCCTCCCAGGCCCGCTTCGACCCGCAGGCCAAGGGCCTCGGCGAGTGGCTGCGCGCCCGCCACGTCGACCTGCCCGCCCAACTCCTGGGCGCGGACGAACCGTTCGTAGAAGCGACCGAACCGACGGAGGTACTCCCGTGACCGTCCTCGCGTCCGCGCTCGACCCCGCGAGCGCCGAGTACGCCGAGCACCGCGAGGCCATGCTGGCCAAGCTCGCCGAACTCGGCACCGAGCAGGCCAAGGCCCTGGAGGGCGGCGGCGAGAAGTACGTGGCCCGGCACCGCAAGCGCGGAAAGCTCCTCGCCCGCGAGCGGATCGAGCTGCTGCTCGACCCCGACACGCCGTTCCTCGAACTGTCGCCGCTCGCCGCCTGGGGGAGCGACTACCCGGTGGGCGCCTCGATGGTGACCGGCATCGGCGTCGTCGAGGGCGTGGAGTGCCTGATCACCGCCAACGACCCGACCGTACGCGGCGGTGCCAGCAACCCGTGGACCCTGAAGAAGGCCTTTCGCGCGCACGAGATCGGGCACGCCAACCGGCTGCCGTCCATCCACCTCGTGGAGTCCGGGGGCGCCGACCTGCCGTCCCAGAAGGAGATCTTCATCCCGGGCGGGGCGCTCTTCAAGCACCTCACCCAGTCGTCGGCCGCCGGGATTCCGACGGTCGCCGTCGTCTTCGGCAATTCGACCGCGGGCGGCGCGTACGTCCCCGGCATGAGCGATCACGTGATCATGGTCAAGGAGCGCGCCAAGGTCTTCCTCGGCGGCCCGCCCCTGGTGAAGATGGCCACCGGCGAGGAGAGCGACGACGAGTCGCTCGGCGGCGCCGAGATGCACGCCCGCACCTCCGGCCTCGCGGACTACCTCGCCGACGACGAGCGCGACGCGCTGCGGCAGGCGCGGCGGGTCGTCAAACGCCTCAACTGGCGCAAGGCGTACGCCGATCCGGCCGCGACCACGGTCGTGGAGCCGCCCAAGTACGACCAGGACGAGCTGCTCGGCATCGTGCCCGGCGACCTCAAGATCCCCTTCGACCCGCGCGAGGTCATCGCCCGCATCGTCGACGCCTCCGACTTCGACGAGTTCAAGCCGCTGTACGGGCCGAGCCTCACCACCGGTTGGGCCTCCCTGCACGGCTATCCCATCGGCATCCTCGCCAACGCGCAGGGCGTGCTCTTCAGCGAGGAGTCCCAGAAAGCCGCCCAGTTCATCCAGTTGGCCAATCAGCGCGACATCCCGCTGCTCTTCCTGCACAACACCACCGGCTACATGGTCGGCAAGGAGTACGAGCAGGGCGGCATCATCAAGCACGGCGCCATGATGATCAACGCCGTGTCGAACTCGCGCGTGCCGCACCTGAGCGTCCTGATGGGTGCTTCGTACGGAGCGGGTCACTACGGCATGTGCGGGCGCGCCTACGACCCGCGGTTCCTCTTCGCCTGGCCCAGCTCCAAGTCGGCCGTCATGGGGCCGCAGCAGCTCGCCGGAGTCCTGTCGATCGTGGCCCGGCAGTCCGCCGCCGCGAAGGGGCAGCCCTACGACGACGACGCGGACGCGGCCCTGCGCGCCATGGTGGAGCAGCAGATCGAGTCGGAGTCGCTGCCGATGTTCCTCTCCGGCCGTCTCTACGACGACGGCGTCATCGACCCCCGCGACACCCGCACGGTCCTCGGCCTGTGCCTGTCCGCGATCCACACCGCCCCCTACGAGGGCGCGCGCGGTGGCTTCGGCGTCTTCCGGATGTGAGGACCCTCATGACCACTCCCATGACCACTTCCATGAGGACCCCCATGACGTCCCCCCTGACGAAAACGATCAGCAGCGTCCTCGTCGCCAACCGCGGCGAGATCGCCTGCCGCGTCTTCCGCACCTGCCGCGACCTCGGCATCGCCACCGTGGCGGTCTACTCGGACGCCGACGCGGACGCCCTGCACGTCCGTGAGGCCGACACCGCCGTACGGCTGCCGGGCTCGTCCCCCGCCGACACGTATCTGCGCGGCGAACTCGTCGTGAAGGCCGCACAGGCGGCGGGCGCGGACGCCGTCCACCCCGGCTACGGCTTCCTCTCGGAGAACGCGGACTTCGCCCGCGCGGTCCTGGACGCCGGGCTCGTGTGGATCGGGCCCTCTCCCGAGGCCATCGAATCCATGGCGTCCAAGACCCGCGCCAAGGAACTCATGGGCATCGCGCCGATGGCCGTGGACGAGGTCACCGAGGACGATCTGCCGGTCCTGGTGAAGGCGGCGTCCGGCGGCGGCGGGCGCGGCATGCGCGTCGTACGCGAGTTGAAAGCCCTGAAGGGCGAGTTGGAGGCCGCGCGTGCCGAGGCCGCCAGCGCCTTCGGCGACGGCGAGGTCTTCGTCGAGCCCTATCTGGAGGGCGGCCGGCACGTCGAGGTGCAGATCATGGCCGACGCGCACGACACCGTCTGGGCGCTCGGCACCCGGGACTGCACGCTCCAGCGCCGACACCAGAAGGTCATCGAGGAGTCCCCGGCGCCGGGCCTGACGGCGGAACTCGTCGACGAACTGCACGCACAGGCCGTGCGCGCGGCGCGGGTGACCGGGTATCGCGGGGCGGGCACGGTGGAGTTCCTGGTCGCGGGCGACCGGGCGCACTTCCTGGAGATGAACACCCGGCTCCAGGTCGAACACCCGGTCACGGAGGCCGTGTTCGGCATCGATCTCGTGGCGCTGCAGATCCAGGTGGCGGAGGGCGCGCCCCTCGCGAAGGAGCCGCCGACCGCACGCGGCCACGCGGTGGAGGCCCGCCTCTACGCCGAGGACCCGGCCGCGCAGTGGGCCCCGCAGACCGGCACCCTGCACCGGCTGTCCGTGCCGGGCGTGCGGCTCGACACGGGGTACGTGGACGGCGACACGATCGGCGTGCACTACGACCCGATGCTGGCCAAGGCCGTCGCGTACGCCCCCACGCGTGCGCAGGCCCTGCGCGGTCTCGCGGGAGCGCTGGAGCGCGCGGTCGTGCACGGGCCCGTCACCAACCGGGAGTTGCTCGTACGGTCCCTGCGGCAACCGGAGTTCGTCGGGGCCCGCATGGACACGGGCTTCTACGACCGGCACCTCACCGAGCTCGCGGCCCCCGCCCCGGACCCTTACGCCCCGCTGGCCGCCGCGCTCGCCGACGCGCACGGACGCTCCCGGTTCGGCGGCTTCCGCAACCTCGCGTCGCAGCCGCAGGTCAAGCTCTTCCGCAGCGAGCCCGATGGCACCGAGCACGAGGTGCGCTACCGCCACACGCGGGAGGGGCTGAGCGCGGAAGGGGACACCGAAGGGGTGCGGGTGCTGTCCGTGTCCCGCGAGCTCGTCGTGCTCGAAGTCGGCGGCGTACGCAGGCAGTTCACCGTGAGCCGGTACGGCGACGATCGCGTGTACGTCGGCAACACCGCCCTCACCGCGCTCCCGCTGCTCCCCGAGCCGACCGCCCGCCAGGAGCCCGGCTCCCTGCTCGCCCCGATGCCCGGCACCGTCGTGCGCCTGGCAGAGGGGCTCACGCAAGGGGCGCGGGTCACCGCCGGGCAGCCCCTCATCTGGCTGGAGGCCATGAAGATGGAGCACCGCATCTGCGCCCCCGCCTCCGGCACGCTCACCACCCTGCACGCCCTGCCCGGCCGCCAGGTCGAGGTCGGCGCCCTGCTCGCAGTCGTAGACGTCGTACAGGAGGAACAATCCGTATGAGCACCGTCCCGAGCACCGTCCTCGAAACCGAAGAGCACCAGGCCCTGCGCGCGGCCGTCGCCGCGCTCGGCAAGCGGTACGGCCGCGACTACATGTCCCGGGTCGTGGCGGGCGAAGGCCACCCCGACGAACTGTGGGCCGATGCCGCCAAGCTCGGATACCTGGGCGTGAACCTGCCCGAGGAGTACGGCGGCGGAGGCGGCGGCATAGCCGAACTCTCCATTGTCCTGGAGGAATTGGGCGCCGCCGGCTGTCCCCTCCTGATGATGGTCGTCTCGCCCGCGATCTGCGGCACCGTCATCGCCCGCTTCGGCACCGACGAGCAGAAGCGGGCCTGGCTGCCCGGCCTCGCCGACGGCAGCCGCACCATGGCGTTCGGTATCACCGAGCCCGACGCGGGCTCCAACTCCCACCGGATCACCACGACCGCCCGCAAGGACGAGGCGAGCGGCGACTGGCTCCTGACCGGCCGCAAGGTGTTCATCTCGGGCGTCGACATCGCCGACGCCACACTGATCGTGGGCCGCACGGAAGACGCCCGCACCGGCAGCCTCAAGCCCTGCCTCTTCATCGTCCCGCGCGAGACGGAGGGCTTCCACCGGCGGCGGATCGAGATGGAACTCCAGGCCCCGGAGAAGCAGTTCGAACTGACCCTGGACGACGTACGGCTGCCCGCCGACGCCCTGGTGGGAGACGAGGACGCCGGGCTGCTCCAGCTCTTCGCCGGCCTCAACCCCGAGCGGATCATGACGGCGGCGTTCTCGCTCGGCATGGCACGCTTCGCCCTCGCCCGTGCGGTCGGATACGCCAAGGAACGCAGCGTCTTCAAGAGCCCGATCGGCGCCCACCAGGCGATCGCGCACCCCCTCGCGCAGTCCCACATCGACATCGAGCTGGCCCGCCTGATGATGCAGAAGGCCGCCAGGCTGTACGACGAGGGCGACGACATGGGCGCGGGCGAGGCCGCCAACATGGCCAAGCTCGCGGCCGCCGACGCCTGCGTGAAGGCCGTCGACCAGTCGGTGCACACGCTCGGCGGCAACGGCCTGACGAAGGAGTTCGGCCTGGCCTCGCTGATCGTGGCCTCACGGGTGGCCCGGATCGCCCCCGTGAGCCGGGAAATGATCCTCAACTACGTCTCGCACCAGACGCTGGGCCTGCCCAAGTCGTACTGAGCCGTCTCCTCCGGAGAAAGGGAGTTCCCATGAGCCTTGTCTGCTCCTCCCCGCAGCGCGGCATCGTCATCTTCACCCTGGACAACCCCGCCAACCGCAACGCCCTCTCGGCGGGCCTCCTGGACGGCCTCGCGGAGGCGCTCGGCGACTGCGGCAAGGACCCCGACGTACGCGCGATCGTCCTCACGCACACCGGCTCCACGTTCTGCTCGGGCGCCGACCTGCGGGAGCCGCCGGACCCGGCGGTCTTCGTGGGACTGCTCCGGCAGATCCTGGAGCTGCCGAAGCCGGTGGTGGCGCGGGTGGACGGGCACGTGCGCGCGGGCGGGCTCGGCCTTCTCGGCGTGTGCGACATGGCGGCCGCGGGTCCCGGGGCGTCGTTCGCGCTGACGGAGGTACGGATCGGGGTGGCGCCCGCGGTCATCTCCATGCCGCTCCTGTCCCGGCTCGACCCGAGCGCGGCCTCGCGCTACTTCCTCACCGGGGAGCGCTTCGGCGGGGCGGAGGCGGCGCGGATCGGCCTGGTGACGGCGGCCGGGGACGACGTGGACGCGGAGCTCGCGCCTCTCCTGGAGGGGCTGCGGAAGGGGGCGCCGCAGGCCCTGGCCGAGACGAAGAAGCTGCTCACGGCTAGGGTGCTCGACGCATTCGACCACCACACGGACTCCCTCGTCGCCCTGTCCGCGCGGCTCTTCGCATCGGCGGAGGCGCGGGAGGGTATGGGGGCGTTCCTCGAACGACGGGAGTGCCCATGGGTGCTGTGACCGCGGACGACCGGGCCGACCGGTCCGATCGCGCCGACCGCTCGCCCAAGCAGGACCGCAGCCGCGCGACGCGTCAGCGGCTCCTGGAGGCCGCGGTGGCGTGCCTCGCCGAGAGCGGCTGGGCGGGCTCCACGGTCTCCGTGGTCGCCGAGCGGGCGGGCGTCTCGCGCGGGGCGGCCCAGCATCACTTCCCGACGCGGGAGGACCTGTTCACGGCGGCCGTGGAGTACGTCGCCGAACAGCGGTCCACGGCCTTGCGGGAGCTCCCCGCCCAGGACCGCGCCTCCGTGGTGGCCGCCCTGGTCGACCTCTACACGGGCCCCCTGTTCCGGGCGGCGCTGCATCTGTGGGTGGCGGCGTCGAACGAGCCGCAACTCGGCTCCCGGGTGACGGAGCTGGAGGCCCGGGTGGGCCGTGAGACGCACCGGATCGCGGTACGGCTGCTGGGGGCGGACGAGTCCCGCCCCGGGGTGCGGGAGACGGTCCAGGGGCTCCTGGACATGGCGCGGGGCCTGGGCCTCGCGAATCTCCTGACGGACGACGGGGCGCGGCGGGAACGGGTGGTGCGGGAGTGGGCGAAGCTGCTGGACGTGGCCCTGGGGTGAGCGGCCCCGCACACCGGACGGGCTGGAATTCCAGCCCGTCCGGCGTTTGAGGACGAACTCGGCGGAGCCGGTGATGACGGCGGCCAGGGGTTCCCTAGTGGGCGATGTCCCCGTACCCCTCGACCGCCCGCGGGTCCCGCGACCCGGGGCCGATGTACCGCGCCGAGGGGCGGACAAGCCGCCCCGTCCGCTTCTGCTCCAGGATGTGCGCCGACCAGCCCGCGGTCCGCGCGCACGTGAACATCGACGTGAACATGTGCGCCGGCACCTCGGCGAAGTCGAGGACGATCGCGGCCCAGAACTCGACGTTCGTCGCCAGGACCCGGTCGGGGCGGCGGGCGTGCAGCTCGTCGAGCGCCGCCTTCTCCAGCGCCTCCGCCACCTCGAAGCGCGGAGCGCCCAGCTCGCGCGCCGTGCGGCGAAGGACCCGCGCGCGGGGGTCCTCGGCCCGGTACACCCGGTGACCGAAGCCCATCAGCCGCTCGCCCTTGTCCAGGGCCTGCTTGACGTACGCGACCGCGTCGCCCGTCCGCTCGATCTCCTCGATCATGCCGAGGACACGGGAGGGCGCGCCGCCGTGCAGGGGGCCGGACATGGCGCCCACGGCCCCGCTCAGCGCCGCCGCGACGTCCGCGCCCGTGGAGGCGATGACGCGGGCCGTGAACGTGGAGGCGTTCATTCCGTGCTCGGCGGCCGACGTCCAGTACGCGTCGACGGCCTGCACGTGCTTGGGGTCGGGCTCGCCGCGCCAGCGCTTCATGAAGCGCTCCACGACCGTGTCGGCCTTGTCGATCTCACGCTGCGGCACCATCGGCAGGCCCTGGCCGCGGGCGGACTGGGCGACGTACGAGAGGGCCATGACGGCGGCCCGTGCCAGGTCGTCGCGGGCTTCCTGCTCGCTGATGTCCAGGAGAGGCTTCAGGCCCCACACGGGGGCGAGCATCGCGAGCGCGGACTGGACGTCGACGCGGATGTCGCCGGAGTGCACCGGGATCGGGAACGGCTCGGCGGGCGGCAGGCCGGGGTTGAAGGCCCCGTCGACGAGCAGGCCCCAGACGTTGCCGAAGGAGACGTGGCCGACCAGATCCTCGATGTCGACGCCGCGATAGCGAAGCGCGCCGCCTTCCTTGTCGGGTTCGGCGATCTCCGTCTCGAACGCGATGACTCCTTCAAGTCCGGGTACGAAGTCGGACATCAGGCGGCTCCTCGTGATGTGTACGACAGATGGTGGTGACAGACAGCTCGTGACCATGTGTCAGAAGTGGGCGTGTTCGGTCCGGTTCCGCGGTCTGCCGGTGCGTGGACGGCTGCCGGCCTTCGACTCGCGGTCCGGATCGGACACCCCGGTGATGCCCCGTGCGGCTGGTGGTCACCCAACCGATTCGGCGTCGGAACGATATCCCTTGGTGCCACCCTTGGCGATGGTAAGCGGCACTCAGTGCCACACGTCACCTCCCCGTGGCGTACGACGGCCTGTCGCCCGGCTCATCGCCCGGCCCTTCGTATACGGCAAGATGACCGCGTGACCGATCGAGCCGACGCCTCAGCATCAGCCTCCTCATCTGCCGCTCCCGTCCCTCCCGTGTCCGATCCCGCCGCCATACGTGCCCACTACGGCATGGACGGACTCACCGAGGCCCAGGCGCCCGCCACGCCCGTCGAGTTGTTCGCGGTGTGGTTCACGCAGGCGCTCGCCGCGGCCGGGGCGGGACTGCTGCACGAGCCGAACGCCATGGTCGTCTCGACGGTGGACGCCGAGGGCCGCCCCGGCTCCCGCACGGTCCTGCTGAAGGGGTACGACGAGCGCGGCTTCGTCTTCTTCACGAACTACGAGTCCCGCAAGGCCCGTGACCTGGCCGTGAACCCGAACATCTCGCTGCTCTTCCCCTGGCACCCGATGGCCCGCCAGGTGATCGTCACGGGCACGGCGGAGCGCGTCGCCCGCGAGGAGACGGTGGCGTACTTCCGCACCCGCCCGCACGGCTCGCAGCTCGGCGCCTGGGCCAGCGCCCAGTCCTCGGTGATCGCCACGCGCGAGGAACTCGACCGCGCGTACGCCGACCTGGAGGCGCGTTACCCCGAGGGCGAGCAGGTGCCGGCGCCGCCGCACTGGGGCGGCTTCCGGGTCGTGCCCCGGAGCGTCGAGTTCTGGCAGGGCAGGGCGAACCGCCTGCACGACCGCCTGCGCTACACACGGACCGAGCAGGACGCCTCCGCCCCCGCTCCGGGCTGGACGGTGGAGCGCCTCAGCCCCTGAGGTCCTGGCCCTGCCCCGTCAGGACTTCGTCCAGGAACGGCTGGATCGCCTCGCGCCAGGCCTCCGGCTGGTCGTAGTGCACCAGGTGCCCGGCGTCGGCCACCTCCGCGTACTCCCCGCGGGGCAGCACCCGCACCATCTCCTGGGACTCGGCACGGCCCAGCTCGCCGTCCAGGCCGCGGACGACCAGGGCGGGGCACTGGACCTGCGCCAGATCCTCCCAGTGGGCGTCGAACACCCACGTCTCGCGGGACTTCAGCATCTGTTCGCGGTCGAAGACGGGGCGCCAGCCGTCGGGGCCCTCGGTCATCACCTCGGCGAAGAACTCGCCGCGGGAGGGGTTGGGCCGCTCGACCCAGGGATCGTCCTCGCCGAACCACTTGCGTACGTCGGCGAGCGTGGCGAAGGGCACGGGCCAGGCCTTGAACCAGTCCTCCCACTCACGCTGCGAGGCGGCCCCGAGCGCGGAGGCCCGCATGTCGCAGATGATCAGGGCGCGGACGAGGTCGGGGCGCTTCGCGGCGAGCTGCCAGGCGGTGAGCGCGCCCATGGAGTGGCCGATGAGGACGGCGGGAGCGAGGCCGAGCTGGACGAGCGCGGCCTCGGCGTCGTCCACGTAGGCATCGCGGGTGAAGGGGCCCTCGGGGGGCTTGTCGCTCTGGCCGTGCGCGCGCTGGTCGAGTGCGACCGCGCGATGTCGCTCGGCGAGCCAGCGGGCGGTGCCCGCCCAGTGGGACGCACGGCCCATCAGGCCGTGCAGTAACAGCACGCCGCCGGGCGGACCGTCGGTCTCCCTCGATTTGGGAGGATCGGCGAACTCCCAGGCCGCGAGGCGTACGCCACCCGCGCCTGTCACGTCAATGCGCCGCACCATGTTTCCTGGCACCCCCCTTGAATCCTCTCGGGCCGAACGCCTGGTTCCGTCACGCACCCCCGCACGCTATCGAACTCTTTTTCGAAAGCGGCCAGTTCGCCGCCAACACCCCTCATTCGAGTGACCACGCTCAAGGATTGGCCGCCGCAGCCGAGGGGAGATCTTCATCGGGAGGCGGGCCGCTCGGGGAAAACGGTCCGAGGGGGACGACCCTGGGAGCTCGGGGCTCCGGGTCAGAACAGGGGAGGACAGGCCCCGGCGCTCAAGGGCGCCGGGGCCCTCTGCGTGCTCAGGGGGCGATGACGCGCACCGTTCGCGTACGCGCTCCCGCTCACCAGATGGGCACATCCTCCTGCCCCCTCCCACGGCCGTGGCGGCGACCAGGCACCGGCACGGCAAGAGCCCTCAAGTCATATGCCTCTCGCGACAGCCTCGCACGCAAAACGTCCGGGCGCTGCGATTCCGCACACTGAATCTTGGACCCCACCGGATCCCGCGGTCTTCGCAACTGCCCAACCGTTACCGCCAGTTGACATGAACTCTCGGTAACAGGGGCAGCGACCGGCCGGAACCCGCCGGAGCCCGGTCCCGGCGGCCCTCAGCGCTTGGCGACGAAGACGTGCGAGGCGACCTCCGTGTCCAGCTCGGCGGCCTCACCGCTGCTGCCCACCAGCACCCCGCCCGCGGACTCCGTCACGCTCACCACGGAGCCGGGCTGCACGCCCGCGCGACGCAGCGTGTACATCAGCTGCGCGTCCGTCTGGATCGGCTCGCCGATCCGGCGCACGACCACGGTCTTGCCCTCCGTGCCGGGGTCGAGATCGACCAGGGACACCATGCCCTCGTCCAGGAACGGGTCGGCCCCGTCCTTCTCGCCCAGCTCCTCCAGGCCCGGGATCGGGTTCCCGTACGGAGACTCGGTGGGGTGGCGCAGGAGCTCCAGGACGCGGCGCTCCACCGCCTCGCTCATCACGTGCTCCCAGCGACACGCCTCCGCGTGGACCTGCTCCCACTCCAGGCCGATCACGTCGACCAGGAGGCACTCCGCGAGGCGGTGCTTGCGCATCACGCGCGTGGCGAGCCTGCGGCCCTCCTCGGTCAGCTCCAGGTGACGGTCGCTGGCGACGGCCACCAGGCCG
This sequence comes from Streptomyces sp. NPDC055099, assembly GCF_053607685.1. Lineage (NCBI taxonomy): Bacteria > Bacillati > Actinomycetota > Actinomycetes > Kitasatosporales > Streptomycetaceae > Streptomyces > Streptomyces sp. NPDC055099. The sequence continues at coordinate 247,940 of NZ_JBSGUA010000008.1, read as the reverse complement.
TCACGCTCCATGCGCGCGACCGTCTGGCTCACCGTCGGCCCGCTCTGGTCGAGACGCTCGGCGATCCGGGCGCGCATGGGGACCACACCTTCCTCCTCCAGCTCGAGGATGGTGCGCAAATACATCTCAGTAGTGTCAATAAGCCCCGACATGGGTGCCCCTCAGATCTCGCTCGTGCGGCCGGCCCTGCCCTCAAGTCTGACGCATACCGCTGACAACCGGGTCGCGCCAGGGGAAAACCCGGTCCAGGCGGCCTTGACGGGGTGCTCGGGCCGTATTGACAGGGCACTGGTCCAGACCGCAACGTGATCCGCGGCACACGGGAAACACGTGCTGGAAGCAGCAGGAAACACATGCAGGCAGCAGCAGGAAATACGTACACGACATACGTACCCGGAAAGGTCCCACGGCGCATGGGCTCGAAGAGCGAGAGCAAGCTGGCCGGTCAGTACATCGACGCCGCGATCGGCCTGCTCGGGCGGGTGCGCGACGAGGAGGGCGGCAACGTCGACGCCGCGGGCACGCTGCTCGCCGACGCGGTCGAGGCCGGCGGCAGGCTCTTCGCCTTCGGCGCCGGGCACTCCTCGCTGGCCGCCCAGGACGTCGTCTACCGCGCGGGCGGCCTCGCCCTGATGAACCTGCTCGCCGTCCCCGGGGTCGTCGGCGTCGACGTCATGCCCGCCACGCTCGGCTCCGCCCTGGAGCGGGTCGACGGGCTCGCGGGCGCCGTCCTCGACTCCTCGCCGGCCCGATCCGGCGACGTCGTCGTGATCATCTCGCTCTCCGGGCGCAACTCGCTGCCCGTGGAGATGGCGATGAACGCCCGCGCCCTCGGCCTGAAGGTCATCGGGGTGACGTCGGTGGCGTACGCGACGGAGACGAAGTCGCGGCACGTGTCCGGGACCTTCCTGAAGGACCACTGCGACGTCGTGATCGACTCCAAGATCACCGTCGGCGACGCGGAGCTCGCCCTCGACACGGTCGGCGCGCCCTTCGGCCCCGCCTCCAGCGTGGTCGCCAACGCGATCATGCAGGCGATGATGGCCACGGCCGTCGAACGACTGGCCGCGCGGGGCGCCGAACCGCCGGTGCTGCGCTCGGGGAACGTGGACGGCGGACACGAGTGGAACGGCCGCGTGTTCGCCGAGTACGGCGACAGGATCTTCTACCGCCGCTGAGCCGCTGAGCCGCTCCTGCCGAGTCACCGCTGCGGAGGTCTCCGGGGGCCCGTGGGGAAGCGCACCCGCACGCTGAGCCCTCCTCCCTCCCCGTTCGCCTCGGCGGTCGCCTCCGCGCCGTGGGCGCGGGCGATCGCGGCCACGATGGACAGACCGAGGCCCGCGCCGTCCCCGCGCGCGTGCGTACGTTCCCGAAGGCGCCGGAAGGGCTCGAAGAGGTGCGGGACGGTGTCCGGCGGGATGACCGGGCCGGTGTTGACGACCTCGATGCCGTCCCGGCCGGTGCGCACCTCCACCCGGCCGCCCTTGACGTTGTGGTCCACGGCGTTCGCCACCAGGTTGTGCACGAGACGGTCGAGGAGCACCCCGTCGCCCGTCACGGTGAGCGGCTCGGCACGCAGGGAAAGCGTGACGTCCCGCTCGGCCGCCCGGTCCGCGAGCCCTTCCGTCACCGCGTCGGCGATGACGTCCAGGGCCACGGGCTCCCGCAGTTCGAGGCCCCGCTCCGAGGTGGCGAGGAGCAGCAGCCCCTCGATCAGATGCTCGCTGTCGTCGGCGACGGAGATGAGCTTCGTACGGATGCGGGCCACCTGCCCCGCGTCGGGCTCACCCGCGAGCCCGATCTCGGCGGCCGCCCGCTGGACGGCGAGCGGGGTGCGCAGTTCGTGCGCGGCGTTGGCGGCGAACCGCTGCTGCGCGCTGACCAGCTGCTCTATCCGCCCGAGCATCTCGTCGAAGGTGTCGGCCAGCTCCTTCAGCTCGCCGGGCGGCGCGTCGAGCGCGATCCGTTCGTGCAGGTTCTCGCCCGACAGACGCCGCGCGGTGCCGGTGATCACGCCGACCGGGCGCAGGACACGGCCCGCCATCCACCAGGCGAGGAACATGGAGAGCGCCGCGTAGACGAACAGCACGATCACCGACACGGTGAGCAGCCTGCTCAGGGCCGCCTGTTCGGCGACGTCACTGATCTTCGTGACGGCGAGGCCTTGCGTGAGGTCGAGGGACGAGGCGGCGTCGGACGGCACCCGCTGGGCCGGCACGGCGGACCTGGCCGGGGTGGGCACCACCCAGGGCGGGTCGACCTTGCGGGGGACGGCCGTGGTGACGGCGGCGCTGATCGAGGAGTACAGCCCCTGCCGCACCAGAAAGTAGACGAGCCCGGTGAGCAGCGCCCCCGCCAGGAGGAGCATGCCGCCGTAGAGCGCGGTCAGCCGCCCACGCTCACTGCTGAGCCGCGCGACACGAAAACGCCTGCCGCGCCCGACACCAGAACGTCCGCCGAAGCCCCCGCCCCACCCCCTCACGCCGCCCCGCCCCCTCACGCCGATCCGCCCCCTCACGCCGACCAGCCCGCGATGCGGTAGCCCGCGCCCGGGACCGTTTCCACCACCGGGGGGTCGCCCAGCTTGGTGCGGAGCTTGGAGAGGGTCACGCGGACCGCGTTCGTGCGGTAGCTGGTGTCCTCCTCCCAGACCTGTTCGATCAGGTCCTCGCCGCTGACCACCGCGCCCTCGGCCCGCAGCAGCGCCTCAAGTACCGCGAACTCCTTGCGCGAGAGCGCCAGATGACGGCCGTCGCGACTCGCCTGGCGGCGGGCGGTGTCCAGGACCAGACCCGCACGTTCGATCACCGGTGGCAGCGCGGGGCGCGTGCGGCGGCCCAGCGCCAGGACGCGGGCGAGGAGTTCGTCGTACGCGAAAGGCTTCGTCAGGTAGTCGTCCGCGCCCAGACCGAGGCCCGCCACCCTGTCCCGGACCGCGGCCGACGCCGTCAGCATCAGGACGCGCGTGAGCAGCCGCTGCCCCACCACCCTGCGGCACACCTCGTCGCCGTGCAGGCCCGGCAGGTCCCGGTCGAGGATGACGACGTCGTACTCACCGAGCTGGAGCTTGCGCAACGCCGTCAGGCCGTCGGCCGCGACATCGACCGCGAGCGCGTCACGGCGCAGCCCCACGGCGATCATCTCGGCCAGGAATTCCTCGTCCTCCACCAGCAGTACGCGCATGCGGCCCTGTGTACCTGAAGTGCACCTTTCGTCGGTGTAAGCGTCTCCGTTGAGAGAAACGAAACCTCCCTTCCCACCAGCCTGAGCGCGTCACGCGACAGCAAGACGTGAGAAGTGAAGGGGAAGCCATGAGGACTCGTAGGACGCTCAGGACTCGCAGGTCTCGTACGCGCGGCGCGGCCATCGCATCGGGAATGGCCGCCCTCGCCCTGTTCACCGGAGCCTGCTCCTCCGGCGGCGACAGCGGCAGCGGGAGCCGGGACAAGGCCGACGGCGGCAAGGGCAAGCAGGCCGACGCCGCCTTCAAGGAGCGCGAGTGCCTGCGCAAGCACGGCCTCAAGGTGAGCGAGCCCAAGTCCGGCGAGGACACCCGCGGCATCACCATCGGCGGCGACATGACCAAGGAGAAGATGGAGGCCGCCATGAAGGCCTGCAACACGGGCAAGGGCGGCGGCGCGGGCGGCGGCTCCATCTCCCAGGCCGACAAGGACAAGATGCTCAAGTACGCCCGGTGCATGCGCAAGAACGGCTTCAACATGCCCGACCCGAAGTTCGAGGGCGGCGCCATGGAAGCCCAGAAGATCCCCCAGGGCGCCGAGGCGAAGAAGATGGAGAAGGCCGCCAAGGCGTGCAAGGACATCGTCGCGTGAGGCGCCGCACCGCCGTCACCGCCACCGTCGTCGCCCTCCTCGCGATCACCGGCGGCGGCGTCGCCGTCACGGCCCTCGCCGACAACGGCAAGGACGGGGCCACGCACCAGGACGCCGGACTCCCGCCCGCCACCGCCCCCGTCGAACGCGGCGACCTCAGCAGCGGCACCCAGGCCGACGGCACCCTCGGCTACGCCAAGGAACGCAAGATCAACGCCGGCACCAGCGGCACCCTCACCTGGTCCACGGGCAGCGGCTCGACGATCAAGCGCGACGGACGCCTGTACGAGGTCAACGGCGTCCCGGTACGCCTCATGTACGGCACCGAGCCCATGTACCGCACGCTGAAGCCCGGCGACGAGGGCAACGACGTACGGCAGCTCGAAGAGAACCTCCGGGCCCTCGGGTACGGCGCCGGGCTCGCCGTCGACGACGCGTACACGGACGGCACCGCCGCCGCCGTCAAGCAGTGGCAGAAGGCACACGACCAGAAGCGGACGGGCCGCGTCGGCCCCGACCAGATCGCCTTCTTGCCCGGCGGCGTCCGCGTGAAGTCCACCGAGTCGGCCGTCGGCGACCAGGTCGCTCCGGGCAAGCCGGTGCTCGCCACCACGAGCGCCGAGCGAGTCGTACGTCTCCAGCTCGACGTCGCCGAGGGCAAGCTCGCCGAGGTGGGCACCAAGGTCACCGTGGACCTGCCCGACGGCACCACCGCCAAGGGGAAGATCGCCTCCGTCGGCAAGACCGCCAAGCCCGGCGACGACCCCGCCGACAAGACCCCCAAGATCCCGGTCACCGTCTCCTTCGACGACCCCGGCAAGGTCGACGGCTTCGACCAGTCCCCGGTCACCGTCAACCTCACCGGAGAGACCCGCGAGAACGTCCTCTCCGTCCCCGTCAACGCCCTCCTCGCGCTGCCCGGCGGCGGCTACGGAGTCCAGGTCGTCGAGAACGGCCGCGCCCGCCAGGTGAAGGTCGGACTCGGCATGTTCGGCCAGGGACGCGTCGAGGTCACCGGGGGCGGCCTCAAGGCCGGCACGAAGGTCGGGGTGCCCAAGATATGAGCGCCGTCGTGGAGCTGGGCGGGGTCACCAAGAAGTACCCGGGCGGGGTCGCCGCCCTGCGCGGCGTGGACCTCACGGTGGAGGAGGGCGAACTCCTCGCCATCGTCGGCCCCTCCGGCTCCGGCAAGTCGACCCTGCTGCACATCATCGGCACCCTGGACCGCCCCTCGGAGGGCTCCGTGGCCATCGCCGGACACGACGTCGCCACGCTCGCCGACCGCAGCCTGTCCGCCCTGCGCGCACGGCACATCGGCTTCGTGTTCCAGGCGTTCCACCTCGTGCCGGGGATCAGCGCACGCGACAACGTGGCGGAGGGCCTCCTGTACTCGGGCCTCTCGCGCGGGGAGCGCCGCGCGAGAGCCGCCGACGCCCTGGACCGCGTCGGCCTCGCGGACCGCATGGGACACCGCCCGCACGAACTCTCCGGCGGCCAGAAACAACGCGTCGCCATCGCGCGTGCGGTGGTCGGTGCGCCGGACCTCCTCCTCGCGGACGAGCCGACGGGGGCGTTGGACTCCGCGTCCGGCGAGGCGGTGATGGAACTCCTGCACGACCTCAACGCGGAGGGCGCCACCATCGCCGTCATCACGCACGACACGGAGATCGCCGAACGGCTGCCACGGCAGGTGCGGATCCGGGACGGGCAGGTGGTGGCGGATGTGCGGGCCGCGGCGGGGGAGGAGGTGAGCGCGAAGTGACGCGTACGAACCGGACCGGGATGAAACGAGTGAGGAACACCCGCCTGAAGGCGGCGCGGCTCGGACCGCGGGACGTCCTGCACGTCGGCTCGGCGGGCCTGCGCAGCCGCCCCGTGCGGGTCGTGCTCTCCGCCCTCGGTATCGCCATCGGGATCGCCACGATGATCGCGGTGGTCGGAGTCTCCTCCTCCAGCAAGGCCCAACTCATGCGCGAACTGGACGCGTTGGGAACGAACATGCTGGTGGCCGCGCCCGGAGAGCCCATGTTCTCCGGCGAGAAGGTGGTGCTCCCGCGTGACGCGGCCGGACGGGTCTCCCGCATCGAGGGCGTCCAGGACGTCGGCGCGACCGGCGACCTCGACCACAGCGTGCGGCGCAGCGAGAAGATCCCCGAGGACGAGACCGGCGGCATCTCCGTCAAGGCGACCACCGAGGGCCTGCTGAAGGTCCTGCGGGGCGAGATGGGGCGCGGCACGTGGTTCAACGCCGCGAACAGCCGCTACCCCTCGATCGTCCTCGGCGATGTCGCGGCGGACCGCCTAGGCATCACGCGACCCGGTCAACAAGTCTGGCTGGGCGACCGCTACTTCACGGTCGTCGGCATCCTCGACCCGCTGCCCCTCTCGCCCGACGTGGAACGCTCGGCCCTCGTCGGCTGGGAGGCGGCGAAAACCGAGCTCGGCTTCGACGGCCGCCCCACCTCGGTGTACGAACGGTCGACCGACGCCTCCGTGCACGACGTACGCAAGCTGCTCGCCGCGTCGATCGACCCGGAGAACCCGCGCAACGTCCAGGTGACGGACCCCTCTTCGGCCCTCCAGGCGAAGGCGGCGACGGAGGGCGCGTTCTCCACGCTGCTGCTCGGTCTCGGCGGGATCGCGTTGCTGGTGGGCGGAGTCGGCGTGGCCAACACCATGATCATCTCGGTCCTGGAACGCCGCTACGAGATCGGCCTGCGCCGCTCCATGGGCGCGACGAAGGGGCAGATCCGCATCCAGTTCGTCACGGAGTCCCTCCTGCTGTCGGGCCTCGGCGGCCTCGCGGGAATCGCCCTCGGCGCGACGGCGACAGCCGCGTATGCGGTGTCCGGCGACCTCCCCTGGGTGATCCCCCTCTGGGCGGTCACAGGCGGCTTCGGAGCAACGCTGGCCATCGGCACGGTGGCGGGCCTCTACCCAGCGGTACGAGCGGCCCGCCTCTCCCCGACCTTGGCGCTGCACGCGGCCTAGCCGGCCGGGGGGACGGGTTCCAGGCCCCGGGAGGCCTGGGCGGTCGGGCTGGCCCCGGGCGCCTGGCTGGCCGGTTGGCTGACGGGGGAGGCTGCGCTGGGCGGGTTTGCTGGTCGCCGGGGTCTGGCTGGCGGGCGGACTCTGAGTCGCCGCTTCGCGGCGGATTCCCCCACCCGCCCACCCGTTAACCCGGCGACGAAGGATCACCCACTCGATGCACCGCAGGGTGCACGGGTGGGTGGGCGGGAAAGATCCGCCGCGAAGCGGCGGCCTTGAACGCCACCCCCGGCGGGGAAGCGGCGGCCTTGAACACCGCCCCCCGGCGGGGAGCGCCGTCAACCGCCCAAAACATGAGCCAGGTCAAGCGAGGCCGCAACCCTCGCCGAGACACTCTCCGCGTACGACGCGTCCGCACGCTCGAACTGGGTACGGCTCGCGCCCCGCAAGAACGTCACCACCCCCAACGTCCGCCCCCGACTCCGCAACACCGCGCACAACGCATGCACCGTGTCCTCCGGCCACTGCCTGGCCGCCGCCCACTCCCGGGCACGCTCCGGCGGCGCGGTCCCCGCACTGGCCCGGACCGAACCCATACGGTCCACGCACTGCGGGGCCGGATGACCCTCCAGATACCGCACGGGAAGCCCCGCCTTTGCCACCGGCAGGCACGGCCCCGGAGCACCGGCAGGCGTGGCGGCGACACGAATCAGCCGTACCCGCTCCTCGCTCCCCGCACCCCCCGCACCCCCCGCACTCCCCGCATCCCCCGCGTCTCCCGCCACCAGATCGATCAACGCGTGATCGGCGAACCCGGCAAGGGCGAAGTCAAGCTGGACCGTCGCCGCCTCCATGGGGTCCTCGCACTCACCCGCGGCCCGCGCCGCCCGGTGCAACTGCTGCGATCGAAAACGGAGTTGCGCCGCGTCCTGCTCGGTCTGCTTGGCCTCCGTCACATCCAGGAAGAGCCAGGCGACCCCCAACGGCACCGGCTCCTCCGCGAGCGGCGACGCGAGACGCAGAAAGCCGCTGCGCCAGCAACGCCGCTCCGGTTCACCGCTCTCCGTGCCCCGCACCGACACCCACATCTCGGCGGGCGCGGGCGGCGCCCCCTCGGCGAGCACATGGCTCAGCGCGCTCTCCAGCTCCTCCACGCCCTGCCCGAGCAACTCCCCGAGGGGCCGCCCCAGCAACGCCGTACGCCCCATCCCCAGGGACCGCGCGGCATGTTCGTTCGCCACGGCGGGACGCAGATCCGCGTCGACGAGCACCACACCCCATGAGGCGCTCTCGAACAGCGCCTCGCTGAGCGCGATGGAACGCTCCAGATCGATCTGCGCGTGAACCTCGCTGAACGCGCAGTACACCCCCGCGGGCTTCCCGTCCCCGCCCAGCACGGCGGCGGACTGCGTCCGCACGAGCACCCGCCCGCCGTCCTTCGTGAGCAGCGCGAACTCGTGCACCTGCCGCCCATGCGCCTCCATGGACGACATCAGCCGCGTCTCGACCTCCTCGGCGTCGGCGGTCCGCACCGCCCACCCCGCGAACCCCTGCCGCCCGACGGCCTCCGCCGCCGACCACCCGAGAATCCGCTCGGCCTCACGATTCCAGTGCGTCACCACCCCGTCGGCGTCGAACGCGCACAGGGCGGCGTCCATCCCGTCCAGCAATGCCGCGAGCAGTTCGGCCCCACCGGGCTCAGGCTCTTCGGGCCCGAGTTCGTCGGTGGTCCCGCTACGCCGGGAAGCACTCACCTGGCACCCCCTGCAGGCCGTGTCCTCATGAGCTGCATGTTCTGCGAGTTCCGCGTATACCGCACGTCAGATCATTGAACTCGAACGTGACGCAGCCCACAGCCACTTCCCAGAAGTCGGACGAAATCGTTGCCGGTGAACGGTTGAGAGCGGGCGCGGTCGCTCGGAATCGGACGCACGTCCAAAGGTTCGCACAATTGGTTGACCCTGAATGATTCAGTTCGCCGGGCGACAGGTGATCGCTAGCGTCGGCGGGACATACACACGAAGGGTCACTCGCCCCTCGGCTCACGGCCGGGCTTTCCGTCGCACGGACAAGCAGAGTGACCAGCCCGAGTCATCAAGACCTCCAGGTCAAAGGAAGGTGCCCTTCGATGACTACGTTTCCCGCAGGTGAGCAGACCCACCGGGCTGTGCTTCCTCAGCAGCCCGCACTGGAATCCGAGAGAGCAGACACCCTCCGGAGCAAGGACGAAACGGCTCACGGACTCCCCGCCACCATGCGGGGCACCGGCGAGGAACATGGGCGAGGGGAGACCGACGGGCAGCGCGCCAGACCCCGTCGGCGTCACGTCGAACCTGTCGCCCTGGCGGCGGAGGCGACAGAGAGCGGGAGCGGTGACGCTCCCACAGACCGCACGTACACCGGAGGCGTAGGCGCGAGCAGAGTCTTCGTCCTTGCCGCTGACAGACGGCCGTTGATGCCGTGCCACCCTGCTCGCGCCCGTGAACTGCTCACCGGGGGACGGGCTGTCGTCCATCGGCGAGTTCCGTTCACCATCCGGCTCAAGGACCGTATGAGCGCCGACTCGGAAGTCGACGGCGTGCAACTGCGCATCGACCCCGGATCCAAGGCGACCGGCCTCGCGCTCACGGACGAGAAGACGGAGACCCGTGATCGCGGGAAAGCCGTCCTCGTACGCCGGGGCCTGGTGACGGCCGAACTCCGGCACCGCGGCGACCAGATCCAGCTCCGCATGAAGAAGCGCGCCGGGTACCGGAGCAGACGGAGATCCGCGAATCTTCGCTACCGAGCGCAGATGAGCAACAACCGAGGCCGCCCGAAGGGTTGGCTCGCCCCGTCACTGCGGCACCGCATCGACACCACCCTGTCCCTCGCGAGTCGCTTCTGCCGGTATGCGCCGGTCACAGAGGTTCACGTGGAGAGCGTCGCGTTCGACTCCCGCTCCATGAGCGCGGGCAAGCAGCTCAGAGGTGACGAACACCAGATCGGCGCACACGCCAAAACCGTCGCTCGCGCGTACCTGCTCTCCGCGTGGGGCCGATCCTGCGCCTATTGCGGCGCGACCGGCGTTCCTCTCAATCTCGACCACATCCACCCCAGCAGCCGCGGCGGCTCCAGCAGAACCTCCAACCTGGTGCCGGCGTGCGTCCCCTGTAACCAGGCCAAGGGCAACGCACGCGTCGCGGTCTTCCTCGCCCACCGGCCGGAACGCCTCACGGAGATCCTTGCTCAGACGCGGACCCCGCTGCGTGACACCGCGGTGATGAACTCGACCTGCCGACAGCTCATCGAGGCACTGAGTGCTCTCGGCCCGCCAGTGCATGCCTGGTGGGGCGGCCGTACTCAGCAGAACCGCACTGCGATGGGACTCGCCAAGACCCACACCGTCGACGCCCTCGTCGTCGGCGACCTGGATCGCGAGAACGGCGGCAGGATCGTCCGAGTGGCCGCGCGCGTCCTGGTCGTGAAGTGCACCGGACGCGGCTCCTGCGCCCGTACCACCCCTGACCGGTTCGGCTTCCCGCGGCTTCGGCGGGCCCGCGACAAGCAGCACTTCGGGTACATCACGGGGGATCTCGTACGCGCGACAGTGCCCGTCGGGAAGTGGGCGGGCACCTGGATCGGACGCATCACGGTACGAGCCAGGGGGCAACACACTTCACCGACGGGTCGGTTCAGCGTCTCGCACCGCAATCTGCGGCTGCTTCAACGCGGCGACGGATACGCCTACGACACCCGGCAGGAGCCCGTTGCGTCGCCGTCTCGAAAAACCGGTTGAGGTGAGCCGCGACCGTTCCTAGGGTGTGAGTCATCACGGAGAGGAGGTGGTTCGGCAGATGTATGGAAACCGGACGCGTGAGGTGACTGCGGGCTAGTGGCCCGTCGTCGCAACTCGATTTCGGCGCCGGACCAGCACGTGTGATGTGCGTGCGACCGGCCCAATCCCAAGCAGTCACCCGACCCGCGAGCCGCCGGTGAGTCCGGCCGGCTTCCCGCCGTCTCGTACGGCGGGGACCACGGCTCGCGGGTCGTCTGCGTCTCAGTACCCCGCGATGTCGCCCCTGTCGCCCCTCAGCCCTTGCTGACCGCCGTGAGGATCTCCGGCAGCCGCCTCGCCACCCTCGGTGCCGCGAGCCGCAGGCCGCAGTACGTGATCAGTGCTCCGTAGGCGCCGCCCAGCGGCAGCAGCACCCAGGACCAGGAGCTCTCGCCCGCGACGTGCAGCCAGATCGTGCCGGCGAGCACCGGGGCGCAGAGCAGGGCCGCGGCGACCATGCCGCCGAAGATGGAGATCCAGGCCAGGCCCGCCTGCCCGGGGGCCACGTTCTTGTAGCCCTCCTGCGGGATCGAGTAGGGGAAGCGCGCCGATGACCAGGCGCCCGTCGCGAGCATCGCGCCGAGCAGGGCGAAGGAGAGGCCGAGTCCCTCCGCCAGGCCGGTCCAGTCGCCGAGCACGGCCGCCGTGATGACCGTGACCAGCGTCGCGTACGGGAGGGTGATGACGAGGAGGGCCAGGGCGCGGGCGCGGATCTCGATGTACGCGTCGTGCGTCGAGGAGATCGTCATGGCGACCATCCAGAACGCCGAGGTGTCCTGGCCGAACTGGTTGTACATCAGGACGCCGAGCATCCCGGCCGCGAAGCACGCGAAGTAGATGGAGCCGGTGCCTTGCAGGGCGTTGAAGAGCGGCACGATGAGGCCGATGGCCAGGGAGGTCACCCAGGCCGCCTTCGTCTTGGGGTCGCGCCACACGTAGCGCAGGCTGCGTTCCATGACCGTGCCGGTGCGGCCGCCGGGGAGCAGGCGTCCCAGGCCGTGCGTCGCGCGGGCCTTGGTGGGCTCCGCCGCCGCGAGGGTCGAGCCGTCGGGGGTGGTCATGAGGCGGGTCAGGCTGCGTTGCCAGAGGGTGAGGAGGCCGGCGAGGGCCGCGGCGCTCAGGGCGAGTTGGGCGGCCCCGGTGGCGTACGAGCCCTCGCTGACGGAGTCGACGGCGCCGATCGCCGCCGCGGGCGGGACACAGCGCAGGACGTCCGCCGCCGGGTCGAGCTGTGAGAGTCCCGACGAACCGAGGCGCTGCGCGCCGAAGTTGACGACCTGCGCGCCGACCGCGATGAGCAGGCCGCTCAGGACGGCGAGATCGCGTCCCTTGCGGCTGGTCAGGAGGCGGATGTTGGCGGCGGCGACGGTGCGTGCGAGGGCCACGCAGATGAGCAGGGTGAGTGCGATGGCCAGGACGCCGGTGACGGCGGCCGTCGCGCCGTGAGCGAGCGCGATGACCGAGCCGAGGGCGAGGCAGAGGGTGAAGAGCGGGCCGATGCCGACCAGCGAGGCGACGAGGAGCGCGCGCACCAGCGGGCGGGGGCGCAGCGGCAGCATGACCAGGCGGGTGGGGTCGAGGGTCTCGTCGCCGCTGGGGAAGAACAGCGGCATCACGGCCCAGCCGAGCGCGAGCACGGCGGTGAGCAGGACGGCGACGGTGGCGGCGTGTTCGTTGCCGCGCAGGGCGATCAGGCCGAGGAGCTGGAGGGCTGCGACGAGGAGCGCGGCGACGACGGACGTGATGTAGGCGGCGCGGCGGCCGGTCGACTGGTGCAGGCCGTTGCGCAGGAGTGACAGCTTCAGGCGTACGAAGACCGGGGTGATGGAGGGGGTGGCCGCGGCCACGGGTGGCGTGCTCATCGGGTGCCGCCGCCCAGCCAGTCGAGGTGTGATCCGGTGTCGCGGCCGCCCGCGCCGACCAGTTCGAGGAACGCCTGCTGGAGCGAGGGGGAGTCGCCGCGCACGTCGGCGAGGGTGCCCTGGGCGCGGATGCGGCCGGCGGCCATCACGGCGACCCAGTCGCAGAGGGATTCGACGAGTTCCATGACGTGCGAGGAGAAGACGACGGTGGCGCCGGAGGCGGTGTAGCGCTCCAGGACGCCGCGGATGGTCTGTGCGGAGACGGGGTCGACGCCTTCGAAGGGTTCGTCGAGGAAGAGGGCCTCGGGGTTGTGGAGCAGGGCGGCGGCGAGGCCGATCTTCTTGCGCATGCCGGTCGAGTAGTCGACGACGAGTTTGTGCTGGGCGCCGGCGAGGTCGAGTACGTCCAGGAGCTGGGTGGCTCTCTTGTCGACCTCGTCGCCGGGGAGTCCGCGCAGGCGCCCGGTGTACGCGAGGAGTTCGCGTCCCGAGAGGCGTTCGAAGAGGCGCAGTCCTTCGGGGAGGACGCCGATGCGGGCCTTGACCTGGACGGGGTCGGTCCAGACGTCGTGGCCGACGACTTCGACCGTGCCCCGGTCGGGGCGAAGTAGGCCGGTCACCATCGAGAGGGTGGTGGTCTTGCCGGCGCCGTTCGGGCCGACGAGGCCGATGAACTTGCCCGCGGGCAGGGTGAGATCGATCCCGGCGACGGCGACCTGCTGGCCGAAGGCCTTCCACAGCCCTTGCACCCTTACCGCCGCGGGCGGTACTGCCTCGGTCACCTTGGTCACCTCGGTCACCGTGTCCGCCTTTCGTCGCCGTTTCCGCACGATACGTCGGGGGAAGCACAAACGCCGGACGGGAGCTGGAAAACCAGCCCGTCCGGCGTTCGCGCGCCCCCCCCGTGATGCCGGGTGTCCTACCGCCGCGCCTCGCGCCCGCACGCGTACGCGAGTGGCGAGATGATCTCCTCCGCGTCGGGGAGCCAGCGGTTGGCGGCGGTGGGGCGGCAGGCCCACTGCACGGCGCCGGTCGCGCCGAAGCGGGTCGGCGGCGCGGCGACGTAGGAACCCTCGCCGAGCGAGACCAGGTCGATCGCTGCGGGCGGCCAGCCCAGCTTGCGTACCAGGTCAGGGACCTTGGCGGTGGCGCCGGGAAGGACGAAGAACTGCATGCGGCGGTCGGGCGTACAGGTCACGGGGCCGAGCGTCAGTTCCATCCGCTCCATGCGGGCGAGCGCGAGGAACCCGGCCGTCTCGGGCACGTCGATGGCGTCGAACGTACGGCCTGTCGGCAGCAGGATGGATGACTTCGGCTGCTTGGACCAGAGCCGCCTCGCGACGGTGGCGCTGCCCGTCGCCTGTGTCGCCCAGTCCTCGCGCGCCGGGTGCGAACCGGGTGTCGTGCACGCGGTGTCACCGCACGAGCAGATCTCGGCTCCCTCGACGGACTCGAGCCACGTCCCGGGGAACACGTCCCAGTGGCGCTCTTCCGCGTATCGCACGGCCGTGTCCAGCAAGGATTCTCCGCGCTGCTTCGGGATGTGCGCGGCTGACGTGACTCCCATGGTCTCTTCCACGGACTTCTCAACTCCGCCCGACACCTACGGTTACGGCTGTCGCGTGCGCGGGGGCGGAGCATCGATCCTGCATGTGGGGCGCATGGGTGCACGGGCGGGGGCGCGCATGGGGAATGGGTTCCATGTGCGGGTAGCCAAGGCTGGGGCACTCCGAAGAAGCCCAGTTACCGACTTATGGTCCGTTTGTGGTGCATCTTCCGTTTGTCCCAAGGGCATTGATCATCTGGGGTGGCCGAATCCGGCCCCTCCGTCCAGATGAACCACGGTGCACATCAGGGGGTACGCCATGGCCGCAAGGCCGCTCGTCGCGCGGCAGCCCAACGAAAGGCTGCAGGCACTCATTCAGGAAGCGGGCTGCTCGAACGCGGGCCTGGCCCGCCGGGTCAACATGTGCGGCGCGGAGCACGGTCTCGATCTGCGCTACGACAAGACGTCGGTCGCCCGGTGGCTGCGCGGTCAGCAGCCGCGTGGCAGGGCGCCCGGCATCATCGCGGAGGCGCTCGGCCGCAAACTCGGCAGGACCGTCACGATCGACGAGATCGGCATGGCGAACGGCAAGAACCTCGCCTCCGGCGTCGGTCTGCAGTTCTCGCCCACCGTGCTCGGCGCCATCGAACAGGTCTGCGAGCTGTGGCGCAGTGACGTGGGGCGGCGGGACTTCCTGTCCGGCTCGTCCGTCGCCGCTTCCGCGCTCGTCGAGCCCAGCCGCGACTGGCTGATCTCGTCCCCGGACGCGCAGGTCGGCCGGATGGCCGGGCCGCGGGTCGGACTCTCCGACGTCGCGGCGGTGAAGGCCATGACGGAGGCGCTGACGCAGCTCGACCACCAGTACGGCAGCGGGCATGTGCGGCCGGTGGTCGTGCACTACCTGAACAGCGTGGTGTCGGGACTGCTCGCCGGTTCGTACCGCGAGGCGGTGGGACGCGAACTGTTCGCCGCCGTCGGGCGGTTGACGGAACTCGCCGGGTACATGGCGGTGGACACGGGCCAACCGGGCCTGGCCCAGCGCTATTACATCCAGGCGCTGCGCCTCGCGCAGGCGGCGGGCGACCGCGGGTACGGCGGCTACGTACTGGCAGCGTCCATGAGCCACCTCGCGGCCCAGCTCGGGAACCCGCGGGAGATCGCGCAGTTGGCGCGGGCGGCCCAGGAGGGGACGCGCGGGCGGGTCACCCCGCGCGCGGAGGCCATGTTCTACGCCGCCGAGGCCAGGGGCCACGCGCTGCTCGGCGACGGGCGCTCGACGCAGGTCGTCGCGGGCCGTGCGGTCGAGGCGATGGACCGGGCGTCCACGGAGGCGGAATCGGGCGACGACCCGGTATGGATCAAACACTTCGACCACGCTTACCTGGCCGACGAACTCGCGCACTGCCACCGCGACTTGGGGCAGGCGGACGCGGCGGCGCGCAGTGCCGAGGAGTCCCTCGCGGGGCATCCGGAGACACGGGCGCGGCGGCGGGCGATCGGCCTGGTCCTGCTCGCCACGGCGCAGGTGCAGCGGCGTGACATCGAGCAGGCGTGCCACACGGGTCTGAAGGCGGTCGAACTGCTCGGCACGTTGCGGTCCAACCGCGGTGCCGAGTATCTGGAGGACTTCCAGCAGCGGCTCGATCCTTACCGCGAGGAGCCGGTGGTAAGGGAGTTCGGGGCGCGGATGGACATCCAGGCGGCGTGAGGGAGCGCGGGATCGGGTGCGTGAAGGGTTTGTGACGTGTGTCGCGCTCCGGTGAACGTCGCCCGTCCCGGCCCTTTCCGCCCCGTGAACGGCAACTCCTGTGCGCGTTCGGAACTCCCTGGTGACGTAATCAGCGTTTCGAGGAGAGCTTTTGTTACTTCCGCGATTGATGCGGTCGCGGAGGTTTGAGCTGCGTGGCAGACGGCTGTGGCGACCCGGTAGCGTGAGCCGACGGTTCCGTAGGTCCCCCATTCGTAGGAGTCCCGGTGACGCAGCAAGGCGGGCAGGGTGCCGCTTCCTCCGATCCGCATTCCGCGGACCGGCACGCGCACGAAGGCATCGTGCTGCCTGCCGACGGAAGCGAGCCCCTGATGCCCGGCACCACCGGCGACCACGTGGCCCCCGCGGGCGGCAGCCCCTGGGGCCAGCCGTGGGGCCCGGCCCCGGCCACCCCACCCCCCGGCACGGGCCACCCCTGGGACTCCCACCAGCAACAGCACGGCACCCCTTCGCCCGCGGAGGGCGCCCAGCACCAGGACTATGGCCAGCAGGCTTCGTACGGCGGTCAGGCGCAGGGCGGGTCGTACGGCGGCCAGGCTCCGGGCGGGGCTTACGGCGGGACGTACGGCGGTCAGGGGCAGGGTGGTCAGGCCCCCGGCGGTACGTACGGCGGTCAGGTTGCGGACGGCGCCTACGGGGGCCAGCCGCAGGGCGGCTCTTACGGCTCGGCGCAGGGCGCGGGCGCACCGTATGGGGGGCAGTCCCAGGGTGGTCAGCACGCGGCTCAGTCGCAGGGTGAGTACAACGCCGGGCAGCTTCAGGGCGGCCAGCAGGCAGGGCAGTCGCACGGCGGTCTGCACGCGGGTCAGCCCCAGGGCGGCCAGCACGCGGCTCAGTCGCAGGGTGAGTACAACGCCGGGCAGCTTCAGGGCGGCCAGCCCGTAAGCCACACGCAGGGCGGCCAGCACGCGGGCCAGTCGCAGGGCGGTCTGCACGCGGGGCAGTCCCAGGGGGGCCAAGCGGCTCAGTCGCAGGGCGGGCAGTACGCGGGTCAGCCCCAGGGGGGCCAAGCGGCTCAGTCGCAGGGCGGTCAGCACGCGGGTCAGCCCCAGGCGGGCCACGCGACTAAGTCGCACGGCGGGCAGCATGCAGGCCAGCCCCAGAGCGGTCAGCACGCAGGCCAGCCCCAGAGCGGTCAGCACGCGGCCCAGTCGCACGGCGGCCAGCACGCAGGACAGCCCCAGAGCGGTCAGCACGCGGCCCAGTCGCACGGCGGCCAGCACGCAGGACAGCCCCAGAGCGGTCAGCACGCGGCCCAGTCGCCGGGTGGCGCGCACGCGAGACCGGCGGCAGGTGGCGCCCACGCCGGCCAGTCCGCCGACGCCTCGTACCCCGGCCAGTCGCCCGACGCCTCCTACCCCGGCCAGTCCGCCGACGCCTCGTACCCCGGGCAGTCGGGTCAGCCGCTTCCCCAGGCCGGGCAGGCCGGGGGAGCCGGCCAGTTTTCGCCCGCCGCGGAGGCGAATCAGCTTCCGCCCGCCGCGCAGGCGAACCCGCTTCCGCCCGCCGCTCAGGCAGGGCAGCTTCCCTCCGGTGGCTCCGGTGGCGCACCCCTGCCGCCCGTCGCGGGCGGCCTCGCGCCGCTCGCGCCCGCCGGTGCGGGTGACGCGGACGCGACGCAGTACATACCCGCGACGCCCGCCGCAGGCACAGGCGCCGGTGCAGGCATCGATGAAGGCGCCACCCAGTACATACCCCCCGTCGCCCCCGGCGCCCTGCCGCCCGAGGCGCCCGTAGGGGAGGCCACGCAGTTCCTGGGGCGCACACCGATGCCCCCGGCGGCCGGTTCCGACAACGAGCCCACGCAGTTCATCGCCCCCGTGCCCGCCGAGCCCGGCAAGGCCCCCTTCGGGATACGGCCCGGCGCCCCGGGCGACCGGCAGCCGCCCGCCGAGTTCGACAGCCTCTTCCGCACCGAGGCTCCGGAAGACGAAGGCCCCGCCTCCACCCAGCAGATGCCCCGCTTCGAGGCGCCGCAGCCCGCGGGCCACGGCCAGGGCGGCGACGGCGGGGGCCGGGCCGCACGCCGCGCCGCCGCCGCGGCCCCCGCGTCACGCGGCGGAGGCCGCACCGGCTCGAAGGTGCCGCTCTTCGCGGCCGTCGGAGTCGTCATCGCGCTGGTCGGCGTCGGAGCGGGCGCCCTCCTCAGCGGCGGTGGCGGTGACGAGGAGAAGGACAGCCCGCAGACCGTCTCCGAGTCCGCGCCCGCCGACGACAAACCCTCGCCCTCCGTCGACCCCGCCAAGGAGCAGGCCGTCGCCCTGGACAAGCTCCTGGCCGACAGCAACAACAGCCGCGACTCGGTGATCGCCGCCGTACGCAACGTAGGAAAGTGCACCGACCTCGCCCAGTCGGCCACGGACCTGCGCAACGCGGCCAAGCAGCGCAACGGCCTGGTCACACGGCTCTCGCAGCTCTCCGTGGACAAGCTCCCGGCCAACGCCCAGCTCACGGCCTCCCTCACCAAGGCGTGGAAGGCGTCCGCCGCTGCCGACAACCACTACGCCGCCTGGGCGGGCCAGGTCGCGGGCAAGAAGGGCTGCAAGAAGGGCCACGCCCGCACGACGCCGCAGGCGGTCGCCGCGAACAAGTCGAGCGGCGAGGCGACCACGGCCAAGCAGGAAGCGGCCGGGCTGTGGAACGCCATCGCCAAGCAGTACGGCCTCACCACGCGCGACAAGTCGCAGCTCTAAAGCGGCAGAGCGGCAGAGCGGCAGAGCGGCGACGAGGCCCGAAGCGAGGCCGGTAGCTAGGCCGGGGAGCGGGTTACGTGACCTGCTCCAGGGTCTTGGAGACGTTCACGAAGCCCTTGCGCGCCGGCACGAGGCGGCCGTCGCGCACCATCTGGAACGTGACGTCGGCGTTGACCAGGCGCGGGAAGTCGCTGGCCGCGAGCATGTCCTTGAAGCGCCAGCTCAAGGTGGGCGTGAGCCCGCCCGTCTCCACCTTGAGCCCCTCGTCGAGGGCCCGCCGCAGCGTCCGCGAGGAGACCTCGCCGCCCTCCAGTGACTCGACGGTCTGCTTCAGGACGGTGTAGGCGATCCACGTCGTCTGCACGCCCGCGTCCGTCGGGTCGACCCGGTTGTCGCCGAACGCCTGCTGGCGGATGACCTCGCGCATGTCGTCCCAGCGGGGATCGCTGGCGGCCGGGTACCAGCCGGTGAGGTAGGCGCCCTCGTACGGCCCGTTGCCGCCGCCCGTGCGGTCGACGAGGGACTGGTCGACGCTGCCCAGCACGGAGGAGATCTTCGCGGGCGGGTACGCGTCCGAGGTGCGCCGGTAGGAGTCGTAGAACGTGTCGGTGCGCTCGCCGAGCGCCGCTGTCACACAGCCGCCGGTGCCCGCGCGCTCCAGCGCCTGCTCGGCCTGCGCGGTGAAGTCGGTGCCGTCCTCGGGCGCCCGTATGTCGGCGGCGGGCTTGTGGCGGCCCTCGGAGAGACCCGCGTCCAGGAGACCGGGAAGGTCGTCGCCGGCGATCGTGTCGGGGCGTACGAGGGAGACGCGCTCGCAGCGGGCGGCGAGCTGACGGCCGTTGCCCGCCATGAGCGCCGGTTCGCCGCCGTTGACGGGGTACGACAGGGGGCTGCTGAACTCCTCGTCGGTGACGCCGTACCCGCCGATGTAGGGGATGCCGGCGACTTCGAGGGGGGAGAGGAAGGAGCGGCCGTGCTGGCTGTAGGAGCCGACGACGGCCGCGACCTCCTTGTCGACGGCCTTGCGGGCGCAGTCGGCGGCGCCCACCGGGTCGTTGTGGTCGTTGCAGGTGATGACCTTGAGCTCGCGGCCGTCGAGGCCGCCGTTCGCGTTGACCCAGCGCGCGTAGGCCTGCGCCATCGCGGGGATTCCGGGCTTGTTCGTGGCCTTGGTCTTCTCGGGGGCCCAGGTCATGACGGTCACCGGGTCTTCCCTGGATCCCCCCGTGGAACCAGGGATGACCCCGCACGCGGTGGTCAGGGACGCACCCGCCGCCACCAAAGCGGTCGCGGTGAGGATTGCGGTCTTGGAGGGGCGGGGGAGCAAGGTGCGTCGCGAGACGGGCATGGTCATGCACGATTCCGCCGCAGTGCCAACCATGGAGTGACGCGTTCTCAACGCATGGTGACAAGAAGGTGAATGACAGGGGCCGATTCGGCTGCGTCGAGGGGGAACGTACGATCGATGACCGTGCAAGGTTCGGAGAACTCTTCCCGTCGCGGCCGTCGCTCAAGCACCATGGGCGGCATGCCAACGAACGACATGCCATGGTGGCGCTGGCGCAGCAACGTGCGCTCGGCTCTTCACATGCTCTCCGACCCGGGGTTCCAGCGTGAGTGCTGGCTCGCCGGGCGCGAGGAGTACGGGGACGTGACCGACGCCGTGTACCGCCTGGTCGAGGACACGTGGCTCGACAACTGGTCCGCCGAGAAGTACGTCGGGACGATCTTCCGCGACGCGGAGGAGGCGGCCCTGGTCGACACCGCGGTGCTGCGGGTCCTGCGGATCATGCACGAGGTGGGGCCGGACGCGCTGGTGTCCGCCTATCTCGACCACCCGGGGTGGCCGGAGGCGGTCCGCGCCGCGCGCGAGGCCCATGTGCGGCTTGCCGTCAGTGACGGGGAGGACCCAGACGAGGCTCCCCGGACGCTCGAGGTGCTGCGCATCCTGACCCGGTCGGCGACCTGACCCGGTCGGCGAGCTAGACGCTTCCCCGTCCGGGCACGAACCTTTCTCCCGTGCGGGGGCTTGGATCTTTCTCCGTCCGGGGCATGGACCGTGGTCCCGTGGGGTGCCCTGATTGTGGGAACCTTGGGCGCATGAACGAGAAGGTCCCCGCCCCCGCTGAGCAGTACG
Organism: Streptomyces sp. NPDC055099; assembly: GCF_053607685.1. Lineage (NCBI taxonomy): Bacteria > Bacillati > Actinomycetota > Actinomycetes > Kitasatosporales > Streptomycetaceae > Streptomyces > Streptomyces sp. NPDC055099. Next base: position 227,296 of record NZ_JBSGUA010000008.1, on the reverse strand, counting down.
TCCTCACCCTCTCCTGCCCGGACAAGCAGGGCATCGTGCACGCCGTGTCGAGTTATCTCTTCATGACCGGCTGCAACATCGAGGACAGCCAGCAGTTCGGTGACCACGACACCGGGCTCTTCTTCATGCGCGTCCACTTCTCGGCGGAGCCGCCGGTGACGGTCGAGAAGCTGCGGGCGAGTTTCGCCGCGATCGGTGACTCCTTCCACATGGACTGGCAGGTGCACCGCGCCGACGACAAGATGCGCGTCGTCCTGCTCGTGTCGAAGTTCGGGCACTGCCTGAACGACCTCCTCTTCCGCTCGCGCATCGGCGCGCTGCCGGTCGAGATCGCCGCGGTCGTCTCGAACCACACGGACTTCGCGGAGCTCGTCGCCTCGTACGACCTCCCCTTCCACCACGTCCCGGTGACGAAGGAGAACAAGGCGCAGGCCGAGGCGCAGATCCTGGAGCTCGTGCGTGCTCAGGACGTGGAGCTCGTCGTCCTGGCCCGCTACATGCAGGTCCTCTCGGACGACTTCTGCAAGCAGCTCAGCGGCCGGATCATCAACATCCACCACTCCTTCCTGCCGAGCTTCAAGGGCGCGAAGCCGTACCATCAGGCGCACGCGCGCGGTGTGAAGCTGATCGGTGCGACCGCGCACTATGTGACGGCGGACCTCGACGAGGGCCCGATCATCGAGCAGGAGGTCGAGCGCGTCGGCCACGACGTCACGCCGAACCAACTGGTCGCGATCGGCCGTGACGTGGAGTGCCAGGCGCTCGCGCGCGCCGTGAAGTGGCACGCCGAGCGCAGGATTCTGCTCAACGGTCACCGCACGGTCGTCTTCGCCTGATCGCGGCGGTCACCGCTTACGGGCCCCGCTCGGGACTCACATCCGGCTCAGTGACGCCGCCGCGAACAGCACGTCCCTGATCGCCTGGCGGTCCCCGACCTGACCCGCTGCCGCCTCCTCCGGAGACACGTGGCCCGCGGCAAGGCGGCAGAACTCGACACCGTCCAGTGCGACATGGGCGACCTCGCGGTCCGCCGACGCACTGGCGCCGGGTGAGTCGAGCGGAATGAACCATTCTCCGCCGCCCATGCCCTCGACCTCCAGGCGCAGGCTACGGCCCGGGGCGCCCGCCGCCACCAGACCGTGCGCCGGGGCGGCGAGCCCCGAGCGGCGGCGCTCGGCGAGCGTGCCGGGGAGCAGCCGGGCGGCGAGGTCGATCATGCGGTGCAGATGGCGCGGCGACGGCGGCTCGTACGGATAGTCGACCGCCTCCGCGATGTCATCGGCGTGGATCCAGCACTCGAAGGCGCGGTCCAGCATGGAGTCCCGCAGCGGCAGCTCGACGCGGCGGCCCTGGTCGTCCGGGGCGCTGTAGGGGACGGAGAGGCCGCCGGAGCCGGAGCCGTGCGAGCCTCCCGCCGTGAAGGACACCGTGCGGATCAGCTCGTGGGACTGCTCGCGCCAGGGGCCGCGCACCGCGCGCGTGGGCGGGAAGTACGAGGCGCGCCAGTACGCCTCGGTGCGGTGGCCCGGGTCGGACCGCGCCGGCGCCTCCCTGCCGAGCGGGTCGTCGAGGCCGAGGGCCAGTGCGACCAGGCCGTCGACGGCGAGGAGGTGGGCGATCACCCCGGCCACCGTCGTCTTGCGGCTGACCGGCTGGTCCTCGTCGAACCACCGCAGGCGCACCGGAGCGTGCCACTCCGAGTCGCCGATGTCCCTCAGGAGCGCGTCGAGGCGGGCGGTCTCGGCGTCGTACGGAATGGCCCACTCGGGGACCGGGATACGGGGCGGGCGCCGCCCGAGGCAGTTCTCGATGACGCGGTTGCGCAGGCCCGGGTCGAGATCGAGGCTCTCCTCCTGATGCAGCAGGCCCACGGCGTCGCGCAGCCGCAGCGCCTCCTCCGCGCAGGGGCCGCAGTGCCCCAGGTGCACCTCGACGGCGAGGGCTTCCTCGACGGAGCAGGCGGCGAGCGCCCAGGCCCCGAGCAGGGACTTCAGGACCCGGTGGTCGAGAGCGAGCGGAGGGTCGGGCAGGGGGTGTCCCGTGTCCTCTATGGAGGCGCGGGGCAGCGGTATGCGGGGCGGCCGCCGGGCGTCCCCGTCACCGGAACCGTCCGGGCCGCCGGGGCCGCCGGGGCCATCCGTACCCCCGCCGCTCTCCGGGAGGTCCGGTTCCTCGATGGGGTCCTGCCGGTCGGGCCCCTTCACAGCGCTCTCCCGTACCCGGGGCGGGTCCCCGGTGAGGGGTGCGGCTCCGCGGGGCCCGCCGCGTCGTTCGCCGTGGAGAGAAGCTGCAGGCCCAGGCGGAGGCGGCGGCGCGCCTCGTCCTCCGTCACGCCGAGGTCGGCCGCCGTCTGGCGGTAGTCGCGCCGCTGGAAGTAGGCGAGCTCCAGGGCGGCCCGCAGCGGGGCGGGCATGGCCGTGACGATGTAGTCCGCGCGGGCGGCGGCCGAGGCGCGGCGGACCTTGCGTTCCAGGTCCTCCGCGGTTCCTTCCCCGCCGCGGGCCAGGGCCGCGGACTCGGTCTGGCGCAGCCGCCGGACGGCCCGCTGGTGGGTGAGCGTGGCGACCCAGGAGCGCAGGGGGCCCTGCTTCGGGTCGTACGCGTCGGGGTTCTCCCAGATGTGGGCGAAGACCTCGCGGGTTATGCGGTCGGCGGCGTCCTCGTCACCGAGCACGCGGTGGGCGAGGCCGTGCACGAGCGAGGCGAAGTGGTCGTACAGCTCGCCGAGCGCGGCTGCCTCCCCGTGCGCCAGCCGCTGCTGCATGCGGCGGTCCCAGCGGCGCGGCGCGTCCTTCGCCATGCGGCCCCCTCTGCGCGTGCCGTTCCTTGTCCGTCCCGAAACCCTCTGTCGAATGTAGTCGCCACCACCGACAACGCACTCCCTTTGAGGCAAAGTACGCAAGCTCCCGGCCTCGGATGATAGGAGGCGGTGTCCCTGGTGTTTCATGGAGAGGAGCTGGGGCAGCCGCGACGTAGGAAGCGTAGGAAAGGCTTCCGCATCGGCGAGCTACGAGCGAGCGGTATCAGCGAGCGAGAGGCGTGCGAGTGACGCTGCAGGTGGCCGTGGACGACCAGGACGGCTGGGCCGTCCTGCGGGTGTCCGGCGAGATGGACCTGGTGACCTCGCCTGTCGTGCGCCAGCGCGTGCACGACGCCGTGGCCGACGGCCGGCACAGCCTCGTCCTGGACCTCTCCGACGTGCTGTTCTGCGATTCCAGCGGCGTCGGCGTGCTGATCGCCACGCGCCGCCTGTTCCGCTCCTGCCAGGGCCGGCTGCGCCTGATACTGCCCGCGAAGGGCGCCGAGGACGGCTCCCACGTGAACCGCGTCCTCGCGGCCCTCGGCGTACGCAGGCTCTTCGAGGTCTTCCCGGACGTGACCGCCGCGGTGGACGACGAGGCGATCCCCCTCTCCGCGTGAGACCGCTCCCCGCGCGGGACCCGGGTGGACCCAAAAGATCACCGAGGCCGGGCTCCTGGTACAACCTCTCTTGTCCCGGTCTTGGCACAAGCGTCGGCTTCCGGCCTCCGGGCGGTCGCCGAACACGTACGCTCGCTGCCAGACACACCCAGGGGACCCCCTGTGCACACGCACCCAACCGCAGAAGTGAGGCGGCCCGAACACCATGGACAGTGCCGAGTACGAGCGTAAGATCGCGGCCCGTTTCGCCAGCTTTGATCAGGACGGCAACGGCTACATCTCCCGTGAGGACTTCAGCACGGCGACCGCCGCCCTGCTCAGCGAGTTCGGCGCGACGGCACGCTCCGAGAAGGGGCAGGCCCTCTACATCGGGGCCGAGGCCTTCTGGCAGGGCATGGCCGGGATCGCCGACCGTGACGGTGACCAGCGGATCACCAAGCCGGAGTTCGTGGGCGGCGCGGTCAAGCGTCTGCGCGACAACCCCGCCCGGTTCGCGGAGATCGCGCGGCCGTTCCTGGACGCCGTGATCTCGGTCGCGGACGGCGACGCCGACGGCGCGGTCAGCCCGCAGGAGGTCGAGCGCGTGCTCAAGGCCCTCGGTGTCCCGGCGGACGTCGCGAGCGCCGCGGGCGGCTCGCTCGACACCGACGGGGACGGGCGTGTGACGGAGGAAGAGATCGTCGCGGCGTTCTCGGCGTACTTCACCGTCCCTGAGTGAGAGGCGCTCGCGCGCACTAGCCCTGTGTGAACCGCTCCCTCAGCTTGTACTTGAGCACCTTGCGCAGCGTCTCGTTGCGGGGGAGGGCCTCCACCAGCTCCAGTTGCTCCGGCAGCTTGTACGTGGAGAGTCCTTCCCCGCGCAGATACGCCGTCAGGGAGTCGAGCGTCAGGGCCTCGTGGCCCCCCGGGCGCCGCTCGATCACCGCGCAGACCCGCTCGCCCCGTTCGGGGTCCGGGAGGCCGATCACCGCCGCGTCACCGACGGCCGGATGCCGGTGCAGCAGGTCCTCGATCTCCTTCGCGGAGATGTTCTCGCCCTTGCGGATGATGATGTCCTTGGCCCGCCCGGTGAGGACCAGGTGCCCGGTCGGCCGTACGTGGCCCAGGTCGCCGGTGATCAGGAAGCCTTCCGCGTCGAAGACTCCCGCGCTCTGTTCGGGGTCCAGGTAGCCCTGGCAGACGGCCTCCCCGCGCAGCCGCACTTCGCCGTCGACCCCGGCGGGTACCTCCTTGCCCTCGGCGTCCGTGATCCGGATCTCCATGCCCTCCGGGGGCTTCCCCTCCGTCGTGGCCAGGTTCTCCGCGGTGTCGTCCGGCGCGCCCATGGTGATCATCGGCACCTCGGTCATGCCGTACCCGTGGGTCAGTTGGCAGCCCATCTCGCGTACGACCGCGTGATAGATCTCCGGCGGCTTCGGCGCACCGCCGCCCGCCAGGAGGCGCAGAGTGGGGATGACCTTCGCGCCGGGTGCCAGCTTGCGCTGCTCGGCGAGGAACATCGAGTAGAACGCGGTCGAGCCGCCCGCCACCGTCACGCCATGCCGCCGGTAGCCGTCGAGCGCGTCGGGCAGCGCGAAGGTCTCGAACATCACCGCGGGGAACCCGTACAGGAGCAGCATCACCGTGTAGTCGGGGCCCGCGATGTGCGCGAAGGGGAACGCCATCGAGCCGACGTCGTCCGCCGAGAGGTGCAGCGCATGCGCGAGGCACGAGCCGCCCGCTATCAGTGAACGGTCCGTGTGCAGCACGCCCTTGGGGTCGGACGTCGTGCCCGACGTCCAGTAGATCCAGCGCACCGTCGTGCCGTCCGAGGGCGGCGGGGGCAGGGTGGACGGGTCGCCGTCGGGCAGGTCGTCGTCCGCGTACGCCTCGAAGACGCCCCGCGCGCCGAGCCGCCGCGCCATCTCGGTGTGGTCGAAGCCCCGCCACACGCCCGGCACGGCGAAGAACTCCGCCTTCGACTCCCGTAGCGCGAAGCCGACTTCGCGGTCGCGGTAGAAGGGGATGACCGGTGACTGGACGGCGCCGATGCGGGCGAGCGCGAAGGAGAGCAGGGCGGTCTCGATGCGGGTGGGCAGCTGCCAGGCCACCACGGTGCCGGGGCGCACGCCCCTCGCGTGGAGGCCCGCGGCCATCCGTTCGGCGCGGTCGCGCAGCTCGCCGAAGGTCAGGGTCCGGTCGTCGGCGGGGTCGGGCGCGGCCTGGATGAGGACGGGCGCGTCGGGGGTGAGGCGGGCGCGGTGCTCGATGAGTTCCCAGAGGGTGCGGGATGCCCCCAGCTCGTACGCGGTCTCGTTCTCCGAGGTCCTCATGCGATCCCCTCACGGCAGCACCTGAACTGACGGCCAGTCAGATCGTGCCGAGAGCGTAAGCCTCACCGCCTTGTCGGTCCAGGGGTGCGCGGCTAGCCTGCTTTCTGACGGGTCATCAGATAGCCCGGAGGGACCGGAGAGATGACCGGAGGCCCCTTGAAAGGCAGGACACCATGACCGAGCTTCCCCGGATCGTCAGCGTCGACGACCACGTGATCGAGCCGCCGCATCTCTTCGACACCTGGCTGCCCGCCCGATACCGCGACCGCGGCCCCAAGCCCCTCACCGCCGGCATCGGCGAACTCGCGTACGTGGCGGGCAAGTACCAGATCACGATGGACCCGGACGGCCCTCCCACCGACTGGTGGATCTACGAGGACCTCAAGTTCCCGTACAAGCGGAACATCGCGGCGGTCGGCTTCGACCGCGACGACATGACCCTTGAGGGGATCACCCGGGCCGAGATGCGCCGCGGCTGCTGGGACCCGGCCGAACGCCTCAAGGACATGGACCTGAACCACGTCGAGGCGTCCCTCTGCTTCCCCACCTTCCCCCGGTTCTGCGGCCAGACCTTCGCCGAGGCACACGACAAGGAGGTCGCCCTGGCCTGCGTGCGCGCCTACAACGACTGGATGGTCGAGGAGTGGTGCGGCGACAGCGGCGGCCGCCTCATCCCGCTCTGCATCATCCCCCTGTGGGACATCGACCTCGCCGTCGCCGAGATCAAGCGGAATGCCGCGCGGGGCGTCAGGGCCGTCACCTTCTCCGAGATCCCCACCTATCTGGGACTGCCCTCGATCCACTCCGGCTACTGGGACCCGTTCTTCGCGATCTGCCAGGAGACCGGCACCGTCGTCAACATGCACATCGGGTCGAGCTCCCAGATGCCCGCCGCCTCCCCGGACGCCCCGCCCGCCGTCCAGGCCGCGCTGTCCTTCAACAACGCGATGGCCTCCATGATGGACTTCCTCTTCAGCGGGGTTCTGGTCAAGTTCCCCACCCTCAAACTCGCCTACAGCGAGGGCCAGATGGGCTGGATCCCGTACGCCCTCGAACGCGCCGACGACGTATGGGAGGAGCACCGCGCCTGGGGCGGCGTCCGCGACCTGATCCCCGAGCCCCCCTCCACGTACTACTACCGGCAGATGTTCTGCTGCTTCTTCCGCGACAAGCACGGCGTCGCCTCCCTCGACGTCGTCGGCCGCGACAACGCCACCTTCGAGACCGACTATCCGCACGTCGACTCGACCTTCCCGCACACCAAGGAAGTCGCCCTCGACCACGTCAAGGGCCTCGACGACGAGACGATCTACAAGCTGATGCGCGGCAACGCCATCCGCATGCTCGGCCTCGACCTGGACCGCGACCTCAACCGCGACCTGGACCAGGGCAAGCGGGCCTGACGTGGACCTCACCTACACCGAGGAGGAGGAATCCTTCCGGGCGGGCCTGCGCGCATGGCTCGCCCGCACCCTTCCCCAACTCCCGCCGCGCCCCGACCCGTTGGACTGGCCGGGACGCCGGGCCTACGACATGGGATGGCAGCGCAGGCTGTACGACGCCGGATACGCGGGCCTGCACTGGCCCGTCGACGCGGGCGGCCGAGGAGCCACCCCCACCCAGCACCTGATCTTCCTGGAGGAGACCGAGAAGGCGGGCGCGCCCTACGTGGGCGCGAACTTCGTCGGCCTGCTGCACGCGGGCCCCACCATCGCCTCCGAAGGGACCGCCGAACAGCGGGCCCGGTGGCTGCCGCCCGTCCTGCGCGGCGACGAGGTGTGGTGCCAGGGCTTCAGCGAACCCGACGCGGGCTCCGACCTCGCGTCGCTGCGCACGCGCGCGTGGCGCGACGGCGACCACTACGTGGTGAGCGGCTCCAAGATCTGGACCTCGCACGCGGAGGTCGCCGACTGGTGCGAGCTCCTCGTGCGCACGACACCGGTGAGCGAAGGCGTGCCCAAGCACCGCGGCATCTCCTGGCTCGCGATGCCGATGGACGCCCCCGGCATCACCGTCCGCCCCCTGCGCACGCTCGCCGGATCGACCGAGTTCGCCGAGGTGTTCCTCGACGAGGTGCGGGTGCCGGTCGCCAACCGGGTCGGCGCCGAGAACGACGGCTGGCGCGTGACGATGGTGACGCTCTCCTACGAACGGGGGACGGCCTTCGTGGGGGAGGTCGTCGCCTGCCGCCGGGTCCTCGGCGACCTCGCCCGCGAGGCCCGCAAGAACGGCCGCTGGGACGACGCGGTGCTCCGGCGCAGGCTCGGCAGGCTCAGCGCCGAGTTCGGGGCGCTGTGGCGGCTCACGCAGTGGAACGTCAGCGAGTCGCAGCGGGCCGGGACCGGAGTGCCGGGCATCGGCGGCTCCGTCTTCAAGCTGCGCTACTCACACGCACGCCAGGAGCTGTACGAAACGGCCGGCGAGGTCCTCGGCCCCGGCGCGCTGGACCTCGGCCACGAGTGGACCCTGGACCGGCTCTCCTCCCTCTCGTACACGATCGCCGCCGGGACCTCGCAGATCCAGCAGAACATCGTGGCCGAGCGGATACTCGGCCTCCCGAAGGGGCGGTGAGGGCACGCGTGGACTTCCAACTCACGGAGGATCAGATCGCGTTGCGGGACGGGGTGCGCGACGTCCTGGAGGGGCGGTTCGACCGGGCCGCGCTGCGGGAGGCCGCGGACTCCGGGACGCCCACGCTGGACCGGGCCCTGTGGCGGGAGCTCGGCGACGCCGGGTTCTTCTCGCTGCGGGTGCCGGAGGCACAGGGCGGGGTCGGACTCGGACTTCCGGAAGCGGTCCTGGCGTTCGAGGAGGCGGGGCGCGCGCTGCTCCCCGGGCCGCTGGTGGCCACGTTCCTCGCGGCGCCCGGCGTACCGGGAGCAGCCCAGGGAACGACCGTGGTGACAGCCGTGTCCGGCGGCCTCGTCCCCTGGCTCGACGAGGCGGACGTGGTCCACGGCGACGCCTCCGGAGCCCTGCCGCTGCGGTCGGTCGACCCGCTGACACCGCTGCACCGGGTGCCGGGCGAACGGACGGAGGGCGCGAAGGCCTCCGAAGCGTCCGAAGCCTCCGAAGCGTCCGTAGCCTCCGTAGCCTCCGAAGCCTCGGAGGCCGACCTGCTGCTCGCGGCGGAACAGCTCGGCAGTGCGGGCAGGACCTGCGATATGGCAGTCCGTTATGCACGTGAACGTACCCAATTCGGCCGCTCCATCGGGTCCTTCCAGGCCGTCAAGCACCTCTGCGCGCAGATGCTCGTCCGCACCGAGATTGCCCGCGCCGCCGTGTACGCGGCGTCAGTGACCGGTGACGCGGCGGAGATCGCGGCGGCCAAGCTGCTCGCCGACGACGCGGCGGTGCGCGGCGCGCGCGACTGCCTCCAGGTGCACGGCGGGATGGGCTTCACCTGGGAGGCCGACGTGCACCTGCATCTGAAGCGGGCCTGGGTGCGGGCCGGCCTCGGGCAGTCGGCCGCCCGCGCCGAGGAGGAGCTCGCGGCGGCCCTGTGAGCCCCACAGGAGCGCGCAATGATCGACTTGTGCGGTCCGCGAAGGGGGAGGAGGCTACTGAGCGTCGATACCGGAGCGTCGATACCGGGTTGTGTCCTATGCGTGACTCGTCACGGCATGGAGTCGGGCTTCCGCTCCGGTACCTTGTGTCAGATGCGAGTGGTTCTGAGGTCGAGCCATGCCGGTGCTGCCCCCGAGGCGGCGCCGGAGCCGGCAATGCATGCCGCTCGCAGTGCAGGAAGGGGCTGTATGCCCGCCTGTTCGACCCCCCGCAGCGCGCGTCGCACAGTATGCCGCACGCGTACTCCTTCGCGCTGGAATATGCCTGAAGCGCTTGTTGGGGTGACTGAACGTCAACCATGCTGTCTCTCAAGGGGATCACGTTCCGTGACCCTGTGGAGTCGCGAGGCGATGTGTCCGCCGGTTCGGATGGTGTGAGCGGTGCAGGTGCTTCAAGTTCAGCTGGAGGTCAGGCCCGATCCCGCAGAGGTGGGGCGGGCCCGAAGGTGGGCGCGTTCGCGGCTCGCCGGTTCCGGGATAGGGGCCGACGAGCCACTGGCCGAGACGCTGATCCTGCTGATCTCGGAGCTGGTCACCAACGCGGTGGTGCACACGGGCTGTCCGGCCGTGCTGCGCATGCGGCTCCCCGACGTCCCGGACGTGCCCGACGAAGCCGCGGAGGCGGGAGCGGGCACGGCGGCGGGGACGGTCAGGGTCGAGGTCGCCGACGCCAGCGCGCGTCCGCCCAAGCAGCGGCACGCCGACGGTGACGCCACCAACGGCCGGGGCCTGGAACTCGTCGACGGCCTCGCCGACCGCTGGGGCTGGCAGGCCGAAGGTGCGGGAAAGAGCATCTGGTGCGAGGTGGACCGGTGCGAGCCGGGCGTCGCGGCGGTCGCGTTCGACGGGACGACCTACGAAGACGTGGCGTACGAGGCGGTCTGAGCCCCGCTTGACGGTCCGGAGCCTCCTGTCGGTCCCAGCGGGCTGTGTGGCGGCCCCGGGCGCCCGCATGCGCCGTCGCGTGCCACGATGCGCGGCCGTGCGCGTCCCGTACATAAGCGGCATAATTCATTAATCACCGGACGGGTGTTGACGTACCGTGTCCGATTGATCACGCTTGTGTGCAGCGATTCGCCGCGAGGGGACGTCGAGGGACGGTGACCTGTGACCCGGACCTCGGCGAGATGTGGGTCGCCGTCGGCGTCGGTCCCTTCGTGGCCGAGTAGGGCAGGACCAGGGCGCCGGAGCCGGATGGCGGCGCGCGGCATCGCGCTCGGGGCGGGAGCCGGGGCGCCGCCATCCGAAGGCTCACGACTCGCTCACGGCACGCTCACAGCACCGCGACCGGCGCGACGGGCGTCCCCGTGCCGCCGACGAACGGCTCGGGCATCGCCGAGAGAAGGAAGCTGTAGCGGGAAACTTCTGCACAGGCTGTGGACAACTTTTCCAGATTCCAGTTCTGGCCCTGCAGCATCCCCATCTCCACCAGGTCGAGCGCGTGTACGGGCAGCCACAGGTTCTCGATCTCCGGCGGGAAGATCTCGAAGGTGAGGGTGTCGTTGGCGACCGCCGCGACATCACGCGCGTGGAACCACTCCGGGGTGCGCACCGAGAGGCCGGGGGACGGGTACCCGTACGCGTGCTTGTCGCCCGCCAGATACGTCTGGATCTGCCCGGTGCGTACGAGGACGATGTCACCGGCACGCACGGTGAGCCCCGCGAACTCCTCGGCCTCCGCGAGATCTTCGGGGGTGACCGCGTGATCGCCGGGCAGCCGGTCCACACCCTTGGCGCGGGCGACATCGAGCAGCACACCGCGCGAGACGAGGTGCGGCACCTTGTCGATACCGCTGAACTGCGCGCGGGTGTGGGCGGTGATGGTGTCCGCCGGGCGGCCGTTGTAGATCTTTCCCGAGTGCGACACGTGGGTGAGCGCGTCCCAGTGGGTGGCCGCCTGCAGCCCCATCGTGACGACGTCGTCGCTGGTGGCGACCGTGCCGGGGCCGAAGAGCTCCTGGTTGATCTGCACCATCGCGTGCAGGGGGTTGGCCCGGCCGGGTATCAGGCCCGTCTGGACGCCGTCCTCCTTGAGGGGCAGCGCGAGCGCGACCCGGCGGCCGGTGCGGATGGACGCGGCGGCCTCGCGGACGACGTCGTCGGTGATGAGGTTGAGCGTGCCGATCTCGTCGTCCGTGCCCCAACGGCCCCAGTTGTTCACGCGTTTGGCGATGTCGAAGAACTCGGGCGGCAGGGCTGATCCGGTCGGTTGCGCGGCGTCTGTGGATGCCGGGCCGGTGGGTGCCGAGTCTGACATGGGTACTCCCCGGGTCTTGTCTTCGGGTATCTGACGGGTCATAGAATCTAACGGTCCGTCAGAAACCGCGGGAAGGGGCCGGACGTGGGGAACTTCTTGGCAGGCAAGGTGGTGGCCGTGACCGGTGCCGGGCGCGGCATCGGCAGAGCGGTCGCGCTCGCCGCCGCGGCCGAGGGGGCGAAGGTCGTCGTCAACGACTACGGCGTCTCCATGGAGGGCGCGGAACCGACCAGTGAGATAGCCGACGGCGTGGTCAAGGAGATCCAAGCGGCGGGCGGCGAGGCCGTGGCCGTCGCCGACGACATCTCCACCATGGCGGGCGGGCAGCGGATCGTCGACATCGCGCTCGCCGAGTACGGGCGCATCGACGGCGTGGTCTGCGTGGCCGGAATCCTGCGCGAGCGGATGCTGTTCAACATGTCCGAGCAGGAGTGGGACCCGGTGGTCGCCACGCACCTGAAGGGCACGTTCACCGTCTTCAGGGCCGCGTCGGCGGTCATGCGCAAGCAGGGCACGGGCACGCTGATCGGCTTCACCAGCGGCAACCACCAGGGTTCCGTCGCGCAGGCCAACTACAGCGCGGCCAAGGGCGGCATCATCTCGCTGGTGCGCAGCGCGGCCCTCGGCCTGAACAAGTACGGCGTGACGGCGAACGCGGTGGCTCCCGTCGCGCGCACACGGATGTCCGCCAACGTCCCCATGGAGCTCAAGGAGATCGGGGAGCCGGAGGATGTGGCCGCGCTGGTCACGTATCTGCTGAGCGAGCGGGCCCGGCAGGAGAAGATCACCGGGCAGGTCTACACGGTGGCCGGACCGAAGATCGCCGTATGGGCCCAGCCCCGTGAGCTGCGTGCCGGGTATGTCGAGGGCGGCTGGACCCCGGAGAAGATCGCCGACTTCCTGCCGGGGACGGTGGGGGTCGACCCGATGCCGATGCTGGCCCAGCTGGAGGCGATGGCGAAGGCCGCGGCCGCCAAAGACCGGCCGAACGCGTAGGCCGGGCGGGCCGGGCGGTGGAGTTCGGATTCGGGCCGCGGGACGAGGAGTTCCGGGCGGAGGCACGGGCGTGGCTCGAGGAGCACCTGACGGGGGTGTTCGCCGGGGCGGCGGGGAGCGGCGGGCCCGGCAGCGAGCATGAGGGGGCGACGGAAAGGCGGGCCTGGGAGCGGGAGTTGGGGCGGGGTGGGTGGATCGGCCTTGGGTGGGACAGCGGTGCGGGCGATGGGGATGGTGCGGGCGCGGGGCCCGGTCTCGGTGCGTACGGGAATCGGCGGGCGACGCTGACCCAGCAGGTCGTCTGGGCCGAGGAGTACGCGCGCGTGCGGGCGCCGGGGCGCTATGGCCACATCGGCGAGAACCTGCTTGCCCCCACCCTCCTCGCGTACGGCACACAGGAGCAGCGGGACGAGTTCCTGCCGCCCATCGCGCGCGGCGAGGCGCTGTGGTGCCAGGGCTACAGCGAGCCCGGGGCCGGCTCGGACCTGGCGGGGCTGCGGACCTCGGCGGTGCGGGACGGTGAGGTGTACCGCGTCACCGGGCAGAAGATCTGGACCTCCCTCGCGCACGAGGCGGACTGGTGCTTCGTGCTCGCGCGGACGGAGGCGGGGTCCGTCGGGCACCAGGGGATTTCCTTCCTGCTCCTGCCGATGGACCAGCCGGGGCGCGTCGAGGTGCGCCCCATACGGCAGTTGACGGGAACGAGCGAGTTCAACGAGGTCTTCTTCGACGGGGCGGTCGCACGTGCCTCGCACGTGGTGGGCGGCCCCGGCAACGGGTGGCGCGTGGCCATGGGACTGCTCGGCTTCGAGCGGGGTGTCTCCACGCTCGTGCAGCAGATCGGCTTCGCGGAGGAACTGGGCGGCGTCGTCCGGGAGGCCGTCGCGAGCGGCGCCGTCGACGACCCCGTGCTGCGGGACCGTCTCGTACGGCAGTGGGCGGAGTTGCGCGTCATGCGGTGGAACGCGCTGCTTACGTTGGGGAGTTCGGGCGGTGGCGGCAGTCAGGCCGGGGCGGGAGCGCCGAGTGTGGCCAAGCTGCTGTGGGGCGGGTGGCATCAGCGCCTGGGTGAGCTGGCCATGGCGGTGCGGGGCGCCGCGGGGGCGGTCGGCCCAGGGGACTGGAGCGAGTCCGACCCCTACGAACTCGACGCGCTGCAACGGCTTTTCCTCTTCACGCGGGCCGACACCATCTACGGCGGCTCGGACGAGATTCAGCGGAACATCATCGCCGAGCGCGTGCTCGGCCTGCCGAGGGAGTCGCGATGAGGGGTGTCGTTTTCGACAGGAGCAGGGCCGAGGGAAGCAGGGTCGAGGTCGTCGACGACCTGGAGATACGGGACCCGGGGCCGGGTGAGGTACTGGTCGCCGTCAAGGCCGCGGGCCTGTGTCACAGCGACCTCTCCGTGATCGACGGAACCATCCCCTTCCCCTCGCCGGTGGTGCTCGGGCACGAAGGGGCGGGGGTGGTGGAGGCGGTCGGCGCGGGGGTGACCCATGTGGCGGCCGGTGACCATGTGGCGCTGTCGACCATCGCGAGCTGCGGGGCGTGCGGGGAGTGCAACCGGGGGCGGCCGACCATGTGCCGGCGCGCGATCGGGATGCCGGACCAGCCGTTCTCGCGGGGCGGCGAGCCCATCTACCAGTTCGCCGCGAACTCCGCGTTCGCGGAACGCACGGTGGTGAAGGCCGTGCAGGCGGTGAAGATCCCGGCGGGCATTCCGCTGACGTCGGCCGCGCTGATCGGCTGCGGGGTGGTGACGGGGGTCGGCGCCGTGCTCAACCGGGCGAAGGTCGACCGGGGGGACAGCGTCGTGGTGATCGGTACCGGCGGCATCGGCCTGAACGTGCTGCAGGGGGCGAGGATCGCCGGTGCGACGCGGATCGTGGCGGTCGACGCGAACCCCGGGAAGGAGCCGGTGGCACGGCAGTTCGGCGCGACGCACTTCTTCTCGTCGGCGGACGCGGAGGGGGTCAAGGAGTTGCTGCCGACCGGTGCGGACCACGTCTTCGAGTGCGTGGGCCGGGTCGAGCTGATCCGGCAGGCGATCGACCTCCTGGACCGGCACGGCCAGGCGATCCTCCTTGGGGTGCCGCCGGCCACGGCCGAGGCGTCGTTCCTGGTGTCGTCCCTGTTCCTGGACAAGTCGATCCTGGGCTGCCGCTACGGCTCGGCCCGCCCGCAACGGGACTTCGCCCTGTACGCGGAGCTTTACCGGGCGGGACGCCTGCTCCTCGATGAACTGGTGACGGAGACGTACCCGGTGGAGGACTTCGCGAAGGCGGTGGGGGACGCGGAGGCGGGGCGGGTGGCGAGGGGGGTGCTGACGTTTTGAGAGGGGGTTGGTCTTTGCGTGCAGGAGAGGTCTGTTAGTTGGGGTCTGTTAGTTGGGGTCTGTTCGTTCGGGTGGTGCTGCGGGGTGATCGGGTGGGTGGGCGGGAAAGGTTTGTTCTGTAAGGGGGCGACCGCCACGGGGGCTCACCGCCCGGGCCCGGGGAACGCTCCGGCGCGGAACGTACGGCGGTAGGCGGTAGGAGTAACCCCCAGAGCCGCCTGCAAGTGCCCCCGCATCGACTGCGCCGTACCGAAGCCCGCGTCCCGCGCGATCCGGTCCACGGAGAGATCGCTCGACTCCAGGAGATGGCGGGCCCGCTCGACCCGCTGCTGCGCGAGCCACTGGCCTGGGCTGATCCCCACTTCCTCGCGGAACCGGCGCGTGAAGGTGCGTACGGACATGGACTCCTGGTCCGCCATGTCACGGAGCTGGATCGGCTCGTGGAGGCGGGCCAGCGCCCACGCCCGCGCGGTCGTCGTCGTCGCGAACTGCGGTTCCGGAACGGGGCGTTCGATGTACTGGGCCTGGCCCCCGTCCCGGTGCGGCGGCACCACCGTACGGCGGGCGACGTCGTTGGCGACCGCCGATCCGTGGTCGCCGCGCACGACATGGAGGCAGAGGTCGAGGCCCGCGGCCACACCGGCCGAGGTGAGCACGTCACCGTCGTCGATGAAGAGCACCTCCGGGTCCACCGTGATCTGCGGGAAGAGCCGCTGGAAGTGCTCCGCCGACGCCCAGTGCGTGGTCGCCGTGCGGCCGTCGAGATAGCCGGCGGCGGCCAGGACGTACCCGCCCGTGCAGATGGAGATCATGCGGGTGCCCGGCCGGACGTGCGCCAGGGCCGACGCCAGTTCGCCGGTCAGCTGGCCCTCCTCGTAGACCGGCCCGAGTTCGTACGACGCGGGGATCACGACCGTGTCGGCCGTGGCCAGGACCTGCGGGCCGTTCTCCACGAGGATCGAGAAGTCGGCGTCCGTGCGCACCGGGCCCGGCTCGCGGACGGAGGCGGTCAGGACCTCGTACAGGAACGCGCCGTCGGCGTTCCGCGCGCGGCCGAAGATCCGCTGCGGGATGCCGAACTCGAAGGGGATGACGCCGTCCAGGGCCAGGACCACCACGCGGTGACGTGCGGTGACGGGCCCTCCCGGCCCTCCCGGCACTCCCGGCGCTCCCGGGGCGCCGACGCTCGCTGGGATCATGGCGCGATCAGTCATGGCCTGATCCTAGCCAATGCTGTCCTTCGGGCCACTCGTTCGGGCATGGACGTATCCCGATGCTGGTTGTCGTGACCCAGACAGACGTGAATCAGGCGGTCGAGCCGCCCTTGGAGGTGCCGAGGCGCCGCCGCCGTATCCACCGGGCGTGGTTCGTCGCCGCCGTCACCTTCGTGACGATCATCGGCGCCGCCGCCTTCCGCTCCCTGCCGGGCCTGCTCATCGACCCGCTGCACGACGAGTTCCACTGGTCGCGCGGCACGATCGGCCTCGCGGTCTCCATCAACCTCGCGCTGTACGGGCTCACCGCGCCGTTCGCCGCCGCGCTGATGGACCGCTTCGGCATCCGGCGGGTCGTGGCGGTCGCTCTCATCGTGATCGCGCTCGGCTCCGGGCTCACCGTGTGGATGCAGCACGCCTGGCAGCTCCTTCTGTGCTGGGGACTGCTCGTCGGGCTCGGCTCCGGGTCCATGGCGCTCGCCTTCGCCGCCACCGTCACGAACCGCTGGTTCACCACGCGGCGCGGACTCGTCACGGGCATCCTGACGGCCGCCTCCGCTTCCGGGCAGCTGATCTTCCTGCCGCTGCTCTCCTGGCTGGTGGAGACGTACAAGTGGCGGCCCGCCGCGGTGACCGTCGCCCTCGCCGCGCTCGTCGTCGTCCCGTTCGTGTGGCTGCTGCTGCGCGACCACCCGGCGGACGTGGGCCTGAAGCCGTACGGTTCCGAGGAATTCGTGGAGAAGCCGCCGCCCGCCACGGGGGCCGCGCGGCGGGCGGTCACCGTGCTGTTCAAGGCGGCCCGCACCGGACCGTTCTGGCTGCTCGCCGGGACCTTCGCCATCTGTGGCGCCTCGACGAACGGCCTGATCCAGACACACTTCGTGCCCGCCGCGCACGATCACGGCATGCCGATCACGGCGGCCGCCTCGCTCCTCGCCGTCATCGGAGTCTTCGACGTCGTGGGGACGATTGCCTCCGGCTGGTTCACGGACCGCTTCGACGCGCGGCGTCTGCTTGCCGTGTACTACGCGCTGCGCGGCGTCTCGCTGCTCTTCCTGCCGCTGCTGCTCGCGCCGACCGTGCACCCGCCGATGATCTTCTTCATCGTCTTCTACGGCCTCGACTGGGTGGCGACCGTGCCGCCGACCCTGGCCCTGTGCCGCGAGCAGTACGGCGACGACAGCGCCATCGTCTTCGGCTGGGTGCTCGCCTCGCACCAGGTGGGAGCCGCGCTCGTGGCCGTCATCGGCGGCGTCGTACGCGATGCCTTCGGGTCGTACGACGTGATGTGGATCGCCTCGGGGGCGCTGTGCGCGGCGGCGGCGCTGATGGCCCTGGTGATCCGGCGGGTCGGTGACGAGTCGGCCGTACGGTCGCCCGCGCTCACGTAGCGGACGGGCCGGAACCGCCGAATCCGTCGAACCTGCCGAACTTTCCCCGGTGGAAGAGCAGCGGTTCGCCGTCGTCGGTGGCGTCCAGGGCGTCCACCCTGCCGACCACGATCAGGTGGTCGCCCCCGGTGTGCACCGCCTGGATCGTGCAGTCGATCCAGGCCGGTACGCCGGCCAGGCGGGGCGAGCCGGTGACGGGCGCCGCGTCGTACGCGACCCCCGCGAACTTGTCGGCGCCGCTGACCGCGAAGCCGCGGCACAGGTCTCCTTGGTCGGCGCCCAGGATGTTGACGCAGAAGACGCCCGCGCGTGCGATGCGGGGCCACGTCGTCGACGTACGCGCGACCATGAAGGTGACCAGGGGCGGGTCGAGGGAGAGCGAGGAGAAGGACTGACAGGCGAACCCGGCCGGACCGTCCTCCCCTTCGGATGCCGGTGCCGTGACAACGGTCACACCGGTCGCGAAGTTCCCGAGCACACGCCGGAACTCACCCGCACCGAGCGGCGCCCGCTCGTCCTCACCGACGGCCCGCAACTGCGGACGCGGAAGGGCTTCGACCGGCCCGGCGCCGGTCGGTGCTCCGACCGACCTGAGATATCGGACGACGGTGGCCGCCATCCCTGCATGTCCCATCACACCAGCCATTGAAGCTGACGGGTCGTCAGATGGGAAGGGGTAGAGCCGACGAGGGTGCGGGGGTGCCGGGTCGACGGCCCCATGCGGGCCCGAATGCGGTCCTGAGTAGCGTTCAGCGGCCCTCGTACGAAGGTGTGCGGCGTTCCACGAAGCTGGTTACGCCCTCGTTCGCGTCCCGCGTCGTCATGTTGATCTCCTGGGCCGCCGCTTCCGCCGCGAAGGCTGTGGTGCGGTCCGATTCGAGGGACGCGTTGACCAGTTGCTTGGTCATGGCGATGGCGCGGGTCGGGCCCGTCGCGAGGCGTTCCGCCCAGGTGCGGGCCGTCTTCTCCAGTTCGTCCGCCGGTACGACGCGATTGACGAGGCCGAGCCGTTCGGCGTCCGCGGCCGGCACGGAGTCCCCGAAGAACATCAGCTCCTTGGCCCGCTGCGGGCCGATGAGGCGCGGGAGGAGATAGGCGCCGCCGCCGTCGGGCACCAGTCCCCGGCGGACGAACACCTCGATGAACTTGGCCTGTTCGGCGGCTATGACGAGATCGCAGGCGAACGCGAGATGCGCGCCGATGCCCGCGGCCGTTCCGTTGACCGCGGCGATGACCGGCTTCTCGCAGTCCAGGACGGCGGCGATCAGGCGCTGGGCGCCCAGCTTGATCATGCGGGCCACGTCGCCGGGCACGCGCTCGGTGGCGGAGTCGGTGGCGGAGCTGGTGGCGGAGCCGGGGGACCCGCGCAGGTCCGCCCCCGCGCAGAATCCCTTGCCGGTGGCGGTGAGGACGACGGCTCGGACGCCGGGGTCGGCGGAGGCGTCCGCGAGGAGCGAGATGACGCGTTCGCGCTGGTCCCAGGTGACGGCGTTCATGGCTTCGGGCCGGTTGAGCGTGATCCACGAGACGCCGTTGTCAGTGGCGTGGAGTACCAATGAGTCGAGGGGAGCAGTCGGGCCGGCTGGATCAGTCGGGTCGGCTGCATCAGTTGGATCGGTTGGATTGGTTGGATCGGTTTCGGTGTCGGGGGAGGGGGGTGTCATGGGGCTGCGTACTCCATTTCGCTGCGGGGTTTTCAGGCGGGCAGGTGGGAGAGGCGTGCCGCGAAGCGGTGTCGCGAGGACTCGCTCAGCGGCAGACGGCCAAGGCGTCCAGGGCGACCGCGCCCTGCCCCCGGGGCAGCACCATCAGGGGGTTGATGTCCAGCTCGGCCAACTCGTCGCCCAGCTCAAGAGCCATCCGCTGGACCCGCAGCACCACCTCGACGAGCGCGTCCACATCGACCGGCGGCCCGCCGCGCACCCCGTCCAGCAAGGGCCGCCCGCGCAGCTCGGAAAGCATCGCGAGCGCCTGGTCCTCGCCGAAGGGCGGCACTCGTACGGCCACGTCCCGCAGCACCTCGACGAGCACACCCCCGAGCCCGACGGTCACCGTCGGCCCGAACAGCTCGTCCTGCGTCACACCCACCACCATCTCGACGCCCCGCTCCACCATCTGGCAGACCAGGACGCCGTCCAGCGCGATGCCTTCGTAGCGGGCGATGTCGGTCAGGTCCCGGTAGGCGTCCCGCACCTGGCTCGCCGAGGTCAGCCCGACCTTCACCAGACCCAGGTCGCTCTTGTGGGCGAGCCGCGCCCCGGACGCCTTCATCACCACCGGGTAGCCGACGAGCCCGGCCGCCCGCACGGCCGCCGCCGCACTGGTCACCAGCTGCTCGCGCGGTACGCGAATCCCGTACGCGCGCAGCAACTGCTTCGCCGCGTGCTCGCTCAGCTGCTGGCCGGGCCGCATCAGGGCCTGCGCCTTGCGGAAGGACGGCGAGGCCGTGCGCGGGGCCTCGGCGAAGGGGGAGCGGTAGCGGGTCGTGAAGCGGTGGTGGTCGAGATAGGCCCGCACCGCCGTGATGCAGTTGGCGAAGGTACGGAAGGTGGCGACGCGGGACGAGCCGAGCAGCGTCGTGCGGTAGGCCTCCTCGGTGCCGACGGGCGAGCCCCACACCACGCACACCAGCTTGTCCGTCTGCTCCGCCGCGTCCACCAAGTCCTGCGCCAGTTTGTCGCTCATCGGCGGGAAGGGGCCGGTGATGGGGCAGATCAGCACCCCCACCTCCGGATCGTCCAGGATCGCGTCGATGATCTTCCGGCCGCGCCAGTCGCCCACCGGGTGCCCGCCGTTGTCGACGGGGTTGGCGACGTTCAGGTAGTCGGGTATCCACTGGTGCAGCTCCGCCTGCTTGGCGTCCGAGAGCGGCGGGAGCCGCAGCCCCGCCTCGGTCGCCAGGTCCGAGAAGTGCGCGCCCGTGCCGCCCGAGATCGAATACACGACGACGCCCTCGGCCTTGGGCGGCCTCGCGCGCGCCAACAGGGCGGACGTGTCCTGCAGTTCGTCGAGCCCGTCCACGCGGATCACGCCGTACTGCCGCATCGCCGCGTCGACGACGGTGTCGGCGCCGGTGAGCTTGCCGGTATGTGAGGCGGCCATGCGGGCGCCGGTCTCGGTGCGGCCGACCTTGACCGCGACGACGGGTACGCCGCGCTGGGCGGCGCGGTCGGCGGCGAGCAGGAAGGAGCGGCCGTCCTTGAGCCCCTCGACGTAACAGGCGATGGCCCCGACCTCGGGGCGCTCGGCGAAGTAGGAGATGAAGTCGGAGGTCTCCAGGTCTGCTTCGTTCCCGGTGGGCGCCCAGTGCGAGAGACGTACGCCGATCTCCTGCATCGTGAAGACGGGGCGCCCTTGGTGGCCGGACTGGGTGATCAGGGCGATGGCGGGGCCTTCGAGGTCGTCGCGGAACTTCTCGAAGGCGTTGAGGTTGGTGTTGGGCCCGAGCAGCCGCAGGCCGGAGCGCTCCACGGCGGCGGCCAGGCGGGCCTGGGCGGCGGCGCCCTCCTCGCCGGTCTCCGCGAAGCCGGAGGCGAAGGCGACGGCGAACTTCACCTTGGACTCGGCGAGTTCCTCGATCACCGGAAGGGGGTCACTGACGAGGAGTACGGCCAGATCCACCTGCTCCGGCAGGTCCGCGACGGACGGGAAACAGGGGGTGCCGAAGACGGTCTGACGGGTGGGATGGACGGGGTGCAGCCGGGCGCCGCACCGCTCGGCCCAGTCCATGAGCTGGCGCGTGATGCCGGTGTTCGGCCGGCCTTCGGCGTCCGAGGCGCCGATGACGGCGACGGACTCTGGCCGGAAGAACCGGTCCAGATCCGGTATGTCGGCGTGCAGGGGGCGTCCGCTGACGTCCAGGTCGTCCGCCGTGGCGGCGTGTCCGTGGACGGCGGGTGCCGGGGCTTCGCCGCAGGCCACAACACGCGCGCGGCGGGGGTCGGTGGTGAAGGTGCCGTAAGTCGATCCAAGCATCGGTCCGCCCGCTCCTGTGTGACAGCAATGCAGTGCAGTGCAACTGACGCATAGTCAGATTACTGAACTGACGCTGTGTCAGGAACAGGGCTGCATGCAAAGAGTGGGGCGGCCCTTTAGCGGTACCCAGGTGCCCTGGGGGGCTACTCCCCCTCCGGGGGGCGGGGGCGCCGGGAGGGGGTAGTACCGGCCACTGGGGGATTGGGGAGGGGGTCGTGGGGGTGGTGCGGGTTTGTTTTGGCTGGTCGCGCAGTTCCCCGCGCCCCTTTGGGGGGGCGACGGTCCGTCGGGTGTCTGCGGGGGCCGTTGTGGTTGAGCGCGCAGTTCCCCGCGCCCCTTTGGGGGGGCGACGGTCCGTCGGGTGTCTGCGGGGGCCGTTGTGGTTGAGCGCGCCGTTCCCCGCGCCCCTATGGGGCGCGGAGTGTTCGTCGGGTGGCTGCGGGCCGTTGTGGTTGGGTGCGTTGTTCCTCGCGCCCCTTGTGGGGCTCAGGGTGTCCTTGCGATTGCCTTTGCGATCTTTTCTGCGTCCAGGGCCATTTCCCGGAGCATGCCGCTGATGGGGTTCGTGAAGCCGGTGAAGTACAGGTCGGGGGCCGACTTGGACGTGCGGGCGCCGCGGACCAGCGGGGCGCCCTTCTCGTCGAGTACGCCGAGGTCACCGAGGAGCGGTTCGAGGGCGCGCCGGTACCCCGTGGCCGCGATGACCGCCTCGGGGCCGATCCGCGTGCCGTCGGCAAGGACGACCTTGCCGTCCTCGAAGGAGTCGAGCGCCGCGACCGGTTCGACCTTGCCCTTGCGTACCGCGTCGATCAGGCCCACGTCCTGGACCGGGATCGCGCCCTCCTTCACCCGCGAGTACAGGCCTGTGTCGGGCCGGGGCAGCCCCTTCGCGGACAGGTCGGGGACGCTGACCTTCGCGATCGGGCCCGCGAGCCGGTCCACGAGGCGGACGGGCAGCCTGCGGCACAGGATTCCCGTGCGCTGCGCGGGCCAGCCCGCCGTGGAGCGGCGGACGATGTGCGGCGCGGTGCGCACCGCGAGACGGACGCGGGCCGCACCGCCTGCGACGAGGTCGACGGCGATCTCGGCGCCGGTGTTGCCGACGCCCACGACCAGGACGTCCTTGCCCGCGTAGGGGCTGGGCTCGCGGTAGGCGCTCGCATGCACCAGCTCGCCTGAGTACGTGTCGCGGCCGGGCCAGTCCGGTACGTGGGGCGTGTGGTTGTACCCGGTGGCGATCACCACCGCGCTGCCGGTCAGCTCGCGGCCGCCGGTGGCGTGCAGCAGCCAGCCGTTGCCGTCGGCGGTGCGCTCCAGGCGGGACACCTCGACGCCGGTGACGATCTCCAGCTGGTGGAACTCCGCGTACTTCTCCAGGTAGCGCAGGACGTTGTCACGTGACACCCAGCGTCCGAAGGAGCGGGGTATCGCGAGTCCGGGCAGGGCGGAGAGGCGGCGTGTCGTGTGCAGGTGCAGGCGGTCGTAGTGCCTGCGCCAGGAGGCGCCGACCCGGTCGGACTTCTCGAGCACGACCGCGCGTACACCGCGGGCACGCAGCGCGGCCGCGACGGAGAGGCCGCCGGGTCCGCCGCCGACGACGTACACAGGGCGGTCTTGTTGTGGCGCTTGTGGGGGAGTGGTGTCGGCCATGAATCTGAGAGTAATCACGTGGTCACTTGATGGGGGACGGTCAAGCCCCAAACCGATTGCGAATTGATCACGGGTATGCGCGGCGCGCCCTGCGTCCATGGGTCGCGCGGCACGTCGGCAGGCCCGCGTGGCGTACGCCCTCTTGCGTACGCCCCTTGCGCAGGCGACGGGCATACGCTGAACTGACGTACCGTCAGAAACCCGTACCGGACTGGGAGAAGCCGCCGCATGGACACGATCTGGCTCACCGGCGCCGAATGGCTCGCCGTGCTGCGCATAGGCCTCGGCCTGTGGTGGCTGGAGAGTTGGCGGCACAAGGACAAGAAGGGCTGGTTCGAGCGGGGCACGGGGATTGCCTGGGCGGCGGACGTGGCCCAGAAGCACAAGTGGAACGCGGTCCGCAGCGGCTTCTCCACGGTGGTCGCGCCCCGCCCCAAGACCATGGCGTACGTCGTCGTGTACGCCGAACTCGCTCTGGGACTCGGCCTGATCGTCGGCTTCCTGACCCCCGTCGCGCTCGTCGGCGGCCTGCTGCTCAATCTCCTCTACCTCGTCCTCATGATCCACGACTGGGCCGAGCAGGGCCAGAACGCGATGATGGCGCTGATCTCGCTCGTCGCGCTGTTCGCCATGTCGTGGCAGACGTGGTCGCTGGACAGCGGGTTGGGGTTGTTCCTGTGAGCGCCTCGGGCTCGGGCTCGGGCTCGGGCTCGGGCTCGGGTCCGCCCTCGGGCTCCTCTTCGGACTCGGGCCCGGCGCCGGCCCCGGCCCCGCGCTTCGACCTTCCCGAGCCCGACGCCTTCACCCGGCCCTACTGGGACGCGGCGGCCGACGGGCAGCTCCTGATCCGCCGCTGCGGCGGCTGCGGCAAGGCGCACCACTATCCGCGGGAGTTCTGCCCGCACTGCTGGAGCGAGGACGTCACCTGGGATCGGGCGAGCGGCGCCGCCACGCTCTACACCTGGTCCGTGGTGCACCGGAACGACCTGCCGCCCTTCGGCTCCCGCGTCCCGTACGTGGCCGCCGTCGTCGACCTCGCCGAGGGCCCGCGCATGATGACGGAGGTCGTCGACTGCGGGGAGGACGAGCTGCGGATAGGGATGGCGCTTGAGGTCGCGTTCCGGGGGGCGGGGCGGGAGGAGGGGGGCGTTGCGGGGGCCGCGGGCGTCGAGGGCGTCGCGGGGGTTACGGGCGTCGCTGGCGTTACGGTGCCGGTGTTCCGGCGGGTGGGGTGAGGCGGGCGGCGCGAGGTGGGCGGTAGGTGGCGTCAGGTGCGCGGCGCGCGGCGGGCGGCGGGAAACTGAGTGGCTTCGTACTCCCTGCTCCGCACCCCTTGCTCCGCACTCCCTGCTCCGCACCCCTTGCTCCGCACTCCCTGCTCCGCACCCCTTGCTCCGCACTCCCTGCTCCGCACCCCTTGCTCCGCACTCCCTGCCCCGCACTCCCTACTCCGTAACTCGTTTCTGTCGACGGCGCGGTGCGGGGGATCATGGCGCATGGCCTCCTCTCCGTACTCCGGTTGGCAGTTGACCCCTGACCTCGACGAGTTCCTCTCCCGCGCGGCGGCTTTCCTGCACTCGGCACCCGCCCTGCACACCGCGCTGCTCAGCGTCAGCGACACGCTGCGGGTGCGCGGGCTGCATGTGTACGGGACGGAAGACCCCCTCTTCGGAATCCGCGCGGAGGAGGCAGGGGACGGCCGGGCCGGCAAGGTGACCGGTGCGTTTCTGTGGACTCCGCCGCACTTCCTCGCCCTGAGCCCGCTCCCTGACGAAGCCGCCGCCGAAGAGCTGGCCGGGGTGCTGGCGGACGCGGGGCTCGAACCGGCCGGGGTGGGGGCCGAGAGTGCCACGGCAGCGGCGTTCGCGGCGGCCTGGCAGCGGCGGACGAAGGCGACCGCCGCCGTCAGCTACCCCCAGCGGCTGTACCGCCTCGGCACCCTGACCCCGCCCGAGCCCGCACCGGCCGGCGGCGCGCGTATCGCGAGCGTCGGCGACCGGGAGTTGCTCGTGCGGTGGCACGGGGAGTTCCACGAGGCCCTCGGGGAGAAGGGGGCGATGGGTGCCGGCGAGTGGGCCGACGCCCGTATCGCCTACGGGGGCGTCACCCTCTGGGAGACGCCCGACGGCACCCCTGCGGCGATGGCGGGCAACACCCGCCGGGTCGCGGGTCAGATCCGGGTCGCCCCTGTCTACACCCCCGCTCACCTCCGGGGACGCGGCTACGCGGGCGCGGTCACCGCAGAGGTGAGCCGTACGGCGCTTGCGGCGGGCGCGGACGAGGTGCTGCTCTTCACCGACGCCGACAACCCCACGAGCAACGCGCTGTACCAACGCCTCGGCTATCGCCCGATCCGAGACTTCACCCAGTACAGCTTCACGCACTGACACCTGGCCACCGACGCGCCCCTCTCGGGTGCCTGTCGCAGCTGCCGCCCGGCAGGAGGCGACGTGCACGGCGTGCACGCAGCGCCCCTCGCGGCAGCCGCTTGCACCAAAATCCCACCCTGCGGCGTGCCCGCCAGCCGCCTGCCGGGATTTACGTGCAGGCGGCGCCCTTCGCGGCTTCCGTCCACCGGAAACTGATGCCACGGCAGGGCCCCCACGACAGCCCCCGCTCCGGGCCGTCCTCCGCACCCCGAGCGGGCCTCCGCCCGAGCGGGCCCCCGCCCGGTGTCCTCACGGCCAGAGCAGCTCCCTGACCCACCCCGCCTGCCCGGCATCCCCCGCCCCGCCCGTCGCCATCCGGTACCGCAGTCGTACGTGACGGCGTCGTACGTCTCCCTGGAAGAATTCGACCTCCGTCGGGGCGAGTACGTACAGCGTCCAGCTCGGTGCCGGGGCGTCCGGGTCCGACTGGGCGCGCTCCCAGGCGGACTGGCTTGCGCTCACCAAGTCGTCGTACGAGGGCAGTACTTCGCTCTGCCTGCCGACCAGGGCCGAGGCCAGGGCCCCCGTCGAACGGTGTGCGAGGTCGGCGCGGCTTGCCTCGGGGCCCGCTGCCGTGACGCGCCCGCGTACCCGGACCTGGCGGCCCTGCGCGGGCCAGTAGAAGCCGAGCGCCGCCTCCGGGTGCGCCGCGAGCTGGCGGCCCTTCGCGCTGCCCGCGTGCGAGCCGAAGTGCCAGCCGGCCTCGTCGGCGTCGTGCAGCATCAGCGTCCGTACGTCCGGGCGGCCCGACTCGTCGACCGTCGCCAGGCTCATCGTGTGCGGCTCCACCTGCCCCGCGCTCGCCACGTCCGTGAACCACTCCCAGAACAGCGGCAGCGGCCGGTCGGGGGCTGCCTCCAGGTCGAACGGGGGCAGGTCGGTGTCCCAGACACGGAGCGTGCGCAGCAGAGCCCGGCCGCGGGCGGACGCGTCGTCGGTCTGCGGGGCGGTCTGCGGGGCGGTCTGGGGGGTGGTCTGGGGGGTGGTCTGTGGGGCGCTCTGTGGGGAGGTGTCGTCCATCCGGCGAATCTACGGGAGCGTGCGCCGTAGCCCGTAGCCCGTAGCCCGTAGCCCGTAGTCGTAGCCGTAGCGGCAGCGGCGCCCTCGCCCTCGCCGTACGAACCCTCACCTCCCGAGGATCACCGTTCCCGACGAGCAGAACCACCCGCCCGTTCCCGACGCCACCGCCACCTCCGGCAGGCTTCCTCCCGCCCTGCGGACCTGGCGGGCCGCGCCTGCCTCGCCGCGTAGCTGGCGTACCGCTTCCACCAGCAGGAACAGGCCCCGCATCCCGGGGTGTTGGGCCGAGAGCCCGCCGCCGTCCGTGTTCGTCGGCAGCTCGCCGTCCCGCAGCAGGCGGCCCTTCTCCACGAACGCGCCGCCCTCGCCCTTCGCGCAGAACCCCAGGTCCTCCAGCGTCACCAGGGTCATGTAGGTGAAGGCGTCGTAGATCTGGGCGATGTCGACGTCCTCGGGGCGCAGTCCGGCCTGTTCGAACGCCAGGCGGCCGCTCACCGCCGCCGGGGAGACCGTGAAGTCCTCCCACTCCGACATCGTCGTGTGCGAGACGTGCTCGCCGGTGCCGAGCACCCAGACCGGGGTGGAGGTGCAGTCGGCCACGTACTCCTCGGCCGCCAGGAGTACCGCGCAGCCGCCGTCGGAACGTATGCAGCAGTGCAGTTTGGTGAACGGGTCCGCGATCATCGGGCCGCTCAGGACATCGTCGACCGTGATCGGGTCGCGGTACATCGCGTCAGGGTTCGTCGCCGCGTTCGCCCGTGCCTGGACGGCCACCGAGGCGAGCTGTTCGAGCGTCGTGCCGTACTCGTGCATGTGGCGGCGCGCGGCCATCGCGTACTTGGAGATCAGGGAGTGCCCGTACGGGACCTCGAACTGGAGGGGGCCGCGCGCGCCGAAGGAGAGGTTCGACGTGCGGCGGTGCGCCTTGATGTCCGCTCGCGCCGTCGATCCGTAGACGAGGAGTACGGCGTTCGCGCGGCCCGCCGCGATCGCGTCCGCCGCGTGGCCCGCCATGACCTCCCAGGTGGCGCCGCCGACGGAGGTGGAGTCGACCCAGCGCGGCTTCAGGCCCAGGTACTCGGCGACCTCGACCGGGGCGAGCGTGCCCAGGCCCGCCGACGCGATGCCGTCGATGACCTCGCGGCCGAGGCCCGAGTCGGCCAGGGCGCGGCGGGCCGCCTGGGCGTGCAGGGCGTAGGGGGTGGCCTCGTCGACGCGGCCGCAGTCGGAGAGGGATATGCCGACCACGGCCACCTTGCGCGGGGTGCGGGGCGTGCGTGGGGTGGGTGGGGTGCGTTCGGTCTGTGGGGCGGGTGGGGTGCGTGGCGTGCCTGGGGTGTGGGGGAGGTGCGGGCCGGGTGCCGTGCCCGCGCCTGTCGTCGGTGGCTCCACTTTTGGGCCTGGCGGGAGGGGAGTTGGCATGAATCTGACGGTACATCAGATGCGTGCGGCCGCGGGAGGGTGCTACGTCCGTCGCGGACCCGCGCATCTGGTCACGGGCCTGTGCATCTGGCGGGTGCCGCCTTAGCATGACGGCCCGTCAGATCCGGGGCGGCCCGCCCTCGTGCACGGCGCCGAGGGGCACGGCCGCGACCCGGGGGAGGAGCCCGCCGATGGACGCCGCCTTCACCGCGGAGCAGGAAGAAATCCGCCGCACCCTTCGTGAGCTCGTCACCAAACGCTGCGGCCCCGACGAGGTGAAGGCCGCGGTCCGCACCCCCGCCGGGTACGACGCCGCTCTCTGGTCCGCCCTCGCCGAACAGCTCGGCCTGCCCGGCATCGCCCTCCCCGAGGCGTACGGGGGTGTGGGGTGCGGTTCGGCGGAGCTCGCCCTCGGCAGCGAGGAGCTGGGCCGCGCCCTGACCCCCTCGCCCCTCTTCGCCACCGCCGCGCTCGTCGCCCCGCTCATCCAGCGCCTCGGCACCGATGAGCAGCGGGCGGAGCTCCTGCCCCGCATCGCGGCCGGCGGCCTCACCGCCGCGCTCGCCGTACCCGGCACCGGGCTCGCCACCGCGCTCGGCCTGGTCGGCGACAACCTCGGCGACTGGTCGGGCGGCGGCCGTGCGGGCGGAGTGCAGGCCAAGCTGTCGGCTGACGGGGTCTGGCGGCTCTACGGGCAGGCCGAGCAGGTCCTCGACGGGCACAGCGCGGGGCTCCTCGTCGTGGCCGCGCACACGGGCGGCTTCGCCCGGTCCCGTACGCTCCTCTACCTCGTGCGCGAGGGCGCCGCCGGACTCGTCCGCACCCGGCAGACCTCCCTCGACGAGACCCGGCCGCAGGCGCGCGTCGAACTGCGCGACGTGGAGGCGGAGTTGCTGGGCTCCGGCATTGCGGAGGACGCCGAGGTGCCGGGCGCGCTCGCCGCCGTCGGCGACGTCGCCGCGACCGTGCTCGCCGCCGAGGCCGTGGGCGCGGCGGACCGCGCCCTTGAGCGGACCGTCGAGTACGTCAAGCAGCGCGAGCAGTTCGGCCGGGCGATCGGCTCCTTCCAGGCGGTCAAGCATCGCCTGGCGGATGTGTATGTGCAGGTACAGGCCGCCCGGTCGGCGGCGTATTACGCGGCGTGGGCCACGGGGGTGGACTCCGGGGCGGTGACCGGGGCGGTGGCCGGGCAGCCCGGAAGTCGCGAGCAGGTGGGTGGCCTCGCCCTCGCGCAGTCGCTCGACGCGCTGCGAAACGCCGCCTCGGAGGCCGTGCAGCTGCATGGCGGCATCGGGTTCACCTGGGAGCACGAGGCGCATCTGTACTTCAAGCGGGCGTCGAGCGACGAGCTGCTCTTCGGACCCGTGCACCGGCTGCGGGCACGCGCGGCGGAACGGGCCGAGCTGTTCACCACGGCGGACGCGCCGCCGCCTGCCCCCTCGCAGCCAACGGCGGACGCCCCGCCGCCCGCCCCCTCGCAGTCGACGGCGGACGTCTGATGGCCCCGGGTGCGAAGGCTCCCGGTCCGATGGCCCCCAAGCCGAAGGCCCCCGGCGTCCGTCTCATGCAGAAGGTCTCCTCCACCCGGGCCTTCGCGAAGGTCGCCCCGCACTTCATCCCCGCTATGGACCGCACCGTGCACCGCCTCACCCGCGGCAAGGTGCTGCTCAGCGCCAAGATGCTGCCGGGGGTGATCCTGACGGTGCGCGGGGCCAAGAGTGGGCTGCCGCGGCGTACACCCCTGGCCTGTATGCCGGAGGAGGCGGGGAGTTGGGTCCTGATCGGCTCCAACTTCGGGCGGCCGGGGCATCCCGCCTGGACCGGCAACCTCATCGCCCATCCGGATGCCGACGTCAACTGGCAGGGCGCGGACATTCCGGTCAGGGCGCGGCTGTTGACGGGCGACGAGCGTGCCGCGGCCTGGGAGGCGGCACTGAAGTTCTGGCCGCCGTACGCGACGTACCAGTCCCGGGTGGAGCGGGAGATCCGTCTGTTCCGCCTGGAGCGTCGTCAGGACTAGAGGCGTTGGCGTACCCGGGGAACACAGCGGCGGATCACTGGATGACCGTGATCCGCCGCGGTTGTGACAGGACTTGGGAAAGCGTCAGAAGAGACGTCGCCGACGACGCCGGAGTCGTGCTGGATGGCTTACTTCGTCGGCTTCTTGCCTGTTACGCCCAGATGCACCAACAGTGCGAGATTCGGCTTCAGTTCGGCCTGTTTGACGCCCCAGGTCTGGAAACCCCGCTGGTGCGAGGCGACCGCGGCGAGCATGGCGACCAGGGAACCCGCCATCGCCGCCGGGTTCACGTCCTTGTCGACCTTGCCCTTGGCCTGGAGTTCCTTGACCGTGTCCGTAAGGGAGTTGTTGACCGAGTTCAGGATCTTCATGCGGATCTTGTAGAAGCGCTTGTCGCCCTCGGCGGCGCCCAGATCGACGACCCGGAGGATCGCGTCGTTCTTGCGCCAGAAATCGAGGAAGCCCTCGACCAGCTCCTGCGCGGTCTGCCACCCCGCCTTGCCGACCCAGGAGCGGCCGTCGAGGAGCTGGGTCAACTCGGCGCCCTCCGTGGCCATTTGTTCGGCGATCTCCAGGACGGCGCCCTCGACGTCCGGGAAGTACTGGTAGAAGGTCGCGGGTGAAGTCCCCGCCTTCCGGGCGACGTCGATGACTTTGACGTCCCGGTAGGGCGAGGAGCTGAGCATCTCGCTGAGGCAGTCGAGCAGCTTCTGACGCGTCGCCTGACCGCGCCGACCGGCCACGCGGCCGTCGACGGTACGTACCTGTCCTGTCATGCCGTCAGCTTACCGAGGGGTGATCGGAGCGCGATTCGGCCGAGTGCAAATGGGGTTGGGGGCCCTATTCCTTGCGATTCCGTACGCCGGTCGGGCGCCGGACGGGCAGTTCCCGTGCGCCGGTCGGGCGGTTCCCGGGGCCGGGCCGTACGCCGCTCCCCGCGAAAGCGGTGGCCGGAAATTGAATCGCTCACACTTTCGAATGACTGTTCGGATCAGGTTTCGCTCACATATCTCCTTCTTCTTGCGTCTTCTTTGTCCCACAACACCCCGATCCCGCCCCGGGTTCGCAACCACCGCCCCGGACAGGAAGAATCAGGGTGCGTGCCGCCGTAGCGGCTCGGTGGTGAGACGCTGCACGGGGCCGCTCATACGGCGCCCGGGTACGGGGAGGTGGCAGGGCAAGTGGTGGATCAGCTGACGCAGCACGATCCGAGGCGGATCGGCCCGTTCGAGGTGCTCGGCCGGCTCGGAGCCGGTGGCATGGGTCTTGTCTACCTCGCGCGCTCCGCGTCAGGGCGGCGCGTGGCGATCAAGACGGTCAGGACCGAGCTCGCCGAGGACCAGCTGTTCCGCGTCCGCTTCACGCGCGAGGTCGAGGCGGCACGGGCGGTGTCCGGTTTCTACACGGCCGCCGTCGTCGACGCCGACCCGCGCGCGGCCGTGCCGTGGCTGGCCACCGCCTATGTGCCCGCTCCCTCGCTCGAGGAAATAGTGAACGAGCACGGGCCGCTGCCCACCCAGGCCGTGCGCTGGCTGGCAGCGGGCGTCGCCGAGGCCCTGGAGTCCATCCACGGCGCCGGCCTCGTCCACCGTGACCTCAAGCCGTCGAACGTCCTCGTGGTGGAGGACGGCCCCCGCGTGATCGACTTCGGCATCGCGTCCGGCGTCTCCAACACCCGCCTGACCATGACGAACGTCGCCGTGGGCACGCCCGCGTACATGTCGCCCGAGCAGGCGAAGGACTCACGCAGCGTCACCGGCGCCAGCGACGTCTTCTCGCTCGGCTCGATGCTCGTCTTCGCCGCCACCGGGCACGCGCCCTTCCACGGGGCGAACCCCGTGGAGACCGTCTTCATGCTGCTCCGCGAGGGCCCTGACCTGGAGGGACTCCCGGACGAGCTGCGTCCGCTCATCGAGACGTGCATGCAGATGGAGGCCGCGCTGCGCCCCAGCCCCGCCGACCTCCAGGCCCAGCTCGCCCCGCACCTCTTCGCCTCCGAGAGCGAGGACGGCGACAGCGGCACGGCCTCCGCGTGGCTTCCGGAGCGCGCCGTCGCCCTGATCGAGTCCCGCCGGGGCGGCCGTCCGCCCGCGCGGGCCGCGCTCGCCTCCTCCGGGCGCAGTGGCGGCCGCGGTGGCGCCCCCGCCGTCGCACCGCCCCCTCCGCAGCACGCCCCGCCCGTACCGCCCACGCAGCCGCCGCCCTTCGGGGGTGTGCCGGACGCCGGACCCGTCCACCTCGCCGGGGCGAAGGTGCCGATCGGTCCGGGACCGCGGGTGGCCGACGCCCGCGCCGCCGTGGGCGCCGTGCCCGCCGACACCGGCCTCGCCGCCTCCTGGTCGCGGTCCAAGGCCGCGGCGAACGGCGCCGACCCCGTGGTGCCCGCCCCCGCCGCCGCGCCGGACGCGGGGGCCGCGTGGCGCCCGTGGCGCTTCCGGATGTCCAACGACGTGTGGGGTACGCCCGCCGTGGCGGGCAACCTCGTGTACGTCACGTCCTTCGAGGTCCACGCCCTGGACGTGAGCACGGGCCGCCGCAGCTTCAAGACGCGGGACGTCGCCTGGTCCATGGGCGTCGCCGACGGACGTATCCACGCCTCCGACGGCCCCACGCTCTACGCCCTGGACGGCGCCGACGGCACCGACCTGTGGCGCCTGAACACCGACGCCTGGGTGTACTCCCTCCAGGCCGACCGCGGCACCGTCGTCACCGGCACGCGCGGCGGCGGCGTCCAGGCCTGGGAAGCCGCGAACGGCGAGAAGCTCTGGGAGATCACCGGGGCCCAGACCGACTTCGAGACCCCCGAGGCCGGACCCGTCGTCCACGACGGCACGGTCTACGTCTGGCAGAACGCCCGCCTGCGCGCCCTGGAGGCCCGTACGGGCGACGAGCGCTGGTCGTACCCCATCGGCGACGCGGCCTCCTGCGGCGGCGTCCCGGTGCGCCTGGCGCCCGCCCAGGACGGGTACGTGTACGTGTCCGCGGGCTCCCGGGTCCTCGCCATCGACGTGGCGGGCGGCCATGTCCGCTGGCACTTCGAGGCGCCCGCCGCGTTCCTGTGCCCGCCCGCGTTCGCGCCGGGGCCCGCGGTCACCGGCGGCGGCGTGTACCTCGCGGACTACCTGGGCACCGTGTACGCCCTCGACGCCACGGACGGCCGTGACCGGTGGCGCATCGCCACGGAGTCCCGCGCGTCGATCGAGCCGGTCCTGGTCGCCGACGGCCACGTCCACGTGGGCAGCGGCAAGGGGCTCTACACCCTGGACGCGGTGACGGGCACGCCGAAATGGCGCTTCCAGGCGGGCGGCGAGGTCGTCGGCACGCCCGTCGTGGCGGACCGGCGCATCCACTTCGGGTCGACGGACCACCTGCTCTACACGCTGAAGGCGGACGACGGCCGCCTGCGCTGGAAGCTGGCCACGGGCGGCGAGATCACCGGGGCGCCGGTGGTGCGGGACGGCGTCGTGTACGCGTGCAGCAAGGACCGCTGCGTGTACGCGCTGGACGCGGAGCGGGGGACGGGCACGGCCCGGTCTTGATCAGGTCCGCGGTGCGCGGGACCGCCTCGTGACGGCCGTCGCACCAGCTTTGGAAGGGGCTCCGGACGGCGGCCGTCCACTCGTGACGTTACGCCGACCGCGTGAACTGCGCGAGGCGACGGTTTCCGTCGCTCACCTGGTGTCGCTCACCTGGTGTCGCTCATCAGGTGTCGCTCACCTCGTGCGGAAGCCGGGTCCTTGCCCGCCTTCGCGTCCCCGCCCACTGAAGAGTCCCGCCTGCCGCTCCGGGGGAAGGTTGCCGAGCGCGATGAGGTGCGGTGCCTGGGCCAGGGCCTGGGTACGGGCCGCCTCCTTCGCCGCCCAGAGTGCTCGCACCGTGCCCTGGACAGGCTCGGTGGGGTACGAGGCGATGACCTCGGCCGCGCGGGTCGCAGCCGTCAACAGGTCTTGGGGCGGGGCGAGTTCGGAGACAAGGCCCACCTCGTAGGCTCGCCGCGCGGACACCCGCTCGGCCGTACCCATCAGCGACATCCTGGCGACCTCGCCGAGCGGCATGCGCTGCGCCATCAGGATCGCCTCGTACGCGCTGACCATGCCGTAGGTGGTGTGTGGGTCGAAGAACGTGGCGTGCTCGGCGGCGATCACGAACTCCGCCTCGCCCAGGAGATAGAACGCGCCGCCGCACGCCATGCCGTTGACGGCGGCGATGACCGGCTTCCACAGGTCGTTGGCCTTGGGTCCGACGTTCAGGAGCGGGTCGTCCATCGAGTAGGGGGAGCCGGGCTGCGGGACGGCGGTGTCACGGTCGATGCCGGTGCAGAACGCCTTCTCCCCCGCTCCGGTCAGGACGACCGCCCGCACGGAGTCGTCGAAGCGGAACTCCCGCCAGGCAGCGGTCAGTTGCTCGGCCGTCTCGCCGTCGATGGCGTTGTGCCGTGCGGGGCGGTCGAGCGTGACGACCGCGACGCCCGTGTCCTTGTCGGTCTCCGTACGCACGCTCATGGCCGCTCCAGGAGCCAGCGGGGCATCGCGACCCCCTCCACGTCGGTGAACGCGACCTGCACCTTCGCGCCGATGCGCAGCCGCTCGGGATCGACGGAGTCCAGCGGGGCGTCCGGGGCGGCGACGAGATTCCCGACGAGCCGGATGCGGGGGGCGTCGGCCAGCTCGACGATGATCGCGTTGTACGGGGCCTGCGCGGCGTAGGCGGGCAGCAGGGGCGGGTGCGGGCGGACGTAGGACCAGATGCGGCCACGACCGCTCATCCTGCGCCACTCGCTGTCGAAGGACTGGCAGTGGGGGCAGCAGGGCCTGGGCGGGAACCTCAGCTCGCCGCAGGCGGTGCAAGCTTGTATCCGGAGTTCGCCACGGGCGGCGTACTCCCAGAACGGGGCGCCGTCGGTGTCGATGGTGGGGGTCAGCAGTGGCTCGGTCGTCGCGTCTGCCATGTGGGTGTCCCTTTACGGGTGCGGGTCGATTGTGGTTGCTCGCGCAGTTCCTCGCGCCCCTAAGGGGCCCGCAGCAACACCGCCGACGTCGGTACGCCCTCGCCCGCCGTCACCAGGCACGTCGCCGCGTTCGGCACCTGCGCCGTGCTCGTCCCCCGCAGTTGCTTCACGCCCTCGTTGATGAGGTTGAAGCCGTGGACGTACGCCTCGCTCAGGCCGCCGCCCCCGGTGTTGATCGGCAGCCGGCCACCGCTCTCCAGCGCGCCGCCCTCCGTGAACGCGCCGCCCTCGCCGCGGCCGCAGAAGCCGTAGCCCTCCAGGGAGAGCGGGATGAGCGGGGTGAACGCGTCGTAGATCTGGGCCACGTCCACGTCCTCGGGCGCGAAGTCCGCCTGCTTCCAGAGGTGGCGGGCCGCCGTCCAGGCGGGGCCGGTGAGCGGGTCGTCGTTCCAGTAGTTGACCATCCCGTGGTGCTGCGCGGGCAGCCCCTGGGCGACGGAATGGACGTACACGGGCTTGTGCCGGCAGTCCCGCGCCCGCTCGGCGGAGACGATGACGCACGCCAACGCGCCGTCCGTCTCCAGGCAGTTGTCGAAGAGGCAGAGCGGCTCGCTGATCCAGCGGGAGGACATGTACATCTCGCGGGTGAGCGGCCGGTCGTACATCATCGCGGCGGGGTTCTGGTTGGCCCGGTTCCTGCACGCGAGGGCGACGTTGAAGAGGTGGTCGCGGGTGGCGCCGTACTCGTGCATGTAGCGGCGGGCCAGCATCCCGATCTCGTCCGCGGGCCGGAGGAGGCCGAAGGGGCGCGTCCACTGCCCCGGGGTGGGGAGCTGGACCGCGGTGTTCTTCCAGGGGCGCGGCCCGCTGCCCCGCTTGCGGGACCGCCAGGCGATGCCCACGCTCGCCTGTCCGGTGGCGACGGCTGCCGCGAGGTGGGCGATGGTCGCGCAGGAACCGCCGCCGCCGTAGCCGACCTTGCTGAAGAAGGTCACGTCACCGGCGCCGATCGCCTTGGCGACCTCGACCTCGTCCGTCTCCTCCATCGTGTACGAGGCGAAGGCGTCGACCTCGGAGGGGGCTATGCCCGCGTCGTCGAGGGCGGCGAGGATCGCCCGGCAGGCCAACGTCTTCTCGTCCTCAGCCAGTTGTTTCGCGAACGCGGTCTGTCCGATCCCGACTATCGCTGTAGCGTCTTTGAGTGAGGCCATGGGCAACGGCATGGGCAACGGCACCTCCGCGAGTGGCGAGGCTCAGGGCTTCGCCATACGTCGTCCCGACTGCTGACAGCGCGTCAGGTTACAGCTAATCTGACGGATAGTCAGCTACTGCGGCGGAGGGGCTTGCGATGCGCGGCGACCTGGAGTGGGGAAGCATCCCGGGACTTGTCCGGGCAGCCGCCGAGCGGTACGGCGACCGGGAGGCGGTCGTCGAGGGCCGCGCCCGTGTCACGTACGCGGAACTCGGCCGGCGCGTGGAACGGGCCGCCGCCGCATGCATGGCCAACGGCGTCAACTCCGGCGACCGCGTGGCCGTCTGGGCGCCCAACACCTTGGACTGGATCGTCTCCGCGCTGGGCGCCGTATCGGCGGGCGCCGTCCTCGTCCCCCTCAACACCCGCTTCAAGGGCGCCGAAGCGTCCTACGTACTGCGACGCAGCCGAGCCAAGCTGCTCTTCGTGACAGGCACCTTCCTCGGCACGTCGTACGTCGCCTCACTGCGCCGCGCCACCCAGGAAGGCGACGGGAACGGGCCGCTGCCGGGCCTGCCGCACCTGGAACAAGTGGTGGTCCTCTCGGATGACGCCCCGGAAGACTTCCGCACCTGGAAGGACTTCCTGGCCAGCGGCGACGGAGTGAGCGGCCGTGACGAACGAGCACGCGCGGAAAGCGTCGACGGCGCGGCACCCTCGGACATCATCTACACCTCGGGCACGACAGGCCGCCCCAAGGGCGCCGTCATCACCCACGCCCAGACCCTGCGCTGCTACGACGTCTGGAGCGAGCTCGCGGGCCTGCGACAAGGAGACCGCTACCTCATCGTCAACCCCTTCTTCCACACCTTCGGCTACAAAGCGGGCATCATCGCCTGCCTCATGCGCGGCGCGACGATGATCCCGCAGCCGGTCTTCAACGTGGACACGGTCCTCGCGAACGTGGCGGCCGAACGCATCTCGGTCCTCCCCGGCCCGCCCACCCTCCACCAGTCCCTCCTCGACCACCCCGCCCGCGACCAGCACGACCTGACCGCCCTGCGCCTGGTGGTGACGGGCGCCGCCGTGGTCCCCCTGCGACTCGTCGAACGCCTGCGCACCGAACTGCACATCGCCACCGTCCTGACGGCATACGGCCTCTCCGAGGCGAGCGGCATCGTCACCATGTGCCGCCAAGGAGACGCCGCCCGCGTCATCGCCTCCACATCCGGCCGCGCCATCCCCGACACGGAGGTACGCGTGGTGAGCCCCGCCGGCGAGCCACTCTCACCGGGCCACCCCGGAGAGATCCTCGTACGCGGACACAACGTCATGCAGGGCTACTTCGAGGACCCGGCCGAGACGAAGAAGACCGTCACCCCCGACGGCTGGCTGCGCACGGGCGACGTCGGCGTACTCGACGAGGCCGGCAACCTCCGCATCACCGACCGGATCAAGGACATGTTCATCGTCGGCGGCTTCAACGCCTACCCCGCCGAAATAGAGCAACTCATCGGCCTCCACCCACAGGTCGCGGACGTGGCGGTGATCGGCGTACCCGACCCGCGCCTCGGCGAGGTGGGCAAGGCGTACGTGGTGCGGCGCCCGGGGGCGGTCCTCACGGCGGACGACCTGATCGCGTGGTCGCGGCGCGAGATGGCCAACTACAAGGTGCCCAGGGAGATCGAGTTCGTCGGTGAGTTGCCGAGGAACGCGAGTGGGAAGGTGCTGAAGAGAGAACTGCGGTCACGCTGAGCTCAGTTGGGTGGGGTTGGTCGCTCGGCGGCGCTGCGCTCGACGCAGAACTCGTTGCCCTCCAGGTCAGTGAGAGTGACCCAGCCGCGCCCGTCGGGCATTCGGTGGTCGCCCACGATCTTGGCGCCGAGTCCGACGACCCGCTCCACCTCCTCGTCGCGGGTGCGGTCCTGCGGCTGAAGATCGACGTGCACGCGGTTCTTGACGGTCTTGGTGTCGGGCACGGTCACGAAGAGCAACGTCATGCCCTCGGCGGTGACCAGGGCTTCGGGGTCGCCGGGGACGTCTTCGTCGGAGATCTTCCCGCCGAGTATCTCGGCCCAGAACGTGGCCTGACGGTAGGCGTCGGAACAGTCGAAGGTGAGGTGGCGCACCAAAGAAGTCATGGGCGGCACTATCGGGGCGGGGAGCGGGGCGTGTCCACCGGGTTTCGGGTGACCAAGCGCCTGTCGACGGTTTGCCGGGTCGGCAAAGTTTCTTCCGGGTGGGGGAGGCGAGGGGACAGCATCGTGACGTACGTCGACATCATGATGTACGTACTCGTTGGGTACGCCCTGTCTTCTCCGTCTTGTAAATCCAGGTATGGGAGTAAACATGCCGCACGCCACGCAGCACCGCTTGGTCGATGTCCCCGCAGGCCGGATCCACCTGGTGGAGCAGGGGACAGGCCCGCTCGTGCTCCTCGTCCACGGCTTCCCCGAGTCCTGGTACTCGTGGCGCCACCAGCTGCCGGTGCTCGCCGAGGCCGGCTTCCGCGCGGTGGCGATCGACGTGCGCGGGTACGGACGCTCGTCGAAGCCGCGCGAGGTGGACGCGTACGGGATGACGGCCCACGTCGCCGACAACGCCGCCGTCGTACGCGCCCTGGGCGAGGAGACCGCCACCATCGTGGGCCACGACTGGGGCTCGACCATCGCCGCCAACTCCGCGCTGCTCAGGCCGGACGTCTTCACGGCGGTGGGCCTGCTGAGTGTTCCGTACGCGCCCCGCAACGGCGTCCGCCCCACGGACGCGTTCGCCATGATCGGCGGCGACGAGGAGTTCTACGTCAGCTACTTCCAGGAGGAGGGAAGGGCCGAGGCGGAGATCGAGCCGGACGTACGGGGCTGGCTCGCGGGGTTCTACGCGGGGCTCTCGGCGGACACGATGCCGAAGCCGGACGGCGGTCCGAGCCTGCACTTCGTGGCCAGGGGCGGGAAGATGTCGGACCGTTTCGCAGGGGGAGGGGCGTTGCCCTCGTGGCTGACGGAGGCCGATCTCGACTTCTACGCCGAGGAGTTCGAACGCACTGGCCTGACGGGCGCGCTGAGGCGCTACCGCAACGTGGACCGCGACTGGGAGGACTTGGCCGAGTGGGACGGAGCCCCGATCACTCAGCCGTCACTGTTCATCGGCGGCGACCAGGACGCGTCGACGACGTGGCTGGCGGACGCGATCAAGGCGTTCCCGGAGACGCTGCCGGGCCTGGTGTCCTCGCACGTCCTGGAGGGGTGCGGGCATTGGGTGCAGCAGGAGCGGGCGTACGAGGTGAACCGCTTGTTGGTGGGTTGGCTGCGGGGGCTGAGGGGCTGAGGGGGCTGCGGGGGCTGCGTACGGGTTGAGCGGGGTGCGCTCTTGCGCTTTCAGTGGCCGGTGGGTGGAGTGAGGCAACCGGTCTCCATGAAGGGCCCGTTGGCCAGCGCCTCGTAATTGGTCGGCTGCACGAAGGCGGTGACGCAGGCGTCATCGCGTACGCGCAGACCGATCATGGTCCCTTCGGGAGTGACGTACTCGTCGTTCTCGTAGCGCGCACGCATGTCCTGGACGATGAGTTCGCCGCTCAGGACCTTGCCCTTGCCGTCGTACTTCTCGATCTTGTACCCGAGCTCTCCGGTGAGGGCCGCCCGCACGCTCTCCTCATCCCACTTCTTCGCCGCGTGCAGCCGCTTGAGGACGGGCCTGATGCGAGCGGCCTCGGCCTCGGCGGCTTCCTCGCTAGCCGGGGACATGTCGCCGGGCCGCCGGTAGGCGTTGTTCTCCCCGTTGTGGGGGGCGCCGTCGACGGCGCCGGGTTCCACGTAGGGGGAGGCGCCAGGGGCGGAGGTGGCGGGAGCCGCGGCTGCGGAGGGGTTCGTCGGGGTGTCGTGCCGCTGCTCGCCACAGCCGGTGAGGGAGGCCGTGGCGGCGCAGACGAGGAGAGCGGACGCGGGGGCGAGGAGGCGGCGCCGCGTTGGGTTAGCCATGCCGAGCGTGCGCTCGGCGGCGCGTTCGGAGGTGTGCTCGGGCGGGCGTTCGGGAGTGCGTTCGGGCGTGCGTCTCAAGCGGACCATGCCGGTGACTCTGCCACGGCTGCGGGACGCGCACGGCGCGCTCGGCGGGATATGGGATACGGCTAGGACGCGGGCTGGGCGTCGGGCTGGGCGTCGAGCTGAGAGTCGAGCTGTGCCCGGAACTTGGCGACCAGCGCGGCGGGAGCCTTCTCCGGGGAGCCCGCGTCGTACGGCGGCTGGGGGTCGTACTCGATGAGGAGTTGCACGGTCTGCGCGTGCTCGTCGCCCGCGATCTTCCCGGCGAGGGTGAGGCCCATGTCGATCCCGGCGGAGACGCCTGCGCCGGTGACGTACTTCCCGTCGAAGACGACGCGCTGCCCGGTCGATTCGACCCCGAACTGCTTGATCTGTTCGAGCGCGAGCCAATGGGACGTGGCGCGGCGGCCCTTGAGGAGCCCGGCGGCGGCGAGGATGAGCGACCCGGTGCAGACGGATGTCGTCCAGGTGGTGGTGGCGTCGACGGCACGCAGCCAGCTGAGCACGGCCTCGTTCTTCAGGTCGGGCTCGGGGCTGCCGGGTACGACGACGATGTCCGGGCTGCTGACCTCGGCGAGGGATTTCGTGGCGACGAGGGAGAGGGTGCGGGTGTCGTCGAGTACTGGCCCGGCCTGCTCGGCGACGAAGACGACGTCGGCGTCGGGGAGCGAGGAGAGGGTCTGGAAGGGGCCGATGGCGTCGAGGACGGTGAAGTTGTCGTAGAGCAGGATCGCGATCTGCATGGGGTGGGTCCCTTCCCGCTGGGGTGGGTGGCTGTTTCGGTTGGTGGAGCGCGGCGGTGTGTCGGTGGGCTCAAGTCTTCAGGCGGGCGGGAATGTCCGCAATGACGAACAGCCCACCTTTACTGCCATGGAGGGTGGTTGGAGTGGGGGGTGGAGTGGGGGTGGAGTGGGGCCGGTCATGGGCTGTTCATACGCGTGGGCTGGTTATCCCCAAGAGGCCGGTTATCCCCAAGAGGCCGGTTATCCACAGGCTGAAACGGGATCGGCCGATGTGCGCCAACCTGAGGTCATGGGGGGTTCGAGAGGTACGAGAGGGTCGCAAGGCGGGAGGAAGTGGGGTGAGTTGCGGGGGCTGGCTGTGGAGGGGGTGCTGCTCACGCGCTGGGCCAGGGAGGCGGGTTGGCCGAGGAGCACGTTGTCCAGGAGTCTGGCCGCCGAGGGGTGGACGCGTATCCCGGGCGGTGGTTGGGCGGAGCCGGGGAGGGCGCTCGACCTGACGTTACGACTCTGGGCGGGGCAGCTGACGATGCCGGACCTGGTGGCGAGCCACCGTTCGGCGGCGAGGCTGTGGCGCATCGAAGTACTACGGGAGGAGCTGGAGTTCACCGACCCGCGGGGGGCCGGCCGCAAAACGGGCGCACGCGTCTATTGGCTTCCGCTGCCGGCAGCGGAGATCACCGTGGTGGGGGATCTACGGGTGACGACGGTCGCGCGTACGTTGGCGGATCTGTTGCGCCGCGGTCCTCGCGAGGATGCCGTGGTGGCCCTCGACTCGGCGCTGAGCAGCCGCCGTTATGGGGGTCGGTACTGGCGGGGCCCGTGGCTCGGCAGCGTCGATACCGTGGCCGCGGCCTTGGATTCCCCGCCGGTGGCGCGGTTGCCGGGGGCGGTGAGGGCGCGCCGGTGGCTGACGCTGGCCGACCCAAGGGCGGGCTCCCCCGCGGAAACGGTGGCCCGGCTCCGGATGCGGGACGCCGGCCTGCACCCGGAGTCCCAGGCAAGGCTTCTGACGCCGATGGGCCGCGTACTGCGCCCGGACTTCTTCTTCCGGGGGGCGGGCGTGGTGGTCGAGATCGAGGGCTACGCCTACCACGGCACCAGGGAGGCCCACCGCCGAGACCTGGCCCGCTACAACGACCTGGCGTCATGCCCCGAGGTCAGGGTGGTCCTGCGCTTCGCAGCGGAGGAGGTCTTCGCCGCACCGGCTGCGTTCGTGGAGAGGGTGCGGGGGGTGGTGGGGGTGTAGGGGGTGGGGGCGGTTGGGTGGGGTGTGTGCGTGCGGGGTGGGGCGGGGGCCGGGTGGTGGCGGAAGCTTTGGGTGCCGAAGGGCGGCGGGGGCTTTGGTGGGCCGGGGTCGGGTGGTGGCCGGGGCCGCCCGGTGCTCCGGAGTGTGGCGGTGGAGGTGGGCCAGTAAAGGGCGCTCCTGCGTCGCGTCGGCTACGCCGATTCCGCTGCGCTCCACCCTTGACTGCCCCACCTCCACCGCAAGGGCTTTGTGTACCGGGCGGCCGGGGAGGGGCGTATGGCTGCGGCCGGTGGCGGCGGCAGGTCTCCGGCCGGGTGCGGACTGGTTCTCCCGGGGCGGACGTCACGGGGAAGCGGGGCCGCCTGGCCGAGCGGCTCGGCTCCGGTGGCGGTGAGGGGTCTCGCTGCCGGGTGCGGACTGGTTCTTCCGGGGCGGACGTCAGGGGGGAGGGCTGACCGCGACGGTCGGGGAGTTGCGGTGGCGCGTGGGTGTTCGGGCGATGGGGTGGTTGGGGCTGCCGCGCTGGGTGGGGCGTGGGTGGGGCGTGAATGGGTGGTTGGGGGCGGTGCTGGGGTGTGGGGAGGGGTGGGTTGCAGGGGAATCCCGTGGGGGGCCGGAGTGGGGGGTTGGGGGGTGGGAGGAATTTGAGGGTGGGGGCGGAGTGGGGTACCAGCCGCCCCGATTTGGCCGGTGAGTGGGGCCGGCGGACGCGTCGTGCGGGCGCGCCGGCCACACCCCCCAGCCCGCACCTCAGCGGTCAGTCCGTTACGGGGCCAAGCCTCGCCGTTACGCGTGCGGGTGGCCCGGTGCCTTGCTCTTTACGTGGCGTATGAGGTGGGCGAGGCCTTGTGGGGTTGTGGAGAGTTCGGTGTACGGGGCGTCGCTCTCGCGGAGTTTGACGGTGCCTTGTTGTGGTTGGGCGCAGAGTTCGACGCAGTTGGCCCCATCGCCGCCGCCGGAGAATGAGGACTTCTGCCAAGTGGTCGTCGTTGCCATGTCGGGGTCCCTCACACTTCCTTGGCCAGCCGGTGGATGAGCTCTCTCGACCCTACGTCGTCGAGTGCCGAGCGCTGCACCTTGCGGAAGAGGGCGCGGTACCGGTCCAGTTGTGATTCGCCGTCCAGGAACGCCACCCCGTGTACGGAGTCCAGGAGCACGGTGTCGAGCTGCGGGACCGGGCCGCCCGCGTACAGCATGGGGTAGCCGACTCCGGCGAAGCCGTCCACGTCGAACGGGATCACTCGTACGGTCACGTTCGGCCGCAGTGACATTTCCAGGATGTGGGCCAACTGGCGGCGCGCCACCGCCCGGTTGGCGACTCTGATACGGAGGGCCGCCTCGTGCACGACTGCCTCGTACGGAGGTGCGTCGTCCTCGTGGAGGATCGCTTGCCGCCGCAGCCGATAGGCCACGCGAGTGTCCAGCTCGTCAGCGGGGAGTTCGGGTACCGAGTAGGCGAAGATCGACCGGACCTGCTCCTCCGTCTGCAGGAGTCCCGGTACGTGTGCGATCTCGATCGTGTTCAAGTAGCGCGCGTTTCGCTCCAGTTCCGCCAGGTCGAGGAAACCTGTCGGCAACTGCGCTCGGTACTCCTCCCACCAGCCGCGCCCGCGGTCTGCGGCCATGGCTGCCAGGGCGTCCACCAGTGCCGCGTCGCCGCACGCGTACTGGCAGGCGAAATGCCGTACGCGCTCCGGGCTCACGCCGACCTGGGCCGACTCGGTGTTGGACAGCTTCGTCGGCGCGATCCCCAGTAGCCGGGCGGCCTCGCCGACGGAGAGCCCAGCCCTTTCCCGGAGCTTGCGCAACTCTGCGGCCAGGCGCACCTGCCTGGCTGTGATCAAGCTTCGCGCTGGCATCTGCCTCTGCGCTCCCGTCAGTTGGTGACGGCCCA
The DNA here is from genome assembly GCF_053607685.1 of Streptomyces sp. NPDC055099. Taxonomy (NCBI): domain Bacteria; kingdom Bacillati; phylum Actinomycetota; class Actinomycetes; order Kitasatosporales; family Streptomycetaceae; genus Streptomyces; species Streptomyces sp. NPDC055099. Next base: position 183,226 of record NZ_JBSGUA010000008.1, on the reverse strand, counting down.
GCGTACGCGAATAGCTTGACGGGGGTTACTAATAACCCCTACTGTCGGTGACGCGATGCTAACTCTGCGGAGCCGCAAGCCCCGGAAGCGCACCGCCCCGTCACGCCTTGGCGGTTGCGGCATGGCCACCGTGTTCCCCCGCAGAGCTGCCCGACTTCTCGCGCTGCCCCCTCACCCCGAACAGGAGTACCCCCATGCCCGAAACGAGACGTGCCCCGAGCTGTTCCGTGAACCCCCGCCCACCGGAAGAGCCCTGGGAGTACACGCTCTACGTCCCCCACGACCTCCGCGCCGTCACGATCAGTCGGCGGACCCTGCGGCTCATCCTCGCCGCGCACGGGTTGCCGCACCTCGCCGAGGTGGCAGAACTGGTGGCGACGGAGCTGGTCAGCAATGCGCTGCGGCATACGAAGGGGCCGGCCGCGCTGCGGCTGCGGTGGGCGGGGCGGGTGCTGCGGATCGGGGTGTGGGACGGCGACCCGACGCCACCGGAGCCGCCGCCGGACGTCGTCTCCGCGTATGCGGAGGAGGGGAGAGGGCTGGCTCTCGTCCGGACGTGCTCCGACGGGTGGGGGTGGTATGCCCTTGCCGGGGTGGGTGATGGTGCCGGTGGGGGCGGAGGGAAGTACGTGTGGTGCGAGTTGGCTGCCGCGTAGGCCTAGGCGGGGGCGTGCGCGTGGGCGTAGGTGTCGGTGGGGGCATAGGTGCCCGTACCCGTGCTGGGGCGCGTGAGGCGTGGTCGTCGCCGGCCGCCGCCGGGCAAGGCCGGGAGCCACCGGCCGCCACCGAGAGTCGCCGGCCGCCACCGAGAGTCGCCAGGCAAGGCCGGGAGTCGCCCGGAGCCGCCGGGAGACGCCGGGTCGGGCCCGCAGGCGCGGCCCGAGGATTGGCCTCGGGCATGCGTCGGCCGCGGCGGCTCCCCCTCCGCGCCGCCGCGGCCGATCGTTCCCCCGTCGGGAGGTGTGGCTTGGGTCAGTCCTTGGGCGGGGCGGGCACGTGGCCATCGCCCTGGGTGGTGGCCGTGCCGTCCTTGGCCGGCGGGGCGGGCACGTGGCCATCGCCCTGGGTGGTGGCCGTGCCGTCCTTTGCCGGAGGGGCGGGCACGTGGCCGTCGCCCATGGTCGTGATGTCCTGGTTCTTCATGGCGTCACTCATGGTGAGAACTCCTTTGGGTCGGGCGGTGCGCTGAGTCGAAGCGCCCGTTCGGCAACTCCCCCGAGGGTCGCCGAACGGGCGCTTCAGGGCCGATCACTCTAGCGATGGGGCCCATGCGATCCGTCTGCCCCCCGACGCGACGGGTCGATGTCCAAAGACTGGCAGTAGCCCATAAACGTTCGATGAACGCCTCGGGGGAGTCGCTCAGATGGCAGGGGCGGGGGCGGGGGCAAGGGAGATGAGCACGCGCACCTCGTCGGCCTCGGGAGCGCCGGAGCCCTCATGAATGGCCAGGGCCTCGTGCCAGCAGGCCCGAGCACGGTCGACCTGCCCGATGCTGTGGAGTGACCTGCCCAGGAGTGTCAGAACGTTGGCGCGCATCCAGTCCCCGCCGACGCAGCCGGTGCTGAGTGCCTGTTCGGCATGTTGCGCGGCCAGCGCCGATTGGCGGGCCGACAAGTGAACCTGGGCTATGCGGAAATGGGTTGTCCCCTCCCACAGACGCTGCCGGTTCTCCACGAAGACCTGCAGTGCGTCGGTGAGTTGGTCCAGGGCTTCCGCGTGACGCCCGGCGTGGCCCAGAGCGATACCGAGGGCGCTCTTCGCGTTGGCGAGGCGGAAGGTCAGCCCGAGGTCGTCGTATATCGCGATCCCTTGCTGGGCGAGCTCGATTGCCTTGGATGTGCGCCCCATCGCGTCCAGGGCGCGGGACAGGTTGCAGAGAGCACTTGCCTCGCCGGCTCGGTTGGCGTCGGCGCGGAATTCCTCAATCGACTTGACGAAGTACGTCTCGCTGGCTGCGTGTTGGTTGACGCAGTAGGCGGTGATCCCACGCTCGTTGGGGGCGTTGCCGCAGGTCCAGGGGTCACCGGAGAGGTCGCCGAGTTCCGAGGCACGATCCAACTCCGCGGACGCCTTCTCGAAGTGGCCCACTTTGCTGAGCACCTGCGCGAGCGTGACCCGAGCCCGCCCCTCCGCATGGGCGTCCCCGACAGCCGCCGCCGCGTCCCGTGCGGCGGATGTTGCCAGTTCGTAGCGCAGCGCGCTCGCTCCCGACTCCGCCAAATCCTTCGAGGCAAGCAGCAGATCGACTGCCCGGCGCAGCGTGTTCGGGCCCAGTGACTGTTGTACGCAGGCCAGGATGCAGGCTGCCTCCGAGTGCAGCCAGTCGAGGGCCTTCGCGTCGTCGCTGAAGTCCTGGCCCGCGTGGCCGGTGACTTCGAGGTGGTCCACTGTCCGGTCGCCGGGCCGCTCTATCGCGTAGACCCGGGCCGCCGATGCGAGGTAAAAGTCCAGCAACCGCGACATGGCCGCCCCCCTCTCGCTAGGCGGCAGCTCGTCGCGTTCCGCGCACGCACGCGCGTAGAGCCGGACCAGGTCGTGGTAGCGGTAGCGGCCCGGGGCCGCGGATTCCACCAGGGACGTGTCGACCAGGGACTCCAGGAGGTCCTCTGTTTCCTCGGGCGGCAGGTCGAGTACCGCTGCCGCTGCTGCGAGGGAGAGGTCCGGGCCGTCTGCGAGGCCGAGGAGGCGGAAGGCTCGTGCCTGGGCGGGTTCCAGTTGGCCGTAGCCCAGTTCGAAGGTGGCCTTGACCGCGAGGTCGCCTGCCTGGAGTTCGTCCAGGCGGCGGCGTTCGTCCGCGAGCTTCGCGGCGAGGGTGGAGACGGTCCAGGTGCGGCGGGCCGCGAGGCGGGAGGCCGCGATGCGGATGGCGAGGGGCAGAAAACCGCACGCCGCCACCACGTCGAGCGCGGCCTTGCGCTCCGAGGTGACCCGCTCCTCGCCGACGATCCGGGTGAAGAGGAGCAGGGCTTCCTCGGGGGACATCACGTCCAGGTCCACCAGGTGCGCGCCCGCCAGGTCCACCATGCGGATGCGGCTGGTCACGAGTGCCGCGCAGCCCTCCATGCCCGGGAGCAGGGGGCGTACCTGGGCGGCGTCGCGGGCGTTGTCCAGGACCACCAGGACCCGGCGGCCGTCGAGGACCGAGCGGTAGAGGGCTGCACGCTCCTCCAGGGAGTCCGGGATCGCCGTGTCCGGGGTGCCGAGGGCGCGGAGGAACGCGCCGAGGACTGTTTCCGGTTCCGCCGCTCGCGCGCCGGCGCCTTGCAGGTCGACGTACAGCTGTCCGTCGGGGAAGTACGTCCGTGCCACGTGGGCCACGTGGACGGCGAGGGTCGTCTTGCCCACGCCTCCGATGCCCGCGAGCGCCGAGACGGCCATCACCCGGCCCTCGGCGGCCGAGAGGATCTCGCTCAGTTCGGCGACGAAGGACGCGCGGCCGGTGAAGTCGGGGACCGTGGCGGGGAGCTGCGCGGGGCGTACGACGGCCGCCGCTGGTTCCGGGGCCGCCGCCGAGGGTTCCGTCAGTGCCGGGTCCGCCTGGAGGATGCGCTGCTGGAGTTCCTTCAGGCCGGGGCGCGGGTCCACGCCCAGTTCGTCGTCGAGCAGGCGGCGCGTGTCCGCGTAGACCGCAAGGGCCTCCGCCTGGCGTCCGCTGCGGTAGAGCGCCAGCATCAGGAGTTCGCGGAGGCGTTCGCGCAGGGGGTGTGCCGCGGTGAGGGCCGTGAGTTCCGAGACGGCCTCGGCGTGGCAGCCGACCTCCAGGTCCATGTCCAGGCGGGATTCCAGGAGCTGGAGGCGCCATTCCTCCAGGCGTGTGCGTTCCGTTTCCGCGTGGGGGCCGGGGACGTTGGCGAGGGGTTCGCCGTCCCAGAGGCTCAGTGCCTTGTTGAGCAGGGACCGGGCCTGGCAGAGGTCGCCGACGCCGCGTGCCTTCTCCGCTTCCGTCGACAGGTCTTCCGCGAGGGACAGGTCGAGTGCGCCGTCGCCCACCGCGATCGCGTATCCGCCCGATTCGCTGATCAGGACTCCCGGGGGCAGCACCTTGCGCAGCCGGGACGCGTACGTACGGACCGCGGCCAGGGCCTGTGAAGGGGGTTCTTCGCCCCAGAGCGCGTCGATCAGTTCGTGTGCCGTCGCCGTGCGGCCGGCGCGCAACAGGAGCGCGGCGAGAAGCGCGCGTTGTTGCGGAGAGCCCATGGAGAGCTGCTCGGCGCCGTGCCATGCGCGTACGGGGCCGAGCACGCTGAAGTGCGGTCTCAGTTCCTCGGGGGCGTTCCCCGGGGCCGGACGCCGCTGGTCCGGTACTCGCGGTACACCGTCCATCGCTCCCCCTGCTGCCCTGACGTGCCCGGCCGTCACCGTGCCTGGTCGTGCTCCGCGGGTCTGCCCTGCCCGCGATGTGCGTGCTTTCGGTGCTTTCTGAGCTTCCTGCGCCTTCTGTACTTTCCGTGCTCTTCCAGGTTCCGTTCTTTACCTGATTCTTGCTGCCCGCCAGTTTGCCTTGTTCATGGCGGATACGTCAGCCGTGCGAGACGGCTCTCACAGGGTCCACGCACTCGTGGGCCGGGCGACAGTCCGCGTACTCGTGCCTGACAGGGAGCTGACGGGTCGTCAGATCGGCGCTACCGTGGAGCGCATGGAGACCACTGAGACCTTGCCGACGTTCCCGAGGATCATCTCGGTGGACGACCACACCGTTGAGCCCGCCCACGTCTGGCGGGACCGCCTCCCGGCCCGGTACCGGGACAGCGGGCCGCGCGTCGTCCGGGCACCCCTGAAGGAAATGACCTTTATGGGAGGGAAGTTCGCCCCGGTGATGGGGGCCAAAGGGGACGACGGGCCCATAGGCGACTGGTGGGTCTACGAAGACCTGCACCGGCCCCTCACCCGCCTCGACACGGCGGTCGGGTACGACAGGGACGAGATCAAGCTGGAGGTGATCACGTACGAGCAGATGCGGCCGGGGTCCTTCAGCGTGCCCGACCGTCTCGCCGACATGGACGTCAACCACGTCCAGTCCGCCCTCTGCTTCCCCACTTTCCCCCGCTTCTGCGGGCAGACGTTCACCGAGGCGACCGACCGTGAGCTGGGTCTGCTCGGGGTCCGCGCGTACAACGACTGGATGGTGGAGGAGTGGTGCGGGCCCGAGGCGCGGGGCCGGCTGATCCCCCTCACCCTCATTCCGCTCTGGGATGCGGAGCTCGCCGCCGCCGAGGTCCGGCGCAACGCCGCTCGCGGGGTACGTGCCGTCGCCTTCTCCGAGATACCGCCCCACCTGGGCCTCCCCTCCATCCACACGGACGAGTGGGACCCCTTCCTGCGCGCGTGCGACGAGACCGGCACGGTCATCGCCATGCACATCGGGTCCAGCAGCAAGATGCCGAGCACGTCCGCGGACGCGCCGCCCGCCGTCGGGTCGACCATCACCTTCGCCAACTGCTGCTTCTCGATGGTCGACTGGCTGATGAGCGGCAAGTTCGAACGCTTCCCGAACCTCAGGATCATGTACGCCGAGGGGCAGATCGGGTGGATTCCGTACATCCTGGAGCGCGCGGACGTGGTCTGGGAGGAGAACCGGGGGTGGGGCGGGGTCGCCGACAAGGTGCACCGGCCGCCGTCCGAGCTCTTCGCCGAGCACGTGTACGGGTGCTTCTTCGACGACGCCTTCGGCCTGAAGAACCTCGACGCGATCGGGGTGGGGAACGTCCTCTACGAGACCGACTACCCGCACTCCGACTCGACCTGGCCGAAGTCGCGGGAGGTGGGGGAGTCCCAGATGGGCCACCTCGCACCGGACATTGTGGACCGCATCGTGCGGGGCAACGCGATCGATCTGCTCGGCCTGACGGCGGAGGGGCTGTGGGCGGGGCCCGGAGCGTAGGCGCGGAGGCCGTCGCCCGCGGGCCGCTGCCCTGAGGGGCGGCGGCCCGCTGCCCCGTGCCCGGCGGGTATGGCCTCCACCTCCCTCACGGCTGCCGGGCAGTCCCTTCCAAACCCTTGCCTGACGGTGCGTCAGCTACGACGATGAGAGCCGTCGCCGTATATGACACTCCGTCAGATCAAGGTGAGGGGTCGGGTTCCCATGGCTGCCAATGCGCTGGCGCACATCTTCCCGCAGGGGCGACTGGTCTACGGGATGCAACTCCCGATCCAGTCGCAGAGCGTCATCTACGCCGAGGCGTGGGAGGCCGACGCCACCGCCGAGGATCTCGCCGAGATCGCCCGCGCCGCCGACCGCGGCGGCTTCGCGTACGTCGCCGGATGTGATCACGTGGCCATTCCGCGGCGGCTCGCCGACACCATGAGCACCGTCTGGTACGACCCGGTGGCCACGCTCTCCTTCCTCGCCGGGATCACCGAGAACGTACGGCTGATGAGCCACGTCGCCGTCGTCGGACTCCGGCACCCGCTCGTCACCGCCAAGCAGTACGCCACCCTGGACCGGCTCAGCGGCGGGCGGCTGATCCTCGGTGTCGGGGCCGGGCACGTGCAGGAGGAGTTCGACGCCGTCGGCGCCGACTTCGAGCGGCGCGGGCCCGTGTTGGACGAAAGCATCGACGCGCTGAAGGCCGCCCTCGGGCCCGAGGAGTATCCCGAACACCACGGCGAGCACTACGACTTCGGCGGGCTCGGCCAGCAGCCGCGCCCGGCGCAGGAACGCGTGCCCATCTGGGTGGGCGGCTCCTCGCCCGCCGCCGTCCGCAGGGCCGCCGTACGTGGCGACGGGTGGCTGCCGCAGGGCGACCCGCGCGACAAGCTGCCCGCGCAGATCGCCAGGCTCAAGCGGCTGAGGGAGGAGGCAGGGGTCGAGGAGCCGATCGTCGTCGGGGCGATCGCCGAGCCCCTGTACGTGGGGGAGCCCGGCTGGTCCGTGGGGCGGCGCACCCTGAGCGGGAAGCCGGACGCCCTCGCCGAGTCGCTGCGCGCGTACGGCGCGATGGGCGTGCAGCAGATCCAGGTGCGCTTCCGCAGCCGCGGTCGCACCGAACTCACCGACCAGATGGCCGCCTTCGCCGCCGAGGTCGCCCCGCACCTCAACTGAGCACCCCCTGACCCTGACCTCACTCAAGGAGACTCGTATGGGCAAGCTGGACGGTCGCGTCGTCATCGTCACCGGTGGTGCGCGCGGGCAGGGCGAGCAGGAGGCGCGGCTCTTCGTCGCTGAGGGCGCGCGGGTCGTCGTCGGTGACGTGCTCGACGACCAAGGCGAGGCCCTGGCCAAGGAACTCGGCGGTGATGTCGCCAAGTACGTGCACCTCGACGTCAGCCAGGAGGCCGACTGGAGCGCGGCCGTGGCAGCTGCCAAGGACGCTTTCGGGAAGGTCGACGGTCTCGTCAACAACGCCGGAATCCTGCGGTTCAACGAGCTCGTCAGCACTCCGCTCGAAGAGTTCCAGCAGATCATCCAGGTGAATCAGGTCGGCTGCTTTCTCGGCATCCGCACCGTCGCCCCCGAGATCGCCGCCGCCGGCGGCGGGACCATCGTGAACACCGCCTCGTACACGGCGATGACGGGCATGGCGTACGTCGGCGCGTACGCCGCGACCAAGCACGCCATCCTCGGTCTGACCCGGGTCGCCGCGCTGGAGCTCGCGGCCGGGAACATCCGCGTCAACGCCGTCTGCCCGGGTGCCGTCGACACCCCGATGACCAATCCCGCGCAGCTCGACCCGACCGCCGACCCCGCCGAGGCGGGGGACGCCGTCGCCGGGCTCTACAAGAAGCTCGTGCCGCTCGGGCGGATCGGCAGGCCCGAGGAGGTGGCGGCGCTCGCGCTCTTCCTGACCGGGGACGACTCGGCGTACATCACCGGGCAGCCGTTCGTCATCGACGGCGGGTGGCTCGCGGGCGTCAGCATTGTCTGACGGGACGTCAGTATGCGCGCCCGCGGGTATTGACGGTCCCCGCGGCCGGTGGAACAGTCGTCGCATCACGATCTGACGGTTCGTCAGAAACTCGTAACTCGAAGATACTCACGAGGATGGTGAACCTCCTTGGAATTCGGTCTCTTTGTACAGGGATACGTGCCCGCCAAGCGGGCCAAGGTCGACCCCGAAGCAGAGCACAAGGCACTCATCGAGGAGACCGAGTACGTCATCCAGGCGGACAAGTCCGGCTTCAAGTACGCCTGGGCCTCCGAGCACCACTTCCTGGAGGAGTACTCACACCTCTCCGCCAACGACGTCTTCCTCGGCTACCTCGCCCACGCGACCGACCGCATCCACCTCGGCTCCGGGATCTTCAACCCGCTCGCCCCGGTGAACCACCCGGTCAAGGTCGCCGAGAAGGTGGCCATGCTCGACCATCTCTCCGAGGGGCGCTTCGAGTTCGGGTCGGGCCGCGGGGCCGGGTCGCACGAGATATTGGGCTTCATGCCGGGCATCACCGACATGAACCACACCAAGGAACTCTGGGAAGAGACCATCGCCGAGTTCCCCAAGATGTGGCTCCAGGACGAGTACGTCGGCTTCCAGGGCAAACACTGGTCGCTGCCGCCCCGCAAGGTCCTGCCCAAGCCGTACGGGAAGTCGCACCCGGCCATGTGGTACGCCGCCGGGTCCCCGCCCTCGTACGCGATGGCCGGCAAGAAGGGGCTCGGGGTCCTGGGCTTCAGCGTGCAGAAGGTCTCCGACATGGAGTGGGTCCTGGAGTCGTACAAGACGGCCGTGAAGGACGCCGAGCCGGTCGGTGACTTCGTCAACGACAACGTCATGGTGACCTCCACCGCGATCTGCGCCGAGACCCACAAGAAGGCCGTGGAGATCGCCGTCAGCGGCGGGCTCAACTATCTGCAGTCGCTGCTGTTCCGGTACCACGACACCTTCCCGCGGCCGGAGGGCATCCCCGAGTGGCCCGAGCTGCTCCCCGAGTACACCGAGGAGATCATCGAGCTGCTCATCGCCGAGGAGCTGATGATCTGCGGTGACCCGGACGAGGTGCTCACGCAGTGCAAGCGGTGGGAGCAGGCGGGGGCGGATCAGCTCAGCTTCGGGCTGCCGATCGGGATTTCGTCCGAGGACACGAAGAACACGATCAAGTTGATCGGTGAGCATGTGATTCCCAAGATCGACACCGATCCCGTGCATCGGACCACCCGCATGCGGGGTGCCTCCGGCGGTTGAGCCGCCACCACTGTCTGCCCCGGCTTCCTCTCCCGGACGGAAGCCGGGGTGCCCCCTCTTCGCCCTTCGGGCGTGTCCTCAAGCGCCGGACGGGCTTTCTCCCACCCACCCACCCGCTCTCCGAAGGGGGACCTCTCCCGCCATGCTTGACCACCTCATCAAAGGCGCGACCGTAGTCGACGGAACCGGCGCCCCCGCATACACCGCCGACGTCGGTATCCGGGGCGGGCGCATCGCCCTCATCGCCGAGCCCGGGACCACGACCGAAGAGGCCCGGTCCAGCGAGGACGCCCAGGGGCGCGTCCTCGCCCCCGGTTTCGTCGACCCCCATACGCACTACGACGCCCAGCTCTTCTGGGACCCGTACGCGACCCCCTCCCTGAACCACGGCGTCACAACCGTCGCGGGCGGCAACTGCGGGTTCACCCTCGCCCCCTTGCATCCCGACCGGCCCGAGGACGCCGACTACACGCGGCGGATGATGTCGAAGGTCGAGGGCATGTCCCTGGTGGCCCTCGAAGAGGGGGCGCCCTGGTCGTGGAGTTCGTTCGGCGAGTATCTGGACGCCCTGGAGGGACGCGTCGCCGTCAACGCCGGGTTCATGGTGGGGCATTGCGCGCTGCGGCGGTACGTGATGGGCGCCGACGCGGTGGGCGGGCAGCCGACCCCCGAGCAGCTCGACCAGATGCTGCGGCTCTTCCATGACGCCATGGACGCCGGGGCCTGGGGGCTCTCCACCACGCAGTCGTCCACGCACTCCGACGGCGACGGGCAGCCGGTCGCCTCCCGGCACGCGAAGCCCGCCGAGCTGCTCGCGCTCAGCCGGGCCGTCGCCGAGCACGAGGGAACGCAGCTGGAAGCCATCGTCGCGGGCTGTCTTGATCAGTTCAGCGACGACGAGATCGATCTGTTCGTCGAGATGAGCGCCGCCGCGGGCCGGCCGCTGAACTGGAACGTCCTCACCATCGACGCCGCCGTGCCCGAGCGCGTGCCACGCCAGCTGGCCGCCAGTGAGCGGGCCCGTGAGTCCGGCGGCCGGATCGTCGCCCTGACCATGCCGATCCTCACCCCCATGAACATGTCGCTCGGCACCTTCTGCGCCCTGAACCTGATCCCCGGCTGGGGAGACGTGCTGGGCCTGCCCGTGCCCGAGCGCATCGCCAAGCTGCGCGACCCGGACGTGCGGAGCGAGATGCTGCGGCGCGCAGACAGCAAGGAGGCCGGGGTCTTCAGGCGGCTCGCGCACTTCGACCGGTACGTCATCGGGGACACGTACTCCAAGGAGAACGAGGGCCTCACCGGCCGTGTCGTCGCCGACATCGCCGCCGAGCGTGGGCAGGAGGCCTTCCAGTGCCTCGTCGAGATCTGCGCCAACGACGACCTGCGTACGGTCCTGTGGCCGATGCCCTCCGACAACGATCCCGCCTCGTGGGCGCTGCGCCAGGAGACCTGGCAGCACGAGGACGTCATGCTGGGCGGCTCCGACGCGGGCGCGCACCTGGACCGCATGTGCGGAGCCCCGTACACGACCCGGTTCATCGGGGACTGTCTGCGGGGGCGGAAGCTGGTGGGCCTGGAGCAGGCGGTGAAGATGCTCACCGACGATCCGGCGCAGCTCTTCGGGCTGCGGGACAGGGGCCGTGTCGAGGAGGGCTTCCACGCCGACCTCGTCCTCTTCGACCCCGAGCGCATCGACGCGGGCAAGGCCACCCTTGTGCACGACCTGCCCGGTGACAGTCCGCGTCTCGACTCCAAGGCCATCGGGGTCAACGCCGTCTGGGTCAACGGCGTCGAGGCCATCCGCGAGGACCAGGTGACGGGTGCGACCCCGGGCACGGTGCTGCGTTCGGGCCGCGACACCAGGACGGTGAGCACCAAGTGAGCGACCGACCGGTGCAGGACCAGCGGCTGTTCGTCGGCGGCGAGTGGGTCGAGCCCGACGGCGGCCACTACGAGGTGATCAACCCGGCGACGGAGGAGGTCGTGGGCCTGGCGCCCGAGGCGAGCCGCGCGCAGGTGCACGCGGCAGCCGCAGCCGCCCGCGACGCCTTCGCCACCTGGTCGCGTACGACCCCGGAGGAGCGGGCCGCGGTCCTGGACCGCGCCGCGTCGATCATGCAGCGCGACCTGGTTCCGTACGCGGAACTCGCGCAGGCCGAGAGCGGCGCGACGACCGGCACGGCGCGGGGCATGCAGGTCGCGGTGTCGGTGGCGCGTTTCAAGCGGTACGCGAAGGGGGCGATGGAACCGGTCGAGGCAGGGCTGCCCCCGCAGATCAATGAGGCGGGGCCGATGGGCAAGGCCGGCGTCGTGGGGGCGCTCACCGTCCGCCAGCCGGTGGGTGTCGTCACCTGCATCACCTCGTACAACAACCCGTGGGCCAACCCGGCGGGCAAAGTGGCGCCCGCCCTGGCCATGGGCAACACGGTCCTGGTGAAGCCCGCCCCGCAGGACCCGCTGTCGGTGTACCGGATGGCGGCGGCTCTTGAGGAGGCCGGGGCGCCGCCGGGAGTGGTGAACGTGGTGAGCGGCGCGCGCCCCGAGGTGGGCGAGGCGGCCGTCGACTCCGGGGACGTCGACATGGTGAGCTTCACCGGCTCGACGGCGGTGGGGCAGCGGATCGCCGAGGTGTGCGGCCGCGACATGAAACGCCAGTTGATGGAGCTGGGCGGCAAGGGCGCGGCGCTCGTCTTCGAGGACGCGGACCTGGACTCGGCGGTGGCGGGCATCGGGACGACGTTCTCCTTCTACAGCGGACAGATCTGCACGGCCCCGACGAGGGTGATCGCGCACCGCGCCGTCCATGACGCTCTCGTCGAGAAGCTGACCGGCTACATCGGCTTCATGAAGGTCGGTGATCCGCGGGAAAAGGGGACGATCGTCGGTCCGGTGATCTCGGCGGCCCACCGGGACCGCATCGAGTCGTACGTCGAGCTGGGGCGCAAGGAAGGCGCGCGGGTCGTCGCGGGTGGCGAGCGCCCGGCCTCGTTGGAGAAGGGTTTCTACGTGGCCCCGACGCTGCTCGCGGACTGCACGAACGACATGCGGGTGGTCCGGGAGGAGATCTTCGGCCCGGTCGTGGTGGTGGTCCCCTTCGAGGACGAGGAGGAAGGCATCGCGCTGGCCAACGACAGCGACTACGGCCTCCTCGACTACGTCTGGTCGGGCGATGTGGCCCGCGCCTTCCGGGTCGCGCGGCGGCTGCGCGCGGGCGGGGTCGGCGTGAACACGATCGGCCGGAACATGGAGGCGCCGTTCGGCGGGTTCAAGAAGAGCGGGGTGGGCCGGGATGTGGGCTCGTACGCGCTGCACGCGTACAGCGAGCTGCAGTCGATCGTGTGGCCGGGCTGAGGGCCGCGAAGTCCGGAATGTGAAATGCGGGAGGCGGCGCGGGAAAATTTGGAAACGTGTCAAAACGGACAGCGCTGCGGTTCCCGCATACCGGACAGTCTGGCTTTTGCCTGGCAATGAATAAGCATTACTGCGGAGATCTCTGCCAATCAATGGTTACTGTCCTGTTTTCTCCATTGATTACAAGCTCCGAGATCCGGATCTCGTCCTTCCGCATGTGGAAACCGCAGGACTTAACGTCCTGTTCATGACCCAGTTGGACGTACGGCCACAGGCCGGAGACACGGTAAGCGGCGCCCCCGACGGGGGCGTGCGCGCCAAAGGCCTCGGCGGGAACTCCGTGGGGCTCATGGGCAGCGCCGTCATCGGCATCTCCACCGTCGCCCCCGTCTACTGCCTGACATCGACCCTCGGCTCCACGGCCGGCGAGGTCGGCCTCGCCATGCCCGCGGTGTTCCTCGCGGGCTTCCTGCCGATGCTCCTGGTGGCGTTCGCCTACCGGGAGCTCAACAAGGCCATGCCGGACTGCGGCACGTCCTTCACCTGGACCGTCAAGGCCTTCGGCCCCCGGATCGGCTGGATGTGCGGCTGGGGCCTCGTCATCGCCACGATCATCGTCCTGTCGAACCTGGCGGGCGTGGCGACCTCGTACTTCTGGCTCCTGGCGGGCGAGATCACGGGCAGCGACTCGGTCGCCGCCCTCGACGACAACAAGGCCGTCCACATCCTCACGTGCCTCGCCCTGATCGCCGCCGCGACGGCGATCAGCTACCGGGGGATGACGGCCACCAAGGGCGTGCAGTACCTCCTGGTCGGCCTGCAGCTCGTGGTCCTCGCCCTCTTCGTCGTGATGGCCCTGGGCAAGGCCGGCAGCGGTGACATCGCCGGTTCCATGGACTTCTCCTGGTCCTGGCTGAACCCCTTCTCCGTGCAGTCCTTCGGCGCCTTCACGGCCGGTCTCTCCCTGTCGATCTTCATGTTCTGGGGCTGGGACGCGTGCCTGACCGCCAATGAGGAGACCACCGGCAGCGAGAAGACCCCGGGCCGCGCGGCGCTCATCTCGATGGTCGTCCTGATCGGCTCCTACCTCGCCACCGGCATCGCCGCCCAGATGGCCGTCGGCTCCGGCGACAAGGGGCTCGGCCTCGCCAACCCCGACACCTCCGACAACGTCTTCGCCGCGCTCGCCGGGCCCATCATGGGCAACGGCCTGGGCATCCTGCTCTTCGTCGCCGTCCTCGCCTCGGCCGCCGCGAGCCTGCAGACCACGTTCATCCCGGTGGCCCGCACGGTCCTCGCCATGTCGACGTACGAGGCGCTTCCGGCGTCCTACGCGCGCGTGCACCCCCGGTTCAAGACCCCCGGCCGCGCCACGATCGTCGCGGGAGTCGCCACCGGCGTCTTCTACACGGTCATGACGCTGGTCTCCGAGCACGTCCTGGTCGACACGATCTACGCGCTCGGCCTCATGATCTGCTTCTACTACGCGCTCACGGCCTTCGCCTGCGCCTGGTACTTCCGCCGCGAACTGTTCTCGTCCGCCCGTGACTTCGCCTTCAAGGGCTTCTTCCCCGTGTTCGGCGGCATCCTGCTGACCGCGGTCTTCTTCAAGACCCTCGTCGACATGTGGAACCCCGCCTACGGCAGCGGCTCCTCCGTCTTCGGTGTCGGCTCGGTCTTCGTGATCGGCGTGGGCCTGCTGCTCCTCGGCGTGGTCATCATGCTGGCGATGGGCCGCAAGAGCCCGGCGTTCTTCCGCGGCGAGGTCCTCAAGCGGGACACCCCGGCGCTGGTGGTCGCGGACTGACCTGACCTTCAGCCCGCGAGCAGCTTGTGCAGCGACGCCTTCAGGTGGGTGATGAAGGCGTCGCGGTGTTCCCGGGGGACGAGGTCCAGGGACAGGTACGGGTTGAGGTCCTCCAGTTCGACCAGGAGCAGGTCTCCCGACCGGGTGCGGCAGGCGTCGACGCGCTGGATGCCGTGGGTGACGGTGTTCCAGTCGACGAAGCGCTGGGCGAAGACCAGATCGGCGGCGCTCGGGGTGTAGGGCTCGAGGACCCAGCGCTTGTCGGAGTGCGGTGCGTGCAGGGCGTACTGGAAGGTGTCGTCGACGAAGTAGAACGACACCTCGTACGTGAAGTCGACGCGCGGCTGGACGAGAAAGGTGTCCCCGTCGCCGACGTGCTCCCGCAGTTCGGCCCGGGACAGGATCTTCAGGCCTATCGAGTCCGCGCCCAGCTTGGGCTTGATCACGTACTCGGCGGTGTCCGGGAGCTTGTCGACGTCCGTCAGACGGTCGACGGTGGGGATCACCGGGTGGCCTTGTGCCGTGAGGTCGACGAGGTACTGCTTGCCCGCCATGTCCGCGCTGCCGGTCAGCTGGTTGTGGACGCGGGTGCCCGAGGCGAGCGCTCGGGTGCGGAAGGCGTCGAACGCCTCCTGGTAGTGCAGGACCGGGCCGCTGTTGCGGATCAGTACCGCGTCGAAGGAGTCCATCAGCGCGGCCGCGTCCAGCGGATGGCACAGCGCCGTGTCGAAGTCCTCGCGCAGGCGGGAGGCGAGCGCGATGTCCTCGTCGCAGTAGCGGCGGCCCCGCGCCTCGTAGGCGAGGTCGGTGACGAGCAGGAGACGGGGCTTGGCGGACGGCATGGAACGGCTCTCCCGGGGTGCTGGTTGTCGACCGACCCTACGCGGCGGCCCTTCCCCGCGAAGGAGGACCCCGCCCCTGGTCAGGGGGCCCTCCTTCGCGGGAGGCCTCTAACTCCGGCCCAGGAAGATCGGGTTCGTGAACGCCGTCAGGGGGCCCGGGAGGGTCGGGACTGTCGGGGGATGGCGGACCTCGGCCCGCACGTAGGCCGCGTACGAGGGTGTCGTCCGCCACTCCGCCGTACCGGTCCCGGACGCGGGGAGCGCGGGGGCCGTGAAGAGCACGCCCTGGTCCGTGACGAAGCGGATCGTGCAGCCGGGGGCGCCCGTGACGTCCAGGCGGACCATGACGGGGGCGTCCTGCTCGACGTAGAGGCGGTCGCCGATGCCCGCCTGCTTCCCCCTGCCGCCGGTGGCGGTGAACTTGAGCGAGACGTTCTTGGACTCGGCCACGTAGCTGTGGCCCGCGCGGATGCCCGCCTGGATGGCGTCGCGGGTCAGGTCGTCCGCGAGGACCACCGTCTGCGGGGTGCCGACGGGGTCGGGGTCGCGGTGGGCGTCGCTGTTGCCCATGGCGGGAATCCACGGCTTGCGGCCACGGACCGCGGCGACCAGCGTGCTGTCCCAGTCGGCGAGGGAGATCTCGTCGTCCGGGGTGTACGCGCCGTTCCACACCTCCACCGCGTCGGCCTCACCGAAGCCGAACTTCCAGTTGCAGCCGATGCACGTGGCGTGCGGATGCGCGGGGACGACGAGGCCGCCCGCGTCGCGGACCTCGCGGGCGTACTTGCCGAAGCGGTTGTCGCGGGCGCGGTAGCGCCAGTCGATGAACGTGCCGGGGTCCGTGCCGAGGGCGACCACGTGGCCGTTGCGCGTGGTGACCTCCTCGCCCAGCATCACCAGGAGGTCGTCGCCCGCGTGCTCGGCCCAATGGGCGTGCGCGGAGTGGGTGTTGTGCTCGGAGGAGTTGATGAAGTCGAGGCCCGCGGCGCGCGCGAGCGCCGCGATCTCGGCGGGGGTGCGCCTGCCGTCCGAGTACCAGGAGTGCAGGTGGCAGTCGCCGCGGTACCAGGCGCGGCCCCGCCCCTTCGCCCGCTCCGGGGGATAGGTGGGCCTGGGCGTCTTGCCGGGTGCCCCGAACTTGAGGGTGATCGTGACCTCGTAGGGCAGGCCCTGGGGGGCGACCGTGTACGGGCCGAGTGCGATGTTCCAGGTGCCCGCCTTGACCGGGCCGGGGATGTAGCCGGGGGTCGCCTCGTCGGCGCGGATGAAGAACTCGGTGCGCGCGCCGCCCGACCAGCCGCGGAAGCCCTTGCCGCCGAGGGCGGTGCCGCGCTGGTCGAAGATGCCGATGTCGAGTGCGTTGCCCTGTGTGCCCGCCGGGACCGTGACCTTCTCGTAGGTGTACGCGACGTGGATCTCCCGTACGCCGTCCGGGACTTCGACCGGCAGGTACACGAAGTCGGGGGACCCGGCGGGCAGCGTGCCGCGCACCACCTTGGTCTCGTCGCCACTTCCGGGTGCACGCCCTGCGGCGCTCGCGAAGCTCACGCTGTTCAACGTAAGCGCGGCGGCGGCTCCCGTCACGAGCAGACCGCGCCGGTTCAGGGGTGTGTTGGCGGGTCTGGCCCGGTGGTGTTCGTCCTCGCACATGTGTCGGCTCCCCAGGGTGTCGGAAGGGACTGCAGGGCAACCCTGGTATTGAGCCGTGAACTCCACCGCAAGGGAAGGCAATTGACAGACTTACGGGCGGTGTCGGACTTACGGGTGGCGTCGGGCCTACTGGTGGTGCCGGGCTTACTGGTGGTGCCGGGCTTTGCGCACGCGGCGGACGGCGACCATGACGATGATGATGATCGCGATGACGGCGATGATCCCGATGATCAGCCCGATCCCGCCCTTGGACTTCTTCTTTTTCTTCTTGGGCTTGGACTGCGCCTCGTCGGCGGCCTTGGTGTCAGCCCGGCCGGTGACGACCCCGGTCGCGTACGCAGCCGAAGCAGCAGCAGCCGAAGAAGAAGCGGCACCTTCCGTGGTCGAGACAGCCACGGACCGCGGGGTGGCCGCGTAAGCCCCGGCGGAAGCGGTGCCTCCCAGCAGCGCGCCGAGCAGCAGCAGGACGGTCGCCAGACGAAGTCGCATGATGGAGCCCCCCAATTCCCCCGGAACTCGCCGGAATACCCCGGTTCTGGCGGATCCTAGGCCCTCCGGAGCCCCACGCCTAGGCGCTCGCGCCGGCGTCCCGCAGCACGGCCGCCGTCTCCGTGTGGGAGCCCTGCGTCGCCCAGCGCAGCGGGGAGCTTCCGGTGCCGTGGTCCTCGCGGAGATTGGGGTCTGCTCCATGGGCGAGCAGTTCACGCACCACGTCGGTGTGACCCCAGCACGCCGCTCCGCACAGGGGCGTCCCCTGGTCCCCGTGCCCGCTCTCCACGTCGGGATCGGCGCCCGCCTCCAGGAGTGCCCGGACGACGGGCGCCGCGCCGTGCACGGACGCGCCGTACAGCGGTGTCGTGCCGTCGGGGTCGGGGGTCCTGGGGTCCGCTCCGGCCCGCAGCAGCGCCTTGACCTGAGTGGTCCAGCCCAGCTGCGCTGCCATGACCAGCTGTTGCGTCTGCTTCTTGCGTCGTCTTCTGCTCATCGGGCGCCAGGGTAGTTCGGGAGCCGGGCGAGGTGGTCGGATTTTTTGCTCCCCCGTGCGGCGGAGGCGCGGCGTCTCTGATCGGACCGCACGCCGATGTGGCGGGCCGGCCCCCGCGGTCAGCATGAGGGCCATGTTGAAGATGAGCGCTCTGCCCGATGTGCCCCGGTGGGCCGTGATCGCCGCCCATGCCGTACCGCTGGCCACCCTGCCCTCGGGGCTGTGGCGCGTCGCCCTGGTCGCCGGGCTTCCGGTGGCCGACATGCCCGTGGAGGGCCGGGGCGAGATGCTCTACGTCCTGGGGCTCAGCGTCGTCTCCGAGTGCCTCGCCCTGCTGACGCTCGGTCTGGTGCGGGGGTGGGGCGAGGTCGTGCCGGGGTGGATACCGCTGCTCGGCGGACGCCGGGTGCGGCCGCTCGCCGCGGTGATCCCGGCGCTGCTCGGGGCCGCCGGGCTGTTCCTGATCACCGGCTGGTTCGTGTACGCGGCGTTCGCGGACCTGGGCACCGGCGTCACGGACAGCGCGGCCAAGCAGACGCTCCTCGTGGTCTGCTACGCGCCGCTGCTCCTGTGGGCCCCGCTGCTCCTCGCGGTGACGGCCGCGTACCACAAGAGGCGGACGCGAGGTGGCGGCGCGGCATGGACTCCTGCGCCGCAGACGGCTAGTAAGTGAGACCCGCCAGCGACAGCAGCGACAACAGGAGGCCCTCCCGTGCGAGTTGCCGCCACCCTCTACCTCACCGACGAGACCATCACGCCGATCCGCCTGGCCCAGGAGCTGGAGCGGCGGGGCTTCGCCGCGCTGTACCTGCCCGAGCACTCCCACATCCCGGTGTCCCGCGAGACCCCGTACCCCGGCGGTGAACTGCCGCCCGAGTGCGCCCGGATGCTGAACCCGTTCGTCGCCCTCGCCCAGGCCGCCGCCGTCACCCACCGGCTGGGGCTCGGCACGAACATCACGCTCGTCGGGCAGCACGACCCGATCGACCTCGCCAAGCAGATCGCGACCCTCGACCATCTCTCCGGCGGCCGGTTCACCCTCGGCGTCGGCTACGGCTGGAACAAGGAGGAGGCCGCCGACCACGGCGTCGAGTGGCGCACGCGGCGCGCGCTCGTGCGGGACCGGATGGCGGTCATGCGGGCGCTGTGGGCCGAGCGGCCGACGGCGTACGAAGGGGAGTTCGGGAGGGTGCGCGCCAGCGAGGCGCACCCGAAGCCGGTGCGACCTCCCCGCACGCGGCCGCGCATGAAACACCCGCTTTACGGCCCCCGCACCCTCATCGGCGGTGCCGCCGGGCCCAAGCTGTTCGCGCACATCGCGGAGTACGCCGACGGCTGGCTGCCCATCGGCGGCGGCGGTCTGCGCGACACGCTCCCGCAGCTCCGCACCGCCTGGGCCGACGCGGGCCGGGACCCCGACGACCTGTATGTGGCACTGTCCGCCGTCGAACCGACCGAGGGCAAACTCGCCCACTACGCGCGGCTCGGCGTCGACGAGGTCATCGTGCAGCTCCCGGCCGGCGGGGAGGCGGAGGTGCTGCGCGCGCTCGACGGTTTCCAGCGATACGTGCACGTCACACCTGCCCCCGACAACCCGCACTGACCTGTAGCTGTTTCTCCGAGCGGTCGCTCGTATGCTCGGAGGATGACCAACAGCGCGCCGCAGGACAAAGCACCCCAGGGGCCGGCGCCGGCGCCGGCACGCCCCACCGCGAACGCCATGCGTCGCGCGCTCAAACGCGCCAGGGACGGCGTCGCGCTCGACACCGCCGAAGCCGCCGTGCTGCTCCAGGCGCGCGGCGACGACCTGAAGGACCTCGCGGCGTCCGCCGCGCGGGTGCGTGACGCGGGCCTCGCGGCGGCCGGGCGGCCCGGCGTCATCACGTACTCGAAGAAGGTCTTCATCCCGCTGACGCGGCTGTGCCGGGACAAGTGCCACTACTGCACGTTCGTGACCGTCCCGGGCAAGCTGCGGCGCGAGGGCCACGGCATGTTCCTCTCGCCCGACGAGGTCGTCGACATCGCACGGCGGGGCGCCGAAATGGGCTGCAAGGAAGCCCTGTTCACGCTCGGCGACCGGCCCGAGGACCGCTGGCCCGAGGCCCGCGAGTGGCTGGAGGCGGAGGGGTACGACGACACCCTCGCCTACGTCCGCGCGATGGCGATCCGCGTCCTGGAGGAGACGGGCCTGCTCCCGCACCTCAACCCGGGCGTCATGACCTGGACCGACCTCCAGCGGCTCAAGCCCGTCGCGCCGTCCATGGGCATGATGCTGGAGACGACCGCGACCCGGCTGTGGAGCGAGCCGGGCGGCCCGCACCACGGCTCGCCCGACAAGGAGCCCGCGGTCCGGCTGCGCGTCCTGGAAGACGCGGGACGCTCGAACGTCCCCTTCACCACCGGTATCCTCATCGGGATCGGTGAGTCGTACGAGGAGCGGGCGGACGCCCTCTTCCGCCTGCGCTCGACGCAGCGTTCGTACCACGGCATCCAGGAAGTCATCGTCCAGAACTTCCGCGCCAAGCCGGACACGGCGATGCGCGGCATGCCCGACGCCGAACTGGAGGAGCTGGCCGCGTGCATCGCGGTGTCGCGGCACATCCTCGGCCCGAGCGCCCGCATCCAGGCCCCGCCGAACCTGGTGGACGCCGAGTACGCCCTCCTGATCGGCGCGGGCATCGACGACTGGGGCGGCGTCTCGCCCCTGACGCCCGACCACGTGAACCCCGAGCGCCCCTGGCCGCACATCGACGAGCTGGCCGAGAAGACCGCGGACGCGGGCTTCGAACTGCGCGAACGCCTCACGATCTACCCGGAGTTCATCGAGCGCGGCGAGCCCTGGCTCGACCCGCGCCTGCTGCCGCACGTGCGCGCGCTCGTCGACCCGGAGACGGGCCTCGCGAACCCCGACGCCCGGCCGAGCGGACTGCCCTGGCAGGAGCCCGACGAGGGGTACGTCGCCTCGTCCGGCCGCACGGACCTGCACCGCACGATCGACACGACGGGCCGCACGTCCGACCGGCGTGACGACTTCGACGAGGTGTACGGCGACTGGGAGGCCCTGCGCGAGCAGGCCGCGCCCGGCATGGTCCCCTCGCGCATCGACGGCGACGTACGGGCGGCGCTCAAGACGGCCGCCGACGACCCGACCGCCCTCACGGACGAACAGGCGCTCGCGCTGCTGCACGCGGACGGGCCCGCCCTCGACGCGCTCTGCGGTGTCGCCGACGACCTGCGCAAGTCCGTGGTCGGCGACGACGTCACGTACATCGTCACGCGCAACATCAACTTCACGAACGTCTGTTACACCGGCTGCCGCTTCTGCGCCTTCGCCCAGCGCCGCACGGACGCCGACGCGTACACGCTCTCCCTGGACCAGGTCGCCGACCGGGCCCAGCAGGCGTGGGAGGTCGGCGCCACCGAGGTGTGCATGCAGGGCGGCATCCACCCGGACCTGCCCGGCAGCGCGTACTTCGACATCGCGCGGGCCGTGAAGGAGCGCGTGCCGGGCATGCACGTGCACGCGTTCTCGCCGATGGAGGTCGTGAACGGCGCGACCAGGACCGGCCTTTCGATACGGGACTGGCTCAGCGCCGCGAAGGACGCGGGCCTGGACTCGATCCCCGGCACGGCCGCGGAGATCCTCGACGACGAGGTGCGCTGGGTCCTGACGAAGGGCAAGCTGCCCACAGCCACCTGGATCGAGGTCGTGAGCACAGCCCACGAGCTGGGCATCCGTTCCTCCTCCACGATGATGTACGGGCACGTGGACCAGCCGAGGCACTGGCTCGGGCACTTCCGCACGCTGGCCGGGATGCAGCGGGACGCGCTGGCCAAGGGGGTCGAGGGCTTCACGGAGTTCGTGACGCTGCCCTTCATCCACACCAACGCCCCGGTCTATCTGGCGGGCATCGCACGGCCGGGTCCGACCACGCGCGACAACCGCGCGGTGGTGGCGATGGCGCGGCTCCTGCTCCACCCGTACATCCCGAACATCCAGACCAGCTGGGTGAAGCTGGGCACGGAGGGCGCGGCGGAGATGCTGCGCTCGGGCGCGAACGACCTGGGCGGCACGCTGATGGAGGAGACCATCTCCCGCATGGCGGGCTCCAGTTACGGCTCGTACCGCTCGGTGAAGGATCTCGTCGCGATCGCGGAGGAGGCGGGGCGTCCGGCGAAGCCGCGCACCACGCTGTACGGAGAGGTGCCGGTGGAGCGCCAGGAGGCGGCCGCCGCTTCGGACGGCCACCTCCCGGAGTTGCTTCCCGTGCTGGACTGACTCGGGGGAAAGGTCAGCCCTTCTGGGGAAGGTCAGCCCTTCGGAGGCGGGGTCAGGCGAGTTCGCCGCCGAAGCGGGCGCCCGCCTCCGGGGTGCCGAGCGAGGACGGGCTGAACGACGTGATGCCGGTAGTCGTCAGGCCGGAACCGGCGCCACGCAGCAGCCAGGCGGCACCGGAGTCCTTGGTCGTGCCGTCCTCCAGCGGGGCGCCCGCGGTGAGGTCGGCGCGGCCGTCCTTGTTCACGTCGGAGAGCTTGACCTCGGTGCCGAAGGTGTCGCCCGACTCCGAGACGCCGGGGACGTTGGCCGTGGTCTGGTTGAAGGCCTGGGCGCCGGTGCCGGTCAGGCCGCTCGCGCCGCCCTTGAGGAGGACGACGGCGCCCGTGTCCCCGGCGGAGTCGACGTCTTCGCCGGGCACGCCGACCGCGATGTCCGCGTAGCCGTCGCCCGTGACGTCGCCGGCGGAGATCGAGTAGCCGAACTGGTCGCCCTTGTCGTTCAGGTCGGGGTCGCCCTGCTCGCCCACGCCGGGGACGCCCGCGGTGTCCTGCGTGATCTTCGCGGTGCGGGTGGAGAGGCCGGACGCGGAGCCGTAGACGACCCGGACGGCGCCCGCGTCGTAGACCTGCATCTCGGAGACCTCGTCGACCTCGCGGGCGACCAGGTCGCCGTATCCGTCCTTGTCGACGTCGGCGATGACGCCGTTCGTCGTGAACTTCTTGGTGGGCGTCGACGTCTTGGCGAGGCCTTCCTTGCTGCCCTTCCACAGGCGCGAGGAGTGCTGCATCTCCTCGAAGCTGTGGCTGGTGACGAGGTCGTCCGCGCCGTCACCGGTCACGTCGCCGACCATGAGCTCGTCGGGGCCGTCGTCGCCGTTCTCGACGGAGGAGGCGGAGGCGGGCTTCCCGTCGCGGGTGAACGGGCCGTAGCGCACCTCCAGGGTCGACGAGGAGTTGGCGACGAGGTCGGTCCTGCCGTCGCCGTTGAAGTCGCCGGCCTTCAGCGCCTGGACGTACTCGCCCGGCAGTTCGCCGCCCTGGGTCAGTCCGCTCGCGGAGCCCCAGATCACGACGTCCTTGGAGCCGTTGTTCACGGTGAGGTCGGTGTATCCGTCCCCGTCCAGGTCGGCCGCCTCGGTGCTCGCACCGAAGCCGCCGCCCTCCTCCGGGTCGCCGGGTACGCCGGCGGTGGTGCGGTCGATCCGCTTGGCGTGCGCGGTGTCGGCGCCCGACGGCGATCCGTACACGATCGACACGTAGCCCGCGCCGGCCTTGCCGCTGACGGCGCCCTTGTACGCGGAGACGGCGAGGTCGGCGTATCCGTCATGGTTGAAGTCGGTCACGTTCTTGCTCGCCGCGGCGGGCGCCGCGAAGGCGGAACCGGCCGTGGCGACGACGGCGAACGGGGTCGCGAGCGCGGTGACCGCGACGGCGGCCATGAGTGAGCGACGCACTGGTCCTCCTGTGGGGTAACTGCTGTGACACAGAGGAAGACCGGAGCCTCGGGCAAGTGGTTGTACACCACAGGTTCATCGTTACGACGCCCGGACATTTCCGTTACAGCGTCTGTCCTTCACCTTCCGTACCAGGCGCGGCAGTTCACCCGCACCCACCAGCAACTACGTTTTGGATGCACGCAGTTCAGTCTCGGAGGCGGCCGTTGCGGAACGTTCCGGCGCCACGGCCGCCTACCGGACTCCGGTCAGCGGGGGATCAGCGGGGGATCAGCGGGTGAGCTTGCCGCCGAAGAGGGCGCCCTCCTGCGCCGTGCCGAGCGAGGAGGGGCTGAAGGACGTGATGTTGGTCGTCGTCAGCCCGTTCTGCGAGCCGCGCAGCAGCCAGGCGGCGCCCGAGTCCTTGACGGTGCCGTCCTCGGTGGGGGCGCCCACGGTCAGGTCGGCGCGGTTGTTGTTGTTCACGTCGGCGAGGAGGACCGCGGAACCGAAGGCGTCGCCGCTCTCGGAAACGCCCGGGACGCCGGCCGTGGTCTGGTTGAAGGCCTGGGCGCAGGTGCCGGTCAGGCCGCCCGAGCCGCCCCTGAGCAGGACGATCGCTCCGGCGTCCCCCGTCGAGTCGAGGTCTTCTCCGGGCACGCCGACCGCGATGTCGGGGTAGCCGTCGCCGGTGACGTCACCGGCGGAGATCGAGTAGCCGAACTGGTCGCCCTTGTCGTTCAGGTCCGAGTCGCCCTCCTCGCCCACACCGGGGACGCCCGCGGTGTCCTGGGTGATGCGCTTGGTGCGGTCGGAGAGCCCGGAGGCGGCGCCGTAGACGACGCGGACCGCGCCCGCGTCGTAGTTCTGCATCTCGGAGACCTCGTCGACCTCGCGGGCCACCAGGTCGCCGTACCCGTCCTTGTCCACGTCGGCGATGACGCCGTCGACGGTGAACTTGCCGGTGGGCGTGGAGGCGCCGGTGAAGCCGTCCTTGCCGCCCTTCCACAGGCGCGAGGAGTACTGCATCTCCTCGAAGGAGTGGCTGGTGACGAGGTCGTCGGCGCCGTCACCGGTCATGTCGCCGACGATGATGTCGCCGGGACCGGTGTCGTCACTGTTCTCCAGGTTCTTGGCGGAGGCGGGCTTCCCGTCACGGGTGAACGGGCCGAAACGCGTCTCGATCCCGGTCCGGGAGTTGGCGACGAGGTCGGTTCTGCCGTCGCCGTTGAAGTCACCGGCCTTGAGGTCCCACACGGATTCGCCGGGCAGCTGCGAGATCCCGGTGAGGCCGTACGCGGAACCCCACAGCACGACGTCGTAGGGCTCGTCGTTCACGACGAGGTCGGTGTAGCCGTCACCGTCGAGGTCATCGGCGGTCGTACGGAGCCCGAAGCCCGCGCCCTGCTCGGGGGTGCCCGGCAGGCCCGGCGTGGCGCGGCTGATCTGTTCGGTGTTCGCGGTGTCGGCACCGGCCGCCGAGCCGTACAAGACCGATATGTAACCGGCGCCGGTCTTGCCGTCGACGGTGCCGCGCCCCGCGGACACGGCGAGGTCGGCGTAACCGTCGTGGTTGAAGTCGATCACGGGGGTGCGGTGCGGGACGGGCGCGGCGGCCGCGGAACCGCTGGTGGCCACGAGGGCGAACGGGGTCGCGAGCGCGGTGACGGCGACGGCGGCCATGAGGGAACGACGCACTGATCCTCCTGGAGGAGACTGCTGTGACGTGAGGGAGACCAGTGCCTGGGGTGGATGGTTGTAAACGTTGGCTTCACCTTCACGGCGCGTGACGTTTCCCTTTCGGGCCGTCCGCCGCGGAGTTTCGGGGATTCATGAAAAGCCCCTGTGAAGGCCGGTCAAAGGTGATCTGAAGGGCGACTCTTCAGATATCTCTTCGTCTCTGAACCGACCGTTCCCGGTCGATTACAGTGCTGCGCAGAACGTGCGCGGAAGTGCAGGGGGGCGAGCCAGGAGAGGAGGTGCCGTGAGCACCGCAGCAGCCACCGGAGTCTGGGGCCGCGCCGAGCAGCAGGACTTCCGGAGCCGGGTGCGCGGCACTCTCCTCGGAGCCGCCGTCGGCGACGCGCTTGGAGCGCCCGTCGACGCGCTGACCCTGGATGAGATACGCGGGGCCCACGGCGCCGAAGGCCTCACCGAACCCGCCCCCGCGCACGGCAGACGCGGCGCCGTCACCGCCGCCACGCAGCTCACCCTCTTCACCGTCGACGGACTCATACGGGCCCAGGTGCGGCGCGACACCGGAGCCTGGCATCCGCCCACCGACCTGCACCGCGCCTACCGCCGCTGGGCGGCCACCCAGAGCGACTGGGGGCCCGACGAGCGGCGCAAGGAGGACGGCTGGCTGGCCCGCGAGGAGTGGCTCTACTCGCGCCGCTCGCCCGCCCGCGCCTGCCTGATCGGGTTCGGCGACGAGACCATGGGGACGCTCGAGGCCCCCAAGAACCCGGGTGAGCAGGGCGCCGAGGCCGTCACCCGGTCCGCGCCCTTCGGGCTCCTGGTCGGCTGGGAGCCGCAACTGGTGCTCCAGCTCGCCGTGGAATGCGCCGTACAGACCCACGGGCACCCCACCGCCTATCTCGCCGCCGGCGCCCACACCATCCTCGTCCACGGTCTCGCCCGCGGGGATTCCCTGGACGGCGCCATCCAGCGGGCGCTCGCCCTGCTGGCCGCCCGGCCAGGACACCAGCCCGTGACCGACGCGCTGAAGCACGCCCTGGGAGCCGTGCGGCAGGGGATGCCCACCCCCTCCCGGGTGGAGGAGCTGATGGGGGACGGCGGTGCCGAGGGTGCGCTGGCCGCCGCCGTGTACTGCGCCCTGGTGGGCGAGGACATCCGCCACGGGCTGCGGCTCGCCGTCAACCACGGCGGTTCGTCGGCCGCCGCGGGCGCCCTGTGCGGGGCGCTGCTCGGCGCGTTGCACGGCGAGACGGCGTTGCCGCCCGCCTGGCTCACCGAGCTGGAGGGGCGGGCCACGATCCTTGAGCTCGCGGACGACTTCGCGATGGAGATGACGCAGGGCCCCGCGCTGCACGGCCCTGCGGTCTCGTCGCCGGGGTGGCTCGCGCGGTATCCGCGGGCGTGAGGTGAGCACGAACGCCGGACAGGCAGTTGTCAGCCTGTCCGGCGTTGGAGGACGAACTCGGCGAAGCCGGTGAATTACGGCAGCCGACCCTGCGGGGTGACTACTTCGTCAGCCTCCCCGGCCGGGGGCGGAATCACTGCCGCACCGGCGGAGCCATCGTCATCCGTGTTGATCTTCTCGATGATCGCGTCCCGCTCAGGTGTGTCCTCCGGCTTCACGAAGCCGACGACGACGTAGAGGATCAGTGAGACCGCCAGCGGGATCGAGACCTGGTACTCCAGGGGCACCCCGCCCTCGACGCTCCAGTTGATCGGGTAGTTGACCAGCCAGAAGGCGAGCAGACCCATCGACCAGCTGGTGAGCGCCGCGGTCGGACCCGACTTGCGGAACGGGCGCAGCAGACCCAGCATCATCGGGATCGCGATCGGACCCATCAGGCCCGCCACCCACTTGATGACGACCGTGATGATGTCCTTGAACGCGGGCGAGTTGACCTGCGTGGCCACCGCCATGGACAGACCGAGGAAGACGACGGTCGTCAGACGCGCGGCGAGCAGACCCGAGCGTTCGTTCCACTGCTTGGCCTGCCGGGAGATCACCGGCGCGACGTCCCGGGTGAAGACCGCGGCGATCGCGTTGGCGTCCGAGGAGCACATGGCCATCGTGTGGGAGAAGAAGCCGACGATGACGAGTCCCAGCAAGCCGTGCGGAAGGAGCTGTTCGGTCATCAGGGCGTACGAGTCCGAGCCGTCGGGCTTCTTCGCGTCCACCAGGAGCGGGGACATCCACATGGGGAAGAAGAGGATGACCGGCCACACCAGCCACAGCACCGCCGAGAGCCGGGCCGAGCGGGCGGCCTCGCGGGGCGTCGCCGTGGCCATGTAGCGCTGGGCCTGGTTGAGCATGCCGCCGTTGTACTCGAAGAGCTTGATGAAGAGGAACGCGAGCAGGAAGACCGTTCCGTACGGGCCGACCAACGGCTGTGCGTGGCCGTCCAGTTCGGGCTCGTCCCAGACGCCGAAGAAGCCGCCGTGCGGGCCGAGCTTCGACACCACGGCCACGAACATCGCGATACCGGCGAGGAGTTGGATGATGAACTGGCCGAGTTCGGTGAGCGCGTCCGCCCACAGGCCGCCGATCGTGCAGTAGATGGCGGTGATCACGCCCGTGATCAGGATGCCCTGGTTGATCGAGATGCCGGTGAAGACGGAGAGCAGGGTGGCGATGGCGGCCCACTTGGCGGCCACGTCCACGATCTTCAGGAGCATCCCGGACCAGGCGAGGGCCTGCTGGGTCTTCAGGTTGTAGCGGTTCTTGAGGTATTCGAGCGGCGATGCCACGTGCAGGCGTCCGCGCAGCCGGTTGATGCGGGGAGCGAAGAGCTTGGAGCCGATGGCGATGCCGAGCGCGATCGGGAACGACCAGGTGATGAAGGACGTGACGCCGTAGGTGTACGCGATGCCCGCGTACCCGGTGAACATCACGGCGCTGTAGCCGGACATGTGGTGCGAGATGCCGGACAGCCACCAGGGCATCTTGCCGCCCGCGGTGAAGAAGTCGCTGACGTTGTCCACACGTTTGTGGGACCAGACGCCGATCGCGACCATGATGCCGAAGTAGCCGATGAGCACGGCCCAGTCGAGACTGTTCATGTGCCCCCTCCAGGGGTCCGCCTTGTGAACTCTGCTGTGATGCCGTGCACTTCGCCAGTTTCGTGACATACGGACCTGGGCGGCCTTGAAGTGCCCGCTCATCGTGGGTTCGGGGGTGCGGTGCCGACAACCGGCAGTAAGGTCAAGAGCGAGTAAAATCGTTCTGTTTGCTGACCTGCGTTCACATCCTTGATTGGCGATCGAAGGGTCCGCAGGCGACGTCCCGGGCGTCCGGCGCACACGAAAACGGCTGTACGGGACCCAAGTCCCGTACAGCCGTAGCCTGTTCCGCCAAGTGCCCTACCGCATCAGCTCACCCGCGTTCACCAGCAGCGACTGCCCTGTGATCGCCCGCGCCCTGTCCGACGCCAGGAACACCGCCGCGTCCGCCACATCCCCGTCTGTCGCCAGTTCCGGGAGCGCCATCCGCGCCGCGAGGCGGCCTCGCACCTCCTCCTCGGGCACGCCCTCGGTGTGCGCGGTGAACTGGACGTACGCCTCGACCGGCGGGCCCCACATCCAGCCGGGCAGCACGGTGTTGACCCGGATGCGGTCGGGGCCCACCTCGTGCGCCAGGGAGTACATCGCCGACGTCAGCGCCCCCTTCGACGCCGCGTACGCCGCCTGACGCACCTGCGAGGGCGCCGCGACCGCCGACTGCGTGCCGATGAACACCACCGAGCCGCCCCGCTCCTTCAGCGCGGGCAGACAGGCCCGCGTCATCCGCAGCGTGCCGAGCAGATTGACGTCGATGACCTGCTGCCAGGTGGCGAAGTCCGCGTCCTGTACCCCACCGAAGTAGCTGTCCCAGGCGGCCACATGGACCACCGCGTCGATCCCGCCGAACCGCTCGCGCGCGAGGTCCGCGAGCGCGTCGCACTGGGCCTCGTCGGTGATGTCGGTCGGGCGGTACGCCGTCCGCGTGCCCTCGGGGTCGATCTCACCGGCCGACTTGGCGAGGTTCGCCTCCGTGCGCGCCCCGAGCACCGCCCGGCCCCCGTCCCGTACGACGGCGGCCGCCACCTGGTGGCCGAGGCCCGCGCCGACCCCCGAGACGACGACGGTCTTTCCTTCGAGGAGCGAGCGCATGGGGCGCCTCCCGGCTCTGGCAGTTTTGCTGACGGGGCGTCAGAGTATGGGCGACCACCGGAGGAAGGAAGACTCATGAGCGAGGACACCCGCAGCGAGGTCTACGGCGAACTGGCCGCCGTCGGCCCGTACGGCGTGCACCCGGGCCACGCCCTGATCACCATGGTCGAGCCGCACCCGGGCCACGAGTACGCGTACAACCGCTGGTACGAGGACGACCACTACTACGCCGGCGCGATGGCGATGCCCTGGATGTACGCGGGCCGCCGCTGGGTCGCTCCCCGCGAACTCCAACTCCTGCGCCAGCCCGAGAAGTCGGCGGTCGCCGAGCCCGTGACCGCAGGCTGCTACCTCTCCACGTACTGGGTCACCGCGGGCCGCTACGACGAGCACATGAAGTGGACCGTCGGCATCAACAAACGCCTCAACCGCGACGGCCGCGTCTACCAGGACCGCACCCACGTGTTCACGGCCTTCCAGGACCACGAGGCCACCGTCTACCGCGACGGCGCGGCAGGCCCCCGCGACTTCCACGCGCTCGACCACCCCTACCAGGGCCTCGTGCTCGAAGTCGTCGACGCCGAGTCGGGCGCGCGACGGGCGGAGCTGCTGGAGTGGCTGCGGTCCAAGAACCTGCCGCGCGCCCTCGCAGGGTCTCCGGCCGCGATGGTGACCATCTTCCGGCCGACTCCGCTGCCGGGGGACCGCATGACGTACGTGAAGCAGGTGGAGGGAGTCGACACACGGCTCACGATGCTCTGGTTCCTCCAGGCCGATCCGCGGGACTGCTGGCAGGAGCATTTCGCCGGGCGGGTGGACGCGGTGGCGGAATCAGGGCTCGGGAAAGTGGAACTGGTGGCTCCGTTCATTCCCACGGTGCCGGGAACGGATACGTACGTCGATCAGCTCCGATAAAGAGCCGAGCCCCCTCGGCCGGGACGGCGGGCCAGTCGAGAGGGCTCAATCGGTACTGCTCATGCAATTGTTGATCTCTCGCTACTTCTCCCGGCCGACCTCGGCGACGAATGCGCGCCACGAGTCGGAGGGAAAGGCGAGGACGGGTCCCTCGGTGACCTTTGAGTCCCGGACCGAAATCGCGGTCGCAAGAGGGGACTTGACCTCGACACACGCGCCGTTTCCCGTGGAATACGAGGACTTGACCCACGTATTCGTAGCGCCCTGATGAATTGCCATGGTTACTCCGGTTTGCCCAGTTGTTGAGTTGCGGTCACCGCCGGCAGCGGCTGCGCCAACAGATGTTGCTTGATGGCGTGAATGACGCTACTCGCCAACATCGATGAGTGAAGGGAGCGTTCACTCGACCGGATGGCATATTCCAGTGGGGTCTTCCGCCTCGCCGAGGGGTAGGTGTACCGTGCGGCTCTTTCCCTCGCGAGGCGGTCGCATACGCGACGTATCCCTCAGCGTGCGTACTCTTTCGCGATGTCTGCGATGAGTTGGCGTGATTGATCCACGTTCAGTGCCTGTGCCCGCAGATGTTCGTACATCACGCTGTACTGCTGCACGTCGTTGGCCTTCTCCAGATAGAGGTCGCTCGTGACGCCCTCGATGTAGACGACGCTGGAGTCCGCCGCGTCCGGGAACTCGAGAATCGCGTACTGGCCGTTGAGACCGGGATGCGCGCCCATCTCGAAGGGAATCACCTGGACTGTCACATGCGGCAGTTGGGACTGCTCCACGAGGTGTTCCAGCTGGTCGCGCATCAGATGCCGGGAGCCGACCACGCGGCGCAGCGCGGACTCGTCCAGGACGGTCCACAAGCGCAAAGGATTCTCCGGGGCGTTGATGCGCTCCTGGCGGCGGACGCGGACCTGGACCCGCTTCTCGATGTCGGTCGGTGTGGTCTCCGGCAGAGCGCCGGTGATGAGCGCCTCGGCGTACGCACGGGTCTGGAGCAAGCCGGGGACGACCTGCGGGTCGTACACGCGCAGGGACGCGGCGTCCGTCTCCAGACCGATGTAGACGCTGTACGGGATGTCGCCGAAGGAGTGCCACCAGCCCTGCTGGCGCGAGTCCTTGGCCATTTGCATGAGCGAGTCGACGATGCGGTGGTCCTCGACCTCGTAGACCCCGCAGAGGTCGCGTACATCGCGCTGACTGATCGAACGGCGGCCGTTCTCGAGGCGGCTGATCTTCGACTGCGAGACCAGCAGGCGCTCGGCCACCTCCTCGGCCGTCATGCCCTTGAGCTCGCGGAGCCTGCGGAGCTCCTGGCCCAACCGGCGTCGCCTGACGGTGGGATTGACATTGGACGCCACGGACGTGCACCTCCGACTACATGCCTCTACTTTGCGTATCTGCTGTTCAGCAGAGTGCCACCATCGCGTCGCGCACCGCTGGGAAACAGCCGATGTGAAGAGCGAACTGCCGTGCGACGTGAAGACGGACATGAGGACTGGTACGAGGGGTGCGGCCCGGCCACGAGGTGCCAGTTGCGCGGCCGCGCGGGGCCCGGGTCCCGGTGTCGTCGTCCGGACGGTTCCGGTGTCCGTGCCCCGCGCGGCCCAGCGGCTCCCGAACCGGGTCTGGGGGACTGCGGTGCGGCGTTGCTGTTGCCGGTACTGCGGGTGAGTCCTGTGTTGCTGGTGAGTCCTGTGTTACGGGTGAGTCTTTGCTTCCCTACTGCCCTACTGGCCTACTGCATCTCTGACCGGGCTCAGTGGGCCACGGCACGTGCCATGGATCCGCGGCGCGGCTGCATCGGAACCCCACCGGGTTCCGGCACGGTCCTGGCCGGCTGTCGGCCACCGCCTGGTCCACCCGGTCCACCCGGGCCCGCTGGGGCCGGGCTGCGGCGTGGCTGAGCGGCCACACCGTTCTGGACGTCCATCACGGCGTGCGCCACGAGGCCGCCCATCGGGTCGTGCCTGATCAGGTCCCGGAGACGGGAGCGCGATGAACGCCCCTCGTTGCCGGGGTAGAGGTGCTTGCCGAGTCCCACTGCGTGAGCGAGCGCGGCGAGCGCCGCGGTCCGCGGGTCCGGGGGTACGCCGGTGCGGATCGCGCTGTCCAGTCGGGACCTGATGTCCCGGCTGATTGCCGTGTCCGTCGCCTGGTAGCGAGTCGTCGGCAGTACTCCGCACATCTGGCCCGATACGGCATGCACCATGCCGCACCGCTCCAGGTGCGCGAGGTAGATCTGGCGCAGCCCCAGTCGGGGCCCGCCAATCCAGTGGACTGCCCGAACCGGGCTGCCGCGCCTGCGCAGCAGTTCCAGTGCGGAGTCCAGAGTCGGATCTCCGGTCGGCCGTGGCATCACCACGGCGATACGATCCCCGTCTGGGGCTATCCGTCCGGCCAGCGCCAGCTCCACTAGCTGTGCTCCGGCCAGACCGAGGTCGAGCGACTGCGGCTGCGCTGTGGTACCCGTGGCCGGGTCCAAAGCGAGCAGCAGAAGCTCCTCCGGAATTGTTCTGCGGCTCCTGCCCATCCATGCCTCCCCGCGTGGATGAATGACAGGGTGACCCCTCTCACATTGGTCTGTCGAGAGTGCGTGACCGGTACGTACGGGAACCAGTAGGTATGTCGTTCTCGTCTACCACGGGGGTTAAGCCCTCACACAGGACACTGGTACATGGTTCGGACAGCGGGTCCGACCGTGGTTTTGGCGCAACGGCAACGCGAGCGGCATGGCGTACGAGGAGGCATCGGTGGCGGGCGAGACCCCCGACAGGTCGAAGCAGCGGAAGTCGTCGGGGAACCCGACTGGGGCAGAACCGTCCGTGCCGGCACCGGCGCCGGAGGAACGGGACCCGCGTCTCGCGGTGGCCCGGGAGGTCCCGGCGGCGCGCGAAGAGGCCTCGGAGCGGCAGGACAACGCGACGGCGGTCTTCTCGACGAAGGCGGTGACCTCCGGCGCGGAGAAGCGTGCGGCGTCCGAGGAGCCGCCCAAGGGGGCCAAGGCCCCCGAGGCCGGGGACGCACGGCTGAGGGCCGCTGTGGCCGCGTGGGTGGCCACAGCGGACGAGGAGACGGACGCGGAGGCCACCACGCCGGACGACGAGAAGTCCTCTGCCCCGTCCCCGGCCGGGGACGAGGCTCCGGCTGCTGCCGGTGCTAAGGCTTCGGAAGCGGCGAGGGACGAGGCCGCGGAGGAGAGCAAGGCTCCGGCTCCCGCCGGGGCTAAGGCTCCGGACGCGGCGGGCTCCGGTGGTGCTGCGGG
>NZ_JBSGUA010000008.1:0-149634 GCF_053607685.1 Streptomyces sp. NPDC055099 | reverse complement strand
GGGTGCGGCGGCTGGTGCTGACGACGCGGGTGCGGCTGGCGCGGCTGACGAGGCCGCTGGCTCTGCCGAGCCCGAGGCGACCGACGAGCTTGCTAAGGCCGATGAGCCTGCCGAGGAGAGCGGGGCTCCGGCTGCTGCCGGGGCGAAGGCTTCGGACGCGGCGGGCTCCGGTGGTGCTGAGGGTGCGGCGGCTGGTGCTGACGACGCGGGTGCGGCTGGCGCGGCTGACGAGGCCGCTGGCTCTGCCGAGCCCGAGGCGACCGACGAGCTTGCTAAGTCCGATGAGACTGCCGAGGAGAGCGGGGCTCCGGCTGCTGCCGGGGCTAAGGCTTCGGATGCGGCGGGCTCCGGTGGCGCTGCGGCTGGCGCTGACGACGCGAATGTGGCCGACGTGGCTGCGGGGGCGGACGATTCCGCGGGCGACGCGGGCGACTCCCGGGACACCAACGCGGCCACCAGCGCCTCCGAGCCCACGGGCGCGGCTGGTTCCGTGAGCAGCGCTGCGGGTGGCTCCGGTGACGCCGATACGGCCGACGAGGCCGGTGACTCCGCCGACGCGGCTGCGGGCGAGGACGGTTCCTCCGGCGACGCGGGTGACTCCCGCGACGCTGCCGCCGCCGCCCCCAAGCCGGACGCCAAGCCCACGGACTCCCCGGCGGACGCCAAGCCCACGGACTCCCCGGCGGACGCCAAGCCCGCCGCCCCCAAGTCCACCCCCGCCGACAGCAAGTCATCCGGCGGCAAGGGCGGCGGAACAGGCAAGTCCGACACCGCCCCCAAGGGCTCGGCCGACGCCGACGAGGAGGCCGGCGACACCCCCACCGGCGGTGTCGATCAGGCCACCGCCGTCTTCAAGACGTTGTCGCCGAAGGCCGTCGATCAGCCGACCACCATGCTCAAGCTGAGCGATCACAAGCCCGGGGCCAAGAAGCCGGAGGCAAAGCCGGAAGCAAAGTCCGAAGCAAAGCCTGCCGCGAAGCCCGAGGCGGACGCCGAGCGCACCAGCAAGTTCGTCGCGCTCAAGCCCCTGGACGACGCCCCGAAGGCCCCGGCAGCCACGCCCCCCGGAGCCAAGGCGCCGGCGCCAGAGAAGGCGTCCACGTCCGAGAAAGTCAACGTAGGGCCCGAGCGCACCACCCAGCAACCGCTGCCCCCGCGGCCGCCGCTCGACCTTCTCGCCGAGCTGACCAACACTCCGCCGCCCCCGGAGACCCCGGTCCGCACCGCCGTGCGGAGGGTCAAGATCTGGACGCCGCTGGTGCTGCTCCTGGTGGTCGTCTTCGCAGTCGTACAGGCCGTGCGTCCGCTGCCGACCCCCACCCTCGCGCTGACCGCGAAGGAGACCGTCACCTTCGAGGGCGGCAAGCCGTCCATGCCGTGGCCCGCCAAGGGCCAGGCGGCGATGGACGTGAACGGCATCGGCACGTTCGGCACGTCCGGCGACCAGAAGCCCGTGCCGATCGCGAGCATCGCCAAGGTCATGACGGTCTATCTCGTGCTGCGTGACCACCCGCTCAAGAAGGGCGACCCCGGCCCGAAGATCCCGGTCGACGCCGCGGCGGAGAAGCACTACACCACCGGCAAGGCGGGCAACGAGTCGGTCGTCAAGGTCACCGAGGGCCAGAAGATCACCCAGTACGAGGCGCTCCAGGCGGTCATGCTGCCGTCCGCGAACAACGTCGCCAAGCTGCTCGCCCGCTGGGACACCAAGAGCGATTCCGAGGACGAGTTCGTCGCGAAGATGAACAAGACGGCCAAGGAACTCGGCATGAAGAACACCCACTACACGGACCCGAGCGGCCTCGACAAGACGACCGTCTCCACCGCCGAGGACCTCGTGAAGCTGGGCCG
This sequence comes from Streptomyces sp. NPDC055099, assembly GCF_053607685.1. Lineage (NCBI taxonomy): Bacteria > Bacillati > Actinomycetota > Actinomycetes > Kitasatosporales > Streptomycetaceae > Streptomyces > Streptomyces sp. NPDC055099. The sequence goes on along the minus strand of NZ_JBSGUA010000008.1, from coordinate 147,783 downwards.
CGCCGCGATGGAGGACCCGGTCTTCAACGAGATCTCCCGCCAGCCCAGCTACAAGGACCTGAACGGCGACAAGCAGAACAACTTCTTCGGGCTCGTCCCGACGGTCGCCATCGGCATCAAGACCGGCACCACCACCGCGGCGGGCGGCAACATCCTCTTCGCCGCGGAGCAGAAGGTCGGCGGCGAGACCCGCACGATCATCGGTGCCGCCCTCGGTCAGTACGGCGAGAACGGCGTGGCCAACATCGACCAGGTCACCGGCGTCACCCGCAAGCTCATCGAGGCCGGTCAGGGCGCGCTCAAGGCCAAGAAGATCGTGAAGAAGGGTGATGTCGTCGGCCAGGTCGACGACGGGCTCGGCGGCACGACCCCGGTCGTCGCCACCAAGGACGTCGAGGCGGCGGGCTGGTCGGGCCTGACGGTCAAGCTGAAGCTCGGCGAGAAGGCAGGCGTGACGATCCCGCACTCGGCGAAGGCCGGTACGACGGTGGGTGTGCTGAGCGTCGGCGACGGCAAGGAAGGTGCCGTCGAGGTGCCCGTCGCGCTCCAGAAGGATCTCGCCGAGCCGGGCCTCGGAGCCAAGCTCCAGCGCGTCGGCTGACGCGGGGACAGCGGAACGTACCGAGGCAAGGACAGCGCGACGTACAGGGGAGAGGGGGCACGGGCACAGGCGCAAGCCGCCGCCCGTGCCCGCGCCTTGGCCGAAGCCGGCCGTCCCCTCGCGCACGGAGCCCCCGCCCCAGGCTCCGTGCGCGCCGTGCGTGCTAGCGTCACAAGTTCGGGGAGCAGTACGCCGGGGCTGAGCGACGGGGTGTTCCGGGACGGACCCCCTGGCGCGGCCCCCGGACGGACAGAACGACACGGGGAGTGCCGCAAGTGGCCACAGCGGAGCCGACGCGAGCCGACGACGCCGATCCTGAGCCCGGCACCGGTGGCGGCACCCGCACCGGGGCGCGAATACAGCTGCCCGCACAGCGCGGAGCGCGCCCCGTGACACGCGAACGGGCCCCCCGGTGGGAGCCGATCCTGCGGCACCCGGTGACCGTCACGACCGTCACCGCGGCCGTCCTGCACGTCGTGTGGTTCTTCACCTTCGCCAACAGCGGCGGTGACCTCGCCGCGCAGGACGCCTGGGCCGAGTTCGTCGGACGGCACCCCGACTCCGCGTACAACCTCGCCTGGTACGGCGGGATGCACCCGGTGTCGTACAGCGTCGTCTCGCCGTATCTGATGTCGGTGCTCGGCGTCCGGACCACGATGATGATCGCCGGTACGGTCTCCGCCGCGCTCCTCACGATGATCCTGGTCCGCAGCCGTGCGGTGAAGCAGCCGCTGTGGCCCGCGTTCGCGGGTGTCTTCGCGCTGTTCTGCAACGCGGTGTCGGGCCGCGTGACGTACGGCCTCGGCCAGATGTTCGCGCTGATGGCCGTCGCGGCGGTCTTCTGCTGGCCCTACCGCTGGCGCTACAAGCGGTGGGCGAAGGCGCTGGTCGCCGCGCCGTTCGCCGCGCTCGCCACGATGGGCAGCCCGGTGGCCGGGCTCTTCGTGGGCCTGATCGCCGTCGCGCTGTTCCTCAGCAAGCGCTACCCCGGCGCGTACGCACTCGGGGTGGCGCCCGCCATCGTCGTGGGCCTTTCCGCGTGGCTCTTCCCGTTCTCCGGGACGCAGCCGATGTCCTTCGGGTCCGCGTCGCTGCCCCTGATCTGCTCCGGCCTCGTCTTCTTCCTCGTGCCGAAGCAGTGGAAGACCGTGCGGATCACCACCGCCGTGTACGCGGCCTTCGTGCTCGGTGTCTGGCTGATCAGCTCGCAGATCGGCTCCAACATCTCCCGCCTCGCGATGTCCTTCGGTGGCGTCGCGCTGCTCGCCGCGCTGCCGTTCGCGGTGAAGAAGTCCCGCAAGTGGTACACGATCGTCCTGGCCCTGGTCGCCTTCACCGGCTGGGTCGGCTTCAAGGCGATCGACGACATAGTGCACACGACGCCCCAGGCCTCCTGGACGCGTGAGCTGGCGCCGCTCGTCAACGAACTTCAGGAGGTCGGCGCCGAGAAGGGCCGCGTGGAGGTCGTGCCCGCGCGCAGCCACCGCGAGGCCTCCGCGCTCTCGCCATACGTGAACCTCGCCCGCGGCTGGAACCGCCAGGCGGACATGGAGCGCAACCCCCTCTTCTACGACGACACCCTGAACTCCGCGAACTACCACGAGTGGCTCAAGCGCTGGTCCGTGCACTACGTCGTGCTGCCCAAGGGCGAGCCCGACGGTGACGGCGGCAAGCGCGAGGCCGCGCTGGTGGAGCGGGGCCTGCCGTATCTGAAGCAGGTCTGGGTGGACTCCAACTGGCAGCTCTACGAGGTCACCGACCCGACCCCGCTCGCCGACCCGCCCGCGGTCGTCGACCGTGCCGAGGCGGGCGGGATGACGATCGAGGTGAAGGAGGCGGGCCGCGTCCTGATCCGGGTCCCGTACTCGCCGTGGCTCAGCCTCGTCGACGCCGAGGGCAAGGGCGTCGAGCGGCCGAAGGAGACCGAGGAGTCCAAGCGGCTGCGGGAGACCGACGAGGACCGCCCCAAGCAGTTCGACAACGTCAACGGCTGCCTGATGGAGGCCGAGGAGGACGCCGAGGGCGACAAGTGGACCGAACTCCTCGCCCCCGGCCCCGGTGTCTACCGCCTGGGCGCGCCCTACCAGCTCCCGCGCGGCACCGCCTGCCCCGAGGAGCTGCAGGAGAGCGTGCGCTGAGGGTTCCGCCGCGGGGCCGCACCCCGCGGCGGGGTCACACTCCGCGGTGGGGCGCCTACGGGGTCGTGACCGGGAACGCCACGTCGCACACCTGGTCCTCGGGACCGGCGGAGTCCCACTCCGTGAAGTAGATCTCGCGGCACGCTCCGGCGACCTTCAGGCCCTCGCGGGACACCCACGCCTCCACCGCCTCGAACGCGCCGAGGATCTGCGGATAGGAGACCTGGGCCTTGGTGATGCGGGTGTAGGCGAGCCGGTGGGCCGGTTCCACCCGGGAGGTCGTGCCCCGCTGCCGCCCCGCCTTCGCAGCCCACGCCCGCGCGGCCGCCGCGTCCCTGACCGGTACGCAGGCCTCCGCCGGGCCGTCGCTGTCCTGGGTGACCTCGGCGTGGTAGACGACGAACGGCGAGCCCGCCATGCCGCCGCACTCGCTCTCGGCCGCCTCCTCCATGCGACGCGTCGACGCGTCGATCCAGACGGGCAGCTCCTCGGCGAGCAGGTGCCTGCTCTCGCAGATGACGTACTGCTCGGGCACGTCGACGGTCTCTACCGCGAAATCATTCCCGTACATCTCAAAACCTCTTCCGGACAGTCGTCCACGGAGGTACCCCACGAGCGTGCGCCGCTCCGCGTGCCGCTCCTCGACGCCCGCCCAGTACGCGGCGACCGCCCGTCCCGCCTGCTCGCCGTCGAGCCGTACCGTCGCCGTGATGTCCGCGAGCGGCATGCCGAGCCGGCGCAGCAGGACGACGGTGCGGGCGTGTTCCACCTGCGCCGCGCGGTAATAGCGGTAGCCGGTGGAGGCGTCGACGTACGCGGGGGCCAGCAGCCCGAGGCGGTCGTACAGGCGCAGGGCCTTGGGCGAGAGCCGTGCGCGGGCGGCGAACTCACCGATGGTGAGCAGGGTTTCGCCGTCTGCCGGTTCGCCGTCTGCCGGTTCTGCGCCTACTGGTACGTCTGCTTGTGCGTGCGCGTCCATGGGGGCATCCTCCGTCACCGGGCCCGGTGGCCCGGCACGGCGACGATGGGGTCTGCCCTTGGGGGAAGGTCAACGGTGGCCCGCGTCGATCAGCGGTGGCCGTAATACGCCTGGGCTTCGAGCCAGCGGCGGTGCCTGCCGCGGCGTACGCCGACGATGATCGCGATGCCGGAGCCCGCGAGGAGGCCGAGGACCGGCACGACGACGGTCACGACGATGCCGCCGACGAACGACGCGAAGTCGGCGTCGTCGCCGGGGGCGAAGGTGAGGGCGCCGCGTCGGTCGTCGCACGTCACGCGGTAGTCCGCCGCGGTGTCGGTCTTGAGCACGAACACCCGCTCCCACTCGACGCTGCCCTTGGTGACGGTGAAGGTGCTCTCGGGCGTGGTCACGCGCGGCGCGGAGCCGGAGGGGCCGGAGACGACCTCGCAGCGCGCGCGGGTGACGAAGGGGCTGCGTACGTAGATGGCGGCGTCGTCGTCCGGCCCGATCCGCAGCGTGACGGACTGCCCGCTCGTGAAGGCCTTGTCGTCCTCGACGGAGTCCACCGTGGAGGTCAGCGTCAGCAGGAAGCTCGCGACGCCGACACCCACGCAGACCGCCGCGATCACCGCCGCGACGACGAACCACCCCCGACGAGGCCGCAGTTGTCCCGCGTCGATGCGGGGCGGCGGCCCGGGAGGTGGCCCATAGGGATACATATCGGAACGATGACAGCCGGGCGGGGGTTGGGGAAGGGTGCCGGCCCCCGGGCCGGGACTATGGCTGATCGCCGCTGTGGGTTCCGCTGCTGGTGTCGGTGGTTTCGGTGTCCGACTTCACGTAGTCGCGCCAGATCTGGACGGGAAAGACGTTCCCGTGCCGTGAACCCGCCCCGCCGACACCGGACATGGGCAGCAGTTGCGGCTCGTCCGGACTGGTCCTGAACATCGTCACGGCGGTCGAGAGCTCATCGGTGGTGGCGGTGAACCAGGCCGACCGGAGGCGGTCCTGGTCGCCGGTGCGGCCGGCGACGACCGGCCTGCCGACGGCTGCCTCGCCGACGCCCCGCATCGCGTCGGCGGTCTCGTCGGCCACATCGGGATCCAGCGCGCGCCGCACGCCGGGCCTCGCGAGCCCGGCGACGCTCGCGTCGGTGCCGTCGTTCGTGACGACCTCGGTCACCGAGTACGGTTCGTGCCGCAGTCCGCGGCTGACGAAGGTGCCGTAGGCGTTGGCCATGCGGATCGCGCTGGGGGTCGACGTACCGATGGGGAAGGTCCGCTCCAGGCGCGCCATGCTGCCTTCGAGCAGCCCGGCCGCGACGGCGGTGCGCCGCACCCGCTCCCATCCGACGTCCTTGCCGAGGCGTACGTAGGTGGCGTTGCCGCCTTTCGCGAGGGCTTGGCGGAGGGTGGGACGGTCGCTTTCCGTGCCGTTCATGCTGCCGATGCCGCTCGCGAGGGTGGGCGGGGCGGATTCCCGCAGGCGGCCGCTGTCGTCGTAGGAGCTGCCGGCGGAGACGGCCTGCCACGGCGTGCCGCGACCGCCCGAGCGTGTGCTGATGCCGTGTTCGAGAGCGGAGGCGAGGACGAAGGGCTTGAAGGCGGAGCCGACGGGGACGCCGGAGGTGTCGGCGTTGTTGGTGAAGTGCTTGGTGGCGTCGGGCCCTCCGTAGAGGGCGACGATGGCGCCGTCGGAGGGGCGCACGGAGGCGGCGCCGACCTGCACGTCCTTGTCGGCGGCGCGTTTCTTCGGGTCGATCTCGCGATCGAGTACGCGCTCGACGGCGCCCTTCAGCCGGCGCACCTTGTCCCGGTCGAAGGTGGTGTGGATCTTGTAGCCGCCGCGCGCGAGGTCCTTGTCGGTGAGGGGGGTGTGCTGCTTGATGTATTTGTTCGCGACGTCCACGAGATAGCCGGTCTGGCCGCCGAGGCTGGTGGTGCGGGATTCCTTGTGGGGCTCGGGGTAGACGGTGAACTTCCCGCGCTCCTGGGCTGTCATCAGCCCCGCCTTGACCTGCCGGTCGAGGATCCACTTCCAACGGGCTTCGGAGCGGTGGTGATTGACCGCGCTGACGGAGGGGTCGTACTGCTCGGCACCCTTCAACAGGGCGGCGAGGGCGGCGCCTTGGCTGGGGTCCAACTGCCGGGCGGGGATGCCGTAGTAGGCGTGGGCGGCGGCTTCGATGCCATAAGCGCCGCGCCCGAACCAACTGGTGTTGAGATACCCCTGCAGAATCTCCCGCTTGCTCTTCCTCTGGTCCACTTTCAGCGCGATGACGAACTCCTTGACCTTCCGCGTGACCGTCTGGTCCTGGGAGAGGTAGGTGTTCTTCACGTACTGCTGGGTGATGGTGGAACCGCCCTGGGTCTCCTGACCCCGGACCATGTTGACGGCGGCGCGGGCCAGGCCCTTGGGGGAGACTCCGGAGTCGCTGTAGAAGGTGTCGTTCTCGGCGGCGATGACGGCGTTCTCGACGGCGTCGGGAATCTCCGAGAGCCGCACGTTCTGCCGGTTCACCTCACCGGTGCTCACCATCTGGGTGCCGTCGGCCCAGTAGTAGACGTTGGCCTCGCGCCGGGCGGCGGCGTTCTCGTCGGGAATGTCGACGGAGGCGTACACAAGCCCGAACAGACACCCGAGTCCGACAACCAGAAACGCGAACCCTCCCAGCCATTGCCGCCAGGAGGGAACCCACCGCCACGGTCCGCGTCTGCCGCGGCGGGGGTAGTCGACGAGGCGGCGACGGCTGCGGCTGAGACTGCGGCGACGGCATGGCTTGCGCGTCGGCTTTCCCTGACTGTGTGTCCCCATGGTGGGGGAGAGGGAAGCGGCGTGGGTGGGGGTTGGCCGGGACCGTATTAGGGGGACGTAACAGAGCTGTGGGCGGGCCTCTGGCAGGGCCCGGCCGCGGCGGCTCCCCTTGGCCACGGCCGGCCCGCCTCTACCACGGGGTCGGCGACGCGGGAGTGCGCCGACCTCCGTGGGAGCCCGAAAGCGACGGCTGCTGCGACTGCGACTGCGACTGCGACACGGCGCGAACACCACCACCACAATCCGAAGCCACCGCTTCTCCTCACGTGTTCCCTGGCCGGGACGGCCGACACAGGTTGAATGCGCGAAGGGTGTGGGGGCCGGCCCCGGGAGGAGGGCGATGCAGGCGTTGCGGGCGCAAGCGGTGCTCTCGCCTGCGAGGCTGTGGTGCGTGACGTATGCAGTGAGTGTGGACGCCCGGATAGCGGCCGGTACCCCGGAGATGGATGAGCTGCAGCGGATCGGCGCCGGTGCTCTCCTCGAGGACGGCTTCGAGTCCGTGGAGGAGATCGCGGGACCCGACGGAACGGAGATCAGCCTCCGCGACACATTTGTGGGCGTGTACCCCGGCGGAGCGCTCCTGAAGGTCTTCGTGGACGCCCCGGCGCTGGAACTCGCCGAGGAGGCCGTCCGCGAACTCGTGGAGGAACTCCTGGAGCGTACGGAGCTGCTCGCGGACTGGACCGTCGAGCGGTGCCAGGTGGAGCTGCACCCGGACCAGGCGAAGGAGAGCCTGGACGCGGCCGACGGCCCGGACGCCCCGCCGAACGACGTCGAGTCCCGCCGCGCGCGCCTGATGGGACTGGCCGGTGAAGCGGCGTCCCCGCACGCGGCAGGGACGACGGCCGAAACCGACGCGATCCGCGCCAAGATCCGGGCCATGGCCCCGAGGCTCGCGGCGTTCGGGGTGGGAATGTTCGGCGTACCGGAGGAGAAGGAGCCCGAGGGCACCGTTCGATCGGACCACACCCCCGACCCCGCCCCTGACATCACGACGGAGGACGCCGAACTGGCCGCGGGAGCGCTGATCTGGGGTACGGACGTCCTCCTGGACGAGCTGTTCCAGGACGCGCACGCCCTGGACCGGGAGGCGACGAACGTCGCCGAATGCGACGGCCCCATGTGGCTCCTGGACGAGCTGCCCCCGCGCTACGCCCTGCAGTACGACGCCCGCTTCGCCCGCCGCTTCCTGGTGACGGCGATCGCCCTGACGACGCGCCTGACTGAGGGAGGCTTCCGCCAGCTGAGCTGCGTGGCCGAGGAACTGGCGCTGAGGCTGCTGCTGCGCGAGGCCGAGGTCACGCTGGACACCTTCGGCCTCCTGGACGAGGGCGTCGCATCAGCCCTGGAATGCTTCGCCGAGCTGGTCTACGAGGACATGGACCACGAGTGGCTCTACGACGACGCGATGGACGGCATAGACGAAAGCGAAGCAGGCGAGGCCCTGCGAATCACCCCCTTGGCCATCACCAACTGGTTCACCCCCTTCAACAAGGACCGCTACGTACACCCGTACGCGGCGGACGAACCCGAAGCGGGCCCCAGCACACCCGCAGCCCCGTGAACCACAAAAGGCCCCGGACCAAGATCGGTCCGGGGCCTTTTGCCTTGTGCCCCCGGCAGGATTCGAACCTGCGACACCCGCTTTAGGAGTTCGATCTCAACTTAGCCCGGCCATGTCATCGCGCGGCCGGGGTGGCTGTGCCGAGTTGTGCGTGGGTGCCTGCGTCCGGCGCTGTTGATGTCACTCGCGGATGTCAGCCCGCTCTGTCACAGAGGGGTTCTCTTGGCGATCAGTGATGGTGAACTCCATCCACTCGATGCCGGCGACGCTGAAACTGACACCGACGTTGGAGGACGCGATGCCCCAGTACTCATGACGTACCCCTAGCTCCGGTCCGCTGAGGCTCCAGGGCGTCGCGACCTTCCATGCCCGCTGAAGGGTGGTCAGGAGCGCGTCCTCCGGGGTGCTGCAACTAAGGGGAGAGACGAACCGCAGCTCGGCCAGTTCCGGGAACTTCCAGTACCGCTCGTAACTTTCGATCTCGATGGTCTGCGGCAACAGCTCTCCGATGCGGCCAACCACACGCTCGGCAGCACGGCGGTCACCCACATGCGCATAGCAGCGCCAACGGATCGTCTCGAACATCCTGACACTGTATGGGTGCGGAACCGTGCTGTGGATCCTCCCGGTCTAGGAGGATCCAGCAAGAAAGGACCGAACGAGCTCTTCTTGCGCCTTTATGCGGATCAGTACTTCATCTGCCACCTTTTGCAAGTCTTCATCCGCCGTCACTTTGTCTGCACGGAGTATCGCCTTCTTGAGGATTCCAGCCGGATTCGGGCCAATTAGATTCTCTCGTAGATTTGCCAAACTCTGGGCTGTGCAGAACCTCACGGGAACCTTAGCCGCAAGTTCAAGAGCAGCAATCTTTTCTTTGAGTGTTGATTGAGGTGCACCGCTGACAATTAGGACAAAGGCAAGCGGAGGGGAAGTTGTGAGGTTACTTCTAACATCCTCAATGTATTGCAGAAGAGCTCGGCGGTCGTCGGATGGGAGCGTGTATGGGCGAACGGAGGACTTAGCCTCCAGGAGGAAAGTGAAAGGTGAAGCGGGGTCTGCGCTGATGCAGACGAGATCCACTGTAGATTCTCCCGTCCGAGTCGAAACTACATAGAATCCGAGAGACTGAATTAATAGGGCGAGTTGCTGCTCGAATACCTTCTCCACTTTCCTGTCTCCATAACGCGCTTTCACGGCGTCCGCTCGGGTTGCCAGAAGTTGGAGCTCTGGAAGTCGTAGAGAAGAAAATGCTCCGCTCTTATGTGCCTCACTCCAGGGACGCATCGGCCAGCGGTAAATGGCCTCTTGCAGGTGCAGAGTATAGGAAAGCATCCTCCTGGTCAGGAAAGCCGCTTCCATTCCTAGACTGCAGTCACCCTGGGGGTCAACCACCCCTTGGAATACATGGAACACGCCCAGGGAGGATGTTGCCAGGATCCTTTCATATGCGTCGATGTGATCTTCTCCTGCAACGTCTCCCCTGCGTAGAGGATAGAGCCCCCCCGACGCTTGAAGAACACCTATAAAGCTAGTCAGTAGCTCCCTCGACCATTCGACATCTGTCTCCCCTTCCCCATTTTTAAGAGATGCGTACTCCTCGGGAGAGCAGCCAGCTATTTCCAAAGCTCTGTTTGGATCGGTCTGAATGATTCGGTGCGCGGTATATGAATAGAAGTCACCGACGATCATCAAAAGTCTATTTTGTGCTGCTCGTTGCTCGTATGTGTGCAATTCTGTGCAGCTTGCGCACCTGTACTCAACCGGGTCGGAGTCGAATCCGTAATCTCCGTCGAGCATTCTCCTCAGTAGGTCGTAAAAGGTTCTTGTTACGGCCAGGAGGTCGTCGGTTCCAGAGGCGCCCTTAAGCTCACCGTAGGGCGATCCAAGTGCCATTGCCTGACCCGGATCCAAGGAGGCGAACTTCTCCGTAGCTCGTGACACGCGTGCCCCTCTCGCTCCATTTTTGCCCTGCTTCAAGGCTAGTTGTTACCCGTCTGGGGCGCAGATGATCCAGGAGGTCGGTGGAGCGGCTTTGGGCTGGAGCTGCTTTGGGGCGAGTGATCATGGCCCCGTAAGCTCATCGCGAGTCGGGCAGTCTGTGGACCTGCCCGTTAAAGCACGACGTTGGGGCCATGATCTTAGAGGCTCGCCCCAAAGTGGCTGCCTAAAGCCGTGGAGCCGACCGCCCCAGCCACGATGTACCCCTTCTCTGAGGTCAGTTGGCCGCCAGCTCTTGTCGCGCGGCCTGGTGGACCGGGCCGGAGCGGGGCGGAGACAGGAGCGGCGGCCCGGGGAGCCGGGCCGCGCGCGGGGAGCGGAGCGAGCCGCCTTGAACCAGTAGAGAAAGTTGTAACTCAGTCCGTCTGCTGGGGCTTGAAGTCGTGGGCGCATGCTGGGAGTTCTGCCGCCTGGCGATGGGCGAGGGGCAGGAAGACAACCGGTCGTATCGTCCAGGTGATTCGGGTGTCCGCGTGCGTCACGGAGACCGTGCAGGGCTTCATGGCCAGGAGCGCTCTGCGGGTCTGGGTCCGTCCCGCGTACAGCCATCCCCAGGCTTCGTCTGACGCGTCGGTGTCGAGTGCCGGTGAGATGGTGCGGAGCGCGATCGCCACCCACCTGTCGGCCTGCGCTGCCGAGTAGGCGTCGAACGATGCTCGTAGCTGCGGCCCGCCCCCGTAACCCGTGGCGGTCTCCGTCCAGCACTCGCACCAGTAGCCGCGTCGTGGCTTGCTCATCCGCATGGTTGGACTCCTCGGCCGGCATCGGTGAAGAGCTCCGCGGTGACCGTGTGGCCCTTGTCGCTGTCGTGGACCACGACCCGGTGTGCGATCGCGCTGACCATGCCCAGGCCTCTGCCGTGTTCCGCCTCCTGGCCCTGGTCCTGGTGCTCAACCTTCGGGGCGGTTCTCGTGCCTCCGTCGTCCGTGACCGACAGGGCGACCATCTGCGGTGATACCTCGACGGCCAGGGAGAAGCTGCCCGACTGGTGACCGCTCGCCGTGTGCAGGATCGCGTTCGCGCTCAGCTCGCTCACGATCAGCTCGGCGTCCTCCACCAGGGGCGAGTCACGAAGGATGTCCCGCGTCCAGCGTCGGGCCCGGCTGACCTCTTCTGGGAAACCTGGGCAAGTGAGGCCCCAGACTCGGATAGTGCTCGTATACTCGTGCATACAAGTTCCTTCGTGCTGGTAGGCCGCCATGTGCAGCGGGTTCGAGCTAGACGAGTTTCACGCCGTCGTGGGCGCGGATCGCCGGTGGGGAAGCCGCGTCGAGTGCGTCCAGGACGCGGATCGCGTAAGCCTCGTCGGCGAGTTCGGTGACTTCATCGCGGGTGGCCCAGCGCAGAGCACGGGTCTCGTCGCCGGTGGTGGGCGTACCGTCGGCGGCCTCGCAGCGGAAGACCATGGAGACGATCAAGCCCGTCATGTTCTTGTAGATGCCGGTGAGGGTCGCGGGAAGCGCGATCTTGATGCCGGTCTCTTCGAGGACCTCGCGTTGCAGGGCCTCGGGGATGGTCTCCTCGCGTTCGAGGATGCCGCCCGGGGGTTCCCAGTGGCCGTTGTCGCGGCGCTTGATCAAAAGGGCCCGGCCCTGGTCGTCGACGATGACTCCGGCAACGCTCACGGAGTGCGGACGATCAGTGCTCACGGTGCTCGACCCTCTCGAATGGCTAGGCTCTCCACCGTAGCAACAACACTCGCCCACTCGTCTAGATACCTAAAGGAGTACACGTGACGTCACTCCCGAGCCTGCTCGGCGACATCGACCCCACGAGTGATCGTGCGGTCTTTCGGCAGATCGCCGACCAGCTGCGCGAGGCCATCGACCGTGGGCGATTCAAGGAAGGCGAGAAGCTGCCCTCCGAAGCCGAACTCGTCGAGCACTACGGCGTCTCCCGGATGACTGTTCGGAACTCCTTCTCGGTTCTTACGGGCGAGGGCCTGGTCCACGCCGAGCACGGCAAGGGCGTCTTCGTCCGGCCGCGCCCACCGGTCCGCCGCCTGGCCTCCGACCGCTTCGCCCGGCGCCACCGTGAGCAAGGCAAGTCCGCCTTCATCGTCGAGGCCGACGCCGCGGGCAGCCATCCCCAGGTCGACAGCCTGGAGGTCAAGGAAGAGAAGGCCAGTCAGGACATCTCCACCCGCCTCGGTTCCGTACGGCGCGTGCTCGCTCGTCGGCGCCGGTACCTGCTCGACGGCCGGCCGGTGGAGTTCGCCACCTCTTACCTCCCGCTCGACATCGCGCGCGGAACCCAGATCGCCGAGCCCAACCCCGGCCCCGGCGGCATCTACGCCCGCCTCGAAGAGCTGGGCCACCACCTCGACCACTTCGAGGAGGAGATCCGGGCCCGGATGCCCGCGCCGTCAGAAGTACGGACGCTCCGGCTGGCTTCTGGCGTGCCCGTCATCCACCTGATCCGCACCGCGTACGACACCGAAGGGCGTGCCGTAGAGGTCTGCGACACCGTGATGGCGGCGGACGCCTACGTCCTGTCGTACCAGCTCCCGGCCACATAAGGGCCTGGCGGCCGTGGCGCGCGGTGGTCCGCTTCCCGAACTCGTACAGCCCAACAGGCATACTCGTATAGACGAGTGGGCAAGTTGTGTGGCAACGTAGTCGGCGTTCCCGGAACTCGGGTTCGAAGGCTGCATCTTGTATAGACGAGTAGATGGGAAGAATCTTGCGAACCATCCGTGTGGAGACCTCCGCCGCCACGATCCTGCTGACCGAGGCACCCGAGCCCAAGGTCCGCGACCGGCAGACGGGCGAGATCGCCAAGGACATCAACAGCGGCGAAGCCCTGATGACCATCGGCGTCGTCTACATCGAGGAGGGGGAGTCGTCCCTGATCAAGGTGACCATCCCGGAGAGCGGGGTTTCCGAGGGGCTGACGCTCGGTGCGCCGGTCTCGCTTCCGGGGCTCGTTGCCCGGCCGTGGGAGAGCGTCTTCAACGGTCAGCAGCGGCACGGCATCGCCTACCGCTGCGCCGCCGTCACTCCGGCCGCCTTCCCGGCCGCCATGGGGGCCACGGCCTGATGACCGACCTGACGACGCTTCTGGAGGTGGGTGGTCCTGTCGCCGCACTCGGTGGCGGGGCTGCCTACACCCGGGCCAAGCACCCCGGGATCTACTGGTCTGCGGTCGGCCTCCCGATGTCCACGGCCCGGCTGCTCAGCTCGTACGGCTCGGTCATGGAGGCCTGCGGCCTGACCGTGACGCCGTCCCGACTGCGGGTCCTGGCGGTCAAGGCCACCACCCGTGGAGAGATCCGGCCCGTGCCGCCTCGTCGCGGGATCATCCGCCCGACCACGACCGGGTTACGGCTTCGTCTGCGGCTCGCACCGGGCCAAGAACCCGCCGACGTGGCCGCCTCGGCCGAACGCCTACGGCACGCCTGGGGCGTTCACGCCGTCTACGTGACCACGGTCAAGCCTGGCGTGGTCGACCTGCGACTTGTGGGCTACGACGTGCTGCGGGAGGTCCGTATGCCGCGCAAGGCGGTGGGCGGGTCCCTGCAAGTGCCCGTAGCGCTGCGGGAAGACGCGACTCCCTTCGTGCGCGACTACCGCGTCGTGCCGCACGGCCTCTCCCTGGGCGCCACCCTGTCGGGCAAGTCCATGTACCTGCGGCATCTCGTCGCCGGACTCGCGCCGCAGCCCGTCGCCCTGGTGGGCATCGACTGCAAGCGCGGTGTGGAGCTGGCGCCCTTCGCGCCACGACTGTCGGCGCTCGCCACCGACCCCGAGCAGGCCGCCGAGTTGCTGCCCGTGCTCATCAAGGAGATGGAGGACCGCTACGACCTGATCAAGGCACGCCAGAGGATCGCACCGGGCACGCCGAACGAGGAGATCACCTCCGACATCTGGGGGCTTCCCGAGCAGGAACGGCCCGTCCCCGTGGTGCTGTTCGTCGACGAGGTGGCGGAACTCTTCCTCGTCGCCACGAAGAAGGAGGAAGAGCGGCGGGACGAGATGGTCACCCAGCTCATCCGGCTCGCCCAGCTCGGCCGCGCGGCAGGTATCTACCTGGAGGTGTGCGGACAGCGATTCGGCGCGGAACTCGGCAAGGGCGCCACGATGCTCCGAGCCCAGTTGACCGGCCGCGTCTGCCACCGCGTGAACGACGAAGCCTCCGCCAAAATGGCGCTCGGCGACATCGCCCCCGAAGCGGTCTCCGCCGCCTGCGCCATCCCTGCCGAACGGCCCGGTCTCGCCGTCGCCGGTGACACCTCGGGCGGCTGGTCCCGCATCCGTACGCCGTATCTCTCTCTGTCCGACGCCGCCGAGACCTGCCGCGCGTCGGCCCACATGGTCCCCGACCTGCCCGCGCTGAAGCCCTTCCGGCCCTCCGTGCCCGTACAGCCGGTCGAGTCCCCGGCCGCCCCGGTCATGCAGCCGCGACCGATCACCGGCTGAACCGCACCTTCCCGCACCCCCGGTCGGCGTGACCGTCTCGCGCCACGCCCCTACCCCTGCCATGCCTGAATCCGGAAGGAGCCGCAGCATGCGCGCCCAACTGGCCCGTGTCGACGCGGTACTCGTCCAGGCCGTCATCGCCGCCGCCCTGTCCTTCGCCCACCTGCACGACGTCGCCTCAGCGGCCGGACAGGACGGGTGGAAGGCGTGGGCCTACCCGGTCTCGGTCGACCTGCTGCTCGTCGCCGCCTGGCGTCGACTGCGGACCGGTGACGCCAAAGCCGCAGGCTGGTGCTGGTTCGTCATCGCGCTCGCGGCCTCCCTGGGCGCGAATGTCGCCACCGCCGGTCTGCTCGACCTGAACCATGTGCCGGCCTGGCTCCGCATCCTCGTCGCGGGCTGGCCTGCGGTCGCTTTCCTCGGCGGGACGCTTCTCGCGCACTCGGCGCCGATCCGGCACGAGGTGACCGAGGAGGACGGTCGAAAGCTGGAGGGCATCGACGGCCAGAAGGATTACGGCCAGGAGGACGCGCCCGATCCCGTACCGGAGCTCCCGCCGCCACCGGCCACCGATCCCGCGCCTAGCTCTCCATCCCCCGTCGCGGTCCCGGCCGCCTTGGTCGAGCACGCCCGCAAAGTCGCCACCGAGCACCACTCCCGTACCGGAACGGCCATCGACACCACGACCCTGCGCGCCCGCCTCGGCGTCCCGATGCCCATGGCCGACGCCATCGCCGCTCAGCTCTGAGCGCCCTGAAAGCTCTGAACGCCCTGAAGGGAGATCCACATGAGCGCCAACCGCCGCTTCCGCTCTGTCGCCCGCATCGGTCCCGTCCAGGTCGGCACGTCGTTCGACGGACGGGGCCGCGAGAAGCACACCGCCGCCTGCACGGCCCCGCGTTGCGGCTTCTCCGCCGACTACGACAGCCGCGCCGCCGCCGAGCTGGCCGCCCGTACCCACCGCTGCCCCGTCCGCTGAAAGGACCCGTCTCCGTGACCGTCAGCCTGCCGCTCGTGTTCGTCCTCGGCCTCTTCGCCTGGGGAGCCGTCAAGTTCCTCGGCGTCCGCACGTGGATCGTCGTGGTGATCGCCCTGTTCGGCTTCTGGCTCTCGCACACCTTCATGGCCCCGGCCATCGAATCCGGTACGCGCTCCGGCGTGGACGTCGTAAACGGCTCACATGACTAGACGAGTAGGTAAGGAGAACTTCGCCGTGTTCCTGCCCAAGTACCCCGACAGCCCGACGCCGCCGCCCGCACACGTCCACACCGTGGCCGACCCGGCTCCCGCGCATCGCCCGACGCCCCAGATATCCGTCACCTCCGGGGCGGTCGTGGCCGTCCTCGTCGGCGGCGTCGTGCTGACCGCGCTCCTGGCCGCCGTCGCCGTCACGGCCATCTCCGTCGCCGTGTGCGCCGTGGTCATTCGCTCGATGCTCCGCGACCAGCGGCGGCGCTAGTCGCCAGCACTGCCAGACCCCCGGGGCGGCCCTGATACCGCCAAGCATCCGCCGCCCCGGGGGCCCTGCCCCCTCCTAGCCGAAGCCAGAAGGAGAACAGCCATCATCACCCGCGCCACCCCGCCCCCGCTCCGCGAACTGGGTCAACTGGCCGCACTCGGCACCATGCCCGCGCTCCTGCGCCAACTCTCCGGACTCGGTGGCTGCACGCACCCGATCCGCCTCGACGGTCACCGCACCGAGCACGCCGTGGACACCCGTACCGGCGAGATCGGCAACGTCCTCCACCATCTCGACTCGACCGCCCTCCCGGCCGGTCACCTGCTCGTCCGCTGCAACAACCGCCGTACGACGCGCTGCGCGGCCTGCGCGGAGGTCTACCGCCGCGACACCTTCCACCTGATCACCTCCGGCCTACGCGGCGGAAAAGGCATCCCCGAACGGGTCGCCGCCCACCCCCGCGTCTTCGCCACCTTCACCGCCCCCGGCTTCGGCCCGGTCCACAACCGCCCCAAGGGCCCGGCCCGTACGGTCCGCCCCTGCCGCTGCGGTGTCGTCCACGACCAGGAGGACGCCGCCCTCGGCACCCCGCTGAACCCCGACACCTACGACTACGAAGCGGCCGTGCTCTGGAACGCGCATGCAGGGGCGCTATGGCGGCGCTTCTCCACCTACGTACGCCGGGAAGTCGCCAAGCGCGCCGGTCTCACGCAGCGGGCCTTGCCTGCGTACGCGCGGGTGTCCTTCGCCAAGGTCGCCGAGTACCAGAAGCGCGGCGCGGTCCACTTCCACGCGGTGATCCGCATCGACGGCCCAGGTGGCGGCGACACCCCGCCTCCCGCCTGGGCGACCGCCGAACTGCTGACCGACGCCATCCGAGCCGCCGCGACCGCCGCCCGCGTGGACGGCCCGGTCATCGACGGACGCGCCCACGCCTTCACCTTCGGCCGACAACTCGACGTACGCACGATCCGCTCGGCCGACTTCGACGGTGGCCAGGACCTGACCGAACGGGCTGTCGCCGCGTACATCGCCAAGTACGCCACCAAGGGCGCCGAGACGGCCACGGGAGCTCTGGACCGCCCGCTGAAGTTCCTCGCCGAGCTCGCCCAGCTCGACATCAGCGACCACGCCCGCCGCATGATCCGCACCGCCTGGACTCTCGGCGCCCGCAAGGAACTGGCGGAACTCCGGCTCCGGGCCTGGGCCCACATGCTCGGCTTCCGCGGCCACTTCTCCACGAAGTCCCGCCGCTACTCGACGACCCTCGGCGCGCTCCGCACGGCCCGCGCCGAATGGCGCGCAGCCCAAGCCGCAGAGGCCACCGCCGCTCCGACCACCTACGGATATCCGGAGGTGGGGGGCGACACGACGCTCGTCCTCGCCCACTGGGTCTACGCCGGAACCGGCCTCACCGACACCGAAGCCTGGCTCGCCGAATCCATCGAACCCGCCCTCGGAACAGAAGGAGAACCAACGCATGCGTGACGACGAGCTGTTGACGGTGGCTGACGTCATGGCACGACTCAAGCTCGGACGCTCCACGGTTTATGACCTGATCCGCTCGCGTCGGCTGCCTTCGATCACGATCGGCCGGTGCCGCCGTATCCCGGCTCGGGCCTTGCGGGACTACATCGCCAACGAACTGGAGGTGGCTGCCTGATGGCTGCTAATCGCAAGCGGAATCCGAACGGCGCGGGCACCATCACCAAGCGCAAGGACGGGCGCTATCAGTGCGCCGTGTACGTCCTCCAGCCGGACGGCACCCGTGCCCGGAAGTTCGCCTACGGCAAGACCTGGCAGGAGTGCGACACAAAGCGCCGGGAGCTGCTCGCCAAGGTTGATCAGGGCGTCCCCGTACCGACTCGCTCGGCCAAGCTCTCCGAATGGCTGCCGTACTGGCTGGACAACGTGATCAAGCCTCGGCGGAAGCTCAGCACCTACGACAAGTACGAGGCGCACGTCAGGCTCTACCTGGTGCCGGTCCTCGGTGGGAAGCGGCTCGAATCTCTCGGTGTCGCGGACGTGCGTCGTTTCCTCGTCCTCCTGGAGAAGGCCGCCACCGCAGCAACGGCCAAGGAGTCGCACCGCGTGCTGCGCTCCGCCCTGACCGCTGCCTGCCGCGAAGAACTCATCACACGGAACGTCGCCAAGCTCGTCGAGCCGCCCCGCACGGACAACCGGGAGCTGAATCCCTGGAGCCTGGACGAGACACTCGACTTCCTCGCGGCCTCTCGCAGAGATCCGCTTTACGCGGCCTTCGTGCTCGCCATCGCCATGGGCCTGCGTCGGGGAGAGATCGTCGGTCTTCGCTGGACGGACATCGACCTGGACAACCGGGTCCTCTACGTCCGGCAGCAGACCCAGAGGCGTCGTGGCGTCCTGTACGACGACGACCCCAAGAGCCGTCGCCGTCGCGCCGTCCCGCTGCCCGCGCTCTGCATCGCACCACTGCGCTGGCACCGTATGCGGCAGTCCGCCGCTCGTGCCAAGGCAGGGGAGCAGTGGCACGAGTCGGCGTACGTCTTCACCACCCGCACCGGTCGCCAGGTCGAGCCGCGCAACATCTACCGCTCGTTCACGCGCGTCGCCGAGTCGGCCGGCCTCCGCGTCATCCGGCTGCACGACGCTCGCCATGGCACGGCCACGCTGCTCACTGCGGCCGGAGTCGCGCCCCGCGTCGTGATGGAGATCCTCGGGCACTCCCAGATCAGCATCACGATGGACGTGTACACGCACGTCGTGCAGGACACGCAGCGTGAGGCCATGAGCCACATGGACCGGCTGCTCAGGAGGCGTCGCGGTCGTCAGTGACCACTCGCGTTGATGTCAGATGTAGATGTCAAAGGCCCCGGACCAAGATCGGTCCGGGGCCTTTCCCCTTGTGCCCCCGGCAGGATTCGAACCTGCGACACCCGCTTTAGGAGAGCGGTGCTCTATCCCCTGAGCTACGAAGGCAAGGTGGCGCCGCCACGGATGGCGGTTCCAGACAGGGTAGCGGATGGGGGTGGGGCGGCGGTGCGGGGCCGGGGGTGGGGTTGTCAGGCTGTCGGGGTCCAGTTGCCCAGCCAGTCGTTGATTTCCTGGGTCGTGGCCTGCGTGTCCGTCAGGTGGGGGCGGTCGTTGCTTGCCGGGCCCGCGCCCGCGCCCGTGTTCTTGTACTCCGCGAAACGGTCGTCCTTCCAGGAGAAGCCGCCCATGTCCGTCCACGGGGTGGGCTTGATGGCCGCGCTGAGGGACGAGTCGCGGACCGTCGTCTGCGGGTCCAGGGTCGCGTCGCCGCCCGCGTGCCAGTTGCGGCCCAGGTAGAAGCTGCGCGCGGACACGTCGCCGTTGACCGTGGTGCGGGTGATCAGGAAGCCCTTGCGGTCGGGGGCGGTCGAGGGCGCGGTGACGTAGCCCTGCGAGGAGCCGTCCCAGCGCTTCTTGAGGGTGATCACCGAGCGGTCCACCACGGCCGTCGCCCGGCCGAAGATGAAGTCCGTGTTGCCGATGATGTAGGAATTCTTGATGTATGCGCGGCCCAGTTTCGCCTTGGATGCCGTGTCGAGGAGCAGCGTGTCCTGGTCGCCCTCGACGATCACGGTGTCCAGGAACGCCTTGTCGGCGGCCGTGCGCAGGGCCACCGCCTGGTGGCCGGAGATGTTCTGGTGGGTCTTCTCGTCGAAGTCGTTGGAGATCGTCAGGTTGCGGGCCTGGAAGTCGTCCGCCTCCGCGGCGACGGTCGCGCTGCCCGAGGTGCCGTACGTGCCTGAACCGTCCGGCTTGGGGGTCCCCGCGGCGTTGTCGTACACGATGACCGTGTCCTTGCGGCTGCCGCCCGTGCCCTGCAGTGTGACGTGCGGCTTGTCGGCCGGGATCTTGACCGTCTCGCGGTACGTGCCCGGCTTGATGGCGACCGTGACCCGCGACGGGTTGTTCGCGGGGACCGCGTTCACCGCCGCCTGGACTGTTCTGTACTGGCCGCTGCCGTCCTTCGCCACGGTGAGGGTGCTCGCCGCGGCGGCCTTCGTCGAAGTGACACCGACCGTCGCGCGCGGGCCCGTCCCCGCCTTCAGCTTCGCCGGGACGTCCGACGCCTTGTCGAGCGTGTAGGCGTAGAAGCTCTTCGGGTCGAAGGCCGCTCCTCCGCTCTCGTTGCGGCCGCTGGTGCCCTTGAAGACGTTGCCGCGCTGCACGACCGACGCCGTACTGTCCTTCGTCACCGGGTTGTTGAGGCCCTCGAAGTAGCTGTTCTCCAGGACCATCTTCGTCTTGCCGCGCGAGTAGTTCCCGTAGGACGAGGTGATGTCCGTGCCCGGCACGTCCTGCAGATAGTTGTTGTAGAGGTGCGCGTGGGCCACGTTGTCGGTGGACGGGTTGCGCTGCTCGGTCTCGCGGAACCAGTTGTGGTGGATCGTGATGTCGGCCGTCGTGTTCTCGGTCCAGCCGATGCCGAAGGTCTTGTTGTTGTCGCTCAGCTTGTTCCAGGACACCGTCAGGTACGTGGTGTCCTTGCGGCTGTCTATCAGGCCGTCGGCCATGTGCCGCAGGTCGTTGTGGTCGATCCAGACATGGTGCGCGCCGTCCATCTGCACGGCGTCGAAGTCGTGCTCCTTGTCGTTCCACGTGCCCGCGTACGAGTCCCGGATCGTGAGGTTCCGGATGATCACGTTGTGTACGCCCTGGCCCAGGAAGAAGCCGCCCCCGACGATCTGGCCCGAGGTTCCGGAACCCACGATCGTCTTGTCGGACGCGACCTTGATCTCCTTGCCCTTGGGGTTCATCGTGATCGTCGCGGCGACCACGATGACGTACGGATCGGAGGCCGTCGCGTACTTCTCCAGGTCCGCGAGCGTCTTGACGGTGACCGTCTTCCCGCCGCGTCCGCCGTATGTGCCGTTCTGGCCGAGCGCGTTGACCGAGGCGAAGCCGTCGGCCACGTCCGTCGCCCAGGCGGTGGCGGAGGTCGGCGCCGCCGATGCCTTCGGCTGGGCGTCCTCGCCGAACAGTCCGAACGCCGTGCCGTACGTGAGCCCCGCCGCGGCCGCCACGGCCACCGGGATGCCGAGTCGCACGCCGGTCAGCCGCCGCCTGCGGTGCCGCTGTTGCGTCGCTCTAGTGTGCTTCATGTGGGGTAGCCGCCCTGAAGATCGTTGGTGTGAGTTGCGCAGGGCAGTCGCCACCACCGGGCGGATTGGTTGCCGTGGGTTTTTTAGACCGATCCCGACGCCGACGTGTACGCATGCAGCCGCAACGCCAGCTGGATCTCCAGCGCACGCTCCGGCGACTGCCAGTCGGCGCCCAGCAAGTGGCCTATCCGGTCCAGGCGTTGGACCACGGTGTTCACGTGCACGTGCAGGGCGTCCTTCGCCTTGGACTGGCTCATGCCGCAGGCGAAGTACGCCCGCAGGGTGTGGATCAGTTCGGTGCCGCGCCGGGTGTCGTAGTCCAGGACGGGGCCCAGCGTGCGGCGTACGTACGAGTCGAGATTCGTGTCCTCACCGAGGAGCACGCCGAGGAAGCCGAGGTCGGGGAGGTCCGCGCCGCGCCCGGTGTGGCCGAGCGCGCGCAGGGCGGAGAGGCACCGCAACGCCTCCGCGTGGGCCTGGGAGAGGGCCTCGGGGCCGATCGCGGGGCCCGCGGCGCCGACCGTGACCGGCGCCCCGGCGGCCTGGGTCAGCTCGGCGGCGAGCGCGCGGGCCCGAGAGCCCGTGTCGTCGGCCGGGATCACCAGAGCCACGTGGTCGTGGTGCAGGCCGGACAGACCGCGGTGGGCGCGGGCCGCGCGCGCGGCCGACGAGAGCAGCAGCCGACGGGAAGCCGCTTCGCTGTGGGCGACGAACACCGCGTGGGGCAGGGCCAGATCGACGTCCAGGCGGCGGGCGCGCGCGGCGAGCCGGCCCGGGGTGCCGGAGAGGGAGAGCAGGTCACCGAGGAGTTCACCGCGTACGCGGTCCTCGGCCTCGGCGGCCGAACGGCGAAGGAGCAGGAGCAGCGCGGTGACGACCCCGGCGCGTTCGAAGAGGCGGCGGTCGGCCTCGCCGAGGTCGGGCCGGCCGGTGAGGGCGATGCTGCCGAGGAGCTCCGGGCCCGCGAGGACCGCGCACACCCAGGTCCCGTCGAGGGGCACCGCCCGGCCGCTGGCACGCGAGGCGGCGACGGCCTCGGCGGGCGGCGTACGGGGATCGGCGTCGACCCGGGCGAGTTCCGTCCCGTCCGCGTCATGGATGAGGGTGCCGCCGTCCAGGAGGGCGCCGATGGCCGTGGCGACCTCGGTGAAGTCGCCGCCGCGCAGCACGAGATCGGTCAGGCGGTCGTGCGCGTCCTCGGCCCTGCGCAGCGCCTCGCTGTGCGCGCGGATGGTCTGCGACGCCTCGTTCAGGTCGACGAGCGCGGCCCGGGTCTCCTCCATGCGGCGGGCGCTGTCGATGGCGATGGCCGCGTGGTCGGCGAGCGAGGAGAGCAGCGCGCCCTCGTCCGGCGTGAAGGCACGGGCGGTGCGGTCGGCGGCGTACAGGACCCCGATGATGTGGGTGCCCTGCCGCAGCGGTACGCCGAGGATGGCATGCAGGCCCTCTTCCAGTACGGCGCTGTCGATGGTCGCGGTGTGCTGGAAACGGGGGTCGACCTCGTAGTCCCCGGTGGCGTACGGGCGGGCGGTCTGGGCGACGAGGCCGCCGAGCCCCTCGCCCATGCCCAGGCGCAGGTTCTGGAAGGCGGCGGAGACCGAGCCGTCCGTCACGCGCATGTAGGTGTCGCCCGCCGCCGGGTCGTTGAGGGACAGATACGCGACGTCCGTACGGAGCAGCAGCTTGGCCCGGTGCACGATGGCGCGGAGCACCGCGTCCAGGTCGCGCAGCGCGGCGAGGTCGCCCGCCGTGTCGAACAGCGCGGTCAGTTCGGCTTCTCTGCGCTGGTGCTGGTTCAGGGTGCGCCGTACGCGCAGGGCGGTCTGCGTGGCCTCGTCGACCGCCGCGAGCTGGGCGCCGCTCGCCCCGGCGGCGCGGGCCGCGGCGGCAGGGCGGGCGAACTGCTCGGCCGGCGCGTCCTGGGCGAGCAGGTCGAGCAGTTCACGCAGGGCGGCGGTGCACACCTGCTCCCGGTGGGCGGCGTCTGGGGAGCTGGTCATACGACGGGTCGCCTCCGGGAGCGGGGTGCGCGTGCGGGTGGTGCGAGTCAAGGGCGGCTTCCGATTGTCGCCGAGGCCGCGCCGGTCGCACCCTCGGAAGCGGAACCCTGTTCGGCCGGAGAGGAGAGCGAACGGCCCCGGGTCTCCTTCGCCACGAGCACCGTGAGCGTCGTGATCACCACCGTCACGCAGACGTAGAGCGCCACGGGCGTGGCCGAATCGAAGTCCTTGAGGAGTTCCACCGCGATGATCGGTGCGAGCGCGCCGCCGATGATGGACGCGAGCTGCGAGCCCATCGACGCCCCGGAGTAGCGCACCTTCGTGTCGAACATCTCCGAGATGAAGGCGGCCTGCGGCCCGTACATCGCGCCGTGCAGGAGCAGCCCGACCGTGACGGCGAGGGTGATCACGGCGAAGGACTCGCTGTCGACGAGCGCGAAGAACGCGAACGCCCACAGGGCCATGCCGATGGAGCCGATCAGGGTGACGGGCCTGCGGCCGATGCGGTCCGAGAGCGCGCCCCACAGCGGGATCGTCACGAAGTGCACGGCGGAGCCGATGAGGACGGCGTTCAGGGCGGTGCTCTTGGGCAGTTCCAGGTGCACGGTGACGTAGACGAGGACGAAGGCCGTGAGGATGTAGTACGAGACGTTCTCGCCGAGCCGGGTGCCGATCGCGGTGAGGACGCCGCGCCAGTTGTGCCGGAAGACCTCGACGACCGGGGCGTCCTGCTTGGCGGCTTCCCCGGAGGCCTCCGCCTTCGCCTGCGCCTCCAGGAACAGCGGCGACTCCGACACCGAGACCCGTATCCACAGGCCGATGATCACGAGCACCCCGGAGAGCAGGAACGGGATGCGCCAGCCCCAGGCGAGGAACGCCTCGTCGGACTGGACGGCGGCGAGGAGCGCGAGGACGCCCGTGGCCAGGAGGTTGCCGCCGGGGGCGCCCGCCTGCGGCCAGGATGCCCAGAAGCCGCGGTTCTTGTCGTCGCCGTGCTCGGAGACGATCAGGACGGCGCCGCCCCACTCCCCGCCGAGCGCGAAGCCCTGGATCAGGCGCAGCACCGTGAGCAGGATCGGGGCGCCGACGCCGAGGGTGGCGTGGGTGGGCAGCAGGCCCATCGCGAAGGTGGCGCCGCCCATCATCATCAGGCTGAGCACGAGCAGCTTCTTGCGGCCGATCTTGTCGCCGAAGTGGCCGAAGACGACGCCGCCGAGGGGCCGGGCGGCGAAGCCGACGGCGTACGTGAGGAAGGAGAGGAGGGTGCCGACCAGCGGGTCGCTGTCGGGGAAGAAAAGGGTGTTGAAGACGAGCGCGGCGGCCGAGCCGTAGAGGAAGAAGTCGTACCACTCGATGGTGGTGCCGATGAGGCTTGCGCTGATGATGCGGGCGATACCTGGCGTGCCCGGGGTTTCGCCGGGGTTCTTGCCCGGGGCGCGCGACGTTGCGGCTGCCATGGCGTGTTCCGTTTCTCGATGGGGACGTGAGGGGGACGTGTGGTGAAAGGGCCCTGAGGGAGCGGGGGTTCAGCCGGCGGTCCAGCCGCCGTCCAGGGGCAGCGAGGCGCCGGTCACGAAGCCGCTGTGGGGGCCGCAGAGCCAGAGCGCGGCGGCGGCGATCTCCTCGGGTTCGATGAGCCGCTTGGCCGCGGAACGCCGCAGCAGTACGTCGGTGAGGACCTGCTCGGGCGCGATGCCGTGGGCGGTGGCCTGGGCGCTGATCTGGTCCTCGACGAGGGGCGTACGGGTGTAGCCGGGGCAGAGGCAGTTGCTGGTGACGCCGTGCGTCGCGCCTTCCAGGGCGGTGACCTTGCTCAGGCCCTCCAGGGCGTGCTTGGCGGTGACGTAGGCGGACTTGAAGGCGCTGGCGCGCAGCCCGTGCACGCTGGAGATGTTCACGACGCGGCCCCAGCCGCGGGCGTACATGTGGGGCAGCGTCCTGCGCAGCAGGAGGAACGGCGCGGTGACCATGACCCGCTGGATCAGGTCGAACCGCTCCGGGGGGAACTCCTCGATGGCGGCGACGTGCTGGAGCCCGGCGCTGTTGACGAGGATGTCGACGTGCGTGGGCAGGGTGTGCACCGCGGCGGGGTCGGCGAGGTCCACGGCGTGTGCCTCGCCGTCGATCCGGTCGGCGACGTCCTTGGCCGCGTCGGCGTGCCGGTCCACGACGTGCACGAAGGCGCCCGCGTCGGCCAGGGCCACGGCACAGGCCCGCCCGATGCCGCTGGCGCCGCCGGTGACCAGGGCGGTGCGTCCGGTGAGATCGGGTCCGGCGGTTCTGGCCGGTCCTGCGGGGGTGTCTCCGCGGGGAGTGGGGCTCGTCATGGCCGGAAACGTAAGGGTGTGCCGGGCGGGGTTCCCATGTGTGGGGCCCACATAACCGGGGAGCGCTTCATGTGGGCGGGTGCGGCCGTCCGGGTACGTCTCCGGTGACCCACGTCACGTCCGGACCGCCGCGAGCTGTGCTACCTTGCGAACAGCACGTGTGTACGCCGCCTTCTGCGGCGCCGGTGCCAGTCTTCTTTTTCTTCCGCCTCGTCGAGGCTCTCGCAGTCCAGCGGCTCCCCGGTTCGTGTCTTTTCGCGAAGCCTTCTGCCGCAGTTCCTCACTCCGCCCGTCGTACGGGACGTGAACACACCGTTCCGCCGGGCCCCTTCATTCGCATGCTCGCGAAAGGACCCCCTCATGAGTACCGCAACCATCACCCGCGACAAGAGCACCACCACATCCACCACCACATCCACCACCTCGGCCGCCACCGCGGCCCCCGTCGTCGCCGCCTCCGGCATCCTCGACGTGAGTCACAACGCCAACGGCCATCTCCGTACGGGCGATTGCCTCCCCACCCCGAACGACGTACAGGTTCCCTCCGCGCTCATCCGCCGGCTCGGCCTGCGCGCGGGTGACCTGGTCGAGGGTGTCTGCGGCAAGGCCCGCACCCTGACCGGCGTCGAGCGGGTCAACGGACACTCCGCCGAAGCCCTGCGCAGGCGCGCGCGGTTCGGCGACCTGACCCCGCTGCACCCCCGCGAGCGGCTCCGCCTGGAGACGCCCGGCGGCGGCACCTCCGGCAGCGGCGGCGGCAGTGTCGCGACCCGGCTCATCGACCTCGTCGCCCCCGTCGGCAAGGGCCAGCGCGGCCTCATCGTCGCGCCGCCCCGCACCGGCAAGACCGTCCTGCTCCAGCAGATCGCCGCCGCCGTCAGCGCGAACCACCCCGAGGCCCACCTCATGGTGGTGCTGCTCGACGAACGGCCCGAGGAGGTCACGGACATGAAGCGTTCCGTACGGGGTGAAGTGCTCGCCTCGACCTTCGACCGGCCCGCCAAGCAGCACATCGCCCTGGCCGAACTCGCCGTCGAGCGCGCCAAGCGGCTCACCGAGGAGGGCAAGGACGTCGTGATGCTCTTCGACTCCCTCACCCGGCTGTGCCGCGCGTACAACAACGCGGCCTCCAGTGGTGGCCGCACCCTCTCCGGAGGTGTCGACGCCGCCGCCATCCAGGGGCCCAAGCGCCTCTTCGGTGCCGCGCGGTGCGCGGAGGAGGGCGGGTCCCTGACCATGCTCGCCACCGTGCTCGTGGAGACCGGTTCGCGCGCCGACGACTACTACTTCGAGGAGCTCAAGGGCACCGGCAACATGGAGCTGCGCCTCGACCGGGGCATGGCCGAACGCCGGGTCTTCCCCGCCGTCGACGTCACCCCTTCCGGCACGCGGCGTGACGAACTCCTGGTGCCTGCCGACGAGTTGACGGCCGTACGCGGCCTGCGGCGCGCCCTGCACGGCCGGGACGCGCAGAGCAACCTGGAGGCGCTGATCGAGCGCCTGCGCAAGACTCCGGACAACGTCGCCTTCCTGCGCCAGGTGCAGCAGACGGTGCCCGGCGCCGGGTCCGCCAAGGTCAACGGCGGCTGAGGCGTGGCCTCACGGGCGCGTGACGTGCACCCGGTAGCGCCCTTGGTCGTCGATGTCCGTCACCGTGATGCGTACGCCCGTCTTCTTGTCCGTGAAGGTCTGTCCGGGCTCGTAGGTCGCGTCGGAGAGCTCCGCGTGGACGTTCGGCCGGCGCGTGCAGCCGCCGCTGTCCTTCGTGGAGTCCGAGACCGTGATCGGGCCGTGGCCGGTGTCGACCTCCGCGTCCACCCGGTAGATGAGGACGCCCGGCTTGCAGATCGCCTCGTCGTTGCCGCCGCGGGTGCGCACCTCGACGGCGTACCCCGTCCGCTCGGTCAGCGGCACGAAGGCGAGCTTGGTGCCGCCTTCCGTCGGCAGCGGGCTGAGCGTGTGCTCGGTGGTGCCGGAGTTCGACGCGCAGCTGACCTGGTCGTCGCCGAGCCAGCCGAGCTTCCATTTGTGCCAGGCCACCAGGTCGTTGTTGGCGCCCCAGTCCTCGCTCATGATGTCCCAGTGGCCGACCGCGCCGCCGCCCTCCTGCGTGTAGAGGTCGGGCAGGCCGAAGACGTGGCCGTTCTCGTGGGGGAGCACGCGGTAGCCGGTCTCGCGGTAGCTGCCCGAGCCGTCGTCCTGCCTGCTGTAGACGAAGGACGCGTTCGAGACCGGGACGCCGTCCGCGACGGGGGCCTCGGTGTTGCCCGCGAAGGTCACCGACAGGACCGTGTCGAGCGCGGAAGGGCCCGCGTTCGGTGTGATCAGGATGTTCACCAGGTCGTACTCGCGGAAGTCCACGTCCGGGTCGGCCTCCGCCACGATGTCCGTGACCAGCTCGCGGTAGCCGGGGTCGAAGGGTGCGCCGCGCTCTATCCCGTACTCCTTGAAGCTCTTGGGCATCCGCAGCCAGTCGGAGACGGGGGACTCCGGGCGGTAGTCGAGCCGTCCGTAGGAGCTGGTGCGAAACCAGTCCGACGTCTGCGGGAAGAACTCCGCGAGGCGGTCGAGCGCGGTGCCCTCACCGGGGGCGTCGGAGAAGTCGACCATGAGGTTCAGGGCCCGGACGGTGCCGGTGGAGCGGGAGTAGCCGGTGGGGGTGGGCATGCCCTCGGACATCTGGACGCCCATCGTGCCGCTGATCATGCACGGGTTGAGGGTGGTCGCGCGGGCCAGGGACGAGGGGCCCGCCGCCGTGGGGGACTCCTCCATCAGGCGGCCGGTGCTCGCCGACGTGGTGACCGTGAAAGCAAGGACGGCGCAGGTGGCGAGTGCAGCGCCACGTCGCGCTCCGCATATCTGCCTCCAGGTCGGCTGCTGCATGCGTGGGCCTTCCCGTAGCGGCAGCCGCCGGTCCTGGCTGCACCCTTTCGATCACCCTGTGCCGGTGGGTGCGCGGGCGCTCGCTGGGTGCGACCGATCGTGGGTTTCTTGTTCATCTAGGTCTCCATGCGGGCCCTCGGGCAGGTGTGACGCGGGTCACTCGAAGAAAATCGGAGAGCGGGAAATATCCGGGGACTGTCTCCCCGTTTAGACCTGTGTCCGAGCGAAACGGGGAGTGATTCCCCGCATCGCGCATCCGAGGCTCCGGCACCGTCCGGAGACTCGACCGCAGACTTGAGGAGAGCCGCCGTGGAAACCGCCACCGCCGCGCAGCGCCGCACGCCCCGCCCGCGGGCCGACGCCCTGCGCAACCGGGAGCGGATCGTCGCCGCCGCACGCGAGATGTTCGTCGAGTTCGGCCCCGATGTGCCGCTCGACGAGGTCGCGCGCCGGGCAGGCGTCGGCAACGCCACGGTCTACCGGCACTTCTCCGACCGTTCCGAACTGGTCCACCAGGTCGTCCTGATGGTCACCGACCGCGTCTCGGCACACGCCGAGGCGGCGATCGAGGCCGCGGACGCCGACCCGAGTGTCGCGTTCGACGTCCTGCGCCGGTTCGTCCATGCCTCCGCCGACGAGCGCATCGGTGCCCTGTGCCCGGTCCTCCAGGCGGCCTTCGACCCCGATCACCCGGATCTGGTCGATGCCCGTGAGCGGCTCGAAGCCGTGATCGACGGGCTCATGCAACGGGCGCGCGCGGCCGGGCAGCTGCGCACCGACATCGCCGTCGGGGACCTGATGGTCGCCCTCTCCCAGCTCACGAGGCCGCTGCCCGGCACGGCGTGCCCGAACATGGACCGCTTCGTCCACCGTCATCTGCAGCTGTTCCTCGACGGCCTGATGGCGCCGGCCCGCTCCGAGCTGCCCGGTGAGGCGGCGACCTTGGAGGACCTCCGCCAGTCCTGAGCCCGCCAGTCCTGAGCCCGCCTGGCCCGGGCCGCTCGAACGCATCGCTTTTCCGTCACTTTTTCACCACACGTACCGCTAGGTGGCTACTCCCATGTCAGAAACAGATCCCAGGCGCTGGAAAGCGCTGATCTTCATCGCGCTCGCGCAGCTGATGGTCGTCCTCGACGCGACCATCGTGAACATCGCGCTGCCCTCCGCCCAACAGGACCTGGGCATCTCGGACGGCAACCGCCAGTGGGTCATCACGGCCTACGCCCTGGCCTTCGGTGGCCTGCTGCTCTTCGGTGGCCGCATAGCCGACCTCTGGGGCCGCAAGCGCACCTTTGTGACCGGCCTGGTCGGCTTCGCCGCGGCCTCCGCGCTCGGCGGCGCCGCCACCGGCGAGGCCATGATGCTGGGCGCCCGCGCCCTGCAGGGTGTGTTCGGCGCGCTGCTCGCGCCCGCCGCCCTGTCGCTGCTCGCCGTGATGTTCACCGATGCCAAGGAGCGCGCCAAGGCGTTCGGCATCTACGGTGCGATCGCCGGTGGTGGTGGCGCCGTGGGCCTGATCCTCGGCGGCTTCCTCACCGAGTACCTGAACTGGCGCTGGACGTTCTTCGTGAACATCCCGTTCGCCGCCGTCGCCGCGATCGGTGCCTACTTCGTCATCCGTGAGCCGGCCGGCGCCCGCAACCGCTCGCCGCTCGACATCCCGGGTGTGGTCCTGTCCACCCTCGGTCTGGTCTCCCTCGTCTACGGCTTCACGCGCGCCGAGTCGGCCGGCTGGTCGGACTCCCTGACGATCGGCATGTTCGTCGGCTCTGCCGTCCTGCTCGCCGCGTTCGTCCTCGTCGAGGCCAAGGTCAAGTCGCCGCTGCTCCCGCTGCGCGTCCTGACCGAGCGCAACCGCGGTGGCGTCTACCTCTCGCTCGGCCTCGCGATCATCGCGATGTTCGGCCTGTTCCTCTTCCTCACGTACTACCTGCAGATCGTCAAGGGCTTCTCGCCGGTGAAGACCGGCTTCGCGTTCCTGCCGATGATCGTCGGCATGATCACGGGCTCCACGCAGATCGGCGCCCGCCTGATGACCCGCGTCGCGCCGCGGCTCCTGATGGGCCCGGGCTTCGTGGTCGCGGCCCTCGGCATGCTGCTCCTGACGCAGCTGGAGATCGGCACCTCGTACGCCGGTCTGATCCTGCCCGCGCAGCTGCTGCTCGGCCTCGGCATGGGTACGGCGTTCATGCCCGCCATGTCGCTGGCCACGCACGGTGTGGAGCCGCGTGACTCGGGTGTCGCCTCCGCGATGGTCAACACCTCGCAGCAGGTCGGCGGCGCCATCGGCACCGCCCTCCTGAACACCATCGCCGCCTCCGCCACGACCGCGTACATCGCGGACCACGCGGCGGGTGCGACGACTCCCGCGGCCCAGAAGCTGGTCCAGGCGCAGGCCATGGTCGAGGGCTACACCAGCGCGATCTGGTGGGCCGTCGGCATCCTGGCCGCCGCCGCCGCGATCGCCTTCGCCCTCATCAACACCGGTGCCCAGAGCGGCGCTCCGGCCGCCTCGGGCTCCGGCGACGGCGAGGGTGTCGAGGACGAGATCAGGATTCCGGTGGTCGCGCACTGACCCCGGCCCCGCAAGGGGAGGCGGTCTAGCGGAGCCAGGGCAGGTCCGCCCCCGCCTCCTTCGGCTGAAGTCCCTCGGCGACGATCGACATGATCTCGCCGAGGGACTTCTGCTGTTCCGGGGTGAGCCGGTCGAAGAGTGCCTGGCGCACGGCGGTGACATGGCCGGGTGCGGTCTTGCGCAGCACCTCGTACCCGTCGTCGGTGAGGATCGCGAACTGGCCGCGCTTGTCGGAGGGGCAGTCCTCGCGGCGCACCCAGCCGTTCTTCTCCAGGCGCGCGACGGCGTGCGAGAGGCGGGATCGGGTGATCTTGGTGTTCTTGGCCAGCTCCGTCATGCGCTGGCGCCGCCGCGGGGCGACGGAGAGCTGGACCAGGAGGCCGTAGTAGATGTGCGGCATGCCGGCGTCACGCTGCAACTGGCGGTCGAGGTGATCCTCCAGGAGCGTGGTGGCCTGCAGATACGCGAGCCAGGTGCGCTGTTCGTCGTCGTCGAGCCAACGCGGTTCCCCGTCGGGAAGGCCGGGGGAAGAAGTGGGTGCCGTGTCCATGTACTCCACTGTACGCAGCCCTTCCTTGAAAGTTAAACAATATAGGAGTAGCGTCATCGCCGAGAAAGCTTGAGAGTTAAAGCAAAAGCTTCGGTGTCAGAGCAAACCGTTCCTCGTACGTTCTCGGAGGTGCCGCCATGACCGCGACCCAGGAGCGCATGCCCGCCCTGTACCTGAGCCATGGCGCACCGCCGCTGGCCGACGACGCGCTCTGGCCGGACCAGCTCCGCGCCTGGTCGGCGGGGCTGCCGCGCCCCAAGGCCATCCTCATGGTCTCCGCCCACTGGGAGGAGGCCCCGCTCGCCCTCGGCGCGACAGAGACGGCCCCGCTCGTCTACGACTTCTGGGGCTTCCCCGAGCACTACTACCAGGTCACGTACGCCGCCCCGGGCGCCCCCCAACTGGCCGACTCCGTACGCAAACTGCTGCGCGG
Source organism: Streptomyces sp. NPDC055099 (assembly GCF_053607685.1). Taxonomy (NCBI): domain Bacteria; kingdom Bacillati; phylum Actinomycetota; class Actinomycetes; order Kitasatosporales; family Streptomycetaceae; genus Streptomyces; species Streptomyces sp. NPDC055099. The sequence goes on along the minus strand of NZ_JBSGUA010000008.1, from coordinate 115,951 downwards.
GGCGGGTACACCGGTGCAGGACATCCCGGATCGCGGGCTCGACCACGGAGCGTATGTCCCGCTCGTCGAGATGTATCCCGACGCGGACGTCCCCGTGCTCCAGATCTCCCTGCCGACCCTCGACCCGCGCCGCCTCCTCGACATCGGCCGCAAGCTCGCGCCGCTGCGCGACGAGGGCGTGCTGATCGTCGGCAGCGGCTTCTTCACGCACAATCTGGCCGCGCTGCGGCAACTGGACCGCGGTGTGCCGTCGTGGTCGGCGGAGTTCGACGCGTGGGGGCACGAGGCGCTCGACGCGGGCGACATCGACGGTCTCCTCGACTTCCGGCACAAGTCTCCGGCGGGCGAGCTCGCGCATCCGCGCACGGAGCACTTCGCGCCCTTGTTCGTGACGCTGGGGGCCGCGGAGGCCGCGGGGGACCTCGGCGGGCAGCGCAGTGTGATCGACGGGTTCTGGATGGGGCTCGCGAAGAGGTCGGTGCAGTTCGGCTGACGGCTGACGGCTGACCGTTGACCGCTTCAGGCGAGCGGTTCGCTGATCTCGATCGCGCGCAGGGCCGCCGTCAGGGCTAGGTCGTCGCCCACGTCCAGTGCCGTGTCGGCGAACTTGATGACGTGCTCGTCGCCGTGCGCCAGGGCCCGCTCGAAGACCTCTTCGGGGGCGAAGGTGCCGGGCGCCGTGTACGTGACCGGGGCGTCGGGGGCGTAGATCGAGGTCACGGCGGCCGATGCCGTCCAGGCGGCGTGCAGGCTCGGCGCCCACAGGGTGCGGGGCAGCGCGGGCAGGGTCCGCAGCACGGCGTTGGGGGCCGTCGACGCGTGCACCAGCATGGTCGGCTCGCCGTGGCCGTGCGTGGCGTACCGGTGGGCGGCCGCCCGCACCAGCTCGGTGAGCCCGCGGCGCGCCTCGTCCGGGTCCGTCACCGTGGCCGCCCACGCGGGCAGGCCCACGACCCTGCCGAGCCTGGCGGGGAAGCCACCGCTGTCCCGGTCCGGGATGGGCCGGACGGCGTCCAGGGCGGCGGCCGCGCTGCCCTCGCCGTCGCCCATCGGCAGGAGCTGAACGCCGGTGACGGGGTGGTGGCGGGCGGCCCAGTAGCCGAGGCCGTGGGCGAGTTCGGTGACGCGGGGTCCGGTCGCCTCGCCGGTCAGGAGCGTGCGGACCGCGTGGCCGACGCGGATCACCGGGTGCGTGGAGCCGCCGTACATGCCGGGCAGCAGGAGCGGCCACCAGGCGGCGAGCACCTCGCGCCAGGGGCGTTCACCGACCTGCCGGACGAAGTACGCGATCCAGTCCGCCGCCCGGCGTGGATCGCCGAGTGCCTCGCGCCAGTTGTCGCCGGTGATTGTTCCGACCGCGCCCGGGTACTCCTCCAACTTCGGCGCGTACAGCCCGAGCCAGCGGTGGACGGCACCGGAGTGGCCGTGCGCGGCGAGCGCCTCGACGGCCATCGGGGCGTGGTTGGTGAGCCGTCCGAGCCGCTCGGGGCCCGAGGCGTGCAGGCGCTGCAGGGCTTCGTCGAGGGTGCCGGTGGTGTCGGCTGCGGCGGCTGCTCCGGCGGCTGTGGCGTCTGCGGTGGCGTCCATGGCGGCACGGTAGGCGGGCCGGGGCGCGGGCGTAACGGCCGTGCGGCCTAGGTCAGGGCTTAGGGCGGGCCCGGTCGGGACCTAGGACCCGCTTCGGTGCCGGGGGCCGAGGGGACGCTCGTACCAGGCGACGTCCCAGTAGCGGCCGAACTTGCGGCCCACCTCGTGGTACGTGCCGACGTGCCGGAAGCCGAAACGTTCGTGGAGGCGGCCGGAGGCGACGTTCGGCTGGGCGATCCCGGCGTAGGCGCGGTGCAGGTCCTCGCCTTCGAGGGCCTCGAAGAGCGCCTTGTAGAGCAGGGTGCCGATGCCGCGGCCCGCGGCATCCGGCGCGCAGTAGACGCTGACTTCCACAGAAGTGGCGTACGCGGGCTTGACCCGGAAAGGAGAACTCGTGGTGTACCCGAGGATCAGGCCGGAATCCCGCTCCTGGGCAACCAAGAGGCGGTGGGGACCGTCTTCAGGGTGGGAGAGCAGCCAAGGGCGGCGCTCTTCCGGCAGGAAGACGGCCGTGTCGAATGTGATCGCCGTCTCGCGTACGTAGTGGTTGTAGATGGCGGTCAGGGCCCCCAGATCGGCCTCCGAGCCGGGCCTGACCTGCACCTCATTACGTTCCGGCGTCATCCGGCCTCCCTTTGTGGCGGCACAGGGTACTGCAACGTCAGGAAAATAGTTGCGCGGCTTGGGAATTCTGTCCGGATTCCAGTCGTTGTTTCCATCGGAAGCAGGGCACCCGCAAGGGTGTGGTTTCCACCACAGAGGCCCGTGAAAAGGGCCGACCAGGACCTCCACACGCAAGGGAGCACGCATGGCAACCCGTGCCGTCGCCCGTCGTAAGTCCGCCTCCACCGGCGAGACCGACGCGGCACGCAGTGTTCGCGCCGTAGGCGGGGAGATCGCCGACCGCGACCTGGTCGGCATGTACCTCGACGAGATCGCGCGTACGCCGCTGCTCGACGCCGCCAAGGAAGTCGAGCTGTCCCAGATCATCGAGGCCGGTGTGTACGCCCGGAAGATACTGGACGGTGACGTCGAGGACTCCGTCCCCGGTGCCTCCGCGTCCCGCGAGGAGCTCGAGGCGCTCGTCGCCGACGGCGAGCGGGCCAAGGACGTCTTCATCCGGTCGAACCTGCGTCTGGTCGTCGCCGTGGCCCGCCGTTATCCGCGCAGTGGTCTGCCGCTGCTCGACCTGATCCAGGAGGGGAACGCGGGCCTGGTCCGCGCGGTCGAGAAGTTCGACTACGCCAAGGGCTTCAAGTTCTCCACGTACGCCACGTGGTGGATCCGTCAGGCCATCACGCGCTCCATAGCCGACCAGTCCCGCACGATCCGGCTGCCCGTCCACCTGGTGGAGGAACTGGGCCGCATCCGCCGGGTCATGCGTGAGTTCAACCGCAAGAACGGACGCGATCCGGAGCCGGAAGAGGTCGCGGCGGAGCTGGACTCCACGCCCGCGCGTGTCACGGACGTCCTGGACTGGGCGCGTGACCCGGTCTCGCTCAACATGGGCGTGGACGACAACGGCGACACGCAGTTCGGTGACCTTCTCGAGGACACCTCCGCGGTCTCGCCCGAGCAGTCCGTCCTGACCCTGCTGCGCAGCGAGGAGCTCGACGACCTGATCGGCCGCCTCGACCAGCGCACGGCCTCCATCATCAAGATGCGGTACGGCATCGAGGACGGCCGCGAGCGGACGCTGACGGAGGTCGGTAAGCAGCATGGGCTGACGCGGGAGCGGATCCGCCAGATCGAGAAGCATGCGCTGCTCGAACTGAAGAAGCTGGCTCGGGACACGGGCTTCGACGCGGCCGCGTAGGCCTTTGGCGGCCCGCGAAGCCGTCCCTCGACTGAGCCCTGGTGCCATCCCCCGTTATCTTTTTCGCGGTCCTGCAATGGGGCCGCTGGCCTCTGGGCTCGGTATGACTGTGTCCCCTCTGTCGAACGGATGACCTGGGGGGTGGTGTCGCCGGGCCCGGGAGGTGCCGTCGGAGACGCTGATGAGAGACCCGGCCACCGTCCGGCCCTGCGCAATGCCGGGCAGTTCGCGGGCGGCAGGTCTGCATAACGTGGATGCGCGAGCACGGTGCCACCGCCGAGGCCAGCACGGTCAACACCTCTGGAGTCGTGCGATGTTAGACACCGAAGGCATAGGCGTCTTCCTCGGGATGGACGTCGGCAAGACGGCCCACCACGGTCACGGACTGACACCGGCCGGGAAGAAGGTCTTCGACAAGCCGATGCCCAACAGCGAACCGAAGCTGCGGGCCGTATTCGACAAACTCAAGGCCAAATTCGGCACTGTCCTGGTGATCGTGGACCAGCCGGCCTCGATCGGTGCCCTGCCCCTGACCGTCGCCCGCGATGCGGGCTGCGAGGTCGCCTACCTGCCCGGACTCGCCATGCGCCGGATCGCCGACCTCTATCCAGGAGAGGCGAAAACCGATGCGAAGGACGCGGCGGTCATCGCGGACGCCGCCCGGACGATGCCCCGCACGCTGCGGTCGCTGGAGCTGGCCGACGAGATCACCGCCGAGCTCACGGTGCTGACCGGCTTCGACCAGGACCTCGCCGCCGAAGCCACCCGCACCTCCAACCGGATCCGCGGCCTGCTCACCCAGTTCCACCCCAGCCTCGAGCGCGTGCTCGGCCCGAGACTGGACCACGCAGCCGTCACCTGGCTCCTCGAGCGCTACGGATCCCCGGCAGCACTACGGAAGGCCGGCCGTCGCAGACTCGTCGAGGTGATCCGGCCCAAGGCCCCGCGCATGGCCACCCGGCTGATCGACGACGTCTTCACCGCACTCGACGAGCAGACCGTCGTGGTCCCGGGCACCGGCACCCTCGACGTGGTCATACCGTCGCTGGCCCGCTCGCTGGCCGCAGTCCACGACCAGCGCCGGGCCCTGGAAGCCCAGATCAACAGCCTGCTGGAGGCTCACCCTCTTCACCAGGTCCTGACTTCGATGCCGGGAGTCGGAGTCAGGACCGCCGCCGTCCTGCTGGTCACCGTCGGCGACGGCACCGGCTTCGCCAGTGCCGCACACCTCGCCTCCTACGCCGGCCTCGCCCCCACGACCAAGTCGTCAGGAACCTCGATTCATGGTGAGCACGCACCACGCGGCGGAAACCGGCAGCTCAAACGCGCCATGTTTCTCTCCGCCTTCGCCTGCATGAACGCCGACCCGGCCTCCCGCGCCTATTACGACCGGCAGAGAGCCCGCGGCAAAACCCACACCCAAGCCCTCCTCCGCCTCGCCCGCCAACGCATCAGCGTCCTGTTCGCCATGCTCCGAGACGGCACCTTCTACGAATCCCGGACCCCCGACGTCACTCTCGCCGCATGACCACCCCAAAAACCCGCATACCAGGCACCATGTCCTTGACGAAGGACATAGAGACACCCCCCGGCACCGGGGCTCATCCCTGCGCGGGGCGGGCGGCTTACGGGGCTTCCCCGCGCTCCGCGCGGACCTGAGCCGCGCTCCGCGCGGGGCCTCTCACCCGCCCACCCTTTGCTCCCGGGTAATCGGGTGGGTGGGTGGGAGAAATCCGCGCGGAGCGCGGTACAGGGGCGTCCCCCACGGCCTGCAGGCGCCGGCGCCGGAGCGCGCGGCGCGGTGATGGGCCAAGGCCGCGGGCGGCACAGGGCCCGGTCAGGAGGACGACGCCCGGGTCAGGCGGGAGCCCAGTTCCCGGAGGGAAGTGATCAGTTCTGGTGGGCCGTGGGCCACGAAATCGCAGCCGGCAGTAGCAAGCCGCACCGCAAGCCATTCGATGGAGTCCGTCACCTCCGCGCGGAGGCGGCACCTCGTGGCCGAAAGGGGCTCCGGCGTACCCAGCGCCGAGGGGAACGCCCGGGCGACGGCCTCCGCGGACGCCTCGAACGTCACGTCGACCGCGTACGAAGGCTGCCCCCGCCACATCGACCGGCGGATGAACTCCGCCGCGTCCCCCGTCGGCAACTCCCGCGGCACGAAGCGGGCCCCGGTCGCGAAGGGCGACGACACCCGGTCCACCCGGAACGTACGCCAGTCGTCGCGGTCGATGTCGTACGCCACGAGATACCAGCGCCGCCCCGTCGACACGAGCCGATGCGGCTCCGTCAGACGCCGGGACTCCGTGCCGTCACCGGAGCGGTACGCGAAGCGCAGGCGCTCCTGGCCCGCCGCCGCGGACGCCATCACCGTCAGCGTCTCGGGCGCGATGCTCGCGCCGTCGCCACTGGTCAGCGGGGTCGTCGCGACCTGGAGGGTCTGGACTCGGTGACGCAGGCGCGAGGGCAGCACCTGTTCGAGCTTCGCCAGGGCCCGGACCGACGCCTCCTCCACGCCCTCCACCGCGTGCCCCGCCCCGGCCCGCAGCCCCACCGCGATCGCCACCGCCTCCTCGTCGTCCAGGACGAGCGGAGGCATCGCCTTCCCGGCGACCAGGCGGTAGCCGCCGGTCGCCCCTTGACTCGCCTGCACCGGGTAGCCGAGGTCCCGCAGCCGGTCGATGTCGCGCCGCACCGTACGACGGCTGACGCCGAGCCGCTCCGACAGCTCCCCGCCGGGCCACTCGCGCGGGGTCTGGAGGAGGGAGAGGAGCTGCAGCAGCCGAGCTGGGGTGTCCGTACTCCCAGAACCGGAGCCAGAACCGGATCCCGAACCGGATCCCGAACCGGATCCCGAACCGGATCCCGAACCGGACCTTTCCGAAGCCGTGCCCGATGCCGTGCCCGAAGCCGTGCCCGAAGTTGATGTCATGTTCTTCAGGATGCCGCCCATCTAGGACACAGTCTGGCCTATATGGCTTCTAGTCTCCTCTCATGACTTACAGCAGCCCTGCCACCACACCCCCCGGATCGGACGCCGCCGCCGCAGCCGACCGGCGCCGCTGGTTCGCCCTCGCCATCGTGATGACGGCGGCCTTCATGGACCTCGTCGACGTCACCATCGTCAATATCGCGATCCCGTCCATCCAGGAGGAAGCAGGCGCCTCGTACAGCCAGATCCAGTGGATCACCGCGGGCTACGCGCTCGCGTTCGCCGCCGGGCTCATCACCGGCGGGCGGCTCGGCGACATCCACGGGCGCAAGCGGATGTTCCTGATAGGGATCGGCGGCTTCACCGTCGCCTCCGCGCTCTGCGGATTCGCCGCGAACCCGGAGATGCTGGTCGCGTCCCGGATTCTGCAGGGCGGCATGGCCGCGATGATGGTGCCGCAGGTCCTGTCGATCGTGCACGCCACCTTCCCCGCACACGAGCGGGGCAAGGTCTTCGGGCTCTTCGGGATGATCGTGGGGCTCGGCGCCGTATCGGGGCCGCTGCTCGGCGCGCTGCTGACCCAGTGGAATCTGTTCGGGCTCGAATGGCGGCCGATCTTCCTCATCAACCTGCCGGTCGGCATCGCGGGACTGATCCTCGGCAGCAAGTTCATCACCGAGTCCAAGGCGCCGAAGGCCCTCAAGCTCGACCTCGTCGGCGTCGTCCTCGTCACGCTCGGCCTGCTGATGGTGCTCTACCCGCTCACCCGCGGGCAGGAGCTGGACTGGCCGCTGTGGGGCCACGCCATGATGGCGGGCGGACTCCTCGTCTTCGTCGCGCTCATCGCGTACGAGAAGGCGAAGGCGGCCAAGGACGGTTCGCCGCTCGTGGAGCTGTCCCTGTTCAAGGTGAAGAGCTTCGCCGCGGGCATCGCGGTGCAGACCGTGTTCGGTGTCGCGATGGGCATCTTCTTCCTGGTCTGGACGGTCTACATGCAGACGGGACTCGGCTGGAGCGCGCTGCGGGCGGGCACGACCGGGGTGCCGTTCTCGATCGCCGTCTCGGTGGCGGCCGGCATGTCCGTACAGAAGCTCGTGCCGCGGTTCGGGCGCAAGGTGCTGCAGGGCGGCGCGCTCGTCATGGCCGCCGGGGTGCTGCTCTACATCTGGGAGGCGGACCGGTACGGCGCGGGCATCGCGTCCTGGCAGATGGCGCTGCCGCTGGTCGTGATGGGCGCGGGCATGGGGTTCATCGTCGCGCCGCTGACCGACGCCATCCTGTCGGACGTGCCGCGTGAGCACTCCGGGTCCGCGTCCGGGCTGCTCAACACCGTGCAGCAGATGGGTACGGCGCTCGGGCTCGGCCTGGTCTCGGTGGTGTTCTTCGGCGTGATCAACGAGAAGGCGGCACGGAGCGAGATGCCCATGGAGATCGTGGGCGCCTTCCAGAACTCGCTGTGGTGGGTCGTGGGCGTACTCGTCGCCATCTTCCTGCTGATGTTCGCCCTGCCGTCGAAGCCGCGGCAGCACGTGGAGGGCGCCGACGCCGGCCATGACGGCGGCCATGACGCCGGCCGTGACGGCGGCGGTGAGGACGTGGTCGTCGATGGCCCCCGTGTCCCCCGTGTCCCCCGTGACGAACTCGACGAGCGGGAGCCCGCGTTGACCTCCTGACCGGGGGAACGACAGGGCGCGGCCCGGGCGGAGCCACGAGCTCCGCCCGGGCCGCTTTATAGCGATCAGAGAAGTCCGTTCATGCCCGCGCAGAGTCCGAACCTGTGGACTTCACGGAAAAGCAGTCGTACTCTGCAGGTGAAACCACACACTCGGGCACCCGGCGGAGGCAAACGGACATGTACGCACCGGAGCGGCAGCAGGAGATCCTGCGGCTCGCGCGCGACGGCGGCCGGGTCGACGTCCTGTCGCTCGCCGAGGAGTTCAAGGTCACCGCCGAGACCATCCGGCGCGACCTGAAGGCCCTCGACCGCGCGGGCCTGGTGCGCCGCGTGCACGGCGGTGCCATACCGGCCGGGCGCCTGGACTTCGAGCCCGACCTCGCCGAGCGCGAGGGAACGGCCGCCGACGAGAAGGACCGCATCGCCCACGCCGCCCTCGCCGAGCTGCCCGCCGAAGGCAGCGTCATCCTCGACGCCGGTTCGACCGTCGCCCGCCTCGCGGCCTCCCTCCCGCTCGAAGCGACGTTCACCGTCGTCACGCACGGCCTCCCCACCGCCGCCCGCCTCGCCGACCACCCCGGCATCCAGCTCCACCTCATCGGAGGCCGCGTCCGCAGCCGTACGCGCGCCGCCGTCGACGCGTGGGCGCTGCGGGCGTACGGGGAGATCCGCGCCGACGTCCTCTTCGTCGCCGCGAACGGCTTCTCGGCGCAGTCCGGCCTCACCACCCCCGATCTCGCCGAAGCCGCCGTCAAGCGCGCGGCGATCGGCGCGGCCCGCCGCGTGGTGCTCCTCGCGGACTCCACCAAGCACGGGCAGGAGCACTTCGCGCGCTTCGGTGATCTGGCGGACGTGGATCTGCTGATCACCGACAGCGGCCTCAGCGCCGAGGACGCCGCGGCGATCGAGAGCGGCGGCACGGAGGTGATCCGGGCATGAGCGGCGCGGACACCCCCAAGAGCAACACCACGCAGGTCAGCAACGAAACGGTACGTACGCGCATGATCCTCACCGTCACCCCCAACCCCTCCCTCGACCGCACCTACGAGGTCCCCTCGCTGGACCGCGGCGAGGTCATCCGGGCCACCGGTGACCGCATGGACCCGGGCGGCAAGGGCGTCAACGTGTCGAGGGCGGTCGCGGCGGCCGGCGCGGTGACGCTCGCGGTCCTGCCCCTCGGCGGCGCGCCCGGCGCGCTCGTGGCCCAACTCCTCGACGAGCAGGGCATCCAGGTCGCGCCGGTCCCGGTCGCCGGCCAGACCCGCTCCAACATCGCGGTGGCCGAACCGGACGGAACCCTCACCAAGATCAACGCGGCCGGACCCGAACTGAGCGCTGCCGAGGCCGAGTTGCTGCTCTCCACCGTGCGTGAGCGCTCCGTCGGCGCCGACTGGATCGCCTGCTGCGGCAGTCTGCCCCGCGGCCTCGCCCCTTCCTGGTACGCCGACCTGGTGGCCCGCGCACACGCCGCCGGCGCCCGCATCGCCCTCGACACCTCGGGCCCCGCCCTGCTCGCCGCCCTCGCCGAACGGCCCGACGTCGTCAAGCCGAACGCGGAGGAACTCGCCGAAGCGGTGGGCCGCCCCCTGGCGACCGTCGGTGACGCGGTCAAGGCGGCAGAAGAGCTGCGGCAGCTGGGCGCGCGGGCCGTGCTCGCCAGTCTCGGCGCGGACGGCCAGCTCCTGGTGGACGACTCGGGCGCGTACTTCGCCTCCGCACCGGTCGACGCCGTACGCAGCAACGTCGGCGCCGGTGACTCCTCCCTGGCCGGTTTCCTCGTCGCGGGCGGCACCGGCGTCACCGCCCTCGCCTCGGCCGTGGCGCACGGCGCGGCGGCGGTCCAGCTCCCCGGCAGCGCGATGCCGACCCCCGCGGACCTCGCGCCCGACGCCGTCACCGTCACGTCGGAGGTCCCCTTGGACCGCGTACTGACGGAGCCGGCGTCATGACACCCCGAACCCCCCGCAGCACCCCCGCCCCCACCCGCAGTACCCCCGTCCCCACCCCCGCCCTCCGGGCGATACGCGTGCGAAGGAGCCCGCGATGAGCGAGATGATCACCGCGGAACTGGTCGACCTCGAAATCGACCGGTCCGCCACAACCAAGGAAGCGGCGGCCCGTGCCCTCGCCGAGCGCATGGTCGCCCTGGGCCGGGTGACCGATCTGGACGGGTTCCTCGCCGACGTGGCGGCCCGCGAGGCGCAGATGCCGACCGGCCTCGACGGCGGCATCGGCATCCCGCACTGCCGCAGCGCCCACGTCACCGAGCCGACCCTGGCCTTCGGCCGCTCGGCCGAAGGCATCGACTTCGGGGCGCCGGACGGCCCCGCCGACCTGATCTTCCTGATCGCGGCCCCGGCGGGCGCGGACGACGCCCACCTGACGATTCTCTCCTCGCTGGCACGGCAGTTGATGGACGAGGAGTTCACGAGCGCGCTGCGGGCGGCGCCGGACGCGGCGACGGCAGCGGCTCTGATCAGCGGGGAGCCCGCCGCCCCCGGCGCGGCGGAAGAACCCACGGACCCGCACCCGGGGAACGACGACCCCACCCCGGAGCACGGCCCCGCCCAGGAGCAGCCGTTCCGCATCGTCGCTGTCACGTCCTGCCCGACGGGCATCGCGCACACGTACATGGCAGCGGAGTCCCTGGAGAACGCCGCCCGCGAGGCAGGCGTAGAGCTCACGGTCGAGACCCAGGGCTCAGCGGGCTTCACCCGCCTCGATGCGGCCGTCATCGCAGCCGCGGACGCGGTGATCTTCGCGCACGACGTCCCGGTACGGGAAAAGGACCGTTTCGGCGGGAAGCCCACCGTCGACGTGGGGGTGAAGGCAGGCATCAGCAGGCCCGCCGAGCTCATCGCCGAGGTGCGGGCGAAGGCGGCCCGCGGCGAGACCACCGCGGACGTCGGCCCGAGCCCCGTCGACAACGCCGGTGACAGCGGCGACGGTTACGGCACCAAGCTGCGCAAGTGGCTGATGTCCGGCGTCAGTTACATGGTCCCGTTCGTCGCGGCCGGCGGCCTCCTCATCGCACTCGGCTTCGCCATCGGCGGCTGGAAGATCGACAAGGCGCCGTCCGTCGCCGAGCACTTCGTGTGGACGGACACCACCAGCTGGGCCGCGCTCCTCTTCCAGATCGGCGGGCTCGCCTTCGCCTTCCTGGTGCCGGTCCTCGCGGGTTACATCGCGTACGGGATGGCCGACCGGCCAGGACTCGTCCCCGGCTTCGTCGGCGGTTCCGTCGCCGTCACGATCAACGCGGGCTTCCTGGGCGGCCTCGCGGCGGGCCTGACCGCGGGCGCGGTCGTCATGGGCATCCAGCGCGTGCGGATTCCGGCCGTCCTGCGCGGGATCATGCCCGTGGTCGTGATCCCGCTGATCTCGTCCGCGGTCGTCGGCTTCCTGATGTTCCTCGTCATCGGAAAGCCCATCGCCGAGCTGCAGAGCGCGCTCACGGACTGGCTGGAGGGCCTGTCCGGCGCCAACGCCATCATCCTCGGCGTCATCCTCGGCCTGATGATGTGCTTCGACCTCGGCGGCCCGCTGAACAAGGTCGCGTACGCCTTCGCGGTCGGCGGCCTCGCCAACCCGACCGAGGGCAGCCTCAAGGTCATGGCCGCGGTGATGGCGGCCGGCATGGTCCCGCCGCTCGCCATGGCCCTGGCGACGACGGTCCGCGGGCGGCTCTTCACCAGGACCGAGCGCGAGAACGGCAAGGCGGCCTGGTTCCTGGGCGCCTCCTTCATCACGGAGGGCGCGATCCCGTTCGCCGCGGCCGACCCGCTGCGGGTGATCCCGGCGTCGATGGCGGGCGGCGCGGTCACCGGCGCCCTGTCGATGGCCTTCGACTGCACGCTGCGGGCCCCGCACGGCGGCATCTTCGTGGTGCCGCTCATCGGGCAGCCGCTGCTGTACCTGGTGGCGATCGCTGCCGGAGTCGGCGTCTCGACCGTGGCGGTCATCCTGCTCAAGGGCGCCCGGAAGACGGCGCCTTCGGAGAGCGGGGTCACGGGCGAGGAAGCGGCGACGGAGAAGCGGGTGCCGGCGGCCGTCTGAGCCCGGCCGTCTGAGCCCGGCCGTCTGAGACCGGCCGACCGAGCCCGGCCGACCGAGCCCCGGAGGCTTCGGCCCCTGGCTCGGAGGGTTCGGCACCTATGAGGGGGGTTGTGCGACATGCGTCACTTCGGGACGTAAGTCCCACAACCCCCCTGTCGTAAGCCCCGGATCGTGTTGTCTACTGTGCGGCATGCTCCAGAATGTCTCGATCCTCCAGCAGACAGGCGTAGCCGTCCTGGCCGCGGCGACCGTCGTCTGGGCCGTGGGCCTGGTGCGGGTGATGCGGCGCGACCGGACCGACGCGGACGTCTGGCGCACGTCACGGACGCTGGGTTCGCTGCCCGCGCAGGCGGGCCCGCCGCGCGCCGAGACGGTCGAGCTGACGGCGGACGAGCGCGACGCCTTCGCGGGCCTGGTGCGACAGTTCGGCGACGGCCGCCCCTGAGCCCCGCCTCGTACGCGGTCAGCCCCAACTTCGTACGCTGCCGCGGAGTGTTTTCTGGCGTTACTTCCCGCGCTGCTGCGGGATGTTCTTGGCGCGCTGCTCCATCGCCGCGCGGGCCGCTTCCTCGGAGACGTACACCTCGCAGCGGTGCCGCTTGTCGGGAGTGACCGTGTGCTCGACCTCCCAGAGGCTGAGCTCGCTGCCGTCGAAGAGCAGGAAAGCGTGCTCGTAGAGCGAGAAGCAGAGGCGTGCCTCGCCGACCAGGCAGGGGCGGCCGAAGGCCTGCGTGATCTGGTGCGCGAACGCCGAGCGCAATAAGCGCTCCACATCCTCGCCGGGGCGCCCCTCGCTCACCGAGTTCTCCGCGCGGCGCAGCAGCCGGCGGCCGTGATCCGCGGAGTCGTCCGGCACGTACGTGTGACGGGGTTCCTCGGCGACCGGGAGCTGGAGCACGACGGGCTGCTCGCAGGCGGCGGAGGGGGTGTCGGGCGGGAGCGGCAGACGCGAGGTGGCGACCCCGGCCTCCTCCTCGTCCGCGTACAGCTCGTACTGGGGGTGGCTGCCGGGGCCGGTGTTGTGCACGAGCTCCCAGAGGGTGAGCGCGCCCGCGTCGGCGAGCAGCCACGTGTGGCGGTAGGTCTCGCGGTGCAGGCCCGCGCTGTGATGCGCGGAATGCAGCGAACTGTCGTACGCCAGGGCCGAGTCCAGACGCCCTATCGTGTCGTCCGGCAGGTCGAAGGAGTTCATGGCGCGGCGAAGAAGCCGCTCGAGATGCTCCTGCGGGGAGTGCGGAGAATTCTGCTCGGCAGACTGGGGCTCGTACGCCGTCTCGTACTCGTACGGAACGCTCAAGGTCTCTCCCGGCGTTGCTGCATGTCACCTTGTGAGTGCATACCGTAGCCCCTGGGTCGGACATCATGTCCGGGAACTGGAAAACGTGCGAGCCGCACGGCAAGTTCCCGTGCGGCTCGTGGTGTTGGGGCTGGTGAGAGGGGCAGGAGTGGCGGCCGCAGCGACTGTCGGAACGGCTGTCGGAATGGCTGCCGGGATCAGCCGGCGCTGCCCGCCGTCCACTCGCTCCAGGACATGTTCCAGCCGTTCAGGCCGTTGTCCGGGGCGATGGTCTCGTCCGGGGAACCCTTGACCGTCACGATGTCCCCGATGAGGGAGTTCTCGTAGAACCACGCGCCCGGCGTGCTGGGGTCGCCCGCGCCCTGCGCGTCCCGCAGTCCGACGCAGCCGTGGCTGGTGTTGGCGCTGCCGAAGATCGAGGGCGAGCCCCAGTAGTTGCCGTGGATGAAGGTGCCGGACGACGACAGGCGCATCGCGTGCGGGACGTCCTTGATGTCGTACTCACCGCCGAAGCCGACCGTGTCGCCGTTCATCCGGGTCTGGGTGAACTTCTCGGAGATCACCATCTTGCCGTTGTACGTGGGGTTCGCCGGGCTGCCCGCGGAGATCGGGATGGTCTTGATGACCTTGCCGTCGCGCTCGACCGTCATCTTCTTGGCCTTCACGTCGACCGTGGAGACCTGCGCGCGGCCCACGGTGAAGCTGACCGTCTTGTTCTGTACGCCGGTGGCGCCGTCCGCGCCCTTCACGCCCTCCAGGTCGATCTTCATCGTGACCTTGGAGCCGGCCTTCCAGTACTCCTCGGGCCTGAAGTCCAGGCGCTGGTCGCCGAACCAGTGGCCCACGACCTTCTGACCGCTGTCGGTGGTGACCTTGATGTGCGACTGGACGGACTGCTTCTCGGTGATCGCCTTGTCGAAGTTGAAGGAGACCGGCATGCCGACGCCGACCTTCGTGCCGCCGTCGGGGGTGTAACTGCCGATGAAGCTGTTGGCCTTCGAGACGGTGGTGAAGATCGAGTTCTCGGTGGCTTCCTTGCCCTTGGCGTCCTTCGCGTCGGCGGTGATCTTGTACTTCATGCCGCGCTCCAGTTGGGCCTTGGGCTTCCAACTGGTGCCGTCGGCGGAGAGCGTGCCGTCGACCGCCGCCCCGGTGGAGACCAGGGTCATCTTCACCTCGGTCAGCTTGCCGCCCTTGACCTTGACGCCGGTGGCGTTGATGGAGGCTCCGGTCGAGCCGTCCTTCGCCGAGATGGTGATGTCGGCACCCTGGTTCTTGGTCTTGCCGTCCTTGCCGTCGCTGTCACCATCGTCCGAGCCGCCGCCACAGGCCGTCAGGGTGAGCGCACTGGCCGCGGCGAGCGCGGTGGCCGCCAGAAGGGTGCGTCGCCGGGGCTTGGCTATGTGCGACGTTGTCACGGGCTGCTCCATCTTTGTGCGAACTGCGCGTTCTGATCCAGTAAGAGTTAAGAGAGGCCTACGGGCGGAGAGGTTCCTTCCGCTTGATGTGAGGGCGGGCACACGGTCATGGCCCGCCGGCGACCCAACGGGCCGCGCCCCGCGGCCATTCGGCAGCTGCTCGGCAACTACTCGGCGGCTAGTCGCCAGCTACTCGGCCTGCTCGCCGCCGAGGCCGCCGTAAAGGTCGCGGTACGAGGGGAAGTTGCCGCCCGGTGTCTCGACGGACTCCGCGGCCAGGAGAGCTCTGACGATCGCCGCCGTCACCATGTCCGCGCCCGCCGCGAGGATTTCGTTCAGGGCGAGGGGATGGTCGGAGGCCAGGGGGTGCTCACCGGTCGCGAGGGCGAAGACGGTGTCCCCGTCGTTGAGAAGATGGACGGGGCGCACGGCGCGCGCCATGCCGTCGTGCGACGTGCCCGCGAGCTTCTGCGCCTGGGCCTTGGTGAGTTCGGCGTCCGTGGCGACCACGGCGAGGGTGGTGTTCAGCGGGGGAGGCCCGCCCTTGGCCGCGGCTTCGGCGAGGCGACGCGTGGCCTCCTCGTGCACCTCGGGGGCAGGGTAGGCCACCCGCCGCCCCTCGAAGAACCGTCCGTACAACGCACCCGTCCCCGCGTCGACCCCCGAGCCCGCCGCGTTCGCCACGACCAGGGCGGCCACGGTGATGCCCGAGTCCAGCCGGACGCTCGCACTGCCGACCCCGCCCTTGACCTTCCCCACCACGGCTCCGGCGCCCGCGCCCACGTTCCCCTCCTCGACGGGCGTGAACGGTTCGCTGCCCGCGGCGGCCTCCACCGCGGCGCGGCCCGTCGCGGCGTCGGGGCGCGCCGTGAAGTCGCCGCCCCGGCCGAGGTCGAAGACACAGGCCGCCGGGACCACGGGGACGACGTGGGAGGGATCGGGGCCGACCCGCACGCCCCGGCCCCGCTCCGCCAGCCACGCCATCACGCCGGTCGCGGAGTCCAGGCCGTACGCGCTGCCGCCGGTCAGCACCACGGCCTCGACGCGCTGGACCAGATTGCGGGGGTCGAGGGCGTCCGTCTCGCGGGTGCCGGGGCCGCCGCCGCGCACATCCACGGCCGCGACGGCGCCGCCCTCCGGGGCGAGCACGACGGTCGTGCCGGTGAGGTGGCCCGCGTGGGTGGGCGCGACGCGGGTGGCATGGCCCACGCGTAGACCGGCGACATCGGAGAGGGAGTTGGTGCGGGGCCTGGTGGAGGGGTTCGAGGAAGCCATGCCGACTTGCGTATCACGCGGGGGAGTCCACACGGGGGAGCCCGAACCCCCGAGGCCCGAACGTCCGAGGGCCCTGCGGGGGAGCCCGAACCCCCGGGGGTCCGAACGTCCGAAGGCCCTCTGTACTTCGTGTCTTTGGGCCGGTCGACGCGTGTCCTACGCCTCTGCTCCCGAAGAACCGCGCACGCGACGGTGGAGGTGTCAGGCCCCGGAGCAAGGTCGGGACCCGTAGCGAACTGGGATCCAACATGACATCGCCTGCCGCCCAAGAAACGCGGACCGCGCCATCGGGCCGTACGTACGACCCCGCGCAGTACCGCCCCGGCAAGACCATCACCGACTGGGAGCCGGAGAACGAGCTCTTCTGGAAGTCCATCGGCAAGAAGGTCGCCGCCCGCAACCTGTGGATCGCCGTCCCCGCGCTCCTGGTCGCGTTCGTCGTCTGGCAGGTGTGGTCGGTCACGGCGACCAACCTGAAGGACGTCGGCTTCGGTTTCTCCACCTCGCAGCTCTTCTGGCTGACGGCCGTCCCCGGCATCACCGGCGGCACGGCGCGCGTCTTCTATACCTTCCTCGGCCCGATGATCGGCCAGCGCCGCTTTACCGCGCTCTCCACTATCGTCCTGGTCGTCCCGCTGATCTGGCTCGGCATCGCGGTGCAGGACCCGAACACGTCGTACGGCGTGATGATCGCCATCGCGGCCCTCTGCGGTGTCGGCGGCGCGAACTTCGCCTCGTCCCTCGCCAATATCGGCTTCTTCTTCCCCAAGCGCGACAAGGGCAACGCCACCGGCATCAACGGCGGCCTCGGCAACCTCGGTGTCTCCGTCGTCCAGCTGGTCACCCCCATCGTCATCACCAGCTCGGTACTCGCGGTCGGCTCGGCCCAGCACAAGGCGGACGGCACGCCCGTGTGGCTGCAGAACGCCGCGTTCCTGTGGGTGCCCGTCCTGGTGATCCTGGCCGCCGTCGCGTGGTTCGGCCAGAACGACCTGAAGGTCGCCTCCACCCCCTTCAGCCAGCAGAAGATCATCTTCAAGCGCAAGCACAACTGGCTGATGACCTGGCTCTACGTCGGCACGTTCGGTTCCTTCATCGGCTTCGCGGCGGCGCTGCCGATGCTCATCAACACCACGTTCACGCCGATCGACGCGGCCTACTCCGCGGCCACGTACGCCTGGATGGGCCCGGCCGTGGGCGCGCTCGCCCGCTGGGCCGGCGGCTGGATCGCCGACAAGATCGGCGGCGCGCGGGTCACCATCATCTCGTTCGTCGGCATGGCGCTCTCGATCATCGGCGTCATCAACTTCCTGCCCTCCGGCGGCGACGACGGCAACTTCTGGGGCTTCTTCGTCTGCTTCCTGTGCGCGTTCCTCTTCTCGGGCATAGGCAACGGCTCGACGTTCCGCCAGATCCCGGTGATCTTCCGGTCCCAGCACCTGAAGGGTCTGACGGAGGGCACCCCCGCCTACACGAAGGCGCTGAAGCAGTCCGAGATGGAGGCCGGCGCGGTCACCGGATTCACCTCCGCCATCGCGGCCTACGGCTTCTTCTTCATCCCGGCGATGTTCGCCAACTTCGCGGTGACCAGCGCGATGTGGGGCTTTGTGGCCTTCTACGTCAGCTGTATCGCGGTCTGCTGGTGGTACTACGCCCGCAAGGGCGCGGAGTCCCCGAGCTGACGCCCTGAGCGGCGTCGGAACAGTGGGCCGGGTGTGGGAGCCCCCGGCCCACTGGCATGCCCAGAAGGCCTGGCGCCACGGAAAGCCCGGGAAATTCTTGTGAATGCTTTCACAAGCGAACTTGGGTCCAAAGTCCCGGACGAAACCCCAGGTCAGGGCGATCCCCCTGGTGGTGGGGAGCGGGAAGAAGGGACCTCCGGCCCCGAAGTGGGGACCATTGCGGAGCCCCTGACCGGCCGGATCGCAGTGCAATGGACGCAGAGCGAAAGAGCGATTCGGAAGGTGTCGGCGATGACTGCTACTCCCGCGGAAACGACGGTTCACGGCGAGGCTTGGGACGGTTTCAAGGGCGGCCTGTGGCGGGATGCCATCGACGTCCGCGACTTCGTGCAGCAGAACTACACCCCGTACGAGGGCGACGGCTCCTTCCTGACCGGCGCGACCGAACGCACCACCCAGGTCTGGCAGAAGCTCCTGGCGATGTTCCCCACGGAGATCGAGCGCGGCATCTACGACGTGGACGTGAGGACCCCCTCCCGCATCGACGCCTTCAGGCCCGGCTACGTCGACGCCGACCGCGACCTGATCGTGGGCCTGCAGACCGACGCCCCGCTCAAGCGCGCCATCATGCCCAACGGCGGCTGGCGGATGGTCGAGGGCGCGCTCAACGCCTACGGCCACGAGGCCGACCCCGAGGTCAAGAACATCTACACCCACCTCCGCAAGACCCACAACGAAGGTGTCTTCGACGCCTACACGCCCGAGATCCGCGCCTGCCGCTCCTCCGGCATCGTCACCGGCCTGCCCGACGCCTACGGCCGTGGCCGCATCATCGGCGACTACCGCCGCGTCGCGCTCTACGGAGTCGACCGTCTCATCGCCGCGAAGGAGGCCGACCGGGACCTCCTCGCCGAGGAGTGGGCCACCGAGGACGTCATCCGGGCCCGCGAGGAGACCTCCGAGCAGATCAAGGCGCTGGGCGAGCTGAAGTCCATGGCGATGTCCTACGGATACGATATCTCGGGCCCCGCCACCTCTGGCCGCGAAGCCGTCCAGTGGCTGTACTTCGCCTACCTGGCCGCCGTGAAGGAGCAGAACGGCGCGGCCATGTCGATCGGCCGCATCGACAACTTCCTCGACATCTACCTCCAGCGCGACATCGAGGCCGGCCGCATCACCGAGACCGAGGCCCAGGAGTTCATCGACGACTTCGTCATCAAGCTCCGCATCGTCCGCTTCCTGCGCACCCCCGAGTACAACGAGGGCTTCTCCGGCGACCCGACCTGGGTCACCTGGTCGATGGCCGGCATCGGTGAGGACGGCCGCCCGCTCGTCTCCCGCACCACGTTCCGTGCTCTGCAGACCCTCTACAACCTGGGCCCCGCACCCGAGCCGAACCTGACGGTCTTCTGGACCCGCGAACTTCCCAAGGGCTTCAAGGACTTCGCCGCCAAGGTCGCCATCGACACCTCGGCCATCCAGTTCGAGTCCGACGACCTGATGCGCCCCAAGTACGGCGACGACACCGCCATCGCCTGCTGTGTCTCGGCGATGGCCGTCGGCAAGCAGATGCAGTTCTTCGGAGCCCGCGTCAACGTCGCCAAGGCCCTGCTCTACGCGATCAACGGCGGCCGCGACGAGATGACCGGCAAGCGCGTCGTCGAGGGATTCGAACCCATCGAGGGCGACTACTTGGACTACGACACCGTCGTCGAGCGCTACGACGCCATGCTCGGCTGGCTCGGCAAGACGTATGTCCACGCGCTGAACGTCATCCACTACATGCACGACAAGTACGCCTACGAGCGCATCGAGATGGCGCTGCACGACCGGGAGATCCTGCGCACGATGGCGTGCGGCATCGCGGGCCTGTCCGTCGCCGCCGACTCGCTCTCCGCCATCAAGCACGCCAAGGTCAAGGTCATCCGCGACGAGACGGGCCTCGCGGTCGACTACGAGATCGAGGGCGACTACCCCGCCTACGGCAACAACGACGAGCGGGCCGACCACATCGCCCGGCGCATCGTCTCGGACTTCATGGGCAAGATCCGGCAGCACCCGACCTACCGGAACGCGGTGCACACCCAGTCCGTCCTTACGATCACCTCGAACGTCGTCTACGGCAAGAAGACCGGCAACACCCCCGACGGCCGCCGCGCGGGCGAGCCGTTCGCCCCCGGTGCCAACCCGATGAACGGCCGTGACCAGCACGGCTACATCGCCTCCGCGCTGTCGGTCGCCAAGCTCGACTACGACGACGCCGAGGACGGCATCTCGCTCACCAACACCATCACGCCGGACGCCCTGGGACGCACCCCCGAAGAGCGGGTCCAGAACCTCTCCGGCGTCCTCGACGGCTACATGGCCAGCGACGGCTTCCACATGAACGTCAACGTGCTCGACAGGGCGACGCTCCAGGACGCCATGGAGCACCCGGAGAACTACCCGCAGCTGACCATCCGGGTCTCCGGCTACGCGGTCAACTTCGTCCGCCTGACCCGCGACCAGCAGCTCGACGTCATCAACCGCACCTTCCACGGCTCCCTCTGAGCCCAGCAGCAGTCCGGGAGTTCTGCCATGGCTGTCCTGCTCAACACCGTTCCGCCCAGCACCGTTCCGCCCAGCACCGTCCCGCTCAGCACGGCCCCGCCGGACTCGGCGACCCCCGCGGCCGCGGTCACCCGGCGGCCCGTCACCGGGTCCCTGCACTCCTGGGACCTGTCCACCGGCGTCGACGGCCCCGGCAGCCGCTTCGTCACGTTCCTCTCGGGGTGCCCGCTGACCTGCCTGTACTGCCACAACCCCGACACCTGGCGGATGCGCGACGGCAAGCGGACCACCGCCGACGCCGTGATCAAGGAGGCCGCCAAGTACACCAAGTTCATCGCGGCGGCGGGCGGCGGAGCCACCGTCAGCGGTGGGGAACCCCTCCTGCAGCCCGTCTTCACCGGCGAACTGCTGCACCGCCTCAAGCACGAACTGGGCCTGCACACCGCCCTGGACACCTCCGGCTTCCTCGGCGTGCGCGCCACCGACGCCCTGCTGCGGGACGTCGACCTCGTGCTCCTGGACATCAAGTCCTGGGACCGCGACACGTACAGGAAGGTCACCGGCCGGCCGCTGCGGCCCACCCTCGACTTCGCCCGCCGTCTCGCGGACCTCGGCAAGGACGTCTGGGTGCGCTTCGTGCTCGTCCCCGGCCTGACCGACGACCCGAAGAACGTCGAGGGCGTCGCCCGCTTCGCCGCCTCGCTCGGCAACGTCTCGCGCGTCGACGTGCTGCCCTTCCACAAGCTGGGCGAGGCGAAGTGGGACGCCCTCGGCAAGGACTTCACCCTGCGCGACACCCCTTCGCCGACCCCTGGGCAGGTGGCCGAAGCCAGGGAGATCTTCGCAGCTCAGGGGCTCACGGCCGTCTGACGGACGCCGCGGCGCCCCACCGACGTACCCTGGAGACATGAGCACCGCCCCCGCCCCCGAACCGCGCGATCCGAGGGACTCGGAGAGCTCGGAGGCCTCAGCGACCTCGGAGACCCCGAAGGACTCCGAGGCGCCGAAGAAGCCCAAGAGCGCCCTGGTCTTCGACGACCCGCTGTCGCAGCAGTCCTCGGACGACACGGACCGCGGGTGGGGCGAGCGGCCTTCGGCCGGCGGCGACAGCGCCGCCGACCTGGCGCGCTTCCTCGACGAGAAGCCGCCCCACCACCTCTGAGCCCGCGCTAGCGCTCGTCGTGCCCAGTGCCGCGCTGCGCCACCAAGGCGTCGCGGATCTCCTTGAGGACCTCCAGCTCCGTGATCTCGATGACCTCCTGCGTGCCCTCCTTCTCGGCCTTCCGCGCGGCCTGCCGCGCCAGATACTTGGCCATGGGCAGCACCATCAGGAAGTAGACGACGGCCGCGGTGATCACAAAGCTGAGAGTGGCGCTGAGGACCGTGCCCCACATGATGGGGATGCCGCTGACGACTTCTCCAGCGTCGTTCATCTTGCACGGGTCCTTGAGGCACGAACTGTAGTGATCGAGATCCTTCGTCCCGAAGGCGCCGACCAGCGGGTTGATGACACCCTTCACCACGGAGTTCACGATGTTCGTGAACGCGGCTCCGATGACCACCGCGACCGCCAGGTCGACGACATTGCCGCGCATCAGGAAGGCCTTGAAGCCCTCCCAGAGACTCGGCTCGTTCTTCTCGCTCACCACGAGGCCTTTCGTTGCAAATGCAGTTCGTGAAACGGACAGCTTCGCAAACTACGTCAGGCCCTGGTAGGACTGTCCAATTGGATGCCTCGAACGAGCGACTTGACAGGAAATCAGTGCAGTCGCACACATCGTGAGTCAGCACAGCGTCACCGCAAGCCTCATGCCCGCACCCGCTCCGGCGAGCCGCGCCGCCGTCGCCCGTGGCACGGCGAGCACCAGCAACGCCCCTGCCTCGGCGGCGCTTTCGGCAGCGCCCGCCTGAGGCTCGGGCACCGCGGTCACCCTTGCCCCGGCCGCCACCACCCGTGACGTCGATCCGTCCGAGGCCACCACGTCGACCCGGTCACCGCGGTGCAGCAGACGCACCGTCTCCGCGTCCGCGATCCGCACCGGCGCCGCGACCGTGGCGGCGGCCCGCGGCTTGTCACCCCGCGGCTTCTCGGCCCGCGAGGGCGCGGCCGCGGCAGCGGTCGGAGGCCCCTGCGCCCGCACCTGTCCGGCATCGCGAGGCCCCGCGGCCACGAGCGCCGCGGCGGTCACCGCGAGACCCACGGCCATGGCCCGCCGCCTGTGCCGCAGCAGCCTTCGCAGGCGCCGGTGCCCGCCCCGCACCCGTACGGGAGAGAAGTGCGGCACGGGGCACGGCGGGGGAGGCGAAGGGGAGGAGATGTCTGCGGAAACCTGCGGCATGTCGGCCACCACCTGCGGAGAGTTCGGGAGCTCGGGAGAGCTGCGGATCTTGCCTTGCGCTCTCACGATGCAGGCCCGCGCCGAATCCCGCTGAGCCCCGTGCACTACTCGCCGGTTGTGGACAACTCCGTCACCCGAAGGGGAAGTTCCGGCCTAAGGCAGGTGATGCAGCGGCAGGTGACGCGGCAGCAGGTGATGCAGCGGCAGGTGACGCGGCAGCAGGTGATGCGGCGGCAGGTGACGCGGCAGCAGGTGATGCGGCGGCAGGTGACGCGGCCCGCTCACGGCAGCCGAATCCCCGGCTCCATCCCGCCCAGCGCCCCCGCACACAGGCAGTCCCGCGCATCCTTGGCGGGCAGCCCGGCCACCGCGTCGAACAGCACCGTCCGCAGCCGGTCCACATTCGCCGCGAACACTTGGAGCACCTCTTCGTGCGAGACGCCCTCGCCGCTCTCCGCACCCGCGTCCAGGTCCGTGACCAGCGTCAACGACGTGTAGCAGAGCTCCAGTTCACGGGCGAGCACCGCCTCGGGGTGCCCGGTCATGCCCACCACCGACCAGCCCTGCGCCGCGTGCCAGACCGATTCGGCCCGGGTCGAGAACCGCGGCCCCTCGATCACCACGAGGGTCCCGCCGTCCACCGGCTCCCACTCCCGGCCACGGGCCGCCTTCAGGGCGGCGCCGCGTCCGGCGGGGCAGTACGGGTCCGCGAGCGACACGTGCACGACGTTCGGAATGCTCCCGTCCGGCAGCGGCACTCCGTCGAAGTACGTCTGCGTACGCGACTTGGTGCGGTCCACGAGCTGATCGGGCACCAGCAGCGTCCCGGGCCCGAACTCGGGCCGCAGCCCGCCCACCGCGCACGGACCGAGCACCTGGCGCACCCCCACGGAGCGCAGCGCCCACAGGTTGGCGCGGTAGTTGATGCGATGCGGCGGCAGATGGTGCCCGCGGCCGTGCCGGGGCAGGAACGCGACCCGCCGCCCGGCGACGTCGCCGAGGAACAGGGAGTCGCTGGGCGCTCCGTAGGGGGTGTCGACCTGGAGTTCGGTCACGTGGTCGAGGAACGAGTAGAAGCCGGAGCCGCCGATGACACCGATCTCGGCCCGCGTCGCGTTCGGTGTACTCGCGTTCGCCGTATTCACCATGCCGAGCACAGTAGCCGGGCCGGGAAATGCCGAGGTCCCCGCTGTCGTACGACAGCGGGGACCCGGAAAGAGAAACTAGGCGGCCGAGGAGCTGGCCGACGACCCCGAGGAGGAGCCGGACGACTTCGAGTCCGACGACGAAGAGGACGTCGAGGACGACGAAGCGCTCGCGGAGGACTTGGCGTCCGACGACTTGGAGTCGGAGGACTTCGAGGCGGACGCCGTCGACGGCGTGCTGCTCGACGACGAGCCACGGCTGTCGTTGCGGTAGAAGCCGGAGCCCTTGAAGACGATGCCGACGGCCGAGAACACCTTCTTGAGGCGTCCGTCGCAGCTGGGGCACACGGTCAAAGCGTCATCCGTGAACTTCTGCACCGCCTCGAGGCCCTCGCCGCATTCGGTGCACTGGTACTGGTACGTCGGCACTTGCTTCCTCCTGGCACTCTCACTCGATGAGTGCTAACGACGGTCCATAGTGACGTATTCCGCGAGATCAGTCCACCGCGACCGGCTCGCGGTGACCCACGCCACGTGCCACGGTGCGTCCGACCGAGCGCGGGACGAGCCGCGAGCGCAGGGTCACGAGCACCGCGAGGGCCAGTGCCGTACCGCCCAGCGGCACCAGGAATCCGGCGCCGTCCCAGAAGCGGTCCTCCAGCTGTCCGGCGACCGTGACGGCCGCGGCCTGGCCGAGCGCGACGGCACCGGTGAGCCAGGTGAAGGCCTCGGTGCGGCCGGAGGGGTCCACGAGGCGATCGACCAGCGTGTAGCCGGTGATCAGGGCGGGCGCGATGCAGACGCCGACCAGGAGGCCGAGCCCGGCGAGGAGCACCACGGAGTGCGCGGCCCACAGGCCGGAGGCCATCAGGGTCAGCGCCGCGTACCCGACGAGGAGGCGCCGCTGCGGGGCGATCTTCCAGGCGATGGCACCGCAGACGAGGCCGGAGAGCATGTTGCCGGCCGCGAACGTGCCGTACAGGACGCCGTTCAGGCCGGGTTCGCCGATGGACTCGGTGAAGGCGGCGAGCGAGACCTGCATGCCGCCGAAGACGGCGCCGATGCCCAGGAAGGTCACGATGAGGACCCGCACGCCGGGGATGCGCAGCGCCGAGGTGTGCTCCACGCGCGCGTGCTCCTCGCGGGAGGCGGGCTCGGGCTGGGTGCCCTTCTGGGCGGCGAAAAGGAGGCCGCCCACCAGGGTGAGTCCGGCCTCCGTGAAGAGTCCGGCCGCCGGGTCGATGGTCGTGCACAGGGCGGTCGCGAAGAGCGGGCCGAGCACGAACGTCAGCTCGTCCGTGACCGACTCGAAGGCGGCCGCCGTGCCCGCGAGCGGGGAGTCCTGGAGCTTGACGCCCCAGCGGGCCCGCACCATGGGGCTGATCTGCGGCTGCGAGGCGCCGGTGGGCACCGCGGCGACGAAGAGGGCCCACAAGGGGGCGTCCGAGAGCGCGAGCACCGTCAGGGAGAGCACCGAGACGGTGTGGATGAGGACACCGGGCACCAGGACGGCCCGCTGGCCGAACCGGTCGGCGAGCTTGCCGCCGAAGGGGGCGAACACCGCCATGGAGACGCCGGTGACGGCCGAGACGGCGCCTGCGACGCCGTACGAGCCGGTGGTGTGCTGCACGAGCAGCACGATGGAGATGGTCAGCATCGCGAAGGGCTGGCGCGCCGCGAAGCCGGGCAGGAGAAACGTCCAGGCGCCGCGGGTGCGCAGCAGCTGTCCGTATCCCGGGCGGGAGGTGACCGTGGATGCCACGGCCCGTGCCTTTCTGCCGCCTGGTAGCGCGGCCCCCCGTTCAGGGGGACGGCGCCGAGAGCTGTCCTCTTGCGCGGAACTGCGGTAGATGCCGGTTGCCCACTGCGAGGGCATGCGGCCGCCATACGGTCGGCGCCAGCTCTGCTTCAGACAGAGTTGGTTCGATCAGTTGGTACAGAAGAAGTGTGCCTTCATCGTACAGGGAATGGGCCGATGGGACCTGTGAATACCGAGAATGAGGCGCCCGTCACCTGCGATTACCCCGATCATTCGCGTCGTGACCAGCGGTTCCCAGCCATCCGGCCAGCTTTCCGCCCTGTCCGACGGCCCGCAGCCGCCGCTCCGCCGCGTCGCGCACCGGGTCGGTCGCGACCACCAGGAGCTCGTCCCCGCGCTGCAGCACGGTCGTGGGTTGCGGCACGAATGATTCGCCGTTGCGAACGACGAGCGTGACCGCGGCACCCGCGGGCATCCGCAGTTCCCCCACCTCGACGCCGTGCATCCGCGACCCCTTCGGGATCGCCACCGAGAGCAGGTGCCCGCGAAGGCGCTCCAGGGGCGCCGACTCGATGCCCAGGTCGGCTGCGCCCGAGGAGTCGCCCAGGCGCAGCTTCCTGGCCAGCCACGGCAGCGTAGGACCCTGGATGAGGGTGTAGACGACGACCAGGACGAAGACGATGTTGAAGATCCGCTGGCTGTCGTCGACGCCGTTCACCATCGGGATCGTGGCCAGGATGATGGGCACGGCTCCGCGCAGGCCCGCCCAGCACATCAGGGCCTTCTCCTGCCAGGGCATGCGGAACGGCAGCAGGCTGGCGACGACCCCCAGGGGCCGGGCCACCATGGTCAGGATCAAGCCGATGACGATCGCCGGCCAGGTGTCGTCGAGCAGGTCGTGCGGGGTGACCAGGAGGCCCAGCAGGACGAACATGCCGATCTGCGCGATCCAGCCGAGCCCCTCGGCGAAGCCCCGGGTGGCGGGCCAGTGCGGCAGTTTGGCGTTGCCGAGGACCATCGAGGCGAGGTAGACGGCGAGGAATCCACTGCCGTGCGCCATGGCTCCGGCCGCGTAGGCGGCGACGGCGATGGCCATCACGGCGATGGGGTAGAGGCCGGACGCGGGCAGCGCCACGTGCCGCAGACCGAAGGAGCCGAGCCAGCCCACCGCGATGCCGATCGCGGCGCCGATCGCGAGCTCCAGGGCGATCTCGCCGATCAGGACGTACCAGTGCTCCACGGGACCCGCGGCGGAGAACGCCACGACCAGGATCACCACAGGGGCGTCGTTGAACCCCGACTCCGCTTCCAGGATGCCCGTCACGCGCGAGGGCAGCGGCACCTTCCGCAGCACGGAGAAGACCGCCGCCGCGTCCGTCGAGGAGACCACCGCGCCGATGATGAGCGCCTGCCGCCACTCGAGGCCGACCAGATAGTGGGCACCGGCGGCCGTCACGCCGACGCTCACCGCGATGCCGACGAGCGACAGGACGGCGGCCGCGGGCAACGCGGGTTTGATCTCTTTCCACTTCGTGCCGAGGCCGCCCTCGGCCAGGATCACGACAAGCGCCGCGTAGCCGATGACCTGCGTCAACTCGGCATTGTTGAAGGTGACGTTGCCGATGCCGTCCTGGCCCATGGCAATGCCGATGCCGAGGTAGAGGAGCAGGCTGGGGAGCCCACTGCGCGACGAGATGCGGACCGCCGCGACGGCGACGAGCAGGACGAGCGAGCAGATGAGCAGGAGCTGGTTGAGGTCGTGGACAGTCAGGGGCCGTTCCTCTCCGCGCGAGCCAAGTACTTCGTTACCTTACCTAATTGTTAACGCTTTCTTGACGCCATCGAACTCCTGTACGACGCGTCGCGATGTAGGTTCCTGACTCCGCGTCCGAGGCCGCAGTGCCCTGCGCCTACAGTTGCTCCAGCGCTCCCACCACCGCCCAGCCAGCCCTGCCGCTCGCGTAAGGACAGCAAGGACAGCGATGCCCTCGAATACCACCGCCTCTTCCGGTCATAAGTCCGGCAAGAAGAAGGGGCGCCGAGCCCGCCTCCTCGTCATCGTCCTGGTCCTGGCCATCGTGGCGGGCATCGGCTACGGGGCGTACTGGAGCGTCAGTACGGTGCGTGCCTCCTTCCCGCAGACCAAGGGGACGATCAAGCTCGACGGCCTCGCCGGTCCCGTCGACGTGAAGCGTGACGGCAACGGCATCCCGCAGATCTACGCCGAGTCCGACGCCGACCTGTTCATGGCCCAGGGCTTCGTCCAGGCGCAGGACCGGTTCTGGGAGATGGACGTCCGCCGCCACATGACCTCCGGTCGCCTCTCCGAGATGTTCGGCAAGGGCCAAGTAAAGACCGATGAGTTCCTGCGGACGCTCGGTTGGCACCGCGTGGCGCAGAAGGAGTACGACACCAAGCTCTCGCCCGCGACGAAGAAGTACCTCCAGGCGTACTCCAAGGGAGTCAACGCCTACCTGAAGGACAAGAGCGGCAAGGACATCTCCCTGGAGTACGCCGCCCTCGGCTTCACCAACGACTACGAGCCCCAGGAGTGGACCCCCGTCGACTCCGTGGCGTGGCTCAAGGCCATGGCCTGGGACCTGCGCGGCAACATGCAGGACGAGATCGACCGCTCCCTGATGACCAGCCGCCTCGGCCCGTCGCAGATCAAGGACCTGTACCCGGAGTACCCGTACGCGCGGAACAAGCCCATCGTCCAGGAGGGCGCCTTCAACGGCGTCACCAAGGAGTACGACAGCAAGGCCAGCGCCACGGGCAGCCAGTCGCAGACCGGCGGCGCGGCGGGCACGGGCCTCGCGGGCAACACCCAGGCCCCCGACGGCCTGCAGTCCCAGCTCTCGGGCCTCTCCGACATCCTGGACAGCGTCCCGGACGCGGGCCTCGGCCCGAACGGCAACGGCATCGGCTCCAACTCCTGGGTGGTCTCCGGCGACCACACGATCAGCGGGAAGCCCCTGCTCGCCAACGACCCGCACCTGTCGCCGCAGCTCCCGTCCGTCTGGTACCAGATGGGTCTGCACTGCCGGACGGTCTCCAAGGACTGCCAGTACGACGTCTCGGGCTACACCTTCGCCGGCATGCCCGGTGTGGTCATCGGCCACAACCAGGACATCGCCTGGGGCATGACGAACCTGGGCGCCGACGTCACCGACCTCTACCTCGAGAAGTTCGAGGGCGACGGTTACGCGTACGACAACAAGGTGCTGCCCTTCAAGACGCGCACGGAGACCATCAAGGTCGCCGGCGGCAGTCCGAAGAAGATCACCGTCCGGGAGACCGGCAACGGACCCCTGCTGTCCGACCGCGACGACGAACTGGTGAAGGTCGGCAAGAAGGCAACCGTCGACAGCGCCGCCCCCGACCGGGGCGACGGCTACGGAGTCTCGCTGCGCTGGACCGCGCTCAAGCCGGGCAAGTCGATGGACGCCGTCTTCGAGCTCAACAAGGCGAAGGACTTCGCGGGCTTCCGCAAGGCCGCCTCTTCCTTTGAAGTGCCCTCGCAGAACCTGATCTACGCGGACACCAAGGGCCACATCGGCTACCAGGCACCGGGCAAGATTCCGGTCCGCGGCAAGGGCGACGGCGCGCTCCCGGCCCCCGGCTGGGACTCGGACTACCGCTGGACCGGCTACATCCCGCAGGCCGCGCTGCCCTACGAGTACGACCCGAAGCGCGGCTACATCGTGACCGCCAACCAGGCCGTGATCGACGACGAGAAGTCCGACTACCCGTACAAGCTCACGTCGGACTGGGGCTACGGGGCGCGCAGCCAGCGCATCACCGACCTGATCCAGTCGAAGATCAAGGACGGTGGGAAGGTCTCCACCGAGGACATGCGCACGATGCAGATGGACAACAGCAGCGAGATCGCCAAGCTGCTGGTGCCCAAGCTGCTCAAGATCGACGTCAAGGACAGCTACGTCCGTGAGGCGCAGAAGCTGCTCGAGGGCTGGGACTACACCCAGGACCCCGATTCGGCGGCGGCCGCGTACTTCAACTCGGTCTGGCGCAACATCCTCAAGCTCTCCATCGGCAACAAGCTGCCCAAGGAGCTGCGGGTCAAGGGCCAGTGCCTGAACGTCGAGCCGGCCGGGAACACGGGCCCCGCCGACGAGGCCGAGCCGGTGCGCGAGTGCGGCCAGCGTGACGCCGAATCCGCGCAGCCCGACGGCGGCGACCGCTACTACGAAGTGATCCGGTCGATCCTCGACGACGAGGACAACGACTGGTGGAAGTCGCCGAAGACCCGCACGGACAGCGCGACCAAGACCCGCGACCAGCTGTTCGGCCGGGCCATGGAGGACGCGCGCTGGGACCTGACGGCCAAGCTCGGCAAGGACGTCGACACCTGGAGCTGGGGCCGCCTGCACCGGCTGACCCTGAAGAACCAGACCCTGGGCGTCGAAGGCCCCGGCTGGCTCCAGTTCATGCTCAACCGCGGCCCGTTCAAGCTGGGCGGCGGCGAGGCGGCGGTCAACGCGACCGGCTGGAACGCGGCGGGCGGCTACGGAGTGCAGTGGGTGCCCTCGATGCGCATGGTGGTGAACCTCGACGACTTCGACAAGTCGAAGTGGATCAACCTCACCGGTGCTTCCGGACACGCCTACAGCGCGCACTACACCGACCAGACCAGCAAGTGGGTCAAGGGCGAGCTGCTGCCGTGGTCCTACACGGGCGACGCCGTCAAGAAGAGCACGAACGACACCCTGGTGCTGCGGCCCTGAACCGCCGCACGCAGCAGTGAAAGGGCCCTCCACGCGCGCGTGGAGGGCCCTTTCCGTCGTCGGGGGCCTCAGTGGAAGTGGCGTACTCCCGACGGGGTGACGACGGCGTGCACCGGCTTGTCGTGCGGCTCCTGGGGGACGTGCGCGACGACTTCGGTGTCGTACAGGAGCACCACGAGGGCCGGATCGGCACCGGCCCGTCCGAGCCGGGCGAGCACCCTGTCGTACGACCCGCCGCCGCGTCCCAGGCGCATCCCGCGCGCGTCCACGGCCAGGCCCGGCAGCAGCACGACGTCGGCCGCCACGACCGCGTCGGGCCCGAGGCGCGGCCCCGAGGGTTCCAAGAGCCGGATCTTTCCCGGGTGTTGCACGGGGGCCAGCGAGTCCGGGCCCTCGTAGGCCGCCCAGTCCAGGTCGTTGTCGTCGAGGAGCACCGGCAGCAGGACCCGCGTCCCGCGCGCGTGCAGGGCGTCGAGGAGGGCGCGCGTCCCCGGTTCGCTCCCCACGGAGACGTACGCGGCGACCGTGCGCGCCCCGGAGAGTTCCGGCAGCTCCAATGCGCGGTCGGCGAGAACCGCGGCGGCCTTCTGTGCGTCATCCCCAGTCAACCGGCTTCTCACCGCGAGGATTTCTCCGCGCAAGGTGCGCTTGGTTGGGTCGGCGGGGCCGGTTTCTTGCATGGTGCGCTCACAAATCCTTCCAGGTGCGCTCATATGAGAACAAAATGTCCTGAGTCACAGATTCCGCACATACTCACCGGTTATGGTTACGGACATGACTGAGTCTCACCCCCCGCGGATCAGCAAGGCTGTCATTCCCGCAGCAGGTCTCGGAACCCGGTTCCTGCCGGCCACGAAGGCCACTCCCAAGGAGATGCTGCCGGTCGTCGACAAGCCGGCGATCCAGTACGTGGTCGAGGAGGCCGCCTCCGCCGGCCTCGACGACGTCCTCATGATCACGGGCCGCAACAAGCGCCCGCTCGAGGACCACTTCGACCGCAACTACGAGCTGGAGTCGGCCCTCCTGAAGAAGGGCGACGAGGCGAGGCTGGCGAAGGTCCAGGAGTCCAGCGACCTCGCCACGATGCACTACGTACGCCAGGGCGACCCCAAGGGACTCGGTCACGCCGTCCTGTGCGCCGCCCCGCACGTGGGCAACGAACCTTTCGCGGTGCTCCTCGGCGACGACCTGATCGACCCGCGCGACCCGCTCCTCGCCCGCATGGTCGAGGTCCAGGAGCGCCACGGCGGCAGCGTCGTCGCCCTCATGGAGGTGGCCCCGGAGCAGATCCACCTCTACGGCTGCGCGGCCGTGGACGCCACGGACGAGGGCGACGTCGTGAAGGTGACGGGCTTGGTCGAGAAGCCCGACCCGGCGGACGCCCCCAGCAACTACGCCATCATCGGCCGTTATGTCCTGGACCCCCATGTCTTCGACATACTGCGCAAGACCGAGCCGGGCCGCGGCGGCGAGATCCAGCTCACCGACGCACTCCAGCAGCTCGCCGCCGACGAGAAGGTCGGCGGTCCCGTGCACGGCGTCGTCTTCAAGGGCCGCCGCTATGACACCGGCGACCGGGGCGACTATCTGCGTGCCATTGTCAGACTCGCGTGCGAACGTGAAGACCTGGGCCCGGACTTCCAGGCCTGGCTTCGCAGTTACGTGTCCGAGGAGATGTAGCACTTTGAGCAGCAGCGCGACGACCGAAGTCACCGGCCAGGAACACGTCTGGTCGGTGAGCGAGCACCTGGACGACATCCTCGGATCCGTCCGCCCCCTGGAGCCCATCGAGCTCCAACTCCTCGACGCCCAGGGCTGCGTCCTCGTCGAGGACGTCACGGTGCCCGTCTCGCTGCCGCCCTTCGACAACAGCTCCATGGACGGTTACGCGGTCCGGGTCGCCGACATCACGGGCGCGAGCGAGGAGTTCCCCGCCGTCCTCACGGTCATCGGTGACGTGGCCGCCGGCCAGGTCGAGCAGCCGGAGGTCGGCGCGGGCCAGGCCGCCCGCATCATGACCGGCGCCCCGCTGCCGCCCGGAGCCGAGGCCGTCGTCCCCGTGGAGTGGACCGACGGAGGCCTCGGCGAAGGCCCCGTCTCCGGGATGCGCGCGCACAGCGGCGCCCCCGAAGGTGCCTCCGGCGAGGTCCGCGTGCACCGTCCCGCGGAGGCACGCGCGCACGTGCGGGCGCAGGGCAGCGATGTCCGCGCCGGCGACCGCGCGCTGAGCGCGGGCACGGTCCTCGGCGCCCCGCAGATCGCCCTGCTCGCCGCGATCGGCCGGGGCACGGTGAAGGTGCGCCCCCGCCCCCGCGTGGTCGTCATGTCCACCGGCAGCGAACTGATCCAACCTGGCGAGGAGTTGGCCAAGGGCCAGATCTACGACTCCAACAGCTTCGCCCTGACCGCCGCCGCCCGGGACGCCGGAGCGATCGCCTACCGCGTGGGCGCGGTCGCCGACGACGCCGAGACGCTGCGCTCCACCATCGAGGACCAGCTGATCCGCGCCGACCTCATCGTCACCACGGGCGGCGTCAGCGTCGGGGCGTACGACGTCGTGAAGGAAGCCCTCTCCTCCGTGGGGGACGAGGACGAGGACGGCAGTGGCATCGAGTTCCGCAAGCTCGCCATGCAGCCGGGCAAGCCGCAGGGCTTCGGCTCCATCGGCCCCGACCACACCCCGCTGCTCGCCCTGCCGGGCAACCCGGTGTCGTCGTACGTCTCCTTCGAGATCTTCGTGCGTCCCGCGGTGCGCGCCCTGATGGGTCTCCCGGACGTCCACCGGCCCACGGCGCGCGCGGAGCTCACCGCCGACAAGGCGCTGACCTCACCCGCGGGCAAGCGGCAGTTCCTGCGCGGGCGGTACGACGCCGCGGCGGGCGACGTGCGGCCCGTGGGCGGCGCGGGCTCCCACCTCGTCGCGGCCCTCGCGCACGCGAACGCGCTGATCGTCGTCCCGGAGGACATCACTTCGGTGGAGCCGGGTACGGACGTCGAAGTGGTCCTGCTCGGCTGAAAGGCGCGCCCGCGCGGTACGGTATCGCGCACATAGGCCCCCTTGCGCCGCACCGCCGGAGGGCCCGGACCGGGAGCGCACCAGCACATGAGTACCGAGCAGCGACTGACGCACATCGACGAGGCGGGCGCCGCCCGCATGGTCGACGTATCCGCGAAGGACGTGACGGCGCGCACCGCCCGGGCCAGTGGCCGCGTCCTGGTCTCGCCCCGCGTGATCGAGCTGCTGCGCGGCGAGGGCGTGCCCAAGGGCGACGCCCTGGCCACCGCGCGGATCGCGGGCATCATGGGCGCCAAGCGCACGCCCGACCTGATCCCGCTCTGCCATCCGCTGGCCGTCTCCGGGGTGAAGCTGGACCTCTCCGTGGCGGACGACGCCGTCGAGATCCTCGCCACGGTCAAGACGACGGACCGTACGGGCGTCGAGATGGAGGCGCTCACCGCGGTGACCGTCGCCGCCCTCACGGTGATCGACATGGTCAAGGCCGTCGACAAGGGCGCGGTCATCACGGACGTGCGCGTCGAGGAGAAGACCGGCGGCAAGTCCGGGGACTGGAGCCGCGGAGGAGCCGGAGCATGACCGCCTACCGCGCACTGGTCGTCACGGCATCCAACCGCGCTGCCGCCGGGGTCTACGCCGACCGGGGCGGGCCGATCATCGCCGAGGCGCTTGCCGCACTCGGCTTCGAGGTCGAGGGCCCGCAGGTCGTCCCCGACGGTGACCCGGTCGAGCAGGCCCTGCGCGCCGGAGCCGAGGCCGGCTTCGACGTGATCCTCACCACAGGCGGCACCGGCATCTCGCCCACCGACCGCACCCCCGAGGCCACCCGCGCCGTCATCGACCACGAGGTGCCCGGCATCCCGGAGGCGATCCGCGCGTACGGCAGGGAGAAGATCCCCACGGCCGTGCTGTCCCGCGGTCTGGCCGGGGTCGCGGGCCACACCCTCATCGTGAACCTGCCGGGCTCCACCGGCGGTGTGCGGGACGGCATCGCCGTCCTCGAACCCCTGCTGGCGCACGCCGTCGAGCAGTTGCGGGGCGGCGACCACCCCAGACCCCCGGGCGGTGCGAGCTGAACAGCCCTTCCTGGCCCGTCGAGCTGACGGACGGCGATGTCGCCCTCCGTCCGATAAAGATGCGCGACCAGCGGCCCTGGCGTGAGGTCAACCGGCGCAACCGGGACTGGCTGCGCCCCTGGGAGGCGACGATCCCGCCGCCCACGCCGAGCGGCCCGGTCGTGCACCGCCCGACGTACCGTCAGATGGTCCGGCATCTGCGCGCCGAGGCGCACGCCGGGCGCATGCTGCCCTTCGTGATCGAGTACCAGGGGCGGCTCGTGGGGCAGTTGACGGTCGCCGGGATCACCTGGGGATCGATGTGCTCGGGCCATGTCGGCTACTGGGTCGACCAGTCGGTCGCGGGCCGCGGCGTGATGCCGACCGCCGTCGCTCTCGCGGTCGATCATTGCTTCCGATCGGTGGGGCTGCACCGTATCGAGGTCTGTATTCGCCCCGAGAACGGGCCAAGCCGCAGGGTCGTGGAGAAACTCGGATTCCGCGAGGAGGGGCTTCGTCCACGTTATCTCCACATCGACGGTGCCTGGCGTGACCATCTTGTCTTCGCGCTCACCGCGGAAGAGGTACCGGAAGGGTTGCTGCGGCGCTGGCACCAGGCACGACCTCGGAACACCGCGTAAATAGAATAAGTGTTTGAAATAAATCGGTGATCGACCGTCTGGGGCCCGACTTGGTCCCTCTGAGGCATTAATTTCACGGTCCCGGTGGCCTGTTGATCGCATCAGTCACAAAAAAAGTTCGAGATATCAGCCAGATCGTGCGACACACCGGCTCAATTGGCAGATGGCCTCCCGCAAACCCCTCTACCGTGTGAGGCGTGAGCAGCAGCGGCCTCATCTACGCAGTCATCGTCGGGGCCTGGGCCGCCTACTTGGTGCCGATGTGGCTCCGTAGGCAGGACGAGCTCAATGAAGCCCGTCCGACGGAACGCTTCAGCACCGCCATCCGGCTCCTGTCCGGACGTGCGGGGATGGAGCGCCGGTACGCCAAGGACCTGCAAGCGCGCTCGCCTGAAGAGGAGGAGTCGCGCGACCCGGACGACGCCACCGGCGCGGTGGACGTCCGGGCCTTCGTCGCGCCCCCGCATCGGCAGGGCGTCCAGGAGGAGCGGCCCGCGGCGAAGCCCCCGGCCAGGCCCTCCGTGAAGGCTCCGGTCCCGACCCCGGCCCCGGCTCCGGTTCCGACCCCGGCTCCGACCGGGCCCCGGTCCCCGCAGTCGGCCGCCCGGCGGGCCGCGTCGGCGGAAGCCGCCGCGCGCGCCCGGCGCACGAAGGTGCTCGCGCGCCGACGGCGTACGACGGTGATGCTGTTCATCGCCTTCACGGCCGGCACGGTCGTCGCCGCCGTCGG
The DNA here is from genome assembly GCF_053607685.1 of Streptomyces sp. NPDC055099. Classification (NCBI taxonomy): domain Bacteria; kingdom Bacillati; phylum Actinomycetota; class Actinomycetes; order Kitasatosporales; family Streptomycetaceae; genus Streptomyces; species Streptomyces sp. NPDC055099. The sequence continues at coordinate 80,236 of NZ_JBSGUA010000008.1, read as the reverse complement.
AGGGCTCGCGTTCCTCTGGGCGCCCGCGGCACCGGCCGCGCTCCTGAGCGCGTACATCGTGTATCTGCGGGGCCAGGAGCGGCGCCGCTTCACCTACACCATGGACCGGCGCCGGGCCGAGGTCGCCGCGCAGCGGCTGCGCGAGCGCCAGCCGCGCCGGCGCGCGCCGGGCGGCAGCGCGGACGCGGTCGTCGACGAACCGGAGGAAGGACCGGGCCCCGAGACGGAGACCGGGCTCTCCGCGCTCGCCGCCGACCGCCGCGCCCTGGTCGAGCAGACCGACCACGCGGAGTGGGTGGACCAGCAGCGTGAGCGCCAGCGCCGCCCCGGCCACGGCGACAGCTGGGACCCGGTGCCGGTGCCCCTGCCGACGTACGTGACCGCGCCGGTCGCCCCGCGCGCCACCGGTGACGTCGACTTGGGCGCCCCCGACGCCTGGAGCTCGGCACGGTCCAGCTCCGTGGAGCCCAGCGCGGACGAGGCGCGGGGCGAGGCAGTCGAGACCGAGTACGCCGATTACGCGGAGGCCGCGGAAGGCACCGAGAGCGCGGACGGCGGCGGTGGCCGCAGCGACGCACGCCGGGCCGCGTCCGCGCGCAGGGCTCGCGAACGCGGACGCACGCCCCTCTTCGACCAGTACGACGACGGGGACCGGCCGCGGGCCGCCAACGAGTGATGCCTGACCAGCGAGGGTCCGGTCAGGAACGGATTTCCAAGCACCCGGATCGGGATGCTAGAGTTTCACTCGTTGCAAGGGCCTGTGGCGCAGTCTGGTAGCGCACCTCGTTCGCATCGAGGGGGTCTGGGGTTCAAATCCCCACAGGTCCACTGCACATGAGATCCCGTCCGGTTCTTCGAACCGGGCGGGATCTTTGCGTGCGCCTAAGAGCCGCGCTCAAGAGCTACAGGAACTTGGCGAAGCAGCGGCTCAGGTTCTCGAAGCGGTAGTGGCCGAACTTCGTGGGGGCCGGGGTGTAGCCGGTCGACGTGTAGAGGGCTATGGCCTCCGGCTGCTTGGTGCCCGTCTCCAGGACCATGCGCGTACGGCCCGCCGCCCTCGCGTCGTCCTCCAGGGCCGCCAGGATGAGCCGGGCCAGTCCCAGGCCGCGGGCCTCCGGGGTGACGTACATGCGCTTGATCTCGGCGTCGCCGTGCGCGTATCCCTCGTCGTTCTCCTCGTGGCCGCGCCAGCCGCCGGTGGCCACCGGGGTGCCGCTCTCGTCATACGCGAGGAGATACAGACCGCGCGGGGCGGTGAACATGGCCGGGTCGAGGGGTGTGACGTCGCCCTCATCTCCGTACCGCTCCGCGTATTCGAGCTGGACGCGGTCGTTGAGCCTGACCGCGTCGGGGTGGTCGAAGGGGGTGGGGCGCAGCTCGACGGAGGCCCGGGGCAACGGTGACTGAATACTCATGCGAATCATCGTACTTCTATGCGGTGGTGTGTGGGTGTCCATTAAGTGTGCCGGTATCGTTCCGGGATGCTCCAAGTGACCAGTGTGAATGTGAACGGGCTGCGCGCCGCCGCCAAGAAGGGCTTCGTCGAGTGGCTCGCCGAGACCTCCGCCGACGTGCTCTGCCTCCAGGAGGTGCGGGCCGAGCCCGAGCAGCTGCCGGAGGAGGTGCGGGCCCCCGAGGGGTGGCACGTCACACACGCGCCGGCCGCGGCCAAGGGGCGCGCGGGTGTCTCCCTCTACACGCGCCGTGAGCCGGACCGCGTGCAGATCGGATTCGGGTCGCAGGAGTTCGACGGCAGCGGGCGCTATGTCGAGGCCGATCTGCCCGGCGTCACCGTCGCGAGCCTGTATCTGCCCTCGGGCGAGGTCGGCACGGAGCGGCAGGACGAGAAGGTTCGCTTCATGGGGGAGTTCCTCACCTACCTGAAGGATCTGAAGGTGCGGGCCGCCGCCGAGGGGCGGCAGGTCGTGGTCTGCGGTGACTGGAACATCGCGCACCAGGAGGCCGACCTCAAGAACTGGAAGGGCAACAAGAAGAACTCGGGCTTCCTGCCCGAGGAACGCGCCTGGCTGAGCGAGGTCTTCGAGGGCGACGCCGGGTACGTCGACGTCGTGCGGGCGCTGCACCCCGACGTCGAGGGCCCGTACTCCTGGTGGTCCTACCGAGGGCGCGCCTTCGACAACGACACGGGCTGGCGGATCGACTACCACGTGGCGACGCCCGGTCTCGCGGAGCGCGCGGTCAAGGGTTTCGTGGAGCGGGCGGCCACTCACGAGCAGCGGTGGTCGGACCATGCGCCCGTCACGGTGGTCTACGACATGTGATGCCGCGCGGCGCCATGGCATGTTGCGAGCGCGTACCTGACAATGTCTCAACTGTCAGCCGTGTGGGGGTAACTTCATGTCCGGTATGTCGAGACCGTCTCGTCGGGGTGTGCTGCTCGGGGCGCTGGGTGCGGGGATCGGGGCGGGGCTGCCGATGGTGGCGGCGTCTCCCGCAGCGGCCGCCGGTGGTGAGGGCGGTGAGGGCGGTGATGGTGGTGCCGGAGGGGTTCCCCGGCGGACGCCGCCGGTGCTCCTCACCGAGCAGGCGACGCAGCAGATCCTCGTGCTCGACCCGCGGCGCAGGGTCTGGGACCCCCAGGAGGATCCGTCCGTCGTGCGGTGGGCGTTCTCGCCCCGGGAGCGCGAGGGGTACGAGGATCTGCGGCCCGACGACAGCTTCGTGTATCCGAGCGAGTCGAAGGTGCGCAGGCACAAGAAGCGTACGTACGTCCTGACCACCGCGTCCTTCGGCTTCGTCGCCGTCGTCGACTATCCCTCCGGCGAGCGCTACTGGGGCGCGGCGATCGGACCGGGCGACGACCTCTTCAATCCGCACAGTGCGGAGATCCTGCCGGACGGCAATGTCGCGGTGGCGTGCAGCACGGGCGCGCTGGTCAGGCTGTACGCGGCGTCGCAGGGGCCGCGGGCCTCGCGGTTCGCCGAGGCGGAGCTGAAGGGCGCGCACGGGCTGCACTGGGACGGTGCGCGCGAGGTGCTGTGGGCCATCGGTGACGATGAGCTGGTCACGTACGAGGTGGGTGGTACGCGGGCCAGGCCCACGCTGCGGCAGCGGTTCTCGGTCGGGCTGCCGGTCGGGACGCCGGGCAAGACTCCCGGCGGGCATGATCTCTTTCCCGTGGCCGGGCGCCGGGGGCGGCTGTGGGTGACGACGAACGCGTCCGTCTTCCAGTACGACATCGGTGACCGGGCCTTCGTGCAGGACTTCGCGGGGGCCGAGGAGATCTCCCGGAAGTCGGTGAAGGGCGTCGGGAACGATCCGCGTACGGGGCAGGTCATCTCCACCGTGCCGGAGGGCGGGCTTGAGGAGACCTGGTGGACGACCAAGGTGAGTGTCCATCGGCCGCGGGGGGAGTACGAGTTGGTCGGGGGCGGGATCTACAAGGCCCGTTGGTTCCTGCCGAGGTAGGGCGGACGGGGCATGGGGCTGAGGTCGTGCCTCCGGCGGTTTCTTCCCCGATCCCGCCCCTTCCCGGAACTGGGGCTCCGCCCCAGACCCCGGTCCTCAAACGCCGGACGGGCTGGGTGTGTCGCCGGACGGGCTGAACGGCCTCAGTTCTCCTCCGGCTTCTCCGAAGCCAGGCGGCGGTCCAGCGCCATCGACAGTTCCGCCTCCACCACGCTCTTCGCGAGCGGGCGCAGGCGGTCGATGCTGACGTCGCCCGCCTCGGGCGGCGTGTGCGTGCGGATGATCGTGATGAACAACTCGGCCAGCGCGTCCGCGTGTTCGCGTACGCGCTGGCCCGCCTCCAGGACCGCGGCCAGCGGGATGCCCTCGCGGACCAGGGTCGACGAGACGTCCAGGAGGCGGCGGCTCACGTGGACGATCTCCTCGCCGTCCGTGCCGAGGTAGCCGAGGTCGAGGGCCGCGGCGAGGTTCTCCGGGGTGACCTCGCCCGCGAAGTGGTCGGCCAGTTCCTCGGGGGTCAGGCGGACCGGGGTCTCCTCGGTGGACTCGCCGATGCCGAGGAGCTCGCCGACGTCCCGGCCGTTCTCGAAGGCCTCCGCGAGTTCCGCGATGCCGCTCAGGGTGTGGCCGCGGTCCAGGAGTGCGGCGATCGTCCGGAGCCTGGCCAGGTGGTGGTCGTCGTACCAGGCGATGCGGCCCTCGCGGCGGGGCGGTGGGATGAGGCCGCGCTCCCGGTAGAAGCGCACGGTGCGCACCGTGATGCCGGCCGCCTTGGCCAGCTCCTCCATGCGGTACTCGCGTGTCTCTGCCACGGCAGCAGCCTATGTGGTGCCGGATCGCGCGGGCGTTCGGTCGAGATCTACCGGCGGTAACTCGGTACGCCAGACCCCTACCCATCAGTAGGCAGGTGTTCTACGCTCCCAATTGCGCCAGTGGTCACTGGCAGAGTCGTGAAGCAGTTCGGGAGGCGGCGGCATGGCCGAGGACGAGCGCCAGCAGGAGCGCGAACGCGAACATGTGCGGGTGGCGGTGATCGGCACCGGATTCGGCGGGCTCGGGGCCGCGGTCCGGTTGCGCCGCGAGGGCATCACCGACTTCGTCGTCCTGGAGCGGGCGAGCGCCGTCGGCGGCACCTGGCGGGACAACAGCTATCCGGGCTGCGCGTGCGACGTGCCCTCGCATCTGTACTCGTTCTCCTTCGCGCCCAACCCCGACTGGCCGCGCACCTTCTCCGGCCAGGAGAAGATCCATGAGTACCTGGAGCAGGTCGCCGACACCTTCCGGCTGCGCCCGCACATCCGCCTCGACACCGAGGTGAAGCAGCTGCGCTGGGACGCTGAGCGGCTGTGGTGGGAGGTCGAGACGAGCAACGGCACGCTCACCGCCGATGTCGTCGTCTCCGCCACCGGGCCGCTCTCCGACCCCAAGCTCCCGGACATCCCCGGTCTCGACAGCTTCGAGGGCAAGGTCTTCCACTCCGCGCGCTGGGACCACGACTACGACCTGCGCGGCAAGCGCGTCGCGATGATCGGCACCGGCGCGTCCGCCATCCAGATCGTCCCGGCGATCCAGCCCGAGGTCGGCAGGCTGACCCTCTTCCAGCGCACCCCGCCCTGGGTGATGCCGCGCATGGACCGCGCCATCAGCAAGGCCGAGCGCTGGGTGCACCGCCAGTTGCCGTTCACCACGCAGGCCCGGCGCGGAATCCTGTGGGGCATACGGGAGTTGCAGGTCCAGGCGTTCACCAAGCGGCCGAACGAGCTGGGCGCGGTCGAGCAGCTGGCCAAGCGGAACATCGCCCGCGCCATCAAGGACCGGGACCTGCGGGCCAAGCTGACCCCGTCGTACCGCATCGGCTGCAAGCGCATCCTGCTGTCCAACACCTACTACCCGGCGCTCGCGCAGCCCAATGTCGACGTCGTCGCCAGCGGGCTCAGCGAGGTGCGCGGGAACACCGTCGTCGCCGCGGACGGCACCGAGACCGAGGTCGACGCGATCATCTTCGGCACGGGATTCCACGTCACGGACATGCCGATCGCCGACCGTGTGGTGGGCGCCGACGGCGGGACGATGATGGAGTCCTGGAAGGACGGCATGAAGTCCCTGCGCGGCGCGACCGCCGCGGGATTCCCGAACTTCATGACGGTCATCGGCCCGAACACCGGCCTCGGCAACTCCTCGATGATCCTGATGATCGAGTCCCAGCTCAACTATCTCGCCGACTACATGCGGCAGTTGGACGTGCTGGGCGGCCGGGCCGCGCTCGCCGTGCGCACCGGTGCCGTGGACGCCTGGAACGACAAGGTGCAGGAGCGCATGAAGCGCACCGTGTGGAACACCGGCGGCTGCAACAGCTGGTACCTCGACGAGAACGGCGTGAACACGACGATCTGGCCGGGCACGACGAGCGAGTTCCGCGCCGCCACCCGGCGCGTCGATCTCGCCGAGTACGAGGTGGTGCGGCCGCCCAAGGTGAGTCCGGAAGCGGTGACGCCGAAGTCCCGTAAGGCGAAGAAGGTCGAGGCAGGGGCATGAGCAGGCTGACGCATGTGACGAGCGGGCCGTTCGCGCCGCCCGCAGCCGCGCGGGAACTGACCGTCGTGTCGGCGGACGGCGCGCGGCTGCACGCCGAGGTGCACGGTCCCGACGGCGCGCCCGCGGTGGTGCTCGCGCACGGGTGGACCTGCTCGACCGCCTTCTGGGCGGCACAGATACGTGACCTCGCGGTCGACCACCGGGTGATCGCGTACGACCAGCGGGGGCACGGCCGCAGTGTCGCGCCGGACGGTGTGGAGGGATACAGCACCGACGCGCTCGCCGACGACCTCGAGGCCGTGCTCGCGGCGACGCTGGAGCCGGGGGAGCGGGCGGTGCTCGCCGGGCACTCGATGGGCGGCATGACGATCATGGCCGCGAGCACGCGTCCTGGGTTCCGGGAGCACGCGGCGGCGGTTCTGCTGTGCAGCACGGGGAGTGCGCGGCTCGTCGCCGAGTCGCTCGTGGTGCCGATGCGGGCAGGGTGGATACGCACCCGGCTCACGCGGTCGGTCCTCGGGGCGAAGGCGCCGCTGGGGCCCGTGACGCCGATGGCCAGGCGCATCCTCAAGTACGCGACGATGGGCCCCGGTTCGGCGCCGGACCGGGTCGACGTATGCGCGCGGATCGTGCACGGGTGCCCGCGCGTGGTGCGCTATCGCTGGTCGCACGTGCTCGACGAGATCGCCCTCGACACGGGGGTACTGGAGTTGGACGTGCCGACCGCGGTCATCGCCGGCGCGGCCGACCGGATGACGCCCGTCACGCACGCGCGGCGCCTGGCCGGGATGCTGCCGGACTCCCTCGGGCTCACCGAGCTGCCGGGGATCGGTCACATGACGCCGGTCGAGGCGCCGGAAGCGGTCACGGCGGGGATCAGGGGCCTCGTGGAGAGGTACGTGGGGGCCGCCGGTCAGCAGGTTCAGGTTCAGGGGCAGGTTCAGGGGCTCGAAGGGAGCAGCGCATGAGCAAGGTCAGCCTTGAGGGTCAGGTCGCGGTCGTCACCGGGGCGGCGCGTGGCGTGGGCGAGCTGCTCGCGCGCAAGCTGTCGGCGCGGGGTGCGAAGATCGCGCTCGTCGGCCTGGAACCGGACGAGTTGAAGCAGGTTGCGGGGCGGCTGCACACCGAGGCGGAGGCCTGGCACGCGGACGTCACGGACCATGACGCGATGGCCCGGGTCGCCCAGGAGGTCAAGGAGCGGTTCGGCAAGGTCGACATCGTCGTCGCCAACGCGGGCGTCGCCAACGGCGGTCCCTTCGTCGAGTCCGACCCCGAGGCGTGGCGCCGGGTGATCGAGGTCAACCTCATCGGCAGCGCGGTGACGGGGCGGGCGTTCCTGCCGGTCCTGATGGAGAGCCGCGGCTATCTCCTGCAGATCGCCTCGCTGGCGGCGATCACTCCGGCGCCGATGATGACGGCGTACTGCGCGTCGAAGTCGGGCGTCGAGGCGTACGCGCACTGCCTGCGGGCCGAGGTCGGCTACAAGGGCGTGAAGGTGGGCGTCGGTTACCTGTCCTGGACGGACACGGACATGGTGCGGGGCGCGGACGAGAACGACGTGATGCGGGAGCTGCGGCAGCGCCTGCCGTGGCCGTCCAACAAGACGTACCCGCTGGGTCCGGCCGTCGACCGGATCGTCGCCGGGATCGAGCGGCGGTCGAGCCATGTGTACGCGCAGTGGTGGCTGCGGGGGATGCAGGGCATCCGGGGTTACCTGCCGGCGCTCATCGGCACGGTCGGGCAGCGCGAGATGCGGCGCTTCGAACCCCGGCTCGGGACGGTCTCCACGGGGCTTGTGGGAGCGGGCGGCTCCGCCGACGAACAGGCGCGTACCGGCGGGTAGTTGATCCCGGCGGGCAGTACCCGTACGCAGCGATGAGGCCCTCCGGCGTCCCGGAGGGCCTCATCGCGTCACGCTCGGTGCAGCACCAGGCGTGTCAGCGGTCGAACTTGTCCCGCTGCTCCTGTGCGGCGTCCTGGGCCTTCTCCTGACCCTGCGAGGCGCGCTCGCTCGCCTCGTCCCTGCCCTGCGAAGCCCGCTCGCTCGCCTCGTCCTTACGGTCGCCCATCGCGCCCTTCGCCTTGTTGGCGAGGTCGTCGGCCTTGTCCTGGAACTGGTCCTTGATGCCCATGCTTGTTCACTCCTAGAGGGTGAGGTTGGAGGGGCCTCGACCAGACTGACATGGGGGGACTTTCCTCGCATTTCGATCAGTTACGGGTGGTGACGGGCGCCGGGAAGGCCGTGTCGTACCGGCCCCCCGTCAGCCCCGTGGCGGAAGCTGCGGACGGCGCCGGTCCGGTACGTCGTCGAGGCCCGGCGGCTCCACCGCGGGCTGCCGTTCCAGGAGGTCGAGAGCGACCTGCACCGCGTCGTCGAGCTGCGCGTGCCGCCCCTCCGCCCAGTCGAGGGGCGTACGGAGCACCTCCAGGTCGGGGGCCACGCCGTGGTTCTCGACGGACCAGCCGTACTCGTCGAACCACCCCGCGTTCATCGGCACCGTGATGACGGTCCCGTCGCCGAGCACGTGCCGCCCGGTCATCCCCACCACGCCGCCCCACGTGCGCTGGCCCACCACGGGCCCGAGGCCGAGCAGCTTGAAGGCCGCCGTGATCATGTCGCCGTCGGACGACGTCGCCTCGTCGGCCAGGGCCACCACGGGGCCGCGGGGCGCGTTCGACGCGTACGAAACCGGCTGGGCGTTGCGGGTCAGGTCCCAGCCCAGGATCTTGCGCGTCAGCTTCTCCACCACCAGCTCGCTGATGTGCCCGCCCGCGTTGCCGCGTACGTCCACGAGCAGGGCCGGGCGGGAGACCTCAAGACGCAGGTCCCGGTTGAACTGCGCCCATCCGGAGCCGCCCATGTCGGGGATGTGCAGGTAGCCGCACTTGCCCCCGCTCAGCTCCCGTACGACGTCACGCCGTTTGGCCACCCAGTCCTGGTAGCGCAGGGGGCGTTCGTTGATGAGGGGGACGATCGCGACCCTCCTGGACCTGCCCTTTTTCTCGGCCGGCTGGAACGTCAGCTCCACCGTCGTGCCGCCCGCCGCCGCGAGCAGCGGGAAGGGGCCCGTCACCGGGTCCACCGGCCGGCCGTCGATGTGCGTGAGGATCGCGCCCTCGCGGATGCCCGCGCCCGCGAGCGGTGAGCGCGCCTTGGAGTCGGACGAGTCGCCGGGCAGGATGCGTTTGATCATCCAACTGCCGTCCCGGCAGACCAGGTTGGCGCCGAGCAGGCCCATCGCCCGCTGGTAGTGCGGCGGTCCTTCGTTGCGCCGTGCGGCGGAGACGTACGCGTGGGAGGTGCCCAGCTCGCCCAGGACCTCGCGGAGCAGGTCCGCGAACTCGTCGGGGGACGCGACCCGTTCCACAAGCGGCCGGTACTGGTCCAGGATCGCCGGCCAGTCGATGCCGCACATGTGCGGCTCCCAGAAGTAGGCCCGGATGAGGCGGCCCGCCTCGTCGTAGGACTGGCGCCACTCGGCCGCCGGGTCGACCTCGTGCAGGATGCGGCGCAGGTCGATCCAGACGGTCGTGTCGCTGTCGCCGCTCTCCGTCGAGGGGACCGCGCGCAGGTCGCCCTCGTCGACCACCACGAGCCGCGAACCGTCGCCGCTGAGCGCGAACCAGTCGAGGTGGTCGACCAGTTCGGACTTCTTGCCCTTGGTGATGTTGAAGTACTCCAGGGTGGGGCGCCCGGAGGTGTCCGACGGGTTGGCGAAGGTCTCGCCGAGCGCGCCCGAGATCGGCCAGCGCATCCAGACGAGGCCGCCGCCGCTGACGGGGGAGAGGGCCGAGTACTTCGACGCCGAGACGGGGAAGGGCGTGACCCTGCTCTCCAGGCCCTCCACCTCCACGATGGCGGACCCGGCCGGCGAGAGACCGTCGGCCGGGTCGAGTCCGCCCGCCGCCGGGCGGCCGTCGGGGGAGAGGGCGAAGGGCGAGGGGGTCGCCGACGACAGGGGGACCAGGTAGGGGCGGCAGCCGAGGGGGAAGGACAGGTCGCCGGTGTGCACGTCGTAGACCGGGTCGAAGCCGCGCCAGGACAGGAAGGCCAGATAGCGGCCGTCGCTGGTGAAGACGGGGTTCTCGTCCTCGAAGCGGCCGTTGGTGACGTCGACGATGATGCGGCAGCCGGGGCCCTCGATGCGGGCCATCTTGATCTGCCGCAGAGAGCGGCCGACGCCCGGATGCGACCAGGTGAGCCAGGCCCCGTCCGGGGAGAAGGCCAGGTCCCGCACCGGGCCGTTGACGGAGCGGATCAGCTCCGTCACCTCGCCCTCGGACTCGGACTCCTCGGACGCGTCGATCAGGAGAAGCCGTCCGTCGTTCGACGCGATCGCGATGCGTTCGCCCTCGGGGTCGGAGAGCAGTTCGAGTACCCGGCCGAGCTGCCCTTGCGCGAGCCTGCGCGGCGCGCGGTCGCCGCTGGCGCGCGGCAGATAGGCGATCTCGACGGCGTCCTCGCCCTCCGCGTCGGTGACGTAGGCGACCTGCCCGCCCTTGCCGAGCATCTCCGGGAGCCGGACACGCACGCCCGGGGTGTCCGTGATGGTGCGGGCGGGCCCGTCCCGGTGCGTGAGCCAGTACAGGCTGCCGCGTACGACGACGGCGCTGGCCCGGCCCGTCGTGTCCACGGAGAGCGAGTCGATGTGCTGCGCGGCAGGCACCTGATAGATCCGCCGTCCGGCCCGCGGCCCGCCCAGGCGTACGTCGAGGCGGCGCGGCACGGAGCCGGGGGACAGGTCGTCCACGAGCCAGACGTCGCCAGCGCACTGGTAGACGACGCGGGCGCCGTCGCTGGCGGCGTGCCGGGCGTAGAACGCGTCGTGGTCGGTGTGCCGCCGCAGGTCGGAGCCGTCCGGCAGGCAGGAGTAGAGGTTGCCGACGCCCTCGTGGTCGGAGAGGAAGGCGATCCTGCCGTCCACGAACATCGGGGAGTCCAGGTGCCCGTCGAGGTCGGGCAGGAGCTGGTCGCCGTGCAGCCACAGGCGGCCGGTCGCCCCGCCCCGGTAGCGCTTCCAGGCGGCGGGCTCGTGCGGCGGCTTCCCGGTCAGGAGGAGTGTCTTGCGCTCGCCCTCGATGTCGTTGACCGCGATGTCGTACACCGGACCCCAGGGCAGCTTGCCGCCGGGTGACCCGTCGGTCGGCACGCTGTAGGCCCAGCAGAAGTACGAGAAGGGCTGATTGTGCGAGGAGACGGCGAGGATGTCGCCGTCGGGGGACCAGCCGCAGACCCGGGTGTCCGTGCTCCCCCAGTAGGTGAGGCGCCGGGCCGGGCCGCCGTCGACCGGGGCCAGATGGATCTCCGGGTCGAGACTGCGCCATGTCGTGAACGCGATGTGGCGGCCGTCCGGCGAGAAGCGCGGATGGCTCACCTTGGTCCGGTCGACGGTCACCCGCCAGGCCCGGCCCGCGGGTGCGCCGTCCGGGCTCAGCGGCGCCACCCAGAGATCGTCCTCGGCCGCGAAACAGAGACGGTCGCCGCTGAGGTGCGGAAATCGCAGGTAGGCGTGGTCAGCATGGGCTTCATCGCGCGCGTCGGTCACTTCACCATGCTTTTCCGGGGCGCAGGGCGCGGCAACTCGTACATGGGGGAAACGGGTACGCGGTGCGTGACGCAGCACACGTACGAAACGGTTTCGTTTCGTTAAGCCCGCGGGTACAGTCATGGCGTACGGAACGGTTTCGACAAGGCTCGGCGACTACTCGTCGAGTGCTCGACGAGGAGCGGAGGGATCATGGCTGAGGCGGCAACGGTGCGGCGCAGTCGGATCACGCCCGAGCGCGAGGCCGAGCTCTACGCGGCCGTGCTCGACCTGCTCCGCGAGGTCGGGTACGAAGCGCTCACGATGGACGCCATCGCGTCCCGCACGAGGTCCAGTAAGGCCACCCTCTACCGCCAGTGGGGGAGCAAGCCCGAGCTGATCGCCAGGGCGCTGCGGCACAACAAGCCGGTGTCCATCGAGGACATCGACACGGGGTCCCTGCGCGGCGATCTGCTGGAGATGGCGGAGCGTTCGGACGACTGTCAGATGGAGCGGGACGCCGCGCTGATGCGGAGCCTGTTCCACGCCATTCACGGAAATCCCGAACTCCACCAGGCGCTGCGGCAGTTGCTCATCGAGCCGGAGATCACCGGCCTGAACGCGATGCTGCGCAGGGGTGTGGAGCGGGGCGAAGTGGCCCCGGACAACCCCGCTCTGGACTTCGTCATCCACATGATGGTCGGCGGCTTCGTCGCCCGTGACCTGGTCGAGGACCGCACGGTCGACCGTGAGTTCCTCCGTTCCTACATCGACGCCGTGATCCTCCCCGCTCTCGGCGTCTGACCCGACTCCCCTTCGCCAGCCCTCTTTTCCACCTGACGCGACCGCTCACGTCGTCGGGCTGATCCCCCCTGCCCTGTAGACACCACGACCTGACCGGGAGTACGCCCCCGTGGCCACTTTCCTCTACAAACTGGGCCGACTCGCCTTCAGGCGACGGCACTTCGTCGCCCTGATATGGGTGGCGCTCCTGACGCTCGCCGGAGTCGGCGCCGCGTCCGCGCCCACCGCCGCCTCAAGCTCCTTCTCCATTCCCGGCACGGAGGCCCAGAAGGCCTTCGACCTGCTCGAAGAGCGGGTGCCCGAAGCCAGTGCCGACGGCGCGAGCGCCCGGGTCGTCTTCAAGGCGCCCGACGGCGAGAAGGTCACCGACGCGGGCAACAAGGCCGAGATCGAGAAGACCGTCGCCGCGCTCAAGTCCGGTTCGGCCGAGGTGGCGAGGGCCGACAGCCCCTTCCGGACCAAGACGGTCAGCAAGGACGGCTCCACGGCGTACGCGTCGGTCTCGTACAAGGTCACCTCGATGGAGCTGACCGAGGGCAGCCGTGAAGCCCTGGAGAAGACGACCGAACAGGCGCGGGAGTCCGGGCTCACGGTCGAGGTCGGCGGTGACGCGCTGCAGGCGATGCCCGAGACCGGGGCCACCGAGATCATCGGCATCGCGGTCGCGGCCGTCGTCCTCGTCATCACCTTCGGCTCGCTGATCGCGGCGGGGCTCCCGCTGCTCACCGCGCTGATCGGCGTCGGCATCGGTGTCTCCTCGATCACCGCGCTCGCCAGCGCGCTCGACCTGGGGACGACCACCTCGACGCTCGCCATGATGATCGGCCTCGCGGTCGGCATCGACTACGCGCTCTTCGTCGTCTCCCGCTACCGCGGTGAACTCGCCGACGGGCGGGACCGTGAGGAGGCGGCGGGCCGCGCTGTCGGGACCGCCGGCTCGGCCGTGGTCTTCGCCGGGCTCACCGTGGTCATCGCGCTGGTCGGCCTCGCCGTGGTGAACATCCCGATGCTCACCAAGATGGGCTTCGCGGCGGCCGGCACGGTGGTCATCGCCGTGCTCATCGCGCTCACCCTGATCCCGGCGCTGCTCGGTTACGCGGGCAAGAAGGTCAAGCCCACGGGCGAGAAGAGCAAGGTGCTCGGCGGCGGCAAGAAGACGGCGGCCACCGAGGGGGCCACGGAGAAGAAGGACAACCTCGGCACGCGCTGGGCGCGCTTCGTCGTGCGCCGCCCGCTGACCGTCCTGCTCGTCGGCGTCATCGGCCTCGGCGCCGCCGCGCTGCCCGTGTCCTCCCTCGAACTGGGCCTCCCGGACGACGGCTCGCAGCCGACGTCCACGACCCAGCGCAAGGCGTACGACCTGGTCTCCGACGGGTTCGGCCCCGGCTTCAACGGCCCGCTGATGACGGTCGCCGACCTCAAGGGTGCGGACGACCCGAAGGCGGCGGCCGGTGAGATCCAGAAGACGATCTCCGGTCTCGACGATGTCCTCTCCGTCGCCCCGCCGATGATCAACAAGGCGGGCGACACGGCGATCATCAGCGTCGTCCCGTCCTCCAAGCCCAGCGGCATCGAGACCGAGAACCTCGTGCACGCGATCCGTGACGCGGGCGCCGACATCAAGTCCGACACCGGTGCGAGCGTCATGGTCACCGGTACGACGGCCATGAACATCGACGTCTCCCAGAAGCTGAACGACGCGCTGCTGCCCTACCTGGCACTGGTCGTCGGCCTGGCCTTCCTCCTCCTGATCGTCGTCTTCCGTTCCATCCTGGTCCCGCTCAAGGCGGCCCTCGGCTTCCTGCTCTCGGTCCTCGCGGCCCTGGGCGCGGTCGTCGCGGTCTTCCAGTGGGGCTGGCTCGGCTCGCTCTTCGGCGTGGAGCAGACCGGCCCGATCATGTCGATGATGCCGATCTTCATGGTGGGCGTCGTCTTCGGCCTCGCGATGGACTACGAGGTGTTCCTCGTGACGCGCATGCGAGAGGCGTACGTCCACGGGGAGCGGCCCGGCCAGGCGATCGTGACCGGCTTCCGGCACGGCGCACGCGTGGTCTCGGCAGCCGCCGTCATCATGATCGCCGTCTTCGCGGGCTTCATCGGCTCGTCCGAGCAGATGGTCAAGATGATCGGCTTCGGCCTCGCGATCGCCGTCTTCTTCGACGCGTTCATCGTCCGTATGGCGCTGGTCCCGGCGGTGCTCGCGCTGCTCGGCAAGAAGGCGTGGTGGCTGCCGCGCCGGCTCGACCGGGCGCTGCCGAACGTGGACGTCGAGGGCGAGGGCCTGCGGGACCTCGATGACGTGGCCGCCGGGCGCGGTGGTGACGGCCGGGAGCTGGAGCGCGTCTGACGCGTCAGTGGGGTACGGGGGCGGCCGCGTACGTGCGGCGCAGGAAGCGGATCAGCGCCGATGCGTCGAACTGCACGACCGCCACCCCGTGCGCCGAGTGGAACTCCATCACCGTCTGCACCCGGCCACAGGGCCAGATGTGTACGTCGCCGCTGGTGGCAGGGGCCCGCAGGCCCTGTTCGAGAAGCTGCCTGGCGAAGGTCCATTCGTGGGACCCCTCGGGTGAACCAGGGAGGCCGATCCGCACCGAGAGCGGGTCGGCCTCCGGGTCGTACCGGAGGACGGCGGGGACGGCGAGCTGGTCGTCAGGGGAGTCCGTGACGACGTGGGCACGTGCGAACTGCTCTACTGCGGACATCGCCGAACTCCTCACCATCACGCACGCCGTCACGCGCTTTCTGTCCTCTAATGTCCCATATATTCCGATTCCTGCTCCAGGTGTGACCGGGATAACTGGGTAGTCGCCGCTCTTGCAAACCGTTCGCAACAGAGCGCTATCATTGAACGGTTCACGAGCGATCCGCTCTGCCTTCCTCTTCCTGTCCTGCCCAGGAGCGCGCGCATGCATGTCCCCGACGGATTCATCAACGCCCCCGTCTCCGCCGCCACCGGGCTCATCGCCGCCGGAGCGATCGCCGTCAGCCTCCGCGGCGCGCGGCGGGAACTGGACGAGCGGACCGCGCCGCTGGCCGGGCTCGTGGCCGCGTTCATCTTC
The DNA here is from genome assembly GCF_053607685.1 of Streptomyces sp. NPDC055099. Classification (NCBI taxonomy): domain Bacteria; kingdom Bacillati; phylum Actinomycetota; class Actinomycetes; order Kitasatosporales; family Streptomycetaceae; genus Streptomyces; species Streptomyces sp. NPDC055099. The sequence goes on along the minus strand of NZ_JBSGUA010000008.1, from coordinate 64,881 downwards.
GCGGTGCAGATGCTGAACTTCCCGGTCGCGGCCGGGACCAGCGGACATCTGCTCGGCGGGGCGCTCGCGGCGATACTCGTCGGCCCCTATACGGGCGTCCTGTGCGTGTCCGTCGTCCTCCTCATGCAAGGCGTCCTCTTCGCCGACGGCGGCCTCACCGCGCTCGGTGTGAACATCACGGACATGGCGATCGTCACGACCGTCGTGGCCTATCTCACCTTCCGCGGCCTGGTGAAGGTGCTCCCGCGCACCCGCCGCTCCATCACCGCCTCCTCCTTCGTGGCCGCGCTGATCTCGGTGCCCGCCGCCGCGATCGCCTTCACCTTCCTCTACGCGCTCGGCGGCACCACCGACGTCTCCATCGGCAAGGTCGCCACGGCCATGGTCGGCGTGCACGTCCTGATCGGCATCGGCGAGGCCGCCATCACCGCGCTCACCGTCGGCGCCGTCATCGCCGTACGCCCCGACCTCGTGTACGGCGCCCGCGGCCTGACCCAGAAGCTCAAGCTGCGCGTGGGCGGCGAACTCGTGGACGCCCCCGGTGCCTCCGGTGCCGGGGAGCCCGCCCCCGTCGCCGCCCGGTCCCACCGCAAGGTGTGGATCGCCGGCCTGGTCACCTCCCTCGTCCTCGCCGGCTTCGTCAGCTTCTACGCCTCCGCGAACCCCGACGGCCTGGAGAAGGTCGCGGCCGACAAGGGCATCGACAAGAAGACCGAGGAGCACGCCACCTCGGACTCCCCGCTCGCCGACTACGGCGTCAAGGACATCACCGACACCCGCCTCTCCGGCGGCCTCGCGGGCGTGATCGGCGTCGGCGTCACCGTCGGCGCGGGCTCGGCGGTCTTCTGGGCGCTGCGGCGCCGCCGTACGGCGGACACGGACCCGGCGTCCACGGCGGCCGTCTCCTCGGAGACCACCTGACATGGGCGCGGGCCACGCCCACCGGCTCTACCGGCACGGCCACTCACCCGTCCACGCCCTGCCCCCGCACACCAAGCTGGCGGCGGTCTTCTGCTTCGTGGTCGTCGTGGTCTCCACGCCGCGCGAGGCGATGTGGGCGTTCGGCGGCTACGCGGTGCTGCTCGGCGCGGTGGCGTACGCGTCCCGCGTCCCTCTCCCCTTCCTCCTGAAGCGGCTGCTCATCGAGGTCCCGTTCGTGGCGTTCGCGGTGCTCATGCCGTTCGTGGCGGAGGGCGAGCGGGTCGACGTGCTCGGCATGTCCCTGAGCGTCAACGGCCTCTGGGGCGCCTGGAACGTCCTGGCCAAAGGCACGCTCGGCGTCGCGGCATCGGTCCTCCTCGCCTCCACCACCGAACTGCGCTCGCTGCTCCTGGGCCTGCAGCGTCTGAAGCTGCCGCCGCTGCTCGTCCAGATCGCCTCGTTCATGATCCGGTACGGCGACGTGATCACGGACGAGATGCGCCGCATGAAGATCGCGCGCGAGTCACGCGGCTTCGAGGCGCGGGGCGTGAAGCAGTGGGGCGGCCTGGCCAAATCCGCGGGCGCGCTCTTCATCCGCTCGTACGAGAGGGGCGAGCGGGTGCACCTGGCCATGGTCAGCCGGGGGTACGCCGGTTCGATGCCGGTGATCGACGAGGTCACCGCCTCCCGTGCACAGTGGACCTACGCCTTCGCCCTGCCGGGCGCCGCTCTTGTCGTCTGCCTGCTGGGATGGACCCTGTGACTGCCGCACCCTCGCTCGAAGTGGCCGGACTGGCCTTCGCCTACCCCGACGGGCACCAGGCGCTCTTCGGCGTCGACATGAGGATCGGCCGGGGCGAGCGGGTCGCGCTGCTCGGCCCGAACGGCGCGGGCAAGACGACGCTCGTCCTGCACCTGAACGGCATCCTGACGGGCGGCGCGGGCACGGTCACCGTCGCCGGCCTGCCCGTCGGCAAGAAGCACATGGCGGAGATCAGGCGCCGGGTCGGCATCGTCTTCCAGGACCCGGACGACCAGCTCTTCATGCCGACGGTGCGGGAAGACGTGGCGTTCGGCCCGGCGGCGGCGGGGATGCGCGGCCCGGAGCTGGAGGCCAGGGTGCAAAAGGCCCTTGGTCAGGTCGGCATGGCGGAGTTCGCGGACCGCCCGCCGCACCACCTCTCCTTCGGCCAGCGCAGGCGGGTCGCGGTGGCGACGGTCCTCGCGATGGAACCGGAGATCCTGGTCCTGGACGAACCGTCCTCGAACCTGGACCCCGCATCGCGCCGCGAACTGGCCGACATCCTGCGCTCGTTGGACGTGACGGTCCTGATGGTCACGCACGACCTGCCGTACGCCCTCGAACTCTGCCCCCGGGCCCTGATCCTGAGCGAGGGCGTGATCGCCGCGGACGGCCCCACGGGGGAGCTGCTCGCCGACGAGAGCTTGATGGGCGCGCACCGGCTCGAACTACCCTTCGGCTTCGATCCGAAGACGGTGAAGGTGAACCGGTAGGGAATCCACGGCTGCGGGCGGCTGTTGGGTGTGGCATGGACGTTGATGTGCACGGGACAGTCGCCGAGGGCTTCGAGCCGGTGAAGGACGCCTTCGTACGGAACTTCACCGACCTCGGCGAGCGGGGCGCGGCGGTCGTGGTGTACCGAGACGGGCGGCTGGTCGTGGATCTGCGGGCCGGCACGAAGGACGTCGACGGGGGCGGCGGGGCCTGGCAGCGCGGCACCGCGCAGATCGTCCGCTCGGCGACCAAGGGAGTGACCGCCGCTGCTCTGCTCCTTCTGCATCAGCGCGGCGAGTTGGACCTGGACGCGCCCGTCAGCTCCTACTGGCCGGAGTTCAAGGCGCACGGCAAGGAGCGGGTCCTGGTCCGGGACGTCCTCGCGCACCGGGCGGGCGTCCCCGCGCTCGACCGGACGTTGACGCCCGCGGAGGCGTTCGATCCCGATCTAGCCGCTGAGACGGTCGCGGCGCAGGCTCCGTTCTGGGAGCCGGGGGAGGGGCACGGCTATCACGCGCACACCTACGGCTGGCTGACCGGTGAGCTGGTGCGGCGGGTGACGGGGCGGTCCCTCGGGGAGTTCGTGTCCGCGGAGATCGCCGGGCCCCTGGGCCTTGAGCTGTGGGTGGGGCTTCCGGCGGCGGAGGCGGGCCGTGTGGGACGGCTGGGCCGGATCGAGGCACCCTCGGCTCCGGGCGGGCTCAGGGTGCGGCCCAAGCGGGACGTGGCGGAGGCTTACGCGGACCCCGCCTCGCTCACCCGGCGGGCGTTCGCCGCGATCACTCCGGAGCCTGACGAGGACGATCCGGCGTACCGCGCGGCTGTCCTCCCCGCGTCCAACGGGGTCGCCACCGCCGACGGCCTGGCCCGCTTCTACGCCTCGCTTATCGGTGAAGTGGACGGCGCCGCACGCCTGTTCACGCCGGGCACGGTCGAACTGGCCCGTGCCGAGGCGTCATCGGGTCCCGACCGTGTCCTGATCGTGAACACCCGCTTCGGCCTCGGCTACATGCTGCACGGCGGTGCGTCGCCGCTGCTGGGGCTCGGTTCCTTCGGGCACCCCGGGCGGGGTGGCGCGCTGGGCTTCGCCGATCCGGAGTCGGGGGTGGCCTTCGGGTACGTGACCAATGGGATGAACAAGGGGGTTACGGCGGATCCGCGGGCTCAGGGGCTTGTGCGGGCCCTGCGGGGCGTGTTGTAAGGAGGGGGACAGCAAGAAGCCTGCACAGGAGTCTGTCTGCCCCTGTACAGGCTTCCGGCGTGCGATAGCTCAGCCAGTCGACGCTGCGAACGTCGGCCCCCTGATTTCTACAGCCCTGTTTGAAGAACTACCGGTATTACCATGCGAGATGATCGCTGATCCATCCGGCTGCAGCGCGCACCAGTCCGCCGAACGCTCCTGCTGCGGCGGCTTGCTGCAGGTGTCGTGTTGAGGTTGATTGATCGCGCTGATGCCCGCATAGGCATCGGCCCTGCGGAAGCGTTGCGTTATCGGTCTCCGACCGACGTGCGGCGGGCGGTGGGTCTGAGGCTCGACGAAACACGAGCATGCCTTTCTGTCGCTCATGCATCAGGTTTTCCTGACGCAGCTTCATGCTCGTCCGATATCGAGGTGCTCAATAGCCCCATGGATAACTCTGGTCAAGGCGCAGTATCTTCCGCTGTCGTCGGACTAGGTGAAACCCTGTGCGGACGGTGTCGGACACCGTGGGACGCAGGGGGGAACGTATGCCGGCGCTCAACAAGCCACCGCTCACTGAGGGGGCTCACAAATCGCTCAACACGCTGCTGCACTCCCTCCATCTGAAGGCTGGGCATCCCAGCTGTCGCCAGTTGGAGAAAGAGATCGGTCAGGCTGGGATATCGCGAAGCACGATCCATGATGCTTTTAGCAGCCTGAGGCTTCCAGCGCTTGACGTAGTCATGGCCCTCGTGGATCACTTGACTGATAAGGCGCCGATGGCAAACCCGAAGCGAGCGAGGGTGAATCGACGTCTGGTGTACGACATGTGGGTACGGGCTGCGCAGTGGCTGAGCGATGAGGCTGACCGAGGCGAATTACGGACGCGGCAGGAAAGTGTCAGGCCGTCCTCTACGCAGCGTGCGCAGGAATCCAGCCTGGTGAACTCCATCTACGTCACCGTCGATGAGGCGGCCATTCTGTTAGGTGTTCCAAAGCAGGCAGTTTACCGAATGGTGCACGCTGGCGAATTGGCCGCGATTCGAGTGGGACGGTTGTATCGCATTCCGGCGGCGGAAGTGTGGAGAGCGGAGCGCGTTCTGGGAATCGGTTCCGTTGAGCCGTGAGAGTCGGGGGGGGGGGCAACCGAAGGTCCGCTGAGCTGGCACCACCGCGAGCGCCGCCACGTCCGTGGCTCCCGTGCCGCTGCGCAACGATCGGCCGGTCCTTAATCGGGCGCCTGTGGGCTTTATGAAGCACACGGCACCCCATACCGAGTAGATCGCGTCGTACGCCGTGGTGCCGGAGGCGAGAAACGTCCGGGCGAGTGGCCCTTGCCTCCGGCCGGTCCCAGCTCAGGGGTGCTGCGGAGGCCTGCCAGGCTGAGCTAGTTGCAGAAAAGTCCCGCCGATACGCCGTGAACCGCGGTGTGAAGGTGGGACTTTTCTGCAACTAGCACAATGGGCCCCGGGGTCACCTGGGCCGACCAGAAGCGGAGTGGGCGGGCGGTTCGTGGAGCCTCGCATGGGCGAGTCAATGAGAACGCAGGTCCAGTTCTGCGCGGACCGTCTTACCGATGGGCAGGCGGTCGAGGACGAACCACCGGTCGGCCAGTGCCTCTACGAGCAGCAGTCCGCGCCCGCCCTCCGCCCCGGTCGGCGGGGCCTCGACGGCTCCTGGCTCGTCGATGCGACGTTCGCCGCGCGGATCCGATACGTCGATGCGGAGAGTACGCGCATCGAGGCTGAGCCGTACCTCGAAGTCGCGCCCGGGAACGCGGCCGTGGGTGACGGCGTTGGCGGCCAGCTCGGCCACCAGTAGCGCGGCGGTGTCCGAGGCCTCGGAGTCGTACGGGATGCCCCAGGTGTTGAGCCGGTGCAGGGCGAGGTGACGGGCTAGGCGGGCGCCTCGCGGCGTGGAGCTGAATCGCTGGCCGAACACACGCACGGTGACCGGCACTTGGGGAGCTGAGGTGGGCTTCATGGCCCCAAAGTGGCCGCCTGCGAGCTCTGCACGCCAGGTCAGCGACTAGCACTCTGCGTCAGCGTACTAGTACGGAGAGTAGACAGGGTTGGCAACTGTCCGTAACCATGGGCGGGTTCGGAGTGGGGCGCGGGGCAGGTCTACAGGAGGTGTCCTCGTATGACGGACGGTGCGGGTGGGTCGCCGGGCTGTGGTGAGCCGGAGGTGTCGGACAGCCTGCGGACCTTCGGCGAGGTCCTCAAGGCCTTCCGGAAACGGGCGGGCCTGACGCAGGAGGAATTCGCCGAGTCGGTCGGGTACTCGGTTCAGACGGTCGCCAAGATCGAGCAGGGCCGCCGTTTTCCGCAGCCGGACTTCGTGGAGCGGGCGGAGGCGGCCCTGGATGCGTTTGGCGCGTTGCGGGGTGCGGCGCGGCATCTTTCGCGACAGCCGGGGTTGGCCAGTTGGTTCCGGCAGTGGGCGAAGTTCGAGGCGGAGGCGGTCACTCTGTGGACGTACGAGTGCCGGGTCATTCCGGGGCTGTTGCAAACAGAAGCGTACGCACGGGCGGTGACCGTCAGCGTCCCGCCGGTAAAGGACGAAGAACAGGTAAACCAGCAGGTAGAAGCTCGACTGGAACGCCACAAGCTCTTCCAGCGCAGACCGCCGATCGCGTTCAGCTTCATCATCGAGCAGGCGCTGATTGAGCGGTGTACAGGCGGGGCGGAGACGACGAGGGAACTGGTCGGCCACCTGCTGGAACGAGCAGCGCAGTTCAACGTCGAGCTGCAACTCATGCCTACGAGACAGCCGGACCATGCCGGATTCGACGGGCCGATGAGGCTGGCGGAGACGCCGGACAACAGGTGGTTCGGATACTCCGAGGGGCAGCGGGGCGGTCTACTGGTCGCAGACCGAAAAGAAGTCAGCATCATGCTTCAGCGCTATGCGAAACTGCGCTCACAGGCCCTCAGCCCCGAACACACCACGGGCCTGTTGAAGCGGATGCGAGGAGCGCTATGAGCACGTCCGAACTGGCCTGGTTCAAGAGCAGTTACAGCGGCTCCGACGGCGACGACTGCGTCGAAGTAGCCCTTTCCTGGCGCAAGTCCACCTACAGCAGCGGCAGCGACGGCGACTGCGTAGAGGTCGCCACCTGCCCCGAGACCGTGCACGTCCGGGACTCCAAGGTGCAGCACGGCCCCCAACTCGCGGTCCACGCCGGGGCTTGGCAGAGCTTCGTCTCGTACGCGACGCACGCATCGAAGGCCTGACCCGCCCACCTCACCCCGCATGCAACATCAACCCAATCCCCGCCACCATCAACCCCGCCGCCACCAGCCTCGGCGCCCCGAACTTCTCCTTGAAGAAGACCGCTCCGATCGCCGCCCCCACGATGATCGAGGACTCGCGGAGCGCCGAGATGGGGGCCAGCTCTGCCTTCGTCTGGGCCCACAGGACCAGGCCGTACGCAGCCACCGACAACGCCGCCCCCAGTAGGCCCACCCCCGCGAACGGCCGCAGCCGTCCCGCCAGTTCGCCCCGCCACCGGTACGCCGCGTACACGGGGATAGCGAGGCCCTCCAGGATCATCAGCCACGCGATGTAGCCCAGGGAGGAGCCCGAGGCGCGGACGCCGAGGCCGTCCACCACCGTGTACGCCGCGATCGAGACGCCCGTGGCGAGCGCCGCGCCGATCGCCGCCCAGTCGGGGCGCCGGCCCGAGCCGCGTATGCCCCAGAGCGCCAGTCCCGTCAGGCCCGCGCACGAGACCGCGACACCCGCCGCCTGCCAGCCGTCCGGGACCTCGCCCGCGAATATCGCGGCGAGGACCGTGACCACCAGCGGTGCCGTGCCGCGCGCTATCGGGTACGCCTGGCCGAAGTCGCCGAGCTTGAACGACTTCATGAGCAGGGCGTAGTAGCCGATGTGGATCACCGCGGACAGCACCAGGTACGGCCACGCGCCCGCCGCCGGCAGCGCCGCGAACGGGGCGATGAGCAGGCCGATCAGCAGGCCGCCGCCGGATATCAGGGTGAAGCCGACCAGCTTGTCGGTGATGTGGTGCGCGATCGCGTTCCAGCTCGCGTGCGTGACGGCGGCAAGCAGCACCGCCGACGCGACCAGCGGCGTCACTTGGCGGACTCGCGCACGTCCACCAGGGTGCCGTTCGCGTGGTGGATCAGGTCCTTGGGCGTCATGGGGAAGACCGCGTAGGGGGTGCCTGCCGCCGCCCACACCACGTCGTGGTTGAGGAGGGAGCGGTCGGCCAGGACCCGTGTCTTCGTCGCGTGGCCGAAGGGCGGTACGCCGCCGATCGCGTAACCGGTGGTCTCGCGGACGACGTCCGCCTTCGCGCGCGTCACCTTCGCCGCGCACAACTCCCACCTCACACGCTCCAGATCCACCCGCGAGGCGCCGTCCATCAGGACCAGGACCGGCACGCCGTCCGCCGCGAAGATCAGCGACTTGCAGATCTGGCTCAGCTCGCAGCCGATGGCCGCCGCTGCCTCCTGGGCGGTGCGCGTTCCCTCCGGGAAGCTGCGGACCTCTGCGATCAGCTCGCCGAGGCCCAGCCGGCGCAGGGCCTCGGCGAAACGGGGATTGGCGCGGGAATCTGTTGCCGTCATGCGCCGCACGCTAGCGGTCCGTGTACCAGGCACGCGACCAGGTATCCGGATGACGGACAACCAGCCCCGCTGAGCGTGGACGCGTGAGCGGCTACTTCGCCGCCAGGAACATCGCCCGCACCAGCGGCCCCGCCGAGTCGCCGCCGTGGCCGCCCTCCTGCACCACCGCGCCCGCCGCCAGATCACCGCGGTACGCCGTGAACCAGCCGTTGGGCTTCTTCTGGTTGTCGACCTCCGCGGAGCCCGTCTTCGCGCCCATGTCGGAGCCGAGCCCGGACATGGGTTTCACCGCGGTCCCGGCGACCGCCGTGTAGTGCATCAGGTCACGGAGTGCCGACGCCGTCGCGCCCGACATCTTGCGCGGTGCCGTCGCCAGCGTGCGCTTGTCGACGTCCGGAGAGACCAGGTACGGCTGCTTGAACGTGCCGGACTTCACCGTGGCCGCCACCGACGCCATGTTCAGCGGGCTCATGCGCACCCCGCCCTGGCCGATCAGCGAGGCGCCCATCTGCGCGTCGCTCTGCACCGGGATCGCACCGTCGAAGGACGGGACGCCGATCGACCAGTTGTCGCGGCCGAGGCCGAAGACCTCCTGCGCCTGCTTGGTCAGGGAGTCGTCCTGGAGCTTCTTGGCCTGGCTGATGAAGGCCGTGTTGCAGGACCGGGCGAAGCTCGCGCGGAACGTGCCGTCCTTGATCTGGAACTTGTCGTCGTTCTGGAACTTCCAGCCGCCGTACGTCACGTACTTCGGGCAGGGGTGCTTCTTGTCGACTCCCGCGAGCTTCTTCTCCAGGAGGAGCGAGGAGGTGATGACCTTCATCGTCGAGCCGGGGGCCAGCGAACCCTGGAAGGCGATGTTGAAGCCGGTCGGGTTCGAGTTGGCCGCCGCGAGGATCTCGCCCGTGCTCGGCTTCACCAGGACCACCGAGGCCTGCTTGCGCTTGCCCGTCTCCTTCTCCGCCGCCGCCTGGAGCGAGGCGTCGAACGTGGTCTTCAGGGTGCCGGGGGTGCCGGGGGAGAGCGTCAGGAGCGTCTTGTCGGGCGTCGCCTTCGCGTCGTCCTTCGTCGTCGCCGACTTCTCGGCCGCCTTCGCGCTGTCTTTGCGCACGACCCGCAGCTCCACGCCCGCCTTGCCGCCGGCCTTGTCGCCGTACTTCTCGCGCAGGCTGTCGAGCACCGTCCCGAGGGAGGGGAACTTCGCCTTGGTCAGTTCGTCGCCGTCCCGGTCCACCGCCTTGATCGGCGGGTCCCCGGCCTCACCGGTGACCAGACGGTCGCCCGCCTTCAGGTCCGGGTGCACGACGGAGGGCTGCCAGCCGACCAGCGTCTTGCCGTCGTGCTTTCTTCGTACGACGGTCAACTCGGACTCGTACGCGAAGGGCTTGGTCGTTCCCTCGTACGAGACCGTGGAGGTGACCGAGAAGGGCACCTTCGCCCCCGAGCGCTCGCCCGGCGTCAGCTTCACCTTCGTGAGGTGGGAGTCCTTGGCGTACGCGGTGAGGGCGGTCTTCGCCGTCGCCCGGTCGTCCGTGAGCGCCGCGGCCCCACTGACGTCGCCCTTCTCCCACGCGGCGAGGAAGTCCCGCGTGGTGGCCCGCACCTCGGCGGCCGTCGGCGGCCCCGCGGCCACCGGCTTCTCGTCGACCGTCGGTCCGTCGCCGGACGAGCCACCGATCAGGCTGTACGCGGCGACGCCCACGCCGCACACGACCACGGCGGCCGCGCCGCCGAGCACACCGGGGTGCACCTTGGCGCCCCCCGCGCCAGATGTGCCCGTGATGTTCCTGATGCCTTTGCGCTCGCTGGCGCGCCCTCGCTTACCCACTGACCCTCCGCAGATCCCAGATCACAGAACCCCCAGGTTCCGCACCGGAAGGCCCCACACTAGGGGGCTTTCATGAAGCCCCTTACCAATCACCTCAACTGCCTGCGGCAAGCACCGCCGCCACGATAGGACCGGCCGCGTCCCCGCCATGGCCGCCCCGCTCCACCACGGCCGCGACCGCCGTGTCACCGCGGTATCCGGCGAACCAGCTGTTGGGCTTCTCCTGGCCCGCGACCTCCGCCGATCCCGTCTTCGCGCCGATGCTGCCGCTCAGCCCGGACATGGCGCGGGCGCCGGTGCCGCTGACCGCAGTGGCGTTCATCATCTGGCGCAGCTGCTGGACGGTGGACGCGGGCAGGCCGCGTGCCGTGGCCAGCTCCCGGTCGTCGAGCGAGGGGTCCACGATCACCGGCTGCCGGAAGGCTCCGGTCATCGCGGTCGCCGTGACCGAGGCCATGTTGAGCGGGTTGAGCTGCACCTGGCCCTGGCCGATCATGTTCTGCGCGCGGTCGGGGCCGGGGGACGCGGGGACCGAGCCGTCCACCGTCCGGACGCCCACCTGCCAGTCGAGGCCGAGGCCGAAGCCGTTCTGCGCCTCCTCGGTGAGGGAGGAGTCCGTGACGCCGTCCTCGTCGACCAGCTTCACGAAGGCGGTGTTGCACGAGCGCGCGAAGCTGTCGGCCAGGGTCGCGTTCTCGTTCGGGGCGAGGCCGGGAAGGTTCTGGATGGTGTTGCTCTGCCAGGTCGCGGTGTCGGGGCAGGGCGCGGGGCCGCTCGCCTTCGTCACGCCCTTGTCGATGAGCATCGCCGCCGAGACGATCTTCATCGTCGAGCCGGGGGCCATCTTGCCCTCGAAGGCCGCGTTGAAGTCGTCCTTCCGGTTGTTGGCCACGGCCAGGACCTCGCCGGAGCTCGGCTGCACGGCGACCACGGAGGAGTCCGCGTGCCGGGTCACCGCCTTCTCGGCGGCGCGCTGCGCGGGCGCGCTCAGCGTCGTCCTCAGGTGCCCCGCCTTGCCCTTGGCGAGCGTGAGCAGCGTCTTGGTGCCCGCGTTCTCGTCCGCGCGCCGGACGTAGAGCTCGACGCCGGGCTTTCCGCCCGCCTTGTCGCCGTACTTCGCGCGCAGTTGGTCGAGGACCGGGCCGAGCGAGGGGTAGTCCTTCTTGTCCAGGACCGTGCCGTTCCGGTCGACGGCCTGGATGGGGGGCACAGCGGCCTCGCCGGTCTCCAGGGTGTCGTCCTTCTTCAGGTCAGGGTGGACGACCGAGGGGTTCCAGTCGACGAGCGCGCGCCCCGTGGTCTCGCCCCGCACGACGGTCAGTTCGGAGTCGTACGCGAGGGGCTTGGTCTTCCCCTTGTACGACACCGTCGCCTCGACCGAGAACGGCACGGTGGTGCCGGTGGCCTTGCCCGGCGTGAGCCGCACCTTCTTCAGGTGGGCGTCGTCGCGGTATCCGGACAGGAGCGTCGAGGCCGCTTCCGCGTTGTTCGTGTAGGACGAGGCCTGCCTGGCGTCGCCCTTGGCCCACGCGGCGAGGAACTTCTCCGTCGTCTCGCCGACCTCGCCGCTCGTCGGCGGCCCCGTCCTCACCGCGGCGGGGCCCGCCCCCGGCGAACCCCCGCCCCCGGTCACGCCGTTCACCAAGTTGTACGCGCCGTACCCCGCGCCCCCGACCATGACGGCGAACACGCCGCCCACCAAAGTGACCTTTACCCCTTTGCGCATTGCGCGCCCCCTCCCCAGGAGCCCTCCCGAATGTGTGTCCGGAAGGGTGGTTCGAACAGAACCTTAAGCGGCGGAGGTGACGAACGAGGGAGCCGTTATCCGAAGGTGTCCCAGATGCCCACTACAACCAGATGTCTAGACCCACGTGTCCAGGAGCATGCGGGCTCGCCAGGAATCGATCGGAATGGCCTGGCCGGTGTAAATGGGCCAGAACCAGATGAAGTTCCACAGGATCAGCAGCACCAGGACGCCCGACGCCGCGGCCCCCACGACCCGCCGCCGCTCGCTCGAACCGGGCGGACCGAGGATCGCGCCGATCATCATCGCCACGGCCAGGCACAGGAACGGCACGAAGACGACGGCATAGAAGAAGAAGATCGTCCGCTCCTGGTACATGAACCACGGCAGATAGCCCGCCGCGATCCCGCACACGATCGCGCCCGCACGCCAGTCCCTGCGGAACACCCACCGCCACAGCACGTAGAGCAGCGCGAACGCCCCGGCCCACCACAGCATCGGCGTGCCGAGCGCGAGCACCTCGCGGGCGCACTTCTCCGCGGTGCCGGCGGGACAGCCGTCCTTGCCGGGCAGCGGCGACTCGTAGAAGTACGAGACGGGGCGGCCGTCGACGATCCAGCTCCACGGGTTCGACTGGTAGGTGTGCGGCGAGGAGAGCCCCACGTGGAAGTCGTAGACCGCGTGTTCGTAGTGCCACAGGCTGCGCAGCCAGTCCGGCAGGATCGTCCAGGAGCCGCCCTTGCCGTCCGTCGCAGCCCAGTCGCGGTAGTAGCCGCCGGTGCCGTCGGCCGGGGAGAGGATCCAGCCGAGCCAGGACAGGACGTACACGCCGATCGCGACCGGCACCGTCGAGACGAACGCCGGGAACACGTCCCGCTTCAAGGCCGCGCGGTAAGGACGCTCGGCGCCCGCGACGCGGCGGGCGCCCACGTCCCACAGGACGGTCATCAAGCAGAAGAAGACCATGATGTAGAGGCCGTTCCACTTGGTCCCGAAGGCGAGCCCCAGGCAGAGACCGGCCGCCCAGCGCCAGGGACGCCACCCCAGACGCAGCGTCTCGGCGACCCACGCGTCGGGCCGGACCCGCCCGTCCTCGTCGGCCGGGAGACCGGCCGCGAGTTTCGCGCGCGCCGTGTCCCGGTCGATCAGGAAGCAGCCGAACGCGGCGAGGACGAAGAACATCAGGACCTGGTCGAGCAGCGCGGTGCGGCTCATCACGAAGTGCAGCCCGTCCACCGCGAGCAGCCCGCCCGCCAGACAGCCCAGGAACGTCGAGCGGAAGAGCCGCCGACCGATCCGGCACAGCATCAGGACCGACAGGGTGCCGAGCACCGCCGTCATGAAGCGCCAGCCGAACGGATCGAAGCCGAAGATCCACTCACCGATGCCGATGACGTACTTGCCGACCGGCGGATGCACCACGTACGCGGCATCCGTGGGGATCGCGATGTCCGATCCCTGCTTCAGGACATCGGGGTTGACCTTCTCGGGCCAGTTGACCTCGAAGCCCCGGTGGATCAGCGCCCAGGCGTCCTTGGCGTAATACGTCTCGTCGAATATCACGGCCTTCGGGCTGCCGAGATTCCAGAACCGGGTGATGCCCGCGACCAGCGTGATCAGCAGCGGGCCGATCCAGCCCGACCACCGGACCAGCAGGTCGGCGGAGCTTTTCCGCAGCCCGATCGTCGCCCACAGCCGCGGGCTCGGTTCGGCGTAGGCGGGCACGAGCCGGGCCCGGACATCGGCGGTGGGCCCGCCGGGCCGCGCCACATAACCGAAGCGGCGCAGCCTGTGCTGCCACGACGGCTGCTGCTCCTCGGCTGCCTGGCCCTGGCGGGTGTCCGGGGAAGACGCGGTACTGGTCACCGCGCCATCGTAGGGAACCCGACTGTGTGAGTCCCGCTCCTGGGCCCTCCCCGGCCCCTGCGAGGATGGAACAGTGACTGGAAGCGCAGATTCTCCCGACGGCCCGACCCCCTCAAGCCCGTCCCCCGGGCATTCCTCCGGCGGAACCCTCGTCCTCGCGGGCACGCCCATCGGGGACGTCGCGGACGCTCCGCCGCGGCTCGCCACCGAGCTGGAGGCGGCCGACGTGGTGGCCGCCGAGGACACCCGGCGGCTCCGCAGGCTCACCCAGGCGCTCGGCGTGCAGGTGGGCGGCCGGGTCGTCTCGTACTTCGAGGGCAACGAGAGCGCGCGGACGCCCGAGCTGGTCGAGGCCCTGGTCGGCGGCGCGCGGGTGCTGCTCGTGACGGACGCCGGGATGCCGTCGGTGTCCGACCCCGGGTACCGCCTCGTCGCCGCCGCCGTGGAGAAGGACATCCGGGTCACCGCCGTGCCGGGGCCCTCCGCGGTGCTCACCGCGCTCGCCCTCTCGGGCCTCCCGGTGGACCGCTTCTGCTTCGAGGGCTTCCTGCCGCGCAAGGCGGGCGAGCGGCTCTCGCGACTGCGCGAGGTGGCCGACGACCGTCGCACTCTCGTCTACTTCGAGGCACCGCACCGGATCGACGACACCCTCGTCGCGATGGCCGAGGTGTTCGGCGACGAACGCAGGGCCGCGGTCTGCCGCGAGTTGACCAAGACGTACGAAGAGGTCAAGCGCGGTTCGCTGAGGGAACTCGCCCAGTGGGCGGCCGACGGCGTACGCGGCGAGATCACCGTCGTCGTCGAGGGAGCGCCGGAGAAGAGCCCCGGTGACCTGGGCCCGGACGAGCTGGTGCGCAGGGTGCGGGTGCGCGAGGAGGCGGGGGAGCGGCGCAAGGAGGCGATCGCCGCCGTCGCGGCCGAGGCGGGGCTGCCCAAGCGTGACGTGTTCGATGCGGTCGTGGCAGCAAAGAATGCGGCTCGGAGCGCCCCATCGGAAGGCAAAGGACTATCGTGAAAAGCAAAGTGCGGGCCGCGCACCGGGCCTGAAGGCTAAGGAAAGGCCAAATCGCCTTCAACTGTCGACAGGTCTGATGCTTTCGCCTCGGGAAAGGCGTCCACTGGTCAAAGGGGACGCACCCGTCCCCACGCTTCCGGCCGGGAGGAAATCCCCGGTCCGGCAGTGCTTGTCCAGCGGACAAGAGGAGCTGGCATGAGTGAGATCGCCGACACCGGTCACCCCACCACGGCGTCCGATGCGATGCGTGCGACACAAGCGACCAATACCGTTCATGAGTCTTATGCATTCGCCTGTATGCGGTGCGGGCACGGCTGGGAACAGTCCTATGAGATCGAGCATCACGTCGACGGCAAGGGCAAGGAATTCGTGGTGTACGTGGCGGACGGCCGCCATGTGCCGTCGCCGCTGACCCGGCCGACGTGCCTGAACTGCGACGGACATGTCGTACGGATCATGCGGGCCGGGCAGGTGTCGTCGGTCCTGGACCTGATGCAGCGCCACCACGCGCCGCGGGCGGCGGCCGGGGCGGGGAAGGCGACGGGGGGCGAGTCCGGCTCCGTCACCGGGGTGCCCGAGCCCCGCGAACCCAAGCAGCACCACTGGCATCTGTCGGCGCTGCTGCATCCCTTCCACCACCGCAAGGCGGGATGACGTCCCCTTCGTAGGATCGGGGCATGCCTTCCAAGAACGCCGACCCCAAGAACGCCGAGAAGAACGCCGCGCCGCCGCTGCCCGAACCCCTTCGGGTGGCGGTCGCCGACTCCCACACACACCTCGACATGCAGTCGGGGTCGGTGGACGAGGGGCTCGCCAAGGCCGCGTCGGTCGGGGTGACGACGGTCGTGCAGGTGGGCTGTGACGTGGCGGGTTCGCGCTGGGCCGCCGAGACGGCCGCCGCGCACGCGAGCGTGCACGCCACCGTCGCCCTGCATCCCAACGAGGCGCCGCGCATCGTGCACGGCGACCCCGACGGCTGGTCCCGGCAGGGCGCGCGCGAGGCGGGCGGCGACGAGGCGCTGGACGCCGCGCTCGCCGAGATCGACCGCCTGGCCGCGCTGCCGCACGTCAAGGGCGTCGGCGAGACCGGCCTCGACTACTTCCGCACCGGGCCCGAGGGCAAGGCCGCCCAGGAGCGGTCCTTCCGCGCCCACATCGAGATCGCCAAGCGGCACGGCAAGGCCCTGGTCATCCACGATCGCGAGGCGCACGAGGACGTGCTGCGGGTCCTGAAGGAGGAGGGGGCCCCGGAGCGCACCGTCTTCCACTGCTACTCGGGAGACGCGGCGATGGCCCAAGTGTGCGCTCAGAACGGCTACTTCATGTCCTTCGCCGGCAACATGACCTTCAAGAACGCGCAGGGCCTGCGGGACGCGCTGGCCGTGGCCCCCCTCGAACTGGTCCTCGTGGAGACCGACGCGCCCTTCCTCACGCCCGCCCCCTACCGCGGACGGCCTAACGCTCCGTATCTCATTCCGGTCACATTGCGGGCCATGGCCGAGGTGCGGGGGATCGGCGAGGACGCCATGGCCGAGGCGATCTCGGCCAACACGGCACGCGCCTTTGATTACTGACCGATAACGCCCATACCCCCGCGGTTCAGGGCAGCGCCACGACACTGCGTAGTCTCGCTGCTTTGGAGAGTGACGGTTGCTCCGCTAGGTTCTGGTCCGCCTCGCCCGATCCGGACCGGAACGAGAACGCTGGAGCGTCGTCGTGAGTCATGCGCCGCAGTACGAGACGTCTTATGGGGGCGGCACGACCTATGAGCCGGACCCGGAGCCGGAGCAGGGGGCGGAGCCGGACCCGGAGTTCTTTCCCCGGCAGGCCACCGTGGTCATCCCCGACGGCGTGGTCATCCCCGACGGCGGGCGGGCCGAGGCGCGGCGTGCGGCCCGGCGCAAGAAGCCGAAGGCGAAGTCGCCGTCCAGGTCGAGGACCCCGGACCCGGGTGCGCCGGAGCGGCCCGAGACGCTGCGGCGGCTGCTGCCGCAGGCGCTGGTCGTCGCCTTCCTCGCGGGCGGCACCTCGGCCTTCGTCGCCGACGACAAGGCCATCGAGCTGAGTGTCGACGGCGAGAGGCGCACCCTGCACACCTTCGCGGACGACGTCGGTGAGCTGCTTGAGGACGAGGGCGTGGACTTCGGCGCCCACGACATCGTGGCGCCGACCGCGGACACGGCCCTGGCCAGCGGCGACGAGATCGCCGTCCGTTACGGCAGGCCGGTCGAGCTCACCCTCGACGGGCAGCGGCGCGAGGTGTGGACGACGGCCCGCACGGTGGACGGGGCGCTGCGGCAGCTCGGGGTGCGGGCCGAGGGCGCCTATCTGTCGGCCTCGCGGAGCAAGCGGATCGACCGGGGCGGCCTCGATCTCGACGTACGGACCGAGCGCACGGTGACGGTCATGGCGGACGGCCGTGAGCGGACCATCCGTACGAACGCGGCGACGGTGCGGGAGGCGGTCGAGGAGGCCGGGATCAGCCTGAACGGCCAGGACACGACCTCCGTCCCGCCCGCCAGCTTCCCGCGTGACGGGCAGACGGTCACCGTCATGCGGATCTCCGGGCGCAAGGAGGTGCGGGACGAGCCGATCCCGTTCGACGTCCGGCGGACCGAGGACTCCTCCCTGTTCGCCGGTACGGAGGTCGTGGAGCGGCAGGGGCACCAGGGGACCCGGCGGGTGACGTACGCGCTGCGGACGGTCAACGGCGTCAAGCAGAAGCCGCGGCGGCTGCGGTCGGAGATCGTGCGGCAGCCGCAGACGCAGATCGTGAAGGTGGGCACCAAGCAGCGGCCGAACTCGGTGGCGGGGGCGGAGGGCCTGAACTGGGGCTCGCTGGCCCAATGCGAGTCGGGCGGCCGCCCGAACGCGGTGGACGCGTCGGGGACGTACGGCGGCCTGTACCAGTTCGACACCCGGACCTGGCAGGGCCTGGGCGGCTCGGGCCGCCCCCAGGACGCGTCGTCGGAGGAACAGACGTACCGCGCGAAGAAGCTGTACGTACAAAGGGGCGCGAGCCCGTGGCCGCACTGCGGGGGGCGGTTGTAGCGAGGCCGGCCCCGTACCGGCGGCTGGTGGGGGCCCGAGGTCAGGACCCGTAATCTGGTCCCGTGAGCAACAGTGAGCCCGGCAGCCTTCTCGGCGCCGCCGACATCCGCGAGCTGGCCGCTGCTTTGGGCGTACGCCCGACCAAGCAGCGCGGCCAGAACTTCGTCATCGACGCCAACACCGTCCGCCGCATCGTCCGCACCGCGGAAGTCGGCCCGCAGGACGTGGTCGTCGAGGTCGGGCCGGGACTGGGCTCGCTGACCCTGGCACTGCTCGACACCGCGGACCACGTGACCGCGGTCGAGATCGACGACACGCTCGCGGCGGCGCTCCCGGCGACCATCGAGGCCCGCCTCCCCGCGAAGGCGGACTCCTTCGCGCTGGTGCACAGCGACGCCATGCTCGTGCGCGAGCTGCCGGGCCCCGCCCCGACCGCGCTGGTCGCCAACCTTCCGTACAACGTGGCCGTCCCCGTGCTGCTGCACATGCTCGACACCTTCCCCAGCATCGAGCGCACGCTCGTGATGGTGCAGGCCGAGGTCGCCGACCGCCTCGCCGCCGCCCCCGGCTCGAAGGTGTACGGCGTGCCCTCCGTGAAGGCGAACTGGTACGCCGACGTGAAGCGCGCCGGTTCCATCGGGCGCAACGTCTTCTGGCCCGCCCCGAACGTCGACTCGGGCCTCGTCTCGCTCGTGCGGCGCACTGAGCCGGTGAAGACCACCGCCTCGAAGAGGGAAGTCTTCGCCGTCGTCGACGCGGCCTTCGCGCAGCGCCGCAAGACCCTGCGGGCCGCCCTCGCCGGGTGGGCGGGCTCCGCGGCCGCCGCCGAGGCCGCGCTCGTCGCCGCCGGGGTGTCGCCGCAGGCGCGCGGCGAGGCGCTGACGGTGGAGGAGTTCGCGCGGATCGCCGAGCACAAGGACGCGGGCCTGTGAACGCGGGAGTGACCGTCCGCGTTCCCGCGAAGGTCAATGTGCAGCTCGCGGTCGGCGCCGCCCGCCCGGACGGTTTCCACGACCTCGCCAACGTCTTTCTCGCCGTCGGGCTCTACGACGAAGTCACGGTGACGCCCGCGGAAGAGCTGCGGATCACCTGCTCGGGGCCCGGGGCCGATCAAGTGCCCCTCGACCGCACGAACTTGGCGGCGAGGGCCGCGGAACTGCTCGCCGCACGGCACGGGCGCAGCGCCGACGTGCACATCCACATCGCCAAGGACATCCCCGTCGCGGGCGGTATGGCCGGCGGCAGCGCGGACGGCGCGGGCGCGCTCGTGGCGTGCGACGCGCTGTGGGGCACCGAGGCCTCGCGGGACGAACTGCTCGACATCTGCGCCGAGTTGGGCAGCGACGTGCCGTTCAGCCTGGTCGGCGGGGCGGCGCTCGGCACCGGGCGGGGGGAGAAGCTGGAGACCCTGGAGGTCGGCGGCACCTTCCACTGGGTGTTCGCGGTGGCCGACGGAGGGCTCTCCACGCCCGCGGTCTACCGCGAGTTCGACCGGCTGACCCCGGACGCCCCCGCCCCCCAGGCGTCCCCCGCACTGCTCGACGCCCTGCGCGACGGGGATGCCGCGGCACTCGCCGGGGCCGTGAGCAATGATCTCCAGCCCGCCGCACTCTCGCTGTTCCCCTCGCTCGTCGACACCCTCGCCGCGGGGACCCGGGCGGGCGCACTGGCCGCGCTCGTCTCCGGCTCCGGGCCCACCACGGCGTTCCTGGCCGCGGACGCGGAGTCCGCGCGACGGGTCGCCGAAGCGCTCACGGCTTCCGGCACCTGCCGTACCGCCCGGGTGGCCGACTCCCCGGCACCGGGCGCCACGGTCCTCTAGGGCAGGTATCAGGGGGCACGCACAGGGGCACGTACTCAGACGCCGATCTGAGTACGTGCGCGCTGATGCCGGACGTGCGGTGCGCGCGACCGTACGTACATGGGATCAAGCGTTCGTGAACTGGCCGAGAAGACGCCCGCCGGGCGCGACCGGTACATCGACCTGCTGCGGGTCGCCTCGCTCGGCACGGTCGTCGTGGGCCACTGGCTGATGGCGGCGGTGACCGTCGGGGACGACGGCCGCACCGAGGTCGGCAACCTCCTCGCCGTCGTGCCCGATCTGCAGCTGCTCACCTGGGCGCTGCAGATCATGCCGGTGTTCTTCTTCGTCGGCGGCTTCTCGCACGCGCTGTCGTACCGCTCGCTGAGCCGCAAGGCCCCCGAGGGCGGCGGCTCGGTCTACTCGGCGTTCCTGCGGGCGCGGCTCCAGCGGCTGCTGCGACCGACCATGGTCTTCATCGGGGTGTGGGGCGTCGCCGCGCTGGCGGTGCAACTCGCGGGCGAGGGCGGCGCGTTGCTGGACGTGACGTTGCGCCTGGTCGCCCAGCCGCTGTGGTTCATCGGCATCTACCTGGCGATGGTCGCGTTCACGCCGCCGCTCCTGAGGCTGCACGAGCGGTACGGCTGGGGCGCGTTCGGGGCTCTGGTGCTCGCCGCGGGGGCGGTGGACCTGGCGCGCTTCGCGTTCGGCGTCCCTTACGTGGAGTTCCTCAACTTCGCCTTCGTGTGGCTGGCCGTGCATCAGCTCGGCTTCCTGCGGGCGGACGGCAGGCTGCGGATGCCGGCGGCCCTGGCCGGGGCGGGTCTCGCGGGAGCCGCGGCGCTGGTGGCCCTCGGGCCGTACCCCCTGTCGATGGTGGGCATGCCCGGCGAGCGCGTCTCGAACATGGCTCCGCCGACCTTCGCCCTGCTCTGCCACGGCGTGTGGCTGGTGGGCGCGGTGGAGCTGCTGAGGGGACCCGCGACCCGGTGGCTGGCGCGGCCGCGGGTGTGGCGGGGCGTGGTGGCGGCGAACGGGGTCTCGATGACTGCGTTCCTGTGGCACCTGACGGCGATGCTCGGGGTGTACGGGGTACTGATCGCGGCGGACGTGCGGCTGCCGGAGCCCGCCACGGCGCAGTGGTGGACGCAGGCTCCGCCGCGGATGGCGGCCGCCGCGGTGCTCACCGCCCTGCTGGTCGCCGCGTTCCGCCGCTTCGAGAAGCCGGTCGCGGCGAAGGAGTCGACGGGTACGCCGGGTGCGGGCCCGGCAGCCGCGGTGGGCGTCACGCTCTGCCTCTTCGGGGTGCTCGGCCTCTCCATGGTCGGCTTCGGGGGACTGCTCGAAGGGCGTACGGCGATGCTGGTCGCGGTGCGGGTGACGGCGCCGGTGGCCGTGGGCATGGCACTGGCCGGGTGGCTGCTTGTCGAGCGGGCGGGCCGGGGCGTGCGGGGCGGGGCCCCGGGGGTGCGTGCCGGCTGATCCGCGGCCCCGACCGGCCCCCGGGCCGATGGTCGGCGTCTCCGACTACGCTGGAGGTCGATCGATCCCCTTCCCTGGAGCGTTAATGGCCGTCAACCTGGTCAATGTCGAGGCAGTCAGCAAGGTGTACGGCACCCGTGCCCTGCTCGACGGTGTCTCCCTCGGCGTGTCCGAGGGGGACCGGATCGGCGTCGTGGGGCGCAACGGAGACGGCAAGACGACCCTCATCCGGATGCTCGCCAAGCTGGAGGAGGCCGACACCGGACGGGTCACGCACAACGGCGGGCTGCAGCTCGGCGTGCTGACCCAGCACGACTCGCTGGACCCCGAGGCCACCGTGCGGCACGAGGTCATCGGTGACCTCGCCGACCACGAGTGGGCGGGCAACGCCAAGATCCGCGATGTGCTGACCGGTCTCTTCGGCGGCCTGGACATGCCGGGCTTCCCGCAGGGCCTCGACACCGTGATCGGGCCGCTGTCCGGCGGCGAGCGCCGCCGTATCGCGCTGGCGAAGCTGCTCATCGGCGAGCCCGACCTGATCGTGCTCGACGAGCCCACCAACCACCTGGACGTCGAGGGCATCGCCTGGCTCGCCGGACACCTGCGGGCGCGGCGCTCGGCGCTCGTCTGCGTCACGCACGACCGCTGGTTCCTCGACCAGGTGTGCACGCGCATGTGGGACGTGCAGAGCGGGTCCGTCTTCGAGTACGAGGGCGGGTACTCCGACTACGTCTTCGCGCGTGCCGAGCGTGAGCGCATCGCGGCCACCGAGGAGACCAAGCGCAAGAACCTGATGCGCAAGGAGCTGGCCTGGCTGCGGCGCGGAGCCCCCGCGCGCACCAGCAAGCCGCGGTACCGCATCGAGGCCGCCAACGAACTCATCGCCGACGTGCCGCCGCCGCGCGACACCAGCGAGCTGATGAAGTTCGCCACGACCCGGCTCGGCAAGACCGTCTTCGATCTTGAGGACGTGACCGTGCAAGCCGGTCCGAAGGTGCTTCTCAAGCACCTGACCTGGCAGCTCGGTCCCGGTGACCGCATCGGCCTGGTCGGCGTCAACGGCGCGGGCAAGACCTCGCTCCTGCGGGCGATGGCCGAGGCGCAGCGCTCGGACGGCGACGTACAGCCCGAGGCGGGGCGCGTGGTCGTCGGCAAGACCGTGAAGCTGGCCTATCTGTCGCAGGAGGTCGCCGAACTCTCCCCGACGCTGCGGGTGTTGCAGGCCGTGCAGCAGGTCCGCGAGCGCGTCGACCTCGGCAAGGGCCGGGAGATGACCGCCGGACAGCTCTGCGAGACGTTCGGGTTCAACAAGGAGAAGCAGTGGACTCCCGTCGGTGACCTTTCCGGCGGTGAGCGGCGGCGCCTCCAGCTCCTTCGCCTCCTGATGGACGAGCCGAACGTCCTCTTCCTCGACGAGCCGACGAACGACCTCGACATCGAGACGCTGACGCAGCTCGAGGACGTCCTCGACGGGTGGCCGGGGTCGATGGTCGTGATCTCCCACGACCGGTTCTTCCTGGAGCGCACCACCGACAAGGTCTTCGCGCTGCTCGGCGACGCCACGATGCGGATGCTGCCGCGCGGCATCGACGAGTACCTGGAGCGGCGCAAGCGGATGGCGGAAGCCGGCGTCCCGTCGGCGCCCGCCGCCGCGTCCGCCGCGCCGTCCGCGGCCCCGCAGAAGGCGGCGGTCTCCTCCGCCGACGCACGCGCCGCGAAGAAGGAACTGCAGAAGATCGAGCGGCAGCTGGACAAGATGTCGACGAAGGAAACATGGCTGCACGCCCAAATCGCCGATAACGCCACCGACTTCGAAAAGGTGGCCAAACTGGACGCCGAACTGCGTGAACTCGTGAGCGAGCGCGACGAGTTGGAGATGCGCTGGCTGGAGCTCGCGGAGAGCGCGTAGAGGTCTCGTAACAGACGCATCACGGGCCGGTCCTCCCTTGGGAACAGGGGACGGACCGGTCAGTTGTGCTAGTGCCGCAGGGTGATAGAAAGGGCGGCCTGAGCACCACTTGGCGTGCCGAAAAATCAGTGAAGGGGGAAGCGCTGATGACTCAGCCGCCCAACCAGCCGCCGTCCGGCGGTTTCGGAGCTCCGCAGGATCCGGAGAAGGGATCCGCGCCGCAGCCACCGGGTCAGCCACCGCAGATGCCCGGTCAGCCGCCGGCCCCGCCGTCGGGAGCCCCGCAGACTCCGCCGCCCGCGTCCGCGCCCCAGCCCGGCTACGGCTACCCGCAGACGCCGCCCGCGCCCCAGCCGGGTTACGGCTACCCGCAGCAGCCCGGACCGTACAACCAGCCCGGACCGTACGGCCAGCCCACGCAGCCGGGTCAGCCCGGACCGTACGGCCAGCCCACGCAGCCCGGTCAGCCGGGCCCCTACAGCCAGCCCACACAGCCGGGCCCCTACGCCCAGCAGCCTCAGTACGGCTACCCCCAGCAGCAGTTCCCGCCCCCCGGCGTGCCCGGCACCCAGCCGCCCGGCGGCGGTGGCGGCAAGAACCCCTTCAAGGGCAAGCCCGGCCTGATCGTGGCGGCCGTGGCCGCCGCGGCGCTCGTCATCGGTGGTGTCGCCTGGGCGGTCGTCGGCGGTGACGACGGCGGCAAGAAGAAGAAGCCGGTCGCGGGCGGGAGCAACGACCCCAAGGCCAGCGGGTCCGCACCGGTCAACCCCGGCGACGGCGACGGTGACGGCGGGCCGCAGGAAGACCTCAACGCGGGCCGCCAGCCCGGCGAGGCGAAGGTGCTCTGGTACAAGGAAGCGCCCAAGGTGCCCGGCTCCGGCGCCGACGCCAACGGCATGTGGATCCAGGGTGACGTCGCCATCAAGGCGGCGTACAAGGAGATCACCGCCTACAACGTCAAGACGGGCGACCAGGCCTGGCCGACGATCAAGTTCCCGCAGAAGATCTGCGGCACGACCCCGCAGGTCACCAAGGACAACAAGATCGTCGTCGCCTACAAGGACGGCCAGAAGGACTCCGCCAAGTGCAGCCAGGTCCAGGTCGTCGACCTGAGCGACGGCAGCAAGGGCTGGACCAAGCCGGTCAAGGAGGAGGGGCTGTTCGACTTCTCCAGCAACGCCGACCTCTCCATCACCGGTGACACGCTGATGGTCGGCCGCTCCCAGTCCGGCACGGCGCTGCGGATGAGCGACGGCAAGGAGCTCTTCGTGTCCGGCAAGAAGGACGAGGGCACCTGCTTCCCCAGCGGCTTCGCCGGCGGCAAGAAGATGCTGCGCGCCCTCTCGTGCGGCGCGAGCTCGCCCACCGAGCACGACGAGCTCCAGCAGATCGACCCGAAGACCGGCAAGGCCGTGTGGACGAAGAAGTTCCCCAAGGGCTGGCAGATCGGGCGGATCTACTCCGAGAGCCCGACGATCGTCTACCTCACCAACGAGGACAAGAAGCAGTGGAACATCACCACGCTGAAGCCCAACAGCAGCGCCACGCGCTCTGAGGTCGGCGTGGACGAGAAGTTCGCGCCGGAGTGCGGCGGTTCGACGTTCCTCGGCGGCAGCCTCCAGGGCTGCCTCGGCGCGACGACCGACGACAAGAACCTCTACCTGCCGACCGAGGCGACCTCCGGGGCCAACGAGGTCGTGGCGATCAGCCTGGCCAACGGCAAGGAGGCCTGGCGCGTGAAGTCGCCCCTTGAGGAATCGATGCTGCCGATGAAGGTCGAGGGCGGTGAGCTGATCGCCTACGTCAACCCGTCGTACGACTCCGGCGGCCAGGTCGTCTCGATCCCGCTGTCGGGCTCGCACAAGCCGAAGACGCTCCTGAAGAACCCGGAAGGGACCTCGGAGATCGAGAGCGGCTTCTTCTCGAAGGACGTCGACTTCGTGGACGGTCGCTTCTACATCTCCACCACGCGGCTCTCGGGCAGCGCGAAGGGCCAGGAGAAGCTGATGCTGGCCTACGGCAAGTGACCTTCCTCGCAGGGCAGGCGCCCGCGCCCTCTTCGTCGCTCAGTTCAACTCTCGTCCCCAAGGAATCGACGTCATGACCCAGCCGCCCCAGCCACCCAACGAGCCCCCGCAGGGCGGGTTCGGCGCACCGCAGGACCCCCCGCCCGGCGGTTTCGGCGCCCCGCAGGACCCGCCGCCCGCCGGCTTCGGCAAGGCCCCCGAGCCGAACAACCCGTCGTACGGCTACCCGCAGACCCCGCCGCCCGCGCAGCCGCCGACGCCGCCGGCCCAGCCGCCGACGCCGCCGCAGGGCCAGCCCAACTACGGCTACCCGCAGGCACCGCAGGCCCCCGGCACCCCGCCCCCCGGCCAGCCCCAGGGCTACGGCTACCCGGGCCAGCCGACGGCGCCGTACAACCAGCCGACGCAGCCGTACGGCCAGCAGGCTCCGTACGGTGCCTACCAGCAGCCCGGCACCATGCCGATGGCTCCGCAGGCGGGCGTGCCCGGCGGCTCCGGCGGGTCGAAGCTCAGCGGCCAGATGAAGATCATCATCGGTGCGGTGGTCGCGATCGCCCTGATCGTCGGCGGCGGTGTCTTCTACGCCTCGACGCAGAAGGAAGACACCGAGGCGAGCTCCGGGAACCCGACCGGCGGCGGCAAGGGCGGCGAGGGCAAGAAGGGCGGCGGCGAGCAGGGCCCGAGCGGTCCCGGCACGGAGAAGGTCCCGGCCAACACCAGCGCCACGGTTTCCTTCCAACTCCCGCAGCCCGAGGTGCCGGAGAAAGAGGTCTGGACCACAGAGGGTTCCTGGCTCGCCGATGGTGTATATGCCAAAGCGGGAATCAATAAGATCGTCGGTTATGACCCAGCTACCGGCGATGAGCTGTGGGCACTGCCACTCGCGGGACAAACCTGTGCTGGCTCGCGCGAGGTCACCAAGACTGGCATTGCCGTGGTTGCTTACGAGGAAGGTAAGAGGACGAAGGAGGGCAAGTATCAGACTTGCTCGCAGATCTCCGCGATCGACTTGAAGGACGGAAAGAAGCTCTGGACGGAGACCATCGACGAGGGCAGCTCGGCCGCCCGCGTCGAGGAGGTCACCATCAGTGGCAGCACCGTCGCGGCAGGTTCGAGTGCGGGCGGCGCGGCCTTCGACCTCACGTCGGGCGACCACCTGTGGGAGCCTAACCCTGGGGACGAGTGCCAGGACGAAGGTTACGCGGGTGGCGAGCAGTTGGTTGCCGTGCGTAAGTGCGGTGACTACGACGACCCGAAGCTCAAGATTGAGCTGCTCGACCGGAAGTCGGGTAAGGCTCAGTGGACCTTTCCCATCGCCGTCGGCATCAAGTACGCCAACGTGATTTCGACCAACCCTGTCGTATTCGGTCAGCAGACCGGAGCGGACGCAACGAATGTGACGGATGTCTTTTCACTGGATAATAGGGGTCAGTTGCGAGCGAAGATCTCTCTTGGGAAAGACAAGTACGACCACGATTGCGAGTTCGATGTGGTCGATGCCTGTAGTTCCATTGCCGTAGGCAATGACAAGCTCTACGTCCCGACCCGCCAGCACGACGGCGGCGGCGACGGCTACAGCCAGACGAACGAGATCATCTCGTTCTCGCTGGCCACCGGCAAGACGACGGGTGACCGTGCCGACGCGGGTGAGAACGGCGAGATGTTCCCGATCCGCATGGACGGTGGCAACATTCTGGTTTACAAGGATGCCGGTTACGACAAGGGCGCCCAGGTCGTCTCCCTCAACGGCAAGACGATGAAGGAGACCAAGCTTTTGGAGACCCCCGCAGCTGAATCCGTAGGCAGCGCCATCAGCGGCATGGTCCCGAAATCGAATGAACTGTTGTACTCCGACGGCAAGTTGTTCCTCAGTAAGAAACTGGTGAGCAAGCCGTACTCGAAGGACGAGAAAGAGTACTTGGCTATGGGTTTCGCGGCTTCCTAGGATCGGAATTGCTTAATGCCTCTGCCCACCCCCTCAGGGGCGGGCAGAGGCATTAGTTGTGAGACGTGTAGAACTAGGCAATCACTACGTGGCCCCCGTAGACCCAGCCGTACGGGTGATCGGTCGTGCGCTTGAGGTGGTACCACTTGTTCCCGTGGCTGTTCTTGCACCACTTGTCATACGCCTGGTAGATATTCGACTTCACATACCCGACGAGGCCTGAGCTCTCGTAGTATGTAATCCTCAAAGGCGCGGATCGCTTGGTGTAGACCCTTCCACCCCCGGTCTCGCAGACAACCGCTCCCCTTGCGGAAGCGACAGTCCCCTCTGCTGCAGAAGCCGATCCTGTGCCAAGCGTGACGAGCCCGGCCGTCAGAACCAGTGCCGTGAGTGCGCCAACTGCACGATCTCGCATGTCTCTCATCCCTCGGTGTCCATGGGTGGATGGGTACCGAACACAGTACCGAGAGTGTCAACTCGCTCTGCTCGCTCTACGTTTGCGGCGAGGCTCGCTGGGATGCGCAGAGAGTGTGATCATGTATCGATCCACGGCCGATCAGCATCACCGAACGCCTGTGCTGGGTCCGGCTTGTCACCGTTGGTGAATGAGGTGGGTGGGAGAACGAACCGAACTACTCCCCATCCACTCCGTGCCGTACTCACGTCCCCCGTCACCCCCATGGCCGGGATTTCGGCATTCCGGGCCGCTTATCGCCGGGAGGGGGCGCGCGGCGTCGAACAAGCGTGTAGCTTCCGGGGGATGAGTGGGCGTGGGGCCGGGGGGCCCTCGATCCGTGGGGGTTCCGTGGGGGAAAGTGGGGGGCTGCTCGATGGGTGTGCGACTCATGGTGGTCGACGACCACCGACTGCTCGCCGAGGCACTCGCCTCGGCCTTGAAGCTGCGCGGGCACCGGGTGCTCGCCGCGGCCGCGCCCGCGGCCGGGGCGGCGGAGCTGGTCATCAGCCGGGCACCCGAGGTCTGCCTGCTCGGTACGGCGACACCCGCGGAGGCCGGCATGTTCGATCCGGTCGTCAAGATCAAGCGGGACCGGCCGCAGGTGGCCGTGGTGGTGCTCGGCCCGGTGCCGAGCCCACGGGGCATCGCGGCGGCCTTCGCCGCGGGTGCTTCCGGGTACGTACGCCATGACGAGCGCATCGAGGGTGTCGAGCGCGCCATCATGAAGGCGAGAGCCGGCGAGGCGGCCGTCGCGCCGCAACTGCTCCAGGGCGCGTTCAGCGAACTGCTCAATCCGGCCGCGCAGCCCGACGACGAGGGGCAGCGGCTGCTCCAGATGCTCACGCCGCGCGAGGTCGAGGTCCTGGTGCGGGTCGCGGACGGCGAGGACACCCGCCTCATCGCCGCCGGAATGGGGATCGCGCCCAGCACGGCGCGCACGCATGTGCAGCGGGTCCTGATGAAACTGGGCGTCGGCTCCCGTCTGGAGGCGGCGGCGCTCGCCGCGCGGACAGGTCTGCTCGACCGCGCGGAACGGCCCGCCGCGGCCTACCCGCAGGACACCGAGACGCCGACGGGGCCCGAGCCACCGGCACAGTGAACTCGGGCCCCGCCTCCGGGTGTTACTTGTCCTCCTCCGGCGCCTCGGTGGGCGGCGGCGTCGGCCGCAGCCAGAGCCAGCCGAGGAAGAAGAGCCCGAGCGCCAGCATGGCCAGGCCCGTCCAGAGGTTGATGTTGATGTCCTCGGCCTTCTTCATGTCGGCGTCGGACGGGGAGATTCCGGCGATCGTCACGATGATTCCGTAGACGACGAACAGACCGCCGATGATCCGCCGGATGTCGAAGAGACGGGCCGCCGTGGCGGACTTGCGCTCCAGTGCGGAGACTTCGTTTCGCAGTTCAGACATGTTCTTCCGGACCTCCGATCGGGCTCAGAACGAGTAGGGCAGGTAGCAGAGCGCGGCGAGCACGATCGCTCCCCAGCCGAGCAGCGCGGGCTTGCGGTACCAGGCGTCGTCGCCCTCGGCCGGTGGGTCGTCGAGGTCCGGCGCGGTCGTCCCGTAGACCAGACCGGCCAGTTCGGCCTCCGGCTTGGGGGCGGTGAACAGCGTGACGGCGACCATCACCACGGCGCCCGCGACGAAGCCGACGATCGCCGAGACGAAGTTGGCGCCCTGGTCGGTCGGGATGTCGATGACGCCCTGCTTGTAGATCCAGAAGTAGTTGACCATCGCGGCGGTCGTGCCCGCGAGCAGGCCCCACACACCGGACTTCATGGAGGCGCGCTTCCAGAACATGCCGATGATGAAGACCACGAACATCGGGACGTTGAAGAAGGAGAACAGCGTCTGCAGGTAGCCCATGATGTTCGAGAACGACGAGGCGATGAAGGCCGTTCCGATGGACGCGAGGACGCCGATCGCGGTGATCACACGGCCGAACTTCAGGTAGTAGCCGTCCTCGCGGCCCTTGACCACGTACTTCGCCCAGATGTCGTACGTGAAGACGGTGTTGAAGGACGACACGTTCGCCGCCATGCCCGCCATGAACGCCGCGAGCAGACCGGTCACCGCGATGCCGAGGACGCCGTTGGGCAGCAACTCCTGCATCAGGTACGGGATCGCGTCGTTGTACGTCAGATCCGAACCGGCGGTGCCGATCTTCGGGACGAGCACGGCCGCGACCAGGCCCGGGATCATCACCAGGAAGACGATGAAGATCTTCGGGAAGGCGGCGATCAGCGGGGTGCGCTGGGCGGCGGAGAGGTTCTTCGCGGACAGGGCGCGCTGCACCTCGGCGAAGTTGGTCGTCCAGTAGCCGAAGGAGAGCACGAAGCCGAGGCCGAGGATGATCGTCAGCCAGTTCGCGCCGAGCGGGTTGGCGTCACCGATGCCGGTGCCGCCCCAGGCGGTCATGAAGTTCTCGCCGTGCGACTTCTCGATCGAGCCGCTCAGACCGTCCCAGCCGCCGACCTTCTTCAGGCCGATGACGCAGATCGGGATCAGCGCGGCCAGGATCACGAAGAACTGGAGGACCTCGTTGTAGATCGCCGAGGAGAGGCCGCCGATCGTGATGTACATCAGGACGAAGAACCCGGCGACCACGATGGCCACCCACTGCGGCCAGCCGAGGAGCGCCTCGACGACGATCGACAGGGCGTAGAGGTTCACGCCCGCGATGAGGATCGCGGCGAACGCGAAGAGCACCGAGCTGAGCAGGTGCGCCGACTTGTCGAAGCGCTGGAGCAGGTACTCGGGGACCGAGCGGACCTTGCTGCGGTAGTAGAACGGCATCATCACGAGGCCGAGGAAGACCATCGCGGGGATGGCGCCGATCCAGTACCAGTGGACGACCGCGACGCCGTACTGTGCGCCGGTCGCCGCCATGCCCAGGATCTCGGTGGCGCCGAGGTTCGCGGCGACGAACGCGAGGCCGGTGACCCAGGCGGGCAGGGAGCGGCCCGAGAGGAAGAAGTCGAGGCTGGTCTTCACGGAGCGGCGGGCGGCGAAGCCGATGCCGAGGACCACGGCGAAGTAGATCGCGAGGATCGCGTAGTCGAGGCCGTTGGTGGGCAGCCGAAGCCCCTCGGCCAGGGTCTGTGTGGGGGACTGCATGGGGAACTCGCTTCGTTGCGCGAACTGATCAGACCGGAACCTACGCTTCCCGCATCAAGAACTGAAGACTTCTGTTGGTGTTCTTTGTTGGATTGTGATCGGACGCATAGCTGCCGCCCAGCTGTCCCTTGGATGGGCCTGTTCCAGCCTCCTTCGCGCCGCGTCATTGACGACGCTGTTGGCTTGTGATTTGTTGTGTGCGGTTATGTTGGGTGGGTGTTGGTGAGGAGCCCCGGACGTGAAGAAGACCTCGACCCGTCTCGCCGACGGTCGTGAGCTCATCTACTACGACTCGCGCGACGACGCGGTGCGCGACGCCATCGACCGGAGGCCCCTGGACCCCATCTCCACCACATCGGAGATCCGCCGGGACCCCCTCCTGGGCGACGCGGTCGCCATCGCCTCGCACCGCCAGGGCCGCACCTACCACCCGCCGGCCGACGAGTGCCCGCTCTGCCCCTCCGCGGGAGACCGGCTGAGCGAGGTCCCCGACTCCTCGTACGACGTGGTGGTCTTCGAGAACCGCTTCCCCTCGCTCGCCGGGGACGCCGGCCGCTGCGAGGTCGTCTGCTTCACCTCCGACCACGACTCGTCCTTCGCCGACCTCACCGAGGCACAGGCGGGCCTCGTCCTGGACGCCTGGACCGACAGGACCGCCGAGCTCTCGCACCTCCCCTCCGTCGAGCAGGTGTTCTGCTTCGAGAACCGCGGGGCCGAGATCGGCGTGACCCTGGGCCACCCGCACGGCCAGATCTACGCCTATCCCTTCGTCACCCCGCGCACGTCCCTGATGCTGAGGTCGCTCGCCGCGCACAAGGAGGCGACCGGCCACAACCTCTTCGACGACGTGGTGGCCGAGGAGTCGGCCGGCGAACGCGTCGTCCTGGACGCCGAGCACTGGGTGGCCTTCGTCCCCTACTCCGCGCACTGGCCCTACGAGGTGCACCTCTACCCCAAGCGCCGGGTGCCGGACCTGCTCGGGCTCGACGAAGCCGCGCGCACAGAGTTTCCCCAGGTCTATCTGGAACTGTTGAGGCGCTTCGACCGGATCTTCGGGGAAGGTGATGGCGGGCCCAAGGGGGGCGAGCCGCTCACGCCGTACATCGCCGCCTGGCACCAGGCGCCGTTCGGCACGCTGGACGGACATGACGGGGTCAACCGGGACGACTTCGCCCTGCACCTCGAGCTTTTCACCATTCGCCGCACTTCGGGCAAGCTGAAGTTCCTCGCGGGTTCCGAATCCGGCATGAGCGTGTTCATCAACGACGTGCCGCCGGAAGCCGCGGCCCAGCGACTGCGAGAGGTAGCGAGTTCATGAGCGGTAAGTACCTGGTCACCGGCGGGGCGGGCTATGTGGGAAGCGTGGTGGCCCAGCATCTGATCGAGGCCGGGCACGAGGTGACCGTCCTGGACAACCTCTCGACCGGCTTCCGCGAGGGCGTCCCGGCCGACGCGACGTTCGTCGAGGGCGACATCCGGGATGCCGCCAAGTGGCTGGACTCCTCCTTCGACGCCGTGTTGCACTTCGCCGCCTTCTCGCAGGTCGGCGAGTCCGTCGCGAAGCCCGAGAAGTACTGGGACAACAACGTCGGCGGCACGATGGCGCTGCTCACCGCGATGCGCGACGCGGGCGTGCGCAGGCTGGTCTTCTCCTCCACGGCGGCGACGTACGGCGAGCCCGTCAGCACCCCCATCACGGAGGCCGACCCGACCGCCCCCACCTCTCCCTACGGCGCCTCCAAGCTCGCCGTCGACCACATGATCACGGGCGAGGCGGTGGCCCACGGCCTGGCCGCGGTGTCGCTTCGCTACTTCAACGTGGCGGGCGCGTACGAGGCGTCTTCGAAGGTCATGTTCGGCGAGCGCCACGACCCCGAGTCGCACCTCATCCCCCTGGTCCTCCAGGTCGCCCAGGGCAAGCGCGAGGCGATCTCCGTCTACGGCGACGACTACCCGACCCCGGACGGCACCTGCGTCCGCGACTACATCCACGTCGCGGACCTCGCCCAGGCGCACATGCTCGCCGTGGAGGCCGCCACCTCCGGCGAGCACCTGATCTGCAACCTCGGCAACGGCAACGGCTTCTCCGTGCGCGAGGTCATCGAGACCGTCCGCGAGGTCACGGGCCACCCGATCCCCGAGGTCATGGCCCCGCGCCGCGGCGGCGACCCGGCGACCCTCGTCGCCTCCGCCGCCACCGCGCGCGAGAAGCTCGGCTGGAACCCGTCCCGCGCGGACCTCGCGGGCATCGTCGCGGACGCGTGGGCCTTCGCCCAGCGCTGACACATGGGGACAAGGGGTAACTGATGGACGTAGCGGGGCAGTTCGCCGATCTGTACGGGTACGCGGCGGACGGGGTCTGGTCGGCTCCCGGCCGGGTCAACCTCATCGGCGAGTACACGGACTTCAACGAGGGCTTCGTGATGCCGCTCGCGCTGCCGCACACGGCGGTGGCGGCGGTGGCGCGCCGCACGGACGGCGTCCTGCGCCTGCACTCGGCGGACATCGACGCCCCGGTCACGGAACTGCGGGTCGACGACCTGACGCCCCTCTCCAAGTACGGGCAGGGCGGCTGGGCCGCTTACCCGGCGGGCGTGGTGTGGGCGCTGCGGGACGCGGGCCATGACGTGTCCGGCGGCGCGGACATCCACCTGGTGTCGACCGTGCCGACGGGAGCGGGCCTGTCCTCGTCGGCGGCCCTGGAGGTCGTCACCGCCCTCGCCCTGAACGACCTGTACGAACTAGGCCTGTCGGGGCCCGAGTTGGCGGTCCTGTCCCAGCGCGCGGAGAACGCCTTCGTGGGCGTTCCCTGCGGTGTGATGGACCAGATGGCGTCCGCGTGCGCGACCGAGGGCCACGCCCTGCACCTGGACTGCCGCGACCTCACGACCCGCCAGGTCCCCTTCGACCTCGCGGCACACGGCCTGCGGCTCCTGGTGGTCGACACGCGGGTCAAGCACGAACTGGGCGACGGCGCGTACGCGGAGCGCCGGGCGGGCTGCGAGGAGGGCGCGCGCATCCTGGGCGTCACGCACCTGCGGGACGTCCCGTACGCGGAACTCCCCGCCGCCCTGGCCAAGTTGCCGGACGAGCGGGTTCGCCGCTACGTCCGCCACGTCGTCTCGGACGACCACCGGGTGGAGCAGGTCATCGGCCTGCTCGACGCGGGGGAGGTACGGGCGATCGGGCCCGTCCTGACCGAGGGCCACATGTCCCTGCGGGACGACCTCCGCATCTCCTGCGAGGAACTGGACCTGGCGGTGACCTCCGCGAACGCGGCAGGCGCACTGGGCTCCCGCATGACGGGCGGCGGCTTCGGCGGCTCGGCCATCGTCCTGGTGGAGGAGACCGACACGGAACAGGTGACGAAGTCGATCCGGACCGCGTTCACCACGGCGGGCCACACGACACCACGCGTGTTCCCGGCGGTGCCTTCGGCGGGGGCGCGACGGGAGGTCTGAGCACGTCGGCAGGCAGGACCGACGGCCCGGGTCCGGCCCGTCACCCGTTGTGCTGACGATCATCGGAACCGGCCGTTACCGTTGTGGAGCAGGCCGAGAATCCCGCCCATGGGAGGAACCATGACCGCCGAGCCGATCGCAGCGCCCGAGCCCGAGCCGGAGCAGGGCTGTCGCTGGCCGGTGCCGCCGCAGGACGGGTACACCGTGGACAACCTGTTCACTCTGCCCGGCCTCCCGCCGCACACCGAGCTGATCGACGGGAGCCTCGTCTTCGTGAGTCCGCAGCGGGATTTTCACAGCACCATGATCGACCTTCTGGTGGCCGGCCTGCGCCGTACGGCCCCCGGGGCACTCAAGGTCAGGCGGGAGATGACCGTCGTCCTGGACCCGCGCAACGGCCCCGAGCCCGACGTCAGCCTCGTCCGGGCCGAGGCCGTCACCGGTATGGAGCAGACGAGGTTCGTGGCCGCCGATGTACTGCTCGCGATCGAGGTCGTCTCGCCTGATTCCGAGGCCCGTGACCGGGACACGAAGCCCCACAAGTACGCGGCTGCCGGAATCCCGAACTTCTGGCTTGTCGAGATGACGGACGCGAACCAGCACCCCGTGGTGCGCGTCTACGAACTCGATCCGCTGTCCAAGACGTACGCACTCACCGGCATCCACCACGACCGGCTCAAGGTTTCCGTCCCGTACGACATCGACGTCGACATCAGTGTCGAGGCGCTCAAGGAGCTGTGACGGACAGTTTCTTCGTCAGCGTGAACTCCTTGGCGCCCTCCGGGTAGTCCGGGATGACCGAGACCACCTCGTAGCCCTGGCCGCGGTAGAAGCCCGGGGCCTGGAAGTCCCAGGTTTCCACTCGGGAGTTGAGGCATTCGCGTTCTTCGCGTGCGATGCGTTCCGCCTCGGTGAGGAGGCTCGCGCCGAGGCCGGCGCCCTGGTGTTTTTCGCTGACCCAGAGGTAGTTCACGTGGAGCCAGCGCCCCCAGGTGTGCCCGGCGAGGCCGCCGACGAGGCCTTCCGTTTCTTCCATGAGCCAGACGGCCAGTGGTATTTCGCGGTCCTGCGGGGTGCCGCGCAGGGCGCGGATCACGGGGGAGGCCGCGGAGTTCGCGTCCTCAAGACCGGCGAGGAGCAGAGCGAACCGCTCTTTGTCGACTCCTGTCTCAATACGAAACATACGGCTCACCCTAAACGCGCTGGCCAGTCAGTTCTGTAAATTACCTTCCGCTCCTGCCCTGCGGCCCTACTCTGAGTGGCAGTGCCGGTGGGGGCCGGCACTGATCAGGGGGCGAGACAGTCGGGTACGACACCCGGCGTGGGGGTGGCAGTCACAGCTCGGCGGCGGCCGTGCGACTGCGGCGACCCTCGTTCCGGGTGTCGTGCCCGCACCGTACGTCCTCCGACGTCGGGGTATCCCCTGCTCTTCGAGGAGAGCTTGGGGGAGGGGGTTTCAGTGGTTCGTATCCGAGTCCTGGTCGTCGACGACCATCGCATCTTCGCCGAGTCGCTCGCGGCGGCACTGGCGGCGGAGCCCGACGTCGACGTGTCCGCGGCGGGCAGCGGCCCGGCCGCACTGCGCTGCCTGGAGCGGGCGATAGCCGAGGGGCGCAGATACGACGTGCTGCTCGTCGACGCCGATCTGGGCGCGTCCGCGAGCGCCATGCAGGGCGTGCGCCCCGCGCCCTCCGTGCAGGAGGGCAACGCGGACGGCCTGGTGGACGGCATCTCCCTGGTGGCCGGGGTCCGTTCGGGCCAGCCGATGGTCCGCACCGTCGTGCTCGCCGAGAAGGACGACCCGCGCAGGGCCGCCCTCGCGCTGCAGGCCGGCGCCTCGGGCTGGGTCGCCAAGGACTGCTCGCTCTCCCGGCTCCTGACGGTCATCCGGGGGGTGCTGCGGGAGGAGACGCATCTGCCGCCCGCGCTGCTCACCGGCGTCCTGCGCGAGCTGACCGCCGCCCGCAAGCACCGCACGGAATCCGAGCGCCTGGTGGAGTCGCTGACCCCGCGCGAGCGCGAGGTCCTTCGCTGCATGGTGGCGGGCCTGGGCAGGAAGGCGGTCGCCGAGCGGCTTTTCCTCTCCCCGCACACCGTGCGCACGCACATGCAGAACGTGCTGGGGAAGCTGGGTGTCCACTCCACGCTCGCCGCCGTCGCGCTGGCCCGCAGGGCGGGGGTCGGGCCGGTCGACCTAGCCGGGGATGTTGTCGAACGGGGCGGTCAACTGGCGTAGCAGCCCGGCGAGTTCTCCGCGCTGTCCGCGCGAGAGCTCGGCGAGGATCGCCCGCTCCTGCTTGAGGAGACCGGCGAGGGCCTGGTCCGCGCGGTCCTGCCCTTCGCCGGTCAGCCGCACGAGCACGCCCCGCCGGTCGCTCGGATCGGGCAGCCGCTCGACGAGGCCCTTCTTCGCGAGCCGGTCGATGCGGTTGGTCATCGTGCCGGACGTGACCAGGGTCTGGGTGAGGAGCTGTCCGGGGGAGAGCTGGTAGGGCGCGCCCGCGCGCCGCAGCGACGTCAGTACGTCGAACTCCCAGGGCTCCAGATTGTGCTCGGAGAACGCGAGCCTGCGGGCCCTGTCGAGATGCCGTGCGAGCCTGCTGACGCGGCTGAGCACCTCGAGTGGTTCCACGTCGAGGTCGGGGCGCTCCCGGCGCCATGCTGCGACCAGACGGTCGACCTCGTCCTCCATGACGATCAGTGTAGGGGGTCTGTCGACATGAAGTCTCTTGACGTCAAGATACTTCGGGGTTGAGGATGGTGGTACGGCGTCCGTACGGAGGTTGACGAAGTCGTGCGGAGTGCAGCTTCGGCGGACCCGACCCGTACGACGTCGAGGCCGGTGAAGGTCCGCGAACCGAGGAGGTCCCGCTCCATGCCAGCAGCCCCCGCTCCCACCTGGGACCCCGGCCAGTACCTGCGTCACGAAGGGCACCGCGCCCGCCCCTTCGTGGACCTGCTGGCCCGCATCCCCGAACTCCCCGCCACCGACGGCCGTACGCCACGCGTCGCGGACCTGGGCTGCGGCCCCGGCAACGTCACCCGGCTCCTCGCCGAACGCTGGCCCACGGCGCACATCACGGGCTTCGACAACTCCCCGCAGATGCTGGAGCAGGCCGAGCGCCTCGCGGGCCCCACGTCCGGCGGCGGCCACCTCGACTTCGCCGCGGCGGACGCGGGCGACTGGGCCCCGCCCGAGGGGACGTACGACCTGATCCTGTCCAACGCGACCCTGCAGTGGGTCCCCGGCCACCCCGACTCCTTCCCCGCCTGGATCGCGGCGCTCACCCCCGGCGGCACCTTCGCCTTCCAGGTGCCCGGCAACTTCGACGCCCCCAGTCACGTACTGATGCGGGAGCTGAGCGAGTCCGAGCGGTGGCGGGAGCGGCTCGGCGGGCGGCTGCGGCACGCGGACGCGGTGCTCCGGCCGGCCGCCTACCTGGAACGGCTGGTGGGGCTCGGCTGCGAGGCGGACGTCTGGGAGACGACGTACCTGCATCTCCTGGAGGGCGAGGACCCGGTCCTGGACTGGGTGAAGGGAACGGGCCTGCGGCCGGTCCTCACGGCACTGGAGAAGGACCCGGAGGCCAGGGACGCGTTCCTCTCCGAGTACCGCGAGCTGCTGCGCAAGGCGTACCCGGCGGGCGCGGGCGGCACGGTGTTCCCCTTCCGCAGGGTGTTCGGGGTGGCGCGGAAGGGCGCGGCCTGATGCTGGTGGCCGTCGACCACGTACAACTGGCGGCCCCACCCGGCAGCGAGCCCGAACTGCGGGCCTTCTACGGCGACGTGCTCGGCATGACGGAGATCCCCAAGCCGCCCGCGCTCGCCGCGCGGGGCGGCTGCTGGTTCCTCTCGGGGGCCGTGCAGCTGCACCTCGGCATCGAGGCGGACTTCCGCCCCGCACGCAAGGCGCACCCAGGGCTGCGGGTGCGGGACATCACCGCGTACGCGCAGCGCCTCGCCTCCCGGGGCACCCCCGTCACCTGGGACGACGCCCTGCCGGGCCACCGCCGCTTCTACGCCGACGACCCGGTGGGCAACCGCCTGGAATTCCTCGAACCGGAGCAGCCGTAGCCCGGGCCCGGGGTGCTAACTCTTGCGGTGGCCTATCAGGCGTGGCTTCGGCTCCAGACCGTCCAGGCCGTGCCATGCCAGGTTCACCAGATGCGCCGCCACCTCCGCCTTCTTCGGCTTGCGGACGTCCAGCCACCACTGACCCGTCAGCGCGACCATGCCGACCAGCGCCTGGGCGTACAGCGGGGCCAGCTTCTGGTCGAAGCCCCGGGTCTTGAACTCCTGGCCCAGGATGTCCTCGACCTGCGTCGCGATGTCCGAGATGAGCGAGGCGAAGGTGCCCGTCGACTGCGCCACGGGCGAGTCACGGACCAGGATGCGGAAACCGTCCGTGTACGTCTCGATGTAGTCCAGGAGGGCGAACGCCGCCTGTTCGAGCAGCTCACGCGGGTGGCCCGCCGTCAGCGCCCCCGTCACACCGTCGAGCAGCGCCCGCATCTCGCGGTCCACCACCACCGCGTACAGACCTTCCTTGCCGCCGAAGTGCTCGTACACGACAGGCTTGGAGACCCCGGCCTTCGCCGCGATCTCCTCCACCGACGTGCCCTCGAAGCCCTTGGCGGCGAAGAGGGTGCGGCCGATGTCCAGCAACTGCTCCCGGCGCTCGGCACCCGTCATCCGGGTCCGGCGCGCACGCCGGGGCTGCTTCTCTTTGCTGGAGGGGCTGGTATTGCTGGAGTCGGTCGCCACGTCGTCAATCATGCCGGGCCGACGGTCGTCTGCTTCCGGCGGGAGTCGATACGGGACTCCGACGGCCAGCGGACATCGGTCGCCCACCCCAGCTGCTCGCACCAGCGGATGATCCGCGCCGACGAGTCGACCTGGCCCTTCAGCACACCGTGCCGCGCGGATGTCGGGTCGGCGTGGTGGAGGTTGTGCCAGGACTCGCCGCAGGACAGGACCGCGAGCCACCACACGTTGCCCGAGCGGTCACGCGACTTGAACGGGCGCTTGCCGACCGCGTGGCAGATCGAGTTGATCGACCACGTCACGTGGTGCAGCAGCGCGACCCGGATCAGCGAACCCCAGAAGAACGCCGTGAAGGCACCCCACCACGACATCGTCACCAGGCCGCCGACCAGCGGCGGGATCGCCAGCGACACGATCGTCCAGAGCAGGAACTGGCGGGAGATCGCACGCAGCGCCGGGTCCTTGATCAGGTCCGGCGCGTACTTCTCCTGCGACGTCTGCTCCTCGTCGAACATCCATCCGATGTGCGCCCACCACAGGCCCTTCATCAGGGCCGGGACCGTCTCGCCGAAACGCCACGGGGAATGCGGGTCGCCCTCCGCGTCGGAGAACTTGTGGTGCTTGCGGTGATCCGCCACCCAGCGCACCAGCGGGCCCTCGACCGCCATCGACCCCGCCACGGCCAGCGCGATCCGCAGCGGACGCTTCGCCTTGAAGGAACCGTGCGTGAAGTAACGGTGGAAACCGATCGTGATGCCGTGGCAGCCCAGGTAGTACATGAACACCAGCAGGCCGAGATCCAGCCAGCTCACCCCCCAGCCCCAGGCCAGCGGCACCGCCGCGATCAGGGCGAGGAACGGCACGGTGATGAAGAGCAGCAGCGCGAGCTGCTCCAGCGAACGTTTCTGCTCCCCGCCCAGCGTCGCGGAAGGGGCGGGAGAGGCAGCGGGGGTGGGGGAGGGAGAAGCGTCTTCGATCACATCAGTGTCGGAATACGCATCGGAAGACATGGTCATGGGCACGTCCCCTGTGGGGTCGAGGGTGAGGGTCACGGCGCGGGTGCGGCGGGCACACGATCACGGGTCCCGCGTTGTCTACGGTCCCGTAACCTACGGCGACGTAAGTATGGCAGCGCGGAACCCGGCGGCAAGAGGCCGCGAGTCCGTGCCGCGATGTGACACCTATCCTTGGAATCGGTCGGACAGCGCGGTCCGCTCTCTCTCATTCCCCCGGAACACGGATTCATATCCGGCCGGGAACCCCTCCCAGACCTGACGTGCTTCAACACTGCAAGGAGCCGCACCTGTGAGCAGTGCCGACGACCAGACCACCACAGCCAGCACCGAGCTGCGCGCCGACATCCGCCGCCTCGGCGACCTGCTGGGCGAGACCCTCGTACGTCAGGAGGGCTCCGAGCTCCTCGAACTGGTCGAGAAGGTCCGCCGCCTGACCCGTGAGGACGGCGAGGCCGCCGCACGCCTGCTCGGTGGCACCGAACTGGAGACAGCGGCCAAGCTGGTCCGCGCCTTCTCCACGTACTTCCACCTGGCCAACGTGACCGAGCAGGTCCACCGCGGCCGCGAGCTGCGCGCCCGCCGGGCCGCCGAGGGCGGGCTCCTGGCCCGTACCGCCGACCGGCTCAAGGACGCCGACCCCGAGCACCTGCGCCAGACCGTGGAGCACCTGAACGTGCGCCCCGTCTTCACCGCGCACCCCACGGAGGCCGCCCGCCGCTCCGTCCTCAACAAGCTCCGCCGCATCGCCGAGCTCCTCGAGACCCCGGTCATCGAGTCCGACCGGCGCCGCCACGACACCCGCCTGGCCGAGAGCATCGACCTGGTGTGGCAGACCGACGAGCTGCGCGTCGTCCGTCCGGAACCCGCGGACGAGGCCCGCAACGCCATCTACTACCTGGACGAGCTGCACGCCGGCGCCGTCGGTGACGTCCTCGAAGACCTCACCGCGGAGCTGGAGCGCGTCGGCGTCCAGCTGCCGGAAGGCACCCGGCCGCTCACCTTCGGCACCTGGATCGGCGGCGACCGGGACGGCAACCCGAACGTGACGCCCGCCGTCACCTGGGACGTCCTGATCCTCCAGCACGAACACGGCATCAACGACGCCCTCGCCCTCGTCGACGAGCTGCGCGGCTTCCTCTCCAACTCCATCCGCTACACCGGAGCCACCGAGGAACTCAAGGCCTCCCTCCAGCTCGACCTGGAGCGGCTGCCCGAGATCAGCCCCCGCTACAAGCGGCTGAACGCCGAGGAGCCCTACCGCCTCAAGGCGACCTGCATCCGGCAGAAGCTGGAGAACACCAAGGAGCGCCTGGCCCGCGGCACCGCCCACGAAGAGGGCCGCGACTACCTCGGCACCGGTGAGCTTTTGCACGACCTCACCCTCGTCCAGACGTCGCTGCGCGAGCACAAGGGCGCCCTGTTCGCCGACGGCCGGATGAACCGCACGATCCGTACACTCGCCGCGTTCGGCCTCCAGCTCGCCACCATGGACGTACGCGAGCACGCCGACGCCCACCACCACGCGCTCGGCCAGCTCTTCGACCGCCTGGGCGAGGAGTCCTGGCGCTACGTGGACATGCCGCGCGAGTACCGGCAGAAGCTGCTCGCCAAGGAGCTGCGGTCGCGGCGCCCGCTGGGCCCGTCCCCGGCGCCCGTGGACGCCGCCGGCGAGAAGACCCTCGGCGTCTTCCTCACCGTCAAGAAGGCCCTCGAAGTCTTCGGCCCCGAGGTCATCGAGTCCTACATCATCTCCATGTGCCAGGGCGCCGACGACGTGTTCGCCGCTGCCGTCCTCGCCCGCGAGGCCGGTCTGATCGACCTGCACGCAGGCTGGGCGAAGATCGGCATCGTGCCGCTCCTGGAGACGACGGACGAGCTGCGCGCCGCCGACGTCATCCTCGACGAGATGCTCGCCGACCCCTCCTACCGCAGGCTCGTCGCGCTGCGCGGCGACGTCCAGGAGGTCATGCTCGGCTACTCCGACTCCTCCAAGTTCGGCGGCATCACCACCTCGCAGTGGGAGATCCACCGTGCCCAGCGCAGGCTCCGTGACGTCGCGCACCGGTACGGGGTGCGCCTGCGCCTCTTCCACGGCCGCGGCGGCACCGTCGGCCGCGGCGGCGGCCCCTCGCACGACGCGATCCTCGCGCAGCCGTGGGGCACGCTGGAGGGCGAGATCAAGGTGACCGAGCAGGGCGAGGTCATCTCCGACAAGTACCTCGTGCCGTCGCTGGCCCGCGAGAACCTGGAACTGACCGTCGCGGCGACACTGCAGGCCTCCGCCCTGCACACCGCCCCGCGCCAGTCCGACGAGGCTCTCGCCCGCTGGGACGCCGCGATGGACGTCGTCTCGGACGCCGCGCACTCCGCCTACCGGCGGCTCGTCGAGGACCCGGACCTGCCGACGTACTTCCTCGCCTCGACGCCGGTGGACCAGCTCGCCGACCTGCACCTGGGCTCGCGGCCCTCACGCCGCCCCGGCTCGGGCGTCTCGCTCGACGGACTGCGCGCCATCCCGTGGGTCTTCGGCTGGACCCAGTCGCGGCAGATCGTGCCCGGCTGGTTCGGCGTCGGCTCCGGCCTCAAGGCGCTGCGGGAAGCCGGTCTGGACACCGTGCTCGGCGAGATGCACGAGCACTGGCACTTCTTCCGGAACTTCCTCTCGAACGTCGAGATGACCCTCGCGAAGACGGACCTGCGCATCGCCCGCCACTACGTGGACACGCTCGTCCCCGACGAGCTGAAGCACGTCTTCGACGTCATCGAGGCCGAGCACGCGCTGACGGTGCAGGAAGTCCTGCGGATCACCGGCGGCACGAAGCTGCTCGACTCCCACCCGGAGCTCCAGCAGACCTTCGCCATCCGTGACGCCTACCTGGACCCGATCTCGTACCTCCAGGTCGCGCTCCTGAAGCGCCAGCGTGACGCGGCGGCGGCGGGCGAGGAACCGGACCCCCTGCTGGGCCGCGCCCTCCTCCTCACCGTCAACGGCGTGGCCGCGGGCCTGCGCAACACCGGTTGATTTTCGCCGGCGGGGCGCCTTGCTCTGGTGAGGCGCCCTTGCCGGGGCCTGCGCCGCCGCTTCGCGGCGGATGTCTCCCCGCCCACCCACCCGTTTGCCCGGCGTCATACCGCGGGGCAAACGGACGGGTGGGGAAGATCCGCCGCGAAGCAGCAGGCCGCCGTCGGGTGGCGTCAGAGCGCCAGCGTGGCGAACGACGCCGTCAAAAGGGCCATGCCCGACAACGCCAGGCCCCACGCCGTGCGGGGCAGGCGCAGGCCGCCGGCCACCACCACCGCCGCGAGCAGCAGCGCGCCGCCCAGCGGCAGCCACGCGTGGAGGAAACCGGGGCCACCCGTACGGACGACCTCGTCGGTGCCGGGCTTCACTGCCACCGGCACCCGCACCCCCTTCTCCTCCGCGATCGAACGGTCGATCACGACCTCCGCACGCGGCCGAAAACCGGCGGTCGAAGGGACGTACGAACCGACGCAGGTGTCGGAGGAGCAGCGCGCCACCCGCATCGTGCCCCGCTCACGCTCATCGGTGAGCATCACGTGCTGCGCCGTGCCCCAGGACGCCCAGACACCCGCGACGAGCAACAGCGCCGCGAGCGCGCCCATCGCCACCCGGCGAAGGAGAAGGAGCGCGTTCATGGCGGCGATCCTTGGCCATGGGCATGCGCTCAGTCAACCGTCCTGGGCCACCGCTCAGGAGTTGTCAGGAGTTGTACGAACTCTGCGCCCGCTCCAAACCCTCGATCACCAGAGCCTCCGCCGCATCGGCGGCCCGGTCCACGAAGTAGCCGAGCTCCTTGCGCTCCGCCGACGAGAAGTCCTTCAGGACGAAATCAGCGACCTGCATCCGCCCCGGCGGACGCCCGATCCCGAACCGCACCCGGTGATAGTCGCTGCCCATCGCCTTCGTCATCGACTTCAGACCGTTGTGCCCGTTGTCGCCACCGCCCAGCTTCAGCCGCAGCGTGCCGTAATCGATGTCCAGCTCGTCGTGCACCGCCACGATGTTCGCCGTCGGCACCTTGTAGAAATCGCGCAACGCCGTCACCGGACCACCCGACACGTTCATGTACGACATCGGCTTCGCCAGCACGACACGGCGGCTCCCCGGACCCGCGGGACCGATCCGGCCCTCCAGCACCTGCGCCTGCGCACGCCCGCTCCGCTTGAACGAGCCACCGATCCGCTCCGCGAGGAGATCGGCCACCATGAAACCCACGTTGTGCCGGTTCATGGCGTACCCAGGGCCTGGATTGCCCAGACCCACGATCAGCCACGGCGCACTGGGGTCCGTCGTCATCTGCATGTCTCCTTCATAGCCCGACCGCCGCCCCGCGCAGGAGCGCGGAGCGGCGGTCGGCAGAGTCGAGCCCAAAGGAGCTCAGTCGAGCAAAGTCGAGGCTCAGGCCTCGGCGGCGGCGTCGCCCTCGGCCTCGGACTCCGAGGCCTCCTCGGCCTGCGCGGCCAGGACCTGCAGGACGACGGTGTCCTCCTCGACGGCCAGGGTCGTGCCCTCGGGCAGCGTGATGTCCTTGGCGAGGATGGTCGCACCGGCCTCAAGACCGGCGATGGAGACGGTGACCGACTCCGGGATGTGCGTGGCCTCGGCCTCGACGGGCAGCGCGTTCAGCACGTGCTCGAGCAGGTTGCCGCCCGGGGCGAGCTCGCCCTCGGTGTGCACGTAGATGTCTACGTTGACCTTCTCGCCCTTGCGGACGAGGAGCAGGTCG
Source organism: Streptomyces sp. NPDC055099 (assembly GCF_053607685.1). Lineage (NCBI taxonomy): Bacteria > Bacillati > Actinomycetota > Actinomycetes > Kitasatosporales > Streptomycetaceae > Streptomyces > Streptomyces sp. NPDC055099. The sequence continues at coordinate 20,448 of NZ_JBSGUA010000008.1, read as the reverse complement.
ACGTGCTCCAGGATGCCGATGCGCACGGCGTCACGCTGGACGGCCTTGGGGATGACCAGCTGGCTCTTGCCGTCGATGTCCAGGTTGATCAGGACGTTCGGGGTCTTCAGCGCCATCAGGGTGCCGTGGTGCGGCAGCGTGATGTGGATGGGGTCCGCGCCGTGGCCGTAGACAACGGCGGGCAGCTTGTCCTCGCGACGCAGACGGCGGGCGGCGCCCTTGCCGAACTCGTTGCGGAGCTCGGCGGAGATCTTCACCTCGGACATGTGCACTCCTCGTAAAAAGTGGTGACGGAAAAGACGGTCACCCGGCCACGACTGGCGGCCTGCTACGAAGAGCGCGTCGATAACGGACAGCCGTACCTCAATGAGTACGGCCTCCCTCGCCGAGCAACTCCGTGAGTCTACCCGGCGGGGAGGCCGCCTCAGAAATCGATCTTCGGTGAGCCCGCGGAGGCTACGCCTGCTCGTCGAAAAGGCTCGTCACCGAACCGTCCTCGAAGACCTCACGCACCGCGTTCGCGATGGTCGGCGCGATCGAGAGCACCGTGATCTTGTCGAGCTCCAGGTCACCCGGGTCGGGCAGCGTGTCCGTGAACACGAACTCGCTCACCTTGGAGTTCTTCAGACGGTCCGCGGCCGGACCGGAGAGCACACCGTGCGTCGCCGTCACGATGACGTCCTCCGCACCGTGCGCGAACAGCGCGTCGGCGGCGGCGCAGATCGTGCCACCCGTGTCGATCATGTCGTCGACCAGGACACAGACACGGCCCTTCACGTCACCGACGACCTCGTGCACGGTGACCTGATTGGCGACGTCCTTGTCACGGCGCTTGTGCACGATCGCCAGCGGCGCGCCCAGACGGTCGCACCAGCGGTCGGCGACACGGACACGGCCGGCGTCGGGGGAGACCACCGTCAGCTTCGAGCGGTCGACCTTCGCGCCCACGTAGTCCGCGAGGACCGGCAGCGCGAAGAGGTGGTCCACCGGACCGTCGAAGAAGCCCTGGATCTGGTCCGTGTGCAGGTCGACCGTGAGGATGCGGTCCGCGCCCGCCGTCTTCATCAGGTCCGCCACCATGCGGGCCGAGATCGGCTCACGACCGCGGTGCTTCTTGTCCTGGCGCGCATAGCCGTAGAACGGCACGATCACGGTGATGGAGCGGGCCGACGCACGCTTCAGCGCGTCGATCATGATCAACTGCTCCATGATCCACTTGTTGATCGGAGCCGTGTGGCTCTGGATCAAGAAGCAGTCCGCGCCACGAGCCGACTCCTGATACCGCACATAGATCTCACCGTTGGCGAAATCGAAGGCCTTCGTCGGCACGATGCCGACACCCAGCTTGTGTGCGACCTCCTCGGCCAACTCGGGGTGGGCGCGGCCGGAGAAGAGCATCAACTTCTTCTCGCCGGTCGTCTTGATCCCGGTCACAGCACTAGTCTCCTCAGACGAGTTCTTCCCGCTGCCGTCCTCACGCGCCCCGGAAAACACAGTCCCGAAGCGCTGAGCCGGCCGAAATGGTGTGCATCTATCACGGTACGCCGTGTACGACGCACCTGTTTCCGGTCAGCTTCCGCTTGCCGGATTCCCGGGCTCCCCGGACGCCGCCTCCGCCGCCCTCGCGGCCGCGCTGCCCGGACGCTTGCGCGCCACCCAACCCTCGATATTCCGTTGCTGCCCACGGGCAACGGCCAACGAACCCGCCGGAACGTCCTTCGTGATGACCGAACCCGCCGCCGTGTAAGCCCCGTCCCCAACAGTGACAGGAGCCACAAACATGTTGTCCGAACCGGTCTTGCAGTGCGACCCCACCGTCGTGTGGTGCTTCGCCTCACCGTCGTAGTTCACAAACACGCTGGCAGCACCGATGTTGGTGAAATCACCGATCGTCGCGTCACCCACATACGACAGATGCGGGACCTTCGTACCCTCGCCGATCCTCGAGTTCTTCATCTCCACGAACGTGCCGGCCTTCGACTTCAGGCCGAGCCGGGTACCCGGCCGCAGATACGCGAACGGACCCACGCTCGCCTGCTCCCCGACCTCCGAGTCATACGCCACCGTGTTGTCCACCCGCGCCCCCGCGCCGACCTTGGTGTTCGTCAGCCGGGTGTTGGGCCCGACCTCGGCGCCCTCACCGAGATGCGTGGCGCCGTGCAGCTGCGTGCCCGGGAGCACGAGCGCGTCCTGCTCATACGTCACCGTCGCGTCGATCCACGTCGACGCCGGGTCCACCACCGTCACACCGGCCAGCATGGCCTCCGTGAGCAACCGGTCGTTCAAGGTACGGCGGGCCTCGGCCAGTTGCACGCGGTTGTTGATCCCCGCGATCTCCTCGTGGTCCCCGGTGACGGCCGCCCCCACGCGATGCCCCGCCTCCCGCAGAATCCCCAGGACGTCCGTCAGGTACTCCTCGCCCTGACTGTTGTCCGTACGCACCTTGCCCAGCGCCTTCGCCAGGAGCTGCCCGTCGAACGCGAACACACCGGAGTTGATCTCACGGATCAGGCGCTGCTTCTCGGTGGCGTCCTTGTGCTCGACAATGCCGGTCACCGCGCCGCTCTCGCCGTCCCGCACGATCCGCCCGTAACCGGTCGCGTCCGGCACCTCGGCGGTCAGCACGGTCACGGCGTTGCCGTCACCGGTGTGCGTCTCGGCCAGCTTCTGGAGGGTCGCACCGGTCAGCAGCGGGGTGTCACCACACACGACGATGACGGTCCCGTCCACGGCGCCGCCGAGCTCGTCCAGACCGATGCGGACCGCGTGGCCCGTGCCCTTCTGCTCGCTCTGGTACGCCGTGCGCACGTCCGGAGCGATCGTCCCCAGATGCGCGATGACCTGCTCGCGGGCGAACCCGACGACGGTGACGAGCCGCTCCGGGCTCAGCGCGTACGCGGCTTCGAGCACATGCCCGATGAGGGAACGCCCACAGATCTCATGCAGGACCTTGGGGGTGGCCGACTTCATACGGGTGCCCTCACCCGCTGCAAGGACGACGACGGCTGCCGGGCTGTTGGCGCTCACGGGGGTGCCCTTCGGCTTCGAATGTGCGGGGAGTGGACATCCGCAGGATACCGGGGCGATGCGGGCCGGAAATGAGGGCGGGTCCTGACCTTGAGGTCAGGACCCGAGAGAAGCTCCCCCGCCAGGACTTGAACCCGGACAGATGGCACCAAAAGCCACAGTGCTGCCAATTACACCACGGGGGAATATAGCGCCCAAACCGGACATTCGGTCAGGTCGCCGTTGCGGCACCCAACACTATGCCGTACCAAGCCCCTTCCACGCGACGGTAGAGATCTGCGCTTTGCCGCACGTAGATCATGAGGCACCCGTGGTACCCGTCTCCCGTGTTCTTGCGCACGGTCCGGGGGTTGTGTTTCTTCAGGGTCGCTCTGCTGAAGGCGCCCTGGTCGACACCGGCGACGTCCGCCCAGTGCCGCTCCGCGGCTGCCACATCCGCGGACTCGTGGATGCTGACCCGCAGGGTCAAGCGGTCGCGGCTGACACCGAGCAGTGCCAGCCAGCGCATGTAGAACCGGATCACGTTCGGATCGCTGTTGATGAACTGGAGTACCTCGGTGCGGCGGTAGGGCTTGTCCTTGGAGCCTTCGGCCCAGTAGAGGGCGACTCCGGCGATGAACAGCTCGCGGTCCGACAGCTCCCCGATCGCGGCGGCCGCCGCGCGCTTGGTTGCCTGTCGTTCACGGTCCTGGTCGGCTCGGAGCCGTGCGAGCCCGGCGTTCATGCGTGCTCGCTGCTCCTCGGGCGTGCACTTGGGCTCCGGGCGCGGCAGATCTCGTACCCACAGGGAGACCGAACTCTTCGAGCAGCCCAGCTCGGCCTGGATCTCGTTGTACGTACGGCCTTGACGGCGCAGCTCGCGCGCTCGGTCCCGGAGGTCGTCCTTCGCGCGTGGTCGCTTGGTCCACTCGGCAGGAGGTTCGCCCTGCACGAGGCGGCTCAAGGTCTCCTTGTTGCGCACCCCGAGTTTCTCGGAGATCTGCCGCAGGCTCAGTCCTTCTCGCCGCAAGGCGATCGCCCGCTCCCGCAGTCCCTCGAAGTCGGCGTACTTGCCCGTGATTTCCGTCATGCGGCAACGCTCGTCCGGAATGCGAACGTCCGGCCGGAAACCGGGAGCGGTTCAACAGTTCGAGGGATTTCTGGCCGTTTCGTTTTGCGTCGAACAGTGCGTGCGTTCGATCACCGGGCCGGAAACTCGCCGGAAAAGGAGGGCTTGTCGCCCGTAGGCTGGAAGGCATGACCACGACGGGGGAGAACCACAGCGCGGCCGTGAGCGGGCCGTGGTGGTGGGAGCGGCGGCGTAGTGCCGTGCTGGACGTGGGGCTCGCGTTGGCCTCGGCCGCGGAGTGCGGGGCCGAGGGGATCACGTTCGCGGGGGACACGGGGATTCCCACGGGGGTGGGGGTCGCGTTCGGGGTGTTGGCGGGGGCTTCGCTGGTGTTGCGGCGGCGGTGGCCGATCGCCGTGGTGCTGATTTCCATCGCGATCACGCCTGCTCAGATGGGGATCTTCCTCACCGTTGTCGGGCTTTACACGTTGGCTGCCTCCGAGCTGCCTCGGCGGATCATCGGGTCGCTTGCCGGGATGTCCTTGCTCGGGACGCTGATCGTGACGCTCGTGCGGACCCGGCAGGACATGGAGAGCGGGGACCTGGGGTTCGCGGAGGGGTTCATACCGTTCATCGCGATCACCACGTCCATCGGTCTGACGGCGCCGCCGATCCTGCTGGGGCTGTATATCGGGGCGCGGCGGCGGCTGATGGAGAGTCTGCGGGAGCGTGCCGACAGCCTGAAGGGTGAGTTGCAGCTGCTTGCCGAGCGGGCGGAGGAGCGGGCGGAGTGGGCGCGCAACGAGGAGCGGACGCGGATCGCGCGGGAGATGCATGACGTCGTCGCGCATCGGGTGAGTCTGATGGTCGTGCATGCCGCCGCCTTGCAGGCTGTCGCGCGGAAGGATCCCGAGAAGGCCGTGAAGAACGCGGCTCTGGTGGGTGACATGGGGCGGCAGGCGCTGACGGAGTTGCGCGAGATGCTGGGTGTGCTGCGGACGGGGGAGCCGACGCCGGCGGCCGGTGGCCGGCATGGGTCGGTGTCGGATGTGATGCCGTTGGCCGCTGTCGGGTTCGCGGCTGCTGCCGCCGCGTCGCGTGCGGTGGACGAGGACGGGCCGTCTCTGGCGGAGCTGGACGAGTTGGTGGGGCAGTCCCGTGCGGCGGGGATGGCGGTGGATCTGTCCGTGGAGGGTGAGTCCCGTGTGTATGCGGCGGACGTCGAGCAGACCGCGTACCGGGTGGTCCAGGAGGCGTTGACCAACGTGCACAAGCATGCCGCGGGTGCCAAGACGTACGTTCGTCTCGCGCATCGGGGTGCGGAGATCGCGATGCAGGTGGAGAACGAGCCGCCGCCGGAGGTGGGTCCGGGGGACGCCCGGCTGCCCAGTGGGGGCAATGGTCTGGTGGGCATGAAGGAGCGGGTCGTCGCGTTGGGCGGTGTCTTTGTGTCGGGTCCGACGGACGCGGGCGGCTTCCGGGTGTCGGCGGTGCTGCCCGCGTCCGCCTAGGTCCCGACGGCTAGGTCCCGCGGCCGGGCTTTTCTCAGCCCGCCTTGAGGCGTTCGGGCTGTGTGCCGGAGGCCAGGGTGGCGAGGGCTTCGTCGATGTGGGCGCCCAGGTACCAGTCGCCGCTGTGGTCGAGGCTGTAGACGCGGCCTTCCGCGTCGATGGCCAGGAGTGCCTGGGTCTCGGTCTCCTCTCCTATGGGGCACACCTCGGTGTCGAGGGCGCGGCCCAGGTCGCCGAGGGTGCGGGCGAGGTGGAGGCCGTAGAGGGGGTCCAGGTGTACGGCGGCGGGCGCTATGTGGCGGCCGGGGCCCTGCGGGGTGATGTGGAGTCCGCCGAATTCGGCCCAGGCCTCGACGGCGGCGGGGAAGACGGCGTGCCGGTGTCCCGCCGGTGAGGTGTGGCCGCGCAGGACGTCGGCCCAGATCTCGGCCTGCTTTATGTCCCACCGTCCGGGGGTCCATCCGGCGGCGCGCAGGGCGGCGTCGACGGGTACGGGGAAGCGGGGTGACGCGGCGGTCTGGGTGGTGTGTGCGGGGTGTTCGGTGTGCTGTTCGGCGTGCATGGGTGGCCCTCGTTGCGGTTCGGGGTCAGCGGCTCGGTGGTGGGGATCAGGATTCGGGTGTCGCGGGTTCCACGATCCGTACGCCGAAGTGCGCTGCGAGGGCGGTGCAGGAGCGGCAGGGGCGGGCGAAGCCGCCGTGCAGGGGGTCGCCGTCCTCGCGGATGCGGCGGGTGGTGAGCTTGGCGTGCTTGAGGGCTTTGCGGGCCTCGCCGTTGGTCATGGGCTTGCGGGCCGCGCGTTTGGAGCGGCTCGCGTCGGCCGTGGTGAGGTGGCGCGAGATGAGGATGGCTTCGGCGCACCGTCCGGTGAAGCGTTCGCGCTGACCGCTTGTGAGGGTGTCGAGGAAGTCCTGTACGAGTGGGTGCAGGGCGGGGGGTTCCTCGCCGCGGCCCGCGGTGCTCGTGAGGGTCGCGCCGCGTACGGAGAGTGCGGCGGCGACGGTGGGAAGTATGCCGTCGCGGCGCTGGCGCAGGATGGGCGCGTGCGCGGACGCGCTGCTCCAGCCGACGCGTGGGTCTCCCGCGTCGGCGAGGTGTTCGGCGGTCGCCGAGGGCGCCGTCGTGGCGGCCGTGCTGTGGGCCGTACCGGTCTGTGCCGTGTGCATGGTGGTGCTTCCCTCCCCGCAACTCGCGGCTGTGACCGCGTGTGCCACGCCCCCGCGTTGCGGGGACAGCCTGCCAAATGGGGCGGGTGGTGCGGAAGCTGGGGCACCGCGACACGCCCGGCTTTCGTCGCACGGTGACGGTCCGGTGGCTGCTGGTCATGGAACCGGAGGCCCGGTGACCGGTGTCGTCCTTGCGCATAGGCTGTCGACATCCGCAGACCGCGGAGCGCGGGACGAAGTCGCACAATCCACGCACATCGCTCCACGTACACCGAACCACGCACATTGATCCACGCACACCGATCCGCAAAACCATTAACAGTGCCGCAGGGGGCAACCGCCATGACGACAGGTCGGCTGGGGCAGCAGGCCGCACCGCCGAACGCGGCCTACGCCGGGCAGGTCGTGCACTTCCCGGACCCGGTCCGGGCCACGCGCCATCCCAGAGGTGTGCGTGTGGACGAGCACGGCTATCCGGACTTCTCGGCCTACGCGCGTGCGGCCGCCGAGATCGCCGAGCCCCCGGAGGGCTTCGGTGTCGACGAGCTGCGCCTGACGGACTATGTCTCCGCGAACGCGGCGATGGCCGCGGCGGACCATGACTTGTGGGACACGATTCCGCCGGTGGCGACCCCGCACGGCTGGACCTGGCATCACGTGCCGGGCGGCCGGCGTCTTGAGCTGGTCCCGGTGGAGGTGAAGGCGCTCCTGCGGCATCACGGCGGGCTCGCCACGACGCCGGTCGACCAGGACAAGCGGGGTACGCGACCGCTCCAGGAGACGCGGCCCGCGCATCTCGCGCTGCCGAAGTCGGCGGTCGCGGTGAGCGAGCAGGAGATCCTCGGCGCGGAGGAGGAGCTGGGTTACCGGCTTCCCGGCGCCTACCGCTCGTTCCTGAAGGCGGCGGGCGGCTGTGCGCCGGTGGGTACGGCGCTCGACGCGGAGCTCGGCCTCCTGATCGACCAGCCGTTCTTCACGGTGCGGGACGAGGCCGCGGTCAACGACCTGGTGTACGTGAACAAATGCCTGCGTGACCATCTCACCAAGGACTACTTGGGAGTCGGTTTCGTGCAGGGCGGCATCCTGGCCGTGAAGGTCAAGGGTGACCAGATCGGTTCGGTGTGGTTCTGCGCGTACGACGACGCGCGGGACGTCTCGGAGACGGCGGGCTGGCAGCCCGCCGAGCGGGTGCAGCGGCTGCTGCTGCCGTGCGGTGACGACTTCGACGCGTTCTTGTCCCGGCTCGCGGGCAATCCGCCGGAGTTGGAGACCGTGGCGAACCTGATGGTGGACGGCGGCTTCGCGCGCGCCGTCCCGGTGGGGGAGTGACTTGTCGATGGTGACCTTCGCGCAGGCGCAGGAGCGCGCCGAGGAATGGATCAACGGCGATGTGCCCGGCTACCAGCATCGTGCGGTGCGGGTACGGGAGTTCGAGCTGGGTTTCGTCGTGTGGGCGGAGGACCGCGAGAACGGTCCGGTGTCCGACGGCGGCCGTCAGCGGCTCGTCATCGCGCGGGACAGCGGCGACGCCACGCTCTGGCCGTCTCTGCCGGTCGGTGAGGTGATCCGCCGGTACGAGGAGGAGTACGGCACGCCGGAGACGGCGCCCGAGGACGCGGCGCCGCCCCCGCCCGAGCGGGTCGACCTGAATCAGACGTCGTTCCTGTTGAGCCCCCCGGAGTGGCTCCAGGAGGCGGCGGACAAGCTGGGCATCCCGGATCGCAGGGGGGAGTCGTCCGCGGGGGCGTCTTCGGGTGGGTCCGCGGGTGCGGGGCTCTCGGATGCGGCTCCGTCGGATGCCGGTCCCTCGGATGCGGGTCCCTCGGACGCGGTGCCCGCGGCACCTGCTCCGGCTGCTCCTTCTTCGCCCGCCGCCCCGTCGGCGCCCGTGGCTCCCGCCGCGTCCGCTTCTCCCGAGGCGCCCGGTGGCGGTACGCCGTGGCCCGCGGCCGGGGGGTCGAGCGGCGCGCCTGCCGGGGCCACCCCGTGGGCCGGTACGGACACCAACGCGGACTCCGGCGACGACCGTTCGGTGCCCGCGCCCGCGACGGTGTTCGCGCCGCCGCTGGTCGGCGGTGACGACGACGACACTCCGCCGCCGGGTGTGGCGCCGGAGGCCAAGACCGCGCTGATGCACGGCGGCAGCGGCCTCCCGTCGACGACGGTGGCACCCGCGCTGGACGGCACGGACCTGCCGCCGCCTCCGGGTGCGGGTGCTCCCGACGCGTCCGCGTACGGCTACCCGCAGGGGCCCGGTACGCCCGGTACGCCTGGTGCGCAGCCTTCGGCCGCTCCGGGGCCGAACCTGCCGCCGCCGCCCGCCGGTGCCGCGGTGAACATGCCGCCGCCTCCGGGCGTGAGCGCTCCGGACCCGTCCGCGTACGGCTACCCGCAGGGTTCCGTGCCGCCCGGCGCGGGAGACATCGCCGACGCCGCGACCAGCAAGGCGCAGGCACCGCCGCGCGGCGCCCGTGGCAGTGGCGGTGCGAGTACGCCGCCGCCTCCCGGCGCCCCGGGTACTCCCGGCATGCCGCCGGGCGCTACGCCGCCGCCGTCGGGCCCCGGTGCTCCGGGCACCCCTGCGGGCGGTTACGTCCCGACGCAGTTCGTGTCGGCGCTCGGCCCCGACGGACCTCAGCCGCCCGCGGCTCCGGACGCGCCGAAGCCGCCCGGTGCTCCGGGTACGCCTCCTGGTGGTGTGCACCATGCGGCGACGATGCTGGCGGACCCGAGCTTGGGTGGTCCCGGTGGGATCAAGCCGCCGGGTGCTCCGGGTGCTCCTGGTGCCCCGCAGCCTCCTGGCCCGCCCGGCGCTCCGGGGGCTCCCGGCGCCCCGCAGCCTCCCGGCCCGCCCGGTGCTCCGGGTACGCCTCCCGGTGGTGTGCACCATGCGGCGACGATGCTGGCGGACCCGAGTCTGGGTGGCCCTGGCGGGATCAAGCCGCCGGGTGCTCCCGGCGCTCCTGGTGCCCCGCAGCCTCCCGGTCCGCCCGGCGCTCCCGGCGCTCCCGGCGCTCCCGGTGCGCCCCAGCCTCCCGCGGCTCCGGGTGCTCCGGGTGCTCCCGGTGGCGGTGTTCACCACGCCGCGACGATGCTGGCCGGTCCCGCGGTCGGCGGTCCCGGTGCGCCCATGCCGCCGCAGGCTCCGGGCGCCCCGGGTGCTCCCGGCATGCCGCCGCCCGCGCCGGGTCAGCCCGTACCCGGCCCGCCCGGTCAGCCCTACGGCTACCCGCAGCCGCCCACCGGTCAGCCGACCGTGGGCCCCGGCTACCAGGCCGTGCTCCGCTACCGTGCGCAGGACGGCTCCGAGCAGCAGCTCATCCGCCGCTCGGCGCCCGGCACGCCGCACCCGGAGTGGCAGATCCTGCACGAGCTGCGCGGCATGAACGTGCCGCCGCAGCAGGTGCTCGAACTCCACACGGAGCTGGAATCCTGCGAGCTGCCCGGCGCGTACTGCGCCCGCATGATCCGGGAGACCTGGCCGCAGGCGCGGATCACGAGCATCGCCCCGTACGGCAGGGACCACGGTTCCCGGCAGGGCGGCATGCAGCAGCTCATCGCGCACCAGGCGGAGTTGCACCAGGTCGCGGACGGTCCGGCGCGCCCCGCGCCGGTGCGCGCGCCGCTGCCGCAGGTGCAGCCCGCGCCGCCGATTCCGCCGGAGGGCGTGGCGCAGGAGCTGGTGGGTGCGTTCGGGCCCGGCATCTTCCGCTTCGACCAGCGGGCGGTCTCGCGGCAGGGCGTGCCGGACCTCGTGGCGCACACGCTCGTGGTGGCGGGTCTGCCGGTCGACTTCGGTCCGTTCTTCTGGGCGCAGGCTCAGCCGGGCCGTCCGGTGCCGACTCTCGCCGAGACGGCGCAGGAGCGCGGGGTGCAGCCGGCGTCGGACGCCGGTTCGTACCTGGTGATGGGCAGTGACTTCGGCCGCGCGATCTGCGTCCAGTACGGCACGGCGAACATCGTCGCCGTGCCGGTGGAGTCCGGCCCCGGTGGCGCTCCGGTGCCGCCGCAGTTCGTGAACACGGGGCTGCCGGAGTTCGCGCGCTGCCTGGCGCTGCTCGGCCGCATGTGGCGGCTGCGGTACGGGTTGAACCAGGAGCAGGCGGGCCGCTGGACCGTGGACTTCCAGGGGCAGCTGGCCGCGCTTGACCCGGCGGCGTTGGCTTCGCCGGAGAGCTGGTGGTCGGTACTTCTTGAGCAGATGTGGGACGGCTTGCTGTAGCCCGCCGCCCCCCGGCAGGTGTCCGAGGCGCTCGACCCGTTCTCTGGGTCGGGCGCCTCGTGCGTTCTCGGGCCGCAGCCTCGTGCGTCGTCCTGGCGGCGGGCTTGAGAGGGGTGCCGGAGCCATGCCTGTCGCGCCGCGAAGAAACGGCACCCCCCCGATTCCGACTTCTGGCAAGAAATAACGCATCCTTGAGCAGATGAGATGCGCGGAGTGTCGCGTTATGAGCGCTTCCGCTTGATCCATCAAGATGTGCGCCAATCGCGTAGTACGCGCGTGGTGTGTCGGAGGAGGGATTCAAGGATGAGCAGCGGTTCAGCGGCGTCGGAGCACGGCTTCGTCACCGTGCGCGGACGGGGTTATCGCCCCGAGCAGGTGGACGCGTACGCCCTCGATCTGTCCCGGGACCGCGACGACGCGTGGGAACGCGCCGCCCGGCTCACCGTTCTCGCCAAGGAGATGGAGGCGGAGGCGGAGCGGCTGCGGGACGTGGTCTCGCGGCTCGCCCCGCAGACGTACGAGACGCTGGGCGAGCGCGCGTGCAACATCCTCGCCCTGAGCGAGGCGGAGGCCGCGGCCGTACGGGAGGAGGCCGAGGCCGATGCGCGGCGCGCGACGGAGGCGGCCGAAGCGGAGGCCGGTGAGCTGCGCGACGCCGCTCGCGCGTATGCCGACGAAGTCCTCGGCGAGGCCGAGGAACGGGCCCGGCAGCGGCTGCTCGCCTGCCGCGCTGCGGCGGACGAGTCGCGGATCGCGGCCCGCCGTGACGTGAAGGAGTGGCGGGGCGAGGCCCTGGCGGCGCTGCGGGAGACGCGGCAGCGCAGTGCCGCGCTCCTGGAGGAGCAGGAGAAGGAGCACGCCGAGCGCAGGGAGGCCGCGGAGGCGGAGATCGCCGCCCGGGTGGCGGAGGCGGAGGCGCGGGAGGCTTCGCTCGTGGCCGCCGCCGAGGCCCGCCTGTCCGAGGCGAAGCGGGCCTTCGCGGAGGCGGAGGAGTCCGCACGGCACGGGCAGGAGGACGCGGAGGCGCGGGGCGCGGAGCTGGTCGCCGCCGCGGTCTCCCGGGAGGAGGGGATCGCCCGGGACACGGAGCGGATGCTGCGGGAGCACGGTGAGGAGTGGGACGAGGTGCGGGCGCACATGGAGCATGTGCGGAGCAGTCTCGCTGCGCTGACCGGGCGGGTGTCCTAGACCGCCGCTTCGCGGCGGATTTTTTCCCGCCCACCCACCCGATTGCCCCCCAGCATCTACCTTTTCGTCACCCCCGCCAAGATCCGGCCCTCCACCGCCTCGTACCGCCTGCGCTGCTCGTCCGATTCGCCGCGGCCCGATGTCACCGTGCCCAGCCAGCCCAGGAGGAAGCCGAGGGGGATGGAGGCGATGCCTGTGGTGGTGAAGGGGAACCAGTTGAAGTCGTGGGCCGGGAAGGCTGAAGTGGGGGAGCCCGAGACCAGGTTGGTGCCCGTCATGAGGATGATCGAGCCGAGGGTGCCGCCGATCAGGGTCCACAGGAGGCCGCGGCGGGTGTAGCGGCGCCAGAAGAGGCTGTAGACCATGGCCGGGGCGAGGGCCGATGCGCCCAGGCAGAAGGAGAGCGTGACCAGCGGTTGCAGGTTGCGGTGCTGGACCACGACCGCGAGGACGATCGCGACGCCCCCTATGGCCAGGGCCGAGACGCGGGCCAGTGTCATCTCGCGGCGCGGGGTGAGCTCTTTGCGCAGGCGCAGGGGCGCGAAGAGGTCGTGGGCGAGGGAGTTGGCGCAGGCGAGGATCATTCCGGCGACCGAGGCGAGCAGCGTGAGGAAGATCGCCGTGGTGACCGTCGTGAAGATGAGGGTCTCGAACGTCGAGGCGTTGACGCCGAAGACCGCCTTGGAGCCCAGGAGGTAGGCGGTGTTGCCCTGGGGGTCCGCCTGGGCGATCGCGGCCCGGCCGATCATCGCCGTCGCGCCGAAGCCGACGACCGTGATGATGAGGACGAAGAGCGCCACCAGGGACACCGCCCAGGACATCGAGCGGCGTATCTCGGGCGCGCTGCGGGCCGTGTACATGCGCATCGTGACGTGGGGGAGGCATGCGCCGCCGAGGACCACCGTCAGCTGCGAACTGACCATGTCCAGGCCGGGATGGGGGCCGCCCGCGAACTGCAGCCCTGACTGGAGGAAGGCCGGGCCGGCCCCGCTGCCCTTCTCGGCGGCGGCGAGCAGCGCGCCGAGGTCCCAGTCGAAGCGGCGCAGGATCAGGGCGGCGATGACCACGCCGGAGCCGAGCAGCATCACGATCTTCAGGATCTGGATGAGGGCGGTGCCCTTCATGCCGCCGATCGCCGCGTAGCTGATCATGAGTGCGCCGAGGGCGACGACGCACGCGGTCTTCACGCCCTCGCCGGAGAATCCGAGGATGAAGGAGAGCAGGTCGCCCGCGCCCGCGAGCTGCACCAGCATCAGGGGGATCAGAGCGGCCAGTGTCGCCGCGCAGGCCGCGATGCGTACGGCCCGTCCGGGCATCCGGCGTGCCAGTACGTCGCCCATGGTGAACTGGCCCGCGTTCCGCAGGGGTTCGGCCAGCAGGAACATCAGGAGCATCAGTGAGAGCGCGGTGCTCAGGGCCAGGACCACGCCGTCGTATCCGAGGAGCGCGATGATGCCGCCCGTGCCGAGCACGGTCGCCGCCGAGATGTAGTCACCCGCGATGGCCAGGCCGTTGCGCAGGGGGGAGAGGGCGCCGTAGCCGGTGTAGAACTCGGCGAGGTTGTCGCGGTCGGGGCCCGTCATCACGCACAGGAGCAGCGTGAGGGTGACGACGGCGGTGAACGCCACCAGGGACATGGCCTGGGCCGAGTCGGCGGCCAGCGTGACGCCGCCTCTGATGTCGGGGCTCACCGGCAGTGCGGAGAAGCTCATCGGCAGTGCGGAGGGGCTCACCGGTTGGCCTCCAACTCCGCCAGCTTGCGCAGCCGTTCGGCCAACGGGTCGACCCCGCGGCGGGCCGTGTACTCGTAGAGCCCTATGGCGAGCAGCGTGACGGGCACCTGGCACAGGCCGAGCAGCAGGCCGGTGGAGAGGCCGCCGGAGACCGTGTCCGTCATCAGGGACGGGGCGGAGGCGGAGAGGATCAGGAAGAGCGTGAAGTAGCCGAGCGCGGTGAGGGTGGCGACGCGGCGCTGCCAGCGGTAGGCGCTGCGCAGGTGGCGCAGGTCGCTGTGGCGGCCGAGTGCGGGGTGGCGGGGGAGCCGTGGGGGTGGAGGGGGAGGTGGCGGCGCGACGGGCTGCCAGGGGTAGGTGGGGTACGAGGGGGCGTGCAGGCCCCGGGGGTACTGCGGGGGCTGTGGGTACTGGGAGTTCTGCGGGGGCTGCGGGGACTGCGGGTACGGGGAGTTCTGTGGGTGGTGAGGGTTCTGGGGCTGGTGAGGGTAGGGCATCCCGGTTCTCCTTGCGCGGCGTCGGTCCGGTGCGGGACCGCAGGGAGCGAGAGGTGAGGATCGAGCACGTTACTTGTAAGTAGTAGAGCCGCGAAGGGTTTTGACCATACTGGTTGGTCGGTCTAGTCCGCCGGTCTGTTCACGGGGCTTTCGCGCGGGGCAAGTGCGGCGTTCTCGCCGCCCTCCGGGGCGCTGACCTCCCCGTTTTCCGGGGCGTCCGCCCCGATTACCGGAAACCGCCGGGGTGCGAGGAACACCAGTACGAGGAGTGCGAGCACCGCCGCGCACCCCGCCCCCACGTACACCGTGTCGACCGCCGAGTCGACGGCGCGCCGCAGCCGTTCGGGGTCGGCGACCGAGGCCGGGTCCTCAAGGGCGTGAGCCACCGAGTCCAGGGAGCCCGCGCCGCCGAGCCGCGAGGTGAGGACCCCGTTGGCGACCGCGCCGAACAGCGCGGCGCCCAGGGTCTGGCCTATCTGGCGGCAGAAGAGGATGGACGCGGTGGCCGTGCCGCGCTCGGACCAGCCGACGGTGGACTGCACCCCGACGATCAGCGGCAGTTGGAAGAGGCCGAGTGCCGCGCCGAGGAGCAGCATGATCAGCGCCGGCTGCCAGGCCTGCCCCGGGTAGGGCAGGAAGGGGAACGCGAAGAGGAAGAGCGCGGCGCCGCCGATGCCGATGAGCGCCGTGTCGCGGAAGCCGAGCCTGCGGTAGACGTGCTGGCTCAGGGCGGCGGAGACCGGCCAGCTCAGCGTCATCACGGAGAGCACGAACCCGGCGGCGACCGGCGCCAGGCCGAGCACGGACTGGGCGTACGTCGGCAGGAAGACCGTGGGCGCGACCATCAGGAGGCCGAGCGCGCCCAGGGCGAGGTTGACCGCGGCGATGGTGCGCCGGCGCCAGACCCAGCCGGGGATGATCGGCTCCGCCGCGCGTCGCTCGACGGCCACGACGGCCGCCGCGAGCAGCAGCCCGCCCGCGAACAGCGCGAGCGACGGCGCGGAGAGCCAGCCCCAGGCGACGCCGCCCTGCACGAGCGCGGTGAGCAGGACGCCCCCGCAGGCGAAGACGGCGAGCGCGCCCGCCCAGTCGGTGCGCCCCCGATCCGCCTTCTCGCGCTGCGGCTCGTGGAGGTGACGCACGATCAGCCAGAGCGCCACCGCCCCGATGGGCAGGTTGATGAGGAAGATCCAGCGCCAGTCGGCGTAAGCGGCGATCAGGCCGCCGAGCGCCGGGCCCGCGATGGACGACGCGGCCCACACGGTGGACAGCTTCGCCTGGATCTTGGGGCGTTCCTTGAGGGGGTAGAGGTCGGCGGCGAGCGTCTGCACCGTCCCCTGGAGCGCGCCGCCGCCCAGACCCTGGACGATGCGGAAGGCGATGAGCGCCCCCATGTTCCAGGCCACGGCGCACAGCGCGGAGCCGAGCAGGAAGAGGATGCTGCCCGCGATGAGGACGGGCTTGCGGCCGAAGGTGTCGGAGAGCTTGCCGTAGATGGGCAGGGTGACGGTGACGGCGAGCAGATAGCCGGAGAAGAGCCAGGAGAAGACGGAGAAGCCACCGAGGTCGCCGACGATCTGGGGGATGGCCGTCGAGACGATCGTGGAGTCGAGGGCGGCGAGCGCCATGGCGAGCATGAGGGCGGCCACGACGGGTCCGCGCCGCCGGGTGTCCCGCGTGGCCGAAGGTATGCCGCCTGTGCCGCCCACCGAAATTCCTTCCCCCTGCATCTAATTGCTTCCGGCCACCTTCTCACCCGGGTGGGCCGCGGGGCAGGGGGCAGAGCATCCCGGCAGGTGGGTCGGTGTCCGGTCGGCAGGAGGGTGGAGCAACCCCGAGAACCGCTCCCCCGGGAGGTGGAGATCCCCTAGGGGAACCTCCGTACTACGGACCGGGGAGCGTTCGTACTGCCGGAGGACGAGAAGGCCCCGGCCGCTTCTTAGATTGGCTTTATGCCGACGGGGGCGGGCCGGGAAGGCCCGGGGTCGGACCAGCCACACCTTCGGGGGTGGGGTTTTCCCCAGCAAAAGACTGCGCTGGGCACCAGCGCGCCCGAACCGCCGGACGACCAGACTCTTTATGCGCGGCGAACACGTCCGGGCACACCCGATCCACCGCGTAACCGACTTAGGAGACTTACCGTGACAACGGCTGTGACCATTCCCAGGCACGGGGGCACTGGAGGGCGTACGGCCGTGGCGGCACGGGCGCGCCAGGTCGTGAAGGCGTACGGGTCCGGGGAGACCCGGGTCGTCGCGCTCGACGAGATCGACGTGGACATCGCCCGCGGGCAGTTCACCGCGATCATGGGCCCTTCCGGCTCCGGCAAGTCGACCCTGATGCACTGCCTCGCGGGCCTGGACACCGTGTCCTCCGGGCAGATCTACCTCGACGAGACCGAGATCACCGGCCTGAAGGACAAGAAGCTCACGCAGCTGCGCCGGGACCGGATCGGCTTCATCTTCCAGGCGTTCAACCTCCTGCCGACGCTCAACGCCATCGAGAACATCACGCTCCCGATGGACATCGCGGGCCGCAAGCCCGACCGCGGCTGGCTGGACCAGGTCGTGGAGACCGTCGGCCTCGCGGGCCGCCTCAAGCACCGCCCGACCGAGCTCTCCGGCGGCCAGCAGCAGCGCGTCGCCGTGGCCCGCGCGCTGGCCGCGCGCCCCGAGATCATCTTCGGTGACGAGCCGACCGGAAACCTCGACTCCCGTGCGGGCGCCGAGGTGTTGGGCTTCCTGCGCAAGTCGGTGACCGAGCTCGGCCAGACCATCGTGATGGTCACGCACGACCCGGTGGCCGCCTCGTACGCGGACCGGGTGCTGTATCTCGCGGACGGCCGGATCGTCGACGAGATGTACTCGCCGACCGCCGAGAGCGTCCTGGACCGCATGAAGGACTTCGACGCCCGGGGGCGCACGTCATGACCGTCCTCAAGACCTCGATGCGCAACTTCTTCGCGCACAAGGGCCGCATGGCGCTCTCCGCGGTGGCCGTGGTCCTGTCGGTGGCGTTCGTCTGCGGCACGCTCGTCTTCTCCGACACGATGAACACGACGTTCGACAAGCTCTTCGCCGCGACGTCCGCCGACGTCACCGTCACCAACAAGAACGCCGAGGACACCGGCGAGACGCCCGACAGCGGGAAGCCCGAGTCGGTCCCCGCCTCGGTCGTCGAGCAGGCGAAGAAGGCCGAAGGCGCGAAGTCCGCGGAGGGCGCGGTCAGCAGCACCGCCGTCACCGTCGTCAACTCCGAGAAGAAGAACGTGGGTCCGACCGGCGGTGGTCCCACCATCGCGGGCAACTGGACGCACAACGACCTGCGGTCGATGGACATCACCTCGGGGCACGCCCCGCGCGGACCCACCGACGTGATGGTCGACGCCGACACCGCGGACAAGCACCACCTCAAGATCGGTGACGAGCTGCGCACCATCGCCGTCTCCGGTGACCACACCGCCAAGATCTCCGGCATAGCCACCTTCAAGGTGACCAACCCCGGCGCCGCGATCGTCTACTTCGACACCGCGACCGCGCAGCGCGAACTCCTGGGCACCACAGGGCGGTTCACGCACGTCAACGTCACCGCCGAGGCGGGCGTCAGCGACACCGACCTCAAGCGGAACGTCGGCGAGACCATGGGCGCCGAGGCCTCCGCGTACAAGGTCAAGACGCAGCAGGAGACGTCGGACGACAGCCGCAAGAGCGTCAGCGGTTTCCTCGACGTGATGAAGTACGCGATGCTCGGCTTCGCCGGGATCGCCTTCCTCGTCGGCATCTTCCTCATCATCAACACCTTCTCGATGCTGGTCGCCCAGCGCACCCGCGAAATCGGCCTGATGCGCGCCATCGGCTCCAGCCGCAAGCAGGTCAACCGTTCCGTGCTCGTCGAGGCGCTCCTTCTCGGCGTCATCGGCTCGGTCCTGGGGGTCGGCGCGGGCGTCGGGCTCGCCGTCGGCCTGATGCAGCTCATGTCCGGCATGGGCATGGAACTGTCCACCCAGGACCTCACCGTCAAGTGGACGACGCCCGTGGTCGGCATGGTCCTCGGCATCGTCGTCACCGTCCTCGCCGCCTACCTCCCCGCCCGGCGCGCCGCCAAGGTCTCCCCGATGGCGGCCCTGCGCGACGCCGGGACACCGGCCGACGGCAAGGCGAACGTCCTGCGCGCGATCATCGGCCTGGTCCTCACCGGGGCCGGCGCCTTCGGCCTCTACACCGCCTCGCAGGCGGACAAGGCGAGCGAGGGCTCGCTCTTCCTCGGCGGCGGCGTGGTCCTGACCCTCATCGGCTTCGTCGTCATCGGCCCGGTCCTCGCAAGCGGCGTGGTCCGCGTCCTCAGCGCCGTACTCCTGCGGATGTTCGGGCCCGTCGGGCGGATGGCCGAGCGCAACGCGCTGCGCAACCCGCGCCGCACCGGCGCCACCGGGGCGGCCCTGATGATCGGCCTCGCCCTGGTCGCCTGCCTCTCGGTGGTCGGCTCCTCGATGGTCGCCTCCGCCACGGACGAGCTCGACAAGTCGGTCGGCGCGGACTTCATCATCCAGTCCGACAACGGCCAGGCGATCACCCCGAAGGCGGCGAAGTCCCTGGAGAAGGCCGACCACATCGCCCACATCACCCAGTACAAGGACGTCAAGGCCGACCTGACCGGGCCGAACGGCAAGACCGCGAAGAAGGTGGGCCTGAGCGCCGCCGACGCCACGTACGCCGAGGACCTGCGCAGCGAGACCGTCGCCGGCAAGCTCGCCGACGCCTACAAGCCGGACTCCATGTCGGTCGGCGAGGACTTCGCCAAGGACCACGGCATCACGCTCGGCGACAAGGTGAAGCTCGCCTTCGACCACGGCAGGACGGCCGACATCACCGTGCGGGCCATCACGTCGAGCGAGACGTCGATCGACTCGGGCGCGATGTACGTGAACATCGCGACCGCCGCGAAGTACGTGCCCGCCGACCGGATGCCGCCGAACGAGATCATGTTCGCGAAGGCGCAGGAGGGCAAGCAGGACGCGGCGTACACGTCGCTGAAGGCGGCCATGTCCGACTACCCGCAGTACAAGGTCATGGACCAGACCGACTTCAAGCAGACGCTGAAGGACCAGGTCGGCCAGATGCTGAACATGGTCTACGGCCTGCTCGGCCTCGCGATCATCGTCGCGATCCTGGGTGTGGTGAACACCCTGGCCCTCTCGGTGGTCGAGCGGACCCGGGAGATCGGCCTGATGCGGGCGATCGGCCTCTCGCGCCGCCAGCTGCGCCGCATGATCCGCCTGGAGTCGGTGGTCATCGCCCTCTTCGGAGCGCTGCTCGGTCTCGGCCTCGGCATGGGCTGGGGTGCGACGGCCCAGAAGCTGCTCGCCCTGGAGGGCCTGAAGGTCCTGGAGATCCCCTGGCCGACGATCATCACCGTCTTCATCGGCTCGGCCTTCGTGGGCCTGTTCGCGGCCCTGGTCCCCGCCTTCCGGGCGGGCCGGATGAACGTCCTGAACGCCATCGCCACGGACGGGTGAGCCCGCACCCGCAGGGCGGGGGGTGAGCCCGAGAGCGTCACCGTAGGATGACCGGCAGGCCCCGGGACGTTCCTCCAAACGTCCCGGGGCCGAGCCCGTTCCCCGCTTTCCCGCGCCCCGATCGCGGCTCTTCCCGGGCTTCGGGTCCCCCGGCCTCCTCCGGCCTCCTCAGATCCAGCCGCGTTCGCGGGCCAGCAGAGCGGCCTGGGCCCGGCTGGTCGCGCCGAGCGTCTGGATGAGATCGGCAACATGTCGCCGGTAGGTCCGCACCGACACTCCCAGCTTCCGCGCGCCCGCCTCGTCCTTGCCCACGGTGCACATCGAAACGAGCACCCGTCGCTCGATGCCGGAAGGGCGTGGGACGGCCGCGCCCGCACCGCTCCTCGCACCGCCGAGCTCCGCGCGTAGACCGTCAATGACGTGCCGCGACCGGGTGACGCGCTGCAGCTCCTGATGGAGCGCGGCCAGCCGTACGTCCACCAGCCGGGCGAGCGCCACCTCGGGGTCCGCCGGGAAGATCCGCCGCTCCGCGTCCTCGGTG